>NZ_LQMW01000019.1 GCF_001541925.1 Nitrosopumilus sp. Nsub
ATTAGGCCATGGAAAGACGTCTATGAATCAGTTGGTACATTTGCTTAACATGTCGTACAATCTTTCAACAGAATTCAAAGAGATTTACAAACGTCTAAAGTAATTTCTCTATAGTTTTTTTATACATTCCAAATCAACTTTATTTTTATGAAATCAACATCATGTTGTGTAACGAAAATAGTTTTTGAAAAATTGTCTATCAATGTCAGCCAAAAGATATGAGGCCTCTATTATGATCTAAGTAACTGATTATCACTAGAATTTATTTTCATTAAGAAAATTTCGAAAACGCATTTTCTACGGAATTAATATGTGATATTGTTTATCATTTTTGAAAATTATCCTTGTTTTTATATTCAATAATTGTTTTTTTCAATATATGAAAAAATCATTTAAAATTCTTGTCCCACTTGACGGTTCTGCAAATGCCACACGTGGTTTGAATAAGGCACTTGAACTTGCAAAATTGAGTGATGCAGAAATCACTGGATTTTATGTATTTGATTTGCCTATTGCTGCAGGAATAAAACTTACACAAAAAATGAAAGACGAATCTCAAAAAAGGGCTGTTAAAGCTATTGGTCCTGCAATGAAAAAAGTACAAAGTGCTGGTTCCAAATTCCAATACCATACAGGTGGAGGCCATATTGGTTCTGAAATTGTCAAATATGCTCAAAAGGGTAAATTTGACATGATTGTAATTGGTGCACGTGGATTAGGCGGGGTAAAAGAAGCATTTCTTGGAAGTACATCAAACTATGTTATGCATAAAACCAAGATACCCGTATTGATAATCAAATAGTCCACATATCCAAAAAAAACACAATCTTTATCATCTATAATTGCGTATAGATATTGCAGAAAACAAATCAATTTGGCATATGTGCCCAACATTGTTCCCTGTTACGTGCGGTGTGACAGGGTTCTTACACTAGAAAAGTAATTTGACTTGCAAGTTCCTTTGATGCAGTTTTTTAGTAAACTTTCTCAAATCTATTTATGATTCATTTTGTCTGAGGCATAAGTTGGAAATAACGAGGGAACCCAAGCATGAATGAATAATGCTATTGACATAGACATTGCTCTCCACCAATGAGATTTGTAGGTCATATTGTTTTCTTTAGGATGTTTAGTCAGGTTTAATTTTTGTTTTAGAAAATCCTGAATTCTTGAATTTTCTTTTGCATGCTGTCTTGTACTCATAGCACAATATTTCTTAAGATAATAATTAAGCAACATGTATTGATTGCAATCATTTGCAATCAATTAACAAAAGAAACAGTTACAGATCCATCAGATTCTACAACATTACATTCACAGTTTAATGTAGATGAAATTACTGCAGTTAAAAATGAGGCAATGTAAATTGAACCTTTTTTGCCAAAATTGTGACGTATACTCATAGAGACTTTGTTATCAGATTGCTCAAGATCACATTGACCATACCCACAATGTTCACAATAAATTTTCATAAACATAGATACATTTTGTGAGGTAATTTCTTTCCATTTGAACAATATGAACTCCTTAGGTTCATTTGAACCTGCATCCAATGCCAAAAGTTTGAGTTCGTCTACATCTGTTTTATCTAAAAACATTTTGAATACTTTTTTACTCATTTTCATCACTCCAAATTTTTCCATATACGTATCCAAATCCAAATAATTTCCAAAAATTTGGTTAGCTAAAATATTGAGACTTATTTTTTGTTCTTTTGCAATCTCTCTTAATTTTTCATCAATTTTTTCATCTATTCTAAATGTAATTGTATTAGTATTTCTTTTACTCATACTATAGAATTGCCCTCATATTGTTATTTAAAAGAATCATCAAAATATTATCCAGAAATTAATGTCTGAAAATGTTCAGTGTTTTCAAAAGGTCTAATGTAAAATAAAATTTCAACCCTCATCAGGTTCATTAGGATGTATGATCATATATTTAGAATTAAATGATAGTTGTTGTACAAGAACAAATTAGCTATTTTCAATAGAGATAATTCCATTAGTGACCAACCATTCAATTCCTTGAATGAAAGCATCATCATCAATTGTTCCATCAGCCCACCAGCCTGCGTTATTTTTAACCCAGGATGGAATTTTTTCTTGTGAGGAATTTATTGTTTGAGAAGAAACATTCAAAATATTATTTTCAATTAAATATTGAATTCCTTGAACAAAGGAATCATCATCTATAGTACCATCAGCCCACCATCCAGCATTGTTTTTAATCCATGAAGGAATTACAGAATCACCTACAGAAATTACTCCAATCATCCATGGATGTAATTCACAATAATAAGGAAACAATCCCGCAGTATCAAATTTTTGTGAGAAATTATTGCCAGGTGCAATTATACCACTATCAAAATAATTAGATTTTCCTTCTGCAGGATTTCCAGAAGTAACTGTATGTGCAGCTGAATCAACATTCTTCCACAAAACTAGTTCACCTACAGATAATTTTTCGTCATAAGGCAGATAGCATGATTCTGTTAATTCACAACCTGGAACAGAAGAACCCAATGCAATATCAATAATCTTATCAGCAATTATTTCATTTTTAGGCTCAGTTACTTTAAATGAAAATTCGCCAGAAGTATCAAAATTGTTTACATTTGAAATTCTCAAAATTACTGCACCAGTACTATCAAAAATTACAGGAACTGAATCTCTACCAGTAAAAGATTCAACTCCACTTAATGATTCAATTTGGTTTCCATTTAGAAAAATATCCAAATCATATGTAATTTGAGGAATTACAATATTGGTAATTGGATCTCTAAATTCTAAATTCAGATTAATTTCATTGTTAGGATGAATTTTTCCTTCGGGAGTTAATGTCAAGTGGAATTTCCAGTCCTCCTGAGTAGACAAGACAATTACTTTATCTCCAGATTCTAATGACGCGTCATCTTTTTGAACATCACGAAGTTTTCCAGATTCAAGTCCAAAAATTATTTTATCGCGTGTATCAGATGGAATTTCATCATATAGCTTGACCAATTTTTTTGTAGGGATTAAAAAATGCACAACAATTTCTTCATCACCGGATCTATCAATAGTGCCTAAAACAGGAATAGTGTTTACAGTCATTTTGATTTCATGTTCATGGAATGCTTTCATTGATTTTGGAATATAATATTCAGCATGAACATAAGGGATTTTTTTAATAAAATCAACATCCCAATTAAACGGCATATCTGCAGTTAATTTTTGACTATTCTCATCATAATGAAATTCATCAATTTTGTCAAAATAGGTTGCAAACATCAAATCATATTTTTTATCTGAATTAATTTCAAATGGAATATACTCACCAATAGTTAATAGAGTTTCAAAAACAGGAGGTCTAGGAAGAGATTCAGACTCAATTGACAAAATCGTTACGTCAACCTGCACTAATCCACCGTTCATAAACAAAGGAGCATCTATTGTAAGAGGTTTTTGAGCAGTTCCAATCCAAAAATCATTAGATGTTTTATCACCTGAAAAATCTATTTGATTTTTTGGAATAATTTTTGCAATAAAGGATTCATTTGGACTGTATGCATTAAAAGATAAGATAGAGTCACCAGTTTTAGGATCAATAACATCTACAAAATATTCAATGTTAGAAACAATACTTTCCTTGTCATGGTTAATTGTTGAAATTTCAAATCCTATCTCAGATTCATTTCCATGTAAAACATCAGGAGTTGTTTGGACTTTCACCTTATAGAAATTGTCATTGACAAATTGAATGTCACTTTCAACAGAACCTAATCCATGAGCATATGCAGATTGAACTGTTCCAAAAATTATAACTATAGAAAAAATCAACAAGAGGGTAATAGAATTCATTTCACTTACATTATGGACTTGTTTGAGGATAATAAATTATCAGTCATCTAAATTATCAACATAACCAGTAACATGGTCAAAGACAAATGTTTGTGCAATGACATCTATTTGATCTGCTGAAGAATAAGGTCCGCCGATTAACCCATCATTATCATCAGGTAAGGTTCTATCCTCATATTCAACATAGATTGAATCACCGTTACTTACTCTGAGAGTATTTTTAGCAAAAGAATGATCATCAAATGTTACATCAAATGATCCTTCTAAAAGATCTACATAGTGTCCGTGCATTCTACCTTTCCAATCTTCAGGAATATTACCTTCAACAAATGCAGAATGTTTTCCAACTACTTCCTTAACAATAGCTTCAGGGGCTACTTGAAATGAAAAGTCTTGTTTTGCATCACCATCAAATATGTCAGTAATTATAATTTTTGCCGTTCCTCTTTCATCAAATCTTACAGGCTCAACAGCATGACCATCATCTGCAAATCTTTCAGTTCTTTTCTCAATTAATTCACCATTAAGATAAATTTCAAGTCCGTAAGTCAATTTACTTTTCATGATATCAGTTAATCCGTCATGAACCATTATGTTGATGTTATAGTCTTTATCAACACCAATTACACCACCTGGTTGCCACCAAAAGTATAATTTGTATTCACCATCTGGAGTATACTTGATTAATGATGATGATGCAGGTTCAGTTAATTGTACATCTTCAACTTCACCTCCACCTAGTTGACCACCATGATCATGATTTGGAATAAATTGAACTGGAACATAGATTCCTGCCATGTCAGAATCAGAATATGCATGAATATAGTAACTATGGAAATCCTCATGGTGTATCCACAAATCAGCATCATGTAGTTTGAAGGTAATTGGTTCACCTGCAATAAATTGGGGTTTATCAAATGATAATTCTCCCAATTGCCATTCCCAAGTAGCAGATTTTACAATGTTGATATCTTCATTTGCTTCCCAGTTTACAGTAACTGCACCATCCTGAGTTCCAGTTGGAATTTTTACTGCAACATCATGAGCACTCTTCATCCAATCATAGGTTCCCATCATTGGCATAAGATTATCCATATTCATCCCCATTGCTTTAATTTCTACACCATTTTCATTATGAACAACAAAATCTTTTTCACCAGTCATTTTTACAATTCCTAAAAATACACCCGTATCAGGACCAGTTTCTGAAAATGCTATTTCATCTGCAGTTGCATCTCTTGTAGTTACAGTAATTTTACCATAACCATTTTGTCCCAATCCAATATTGTCAATTTTTTGAGGATCCTCATTGAATCCATTTGCATAAATTAAAACATAAATTCTATCAGTATGAGTATATCCACTATATTTTTCATCACAATCTTGTAATGTGGTTGCAGCGTTTTGACAGAATTTCATTATAATTCCAGGAGTTTCATATGTATTAGAAAAGGAACTTGGAGGAATTGCATTGGCATTAATTGCTGAAAATGGCATAGAAAGTACAAATGTTGTTAAAATTGCAAATGTAATGATCTTAGACTTGTTCAATGTTTTATAAAATTAGAAAATAAATAAAAAGAAAATGGTTCATTCGACAGATGTACTAATTAAATAGTAATAATTAAAAAAAATACAACATAATTATAAAAATCACAATATTTTTTAAAATTCCTTGAATTGATTTCATGTCCTGAAGAGATATGATGTATCTACATACTTTATCTCACCAAGACATGTTATGCTGAAATAATTCAGTTTTTTTAAATAGCAGCATTCTAAAAAACCATTTTTTGGTAGAATATCAGTGGTCATACGACACAATTAACATTCTAATTTAGGCAACTGCTATTATTGATTTTTAGCAATAATGAAATAAAAACAATCTCATTGTAATTGTGAACATTTGTAAAGTATTACCTAGCTATTCTCTCAACATTACGAATCAATCCTGATTCATTATCAATTTCTAAGGCAATTTCTTGATAACCTACATGGACAAAAACAGTAGTAATTTTATCAATAGTTACTATTGATGTTAATTCAAAATTACAATGTCCCTCATAAAGCATTTTTTTGTTAACAATTTGTATTATCTTGTCATCAGAAATACGTGTTTTTTCTTTTAATGTAATTATTCCCAGTGAAATTAAGATCAACAATACAAATAATCCAAATCCAATTTCAAACCAAAACATGATCAACTTATACTAGATGGGGAATTATTGAATTTATGATTGATTATTAATAAATTAAAAATATTTTTAATAATATACAATAATTTTAAAAAATTATTTATTTATTGAAACTATTCCTTTATTGAGCATTAAGACCCAATTTTGTTTAGATTGAATATTTATGATACGAGACCATTGGCTTGCAAAGATTGTGGAAAAGTAATTGGAGAAATAGATTATGATGCAGAAGTTATTTTGCCAAAATGTTCTCAATGTTCAAATCCCACGCCACATGTTAGAGATAAAATGCCTTATTTGATTAAACATTGAAAATATTATTTTTAATTATAATTTTAAAAATATTTTTGTGACGGAATTATAGAGATTCTTTTGATTCAATTAATTGTAAAATTTTTTTAATTACTCTATCATGATCTATTCCAATATCAGTACCAACAATTAACAATTTATGGTTTTTTAATGGAAAAGTAATTCTTTTAATTTTTTCATATTCTGTAAAAGAGTATTTACCATAACCAACAAACGGATACAGTAATTCCCGAGCATTCCAACGTAAAATTGTATTAATTAGCGATTTTGATATTTCTTCTATTGGAAGATATGATTTAATGCTGTCTCGCATCCCTCCTGCGATAAAATCTCCATTGTTATTATACACAAAAGCACCCCTAACTTGAGATTCTATTCCTAAAATTAATGAACAAAATTTTTCATAATTCATTTCTGAATTTGTATAGTTCAGAGTATTACTCATTCTAATGCTGTGCTCCATTACATTTTATGCATTTTAATCCATTTATTTTGGAACCACAATGAATGCATTGCATGTTAAATTTTACATATTCATTTTTTTGAGTTTTTGAATATTTTATTGCCAAATAAATTATTAAAATCATTCCAATTCCAATTCCCAGCCATAAAAGAACCATTATTATTTTAAATATGAAACAATGAAATTTAATGTTAAATGTAGAATTACGTTATATGTGTAAATTATATTTGCTATTAATTTAATAATTGTTAAGATATTTAAACAAATGTTAATAATTTATTTTTAAAATTTAATTTCTATTTTCTCACATTATTTGTATGAATGAAGATTATGCAGAATATACAAAATGCATTGAATGTAATACATCATTATTACTATGTGATTGTATTTGTCCTAAATGTGGAAAAAGAGAAGGGTGTAGATGTGAACTTGTTCCAATCAAGTGGAGAGATTTGGGATATTAGGTGTACAATTTTTGTAATTTAAAATCATAATTATTTTTGTACAATAGCACACATATTGAAATTAATACAAATTGAGATATAGGTTCCACAAAATTTATGTCCAGAATGTTTTTGTATGGCATAGGATTGAGTCCCACAATTTTATTATAATTTTAAATCATAAAATAATTACATATCAATCATTTGAAGAAAAAGAAATTCCACATATTGGTTCCTATGATTAATCATATCTTCCAACACTGGATTGTATTTTAGATGATCAATACAATTTCAATTTTTAAATCTCAAAACAACCATCATTGAAAAACTAAAATTTGTTTAAAGCAAATATCAAAAATCAGTAGATTTAATCTTAAAACATCATTTTGTAGATTGTTCAGGAATTGTATGAATAGTAATTGTATGTGTAACAAATCGGATTTTTCTAATCTCCTTTAATGACTCTTCAAATTCATCCATGTTTGCATAATTTAATTTTCCAATAAAATCATAAATCCCATACGTTCCACTTACTGCATCACAAAATTTTTTGAGACTTGGAATTACTTGTAATTCATTTCCCATTTCACAATTTATCAAAACAAATGCAATTGCCATACTAAATATTGTATTTAATAGATTTAAAGATAACTAATTATTTATAAAATGATTGTTTGATATTAAATAAATTATCAGAAAATACGTTTGTAAAATTAGACCATTGTTTAACCTTTATTTTATTAATAATAATTATTTTATACACAATAAATGTAATTAAATAATGATGAAAATCATATTTTAAATCTATTTTTGGCATTAACAGAAAAATAAATATCAAGTTAACAAGATATTTTTTGTCTTTCCATTAATGTCGAGGGTCATAATGACAATCACAAATACAATTTATTTCACATTGAACTCGAACACAATCAATACACGGTTTTTGGTAATGCCAAAACATAATTTCTATTATCGTTATTAGTATATGAAATCAAGTAAATTATTTCTTAATAATTATCTGATTTTTTAGATATTTTTTGTACATGTTTTTATTAATTTTATTTTAGATGATTTTAACAAATGTTTAAGAAAATATGACAAAAATTTCATTAATGATAAATGAGTATAATAGTTATGAAATATACTTGCCAAAAATGTGAATGTTCAATAATTGGTCATGCAGAAATTGTTTATGACATCATACATCATGAAAAAATTTGTGATCCATAAATGGATTAATCATTTGCATGAATTAATTGATGTACCAACCTAATAATTAATAATTTTTAATATGTTTCAATTTATCTATTAAACATTTGTTCATAATTGTTTAATGATTTTAAATAATTTTAAAATAGATTATGCATTAAAGTTATGTTGTTTTAATGGCAAGTATATCCAATGTCTGCCACACAAATCATTCATGAAAATGAAGAAAAGTTGCTTAATATGATATTAGGTGAAATTCCTAGTTCTAGAATAGCAATTATTTGTGATCATGATGGAAATATTTTGTGGAATAGTGTTAGAGATAACACAACTAGCTTTCTAAGCATAGACGAAACCAAAGAATCTCTGAAAAGATCTATTGATTCTTGGGATGAACGTGACAAACTTTCAAACAAAATTGGAAATGGGAAATATGCAATTGTTGCATATGATAAAATCAAGAGAATTACCGTACCACTTCCAAATAATCATTTGTTGTTCGTAAGCTTGGAAGGTGAAGAATTTGGAAACATCAAAAATATAATGACTATAGTTGATTGGGTAAATACCAATATGGGACTATAATCTTTTTTTTGACATATTGCAGACGTTAAAATTTAAAATCATTTGTTAAAATAATTTCTCACATTATTTTCAGTACAAATAATTTTTTATAATCATTTCATATCATCTAATAATTCAATTGAATCTAATTGTTCTTCTATTCGTTCGCAAATTCCATGTTTTTTATATTCAATTAAAAAAGCCACATCTTGAATTATTTCACATTTTTTTGTACTATGTATTTTTAATTTTTTTAATGCTTTAAAATGATATTCTTCAATTATTGCACCATGTTTTGGACATTGAATTAACCAGGACATTTATTTTAATTAGATAAAAATAAATATAAAGAAATAGTTTCAATATATTAAAATATATTCAGTATAATCAAACATTATTTAATATATTTTTAATTATAATAACACTTTATTAAAATATAATTAGTTTAATCAATTATTATGAAAACAGCATATGTGTTAATCAATTGTAAATTAGGATCAGAAGAAGATATTTTATCAGTATTACGTAGTATGAAAACTGTTAAAGAAGCTCATGGAACTTTTGGCGCATATGATATAATTGCAGAAGTAATTGCAGAAACATCAGAAACACTTCGTGAAGAGATAACTTGGAAAATTCGTAAACTTGTGGATATCAGAGCTACTTTAACACTAGTTGGCATAGAGGGACAAAGTTAATGATTAAACAAAAAGTTATTTTAAAAGAAGATATTCAATACACAGATTGTCAACAATGTCAAAATCCTTTATTGCATTGTCATTGTAAATGCATGTTTTGTGGAAAAAGAGATGAATGTGAATGTGCATTATTTGATGCTGCAACTGGCGGTTAATTTCAATGATTTCTAAATAAAAAATTACTTTTAAAACATATTTAGTTTTTTTTCAATTTTTGGATAAATTTTAAGAATTATTTTAATAAAAATAAAACATAGAATTGTTTTAAGTCAGTATGGATAAAAATAAAGAAAAATACAAAGAAAAACTTCAACAAAAAAGTGATGCTGCAGAAATATTTGAATTCACATAATTTTCTTTCTGCATTTAATTTTTACAAATTCATTTCTTAGAATTTTATTATTTTAAATAAAAATGCAGAACTTGATTTATACACATTATTTTAGAAAATTGTATTCAAGTTCTTCTTTGACAAACACATATGGTTCGGAAATGATTGATTTTAGATCTTTGGCACAAACATTTGCCTTGACAAACTTGTTAGATTGTGGCAAATACAGTCCAACCATTTCCTTATCACATGTATTGCAGCTACAATCAAAGGTATTTTTCATCGTAAAAGATACAGTGATTTAGTATTTTAGTAATATGTTATTCATTAAACACCGTAATATTAAAGAAAAACCATTTATGTTTTGAGGGAATCTTTTACAAGTCGCAAATAAAACATATAGATTCTTTGACTTCCACTGGGATTAGTAAAAAAATCCTATCAGTATAGAAGTCAATTGTATGTTTGAGAAAATTAGAAACATAAGATTTCACATTATTCAAATATCAAAATTGATTCCAGATGAATTTTAGATTAATGGGATTCCAGATAGCATAAAGATTTCAATTGCTGCAAATCCAATACACCCCAAAATTATCAAAAGGAGATTTCTATCCATAAAAATAATTTTGTTTTGAGAGTATTGAATATTTCTCATCTATTCAAAATTACGTGATAACATTTGACTTTATGTAATGAACTACAGTTAAGATAGATTCCAAAAATAATCAAGGCAGACACCACCACTCAAATTAGAAATTTCCATCTAAATTTGATTTGTTTAAATTTATTCCACATGATTTGACATGATATAATCAAGACATAATGAAAATAAACAGTATTTTTTATCTACACAATAAAAAATTTCATTATTTTAATACTTATAATTAATTATTAATAAGAATATTAAATTTTTTTTAAAATAATTACATAAAAATTTTAAATAGTTGAGTATCTTATAGAATAATACTTTGTTAGTTACGAAATCTGACAAATAACTTGCGTAGCCCCGCAGAACGAAAAAGGTACTCAGGCGTTTAGACGCTTGACCATAAGAGGAAATCTCTAATGGTTCTGCAATGAAGTGGGCTTCGCCATCTTAATTTCTCTAATGTAATCTTTATTTTACAAAATAAATTATCAAATCTTTAATACTATTTTTCACGCAACCATAGCATGGCACAAAATTGTTTTGAATGTAAAAACAAAATCGATGAACATTCTGAAGAGCAATTAAAAAATTGTATCTCAAAAATTTCAGATTCTCTAGAGTCTGTTCAAAAAGAGCAAACCAACCTCAGAGAGGTTTCAGACAAAGAGGCAATGGACCAATTTGTCAATACCAAAATTGGTGAGCCTAGCAGAATGGGTTCAAAATAATTCTGTTACAAAAAGAATTTTGTGACAAAATTTTAATTTTTTTTGTCACTATCGGAATAATTATCTGATATGTATTTACAAAACACACCATCTAACAATTTGAAAAATGGACATTTTCCTTCATACATGTAATAATTATGCAATACTCATTAAAAAATAATTTAAAAGTAAATTGAAATTATTTCATAAAAATAAAGTGTTTTTTCAAAAATTTGTGTGATTACTTAATTACTAGTTTCCCCATAACAAAATAGCATTTCCAACCTTCGGAATTACAAGTCGCCTTGCTTCCGTTTTGACTTGTAATTCTTTTCACATTATCAAATTACATAATTGTTTTAATTTTAAAAATTGTTTTAACAATTTTGAATGTCTAAAAAAATTCTTTTTTTTAAAGATTACTGATCATAATTAAATATCACATTATCATAATAATAGTAACAAGAAACCGCCATGTCTGCGTAGTAGAGTGGTGAGTAAGGAAAACAATTCATGTTAGGATTCGTTTACGTCTCCAATGTTTTCCAGTTTTTCTTGTTGTTTTTAATTTTAGGAAAAAAGATCATTTTTTTATAAAATGTTTGTATATAGTAATTAGAAGCCAACACAATATCCCATTGTCAAAATAACTCCCCGTCGTGTTACTGGCATAAGCCTACCTGCTATGCTACGTAAAGGATGTGAAACAGTTGGCTTTAATTTTTCTATAAAATTTACTATGAAAAAAGAGATAATTTATTGAAAAAATATTTAGTTTAATAATATTTCATGATTTAATTTTCAAGTTATTTTAGATAATTCTTTAAATATGCTAAGTACAAAACCAATATATGAAAATTGGAGTTTTACAAAAATGACTACAGCATATGTTTTGATTAACTGTGATTTAGGTTCAGAAGAAATGGTGATTTCGCAATTAAAGTCATTTGATGAAGTTGTCGAAGTTCATGGTACATTTGGAGCATATGATATCTTAGCTAAAGTACAAGCAGAACAAATTGAAAAGGTTCGTGAAACAATTACCTGGAAGATTAGAAAGATAGAAAAAATTCGTTCTACATTAACACTGATGGGAATTAAAGGTCAAGAATAAATGGCAAAAGCATATGTTTTAATGAATTGCGATATGGGAAATGAAAAAAAGATCATTTCAAAATTAAATGCAATAAATGGAGTTACAGAGACACACGGTACATTTGGTTTGTATGACATATTTGCTAAAGTTGAAGCAGATGATGAAGAAGAAATTCAAAAGATAGTTACAGGTTCAATTCGCCAAATGCCAGAAATTCATTCCACCATGACTTTAACTCGTTCTGAATGCGAAGATTTGTTTCCATCAGTAGAAAAAAAAGATTTCAAATCTGAGGAAAATTCTTCACAAGCATATGTGGTAATCCATACTGACAAAGAAGAAGAATACGAAGTGTTAAAAAATTTGAGTCATATTGCACAAGTTAGAGAGGCAGATGTAGTCTTTGGATTTTACGATATTTTATGTAAAATTGAAACAAATGATTACGAGTCTTTAGAAAAAATAATTACAAAATCAATTAGAGCACTACCTCACATCAAAACCAGTATGACTCTAAATGTAATTGCTGAACAAGAGGAATAATTGTTAAATTTTTATCATAACCGTCATTAGATGGATAATGTTAATGAAATAATAAAAAAAATTTAATTTTCATTATCCATCTGAAGTTTTCAATAGTCAATAAAGAGTAAATCATATTAAAATAATTTGTAAATTAAAATTAAAAATTGTTTAAATTTTTTAATAATTTTCAAATAAATTTTAATATTTTTTTACATATTGTTTATTTTTAATTGGACCAAATTAAAATAATGACTAAAAAGATAAGCGAATTCATTTGGAATGAATATAATCGAGATTTTTTTAATTTTCAATTTTTCATGAGATTGGAAAAAAACATGCAACCCGGGCAGAAAACAAAATAACATGAATTTACAATATTGCGTTTGTATATGTGGGTGTAGAGATTTGTCTTATGACATAGTATGTGATTTGTGTAAATCAAAACTATGTTATCTGTCAGATATGAAAATTGTTAAAAAAGAACCCAGAATATTTTTAGGTAGAAAAATGAATTTTATTCGTTGAACTTTAAACAAATTTAGAGGAGTTTTGCAAGCAACGGTAATTGTCATAAAACAAAATAATTCAAATTATAACAAATTTTTTTGTATCTGAATAAAGGGGGAATTTATTCCACATTAGGAACACTTGCATCAAATTAACCAAATCCAAAATATACATAACCAAATAATTTTGCCAAGTCAAATAAATGATTAACAAATATTTTAAAATAGAATGATACGGAAAACATGATGAGAACAATATTTAAAAAATTTAGAAATTTGAAATTCAAGTGGAAGTTTTTAATTTGGGTAATTTTAGTTGGTTTAGTTTTTGTTGGAATTTATTTGGATTGTGGTTCTTTACTAAAAATTGAATGTCATCAGGTCATTTTAACCAGATAAAAAATAATCAAGAATATTCAAAGAACAGAATATCAAATATTTTATCAATTCTCAATAGGTACTTTGTCTTGAATTATACGATGAAAGTCACAACAATACAAATTTCTACAAGGTTTTGCGGAGAGCACTTAATCAAACGAGTAATTCCCGATAGGAGCACAATCTCATTTAGTAAAATATCAATAAACTAAACAGTAGGCTAATGAATAGCCATTAAACCAATTTTAAACCAAAACCAACTGTAAACCAACTGGTTTTAGTATAATTTGCATACAGGCACGTTTCCAAAAGGTGTTTTTTTTTATCTAAAACCAACTTAAAACCACACAACATCAAAAGTGATTTTGGTTCCAAATGACTGCAATTTGTTCCTAATTTGTTACCTGATTATATCCATAATACACAAAACCAAAACCAAACCAGAACCAGTTTGGTTATTTTTGTATCAAAAGGTAACAAAAGGTATCAAAACCAAAGTAAGACCAAAAAAGCAAAAGATTGAGGCACAGTCATATTGACAAATAATGAAACAAGATTCACAATTATATAATATGTTTAAGGGGTAACAAAAATAGATACACATGACAATCATGAATTTAAATAATTAATTATTAAACAGATCATATTGGGTCTAAAAGAAATCAAATTAAAAGAAGAATATCGTTCTGATAGAAACGACATAGTTGCAGAATTTTTCTTCCCTTGTTTAGGTCAGTGTATAGAATATGATAGATGTGTAGATCTTCTATCAATTCAAACATTAACTACAATTGTTATGGCGTTTGAGAATTTTTCAAGAGGAAAAGCAAAACTAAGAATGGTTACAGGACACAGATTCAAAACAACAGACTTGAATTTGTTTACAAAGTTATTTTCTGAGAAATACACAAAAAAAATTGATGGGAAATTAATCAAAGATGTAAAAATCCAAAAATTACAAAATATTGTAAATAATGGACAAATTGAACTTAAGATTGCAATTCCAAATTCAGAACAAGTGGCAGATTCATTTTCCGAAAGGATAGGGATATTCAGAGATAACGAGGATCAAACTGTTGCATTTACTGGCACATCTAAAGAGTCATTTTCTACTCAAACAAGAGATTTTGAATCAGTTGATGTATTTACGTCATGGAATGATCAATCAAGGGTTGAAAGAAAAGTGAAAGATTTTGAAGAATTATGGGAAAATAAAACAAAGCATATTGATGTGTATGATTTTATGGAAGCAGAAGAAAAGAATCTTTTGAAATATTCATCAGAATGGGTAATACAAGATTAGAAAGAAAAAGAGTCATTTAATCTAGATTTATTTTCATAAAAATTCATTCTATTAATTTTGTAGTAAATCACTTCACCTCGACGTTCAATTACTGCAATAATTGGTTCTTTTCCCATTTGGGTGATTTCCTGAATCTTTTTTTGTAATGCGCCCATCTTCTCTTGTTGTCCTTCGTTAAGACCAAAAATCAGGAATTTAGCACCTTTTTCTCCAAAATGACCCCTTTCATAAACTCGAAAATCAGAACCAAATCCGAATCCATCTTTTACAACATACCCTCTAGTTTTAAGATCTCTAAATATCAAAAATTTTGTGAGGATCTCAGGATTTGTCTTTTGACAAATATTCATAAAACTATCAAAATCAATTTGTTTTTTATTTTTCTTCAGAAATAATTTACCAGTATATAGCAGATATAATGTCTCAAAAGATTTAAGAAGTAATTTTCCTTTCTCTATTTCACCAAATCCCTTTTGTTCAAGATCATGGATCATTTTATTTTCAGAAACACTGGCTTTGTCTGCAATCAAATCTCCACGAAATTCAATGGTTTCATCCATAATATTGAGAAAAATGGAAGATTTCCATATAAGCATTGGAAATGAGAGTAAATTGCTACCTATCGTTAAAATATGGGGGTTCTTAGTTGAGATTATCATGCATGGTGCAAATTATAGAGACGGAACAGGGCAAGTATTCACAAGAAAAGAATACATCAAAGGAAAACCTCAAATTAAAATTGCAAAATTTCAAGGTGGTAAAAGAAACACATACGAGTACTGTGTACAATTATTGATTAATGAACGTCTTCAAATTAGACATATGGCAATAGAGTCAACCAGATTAGCAGCTAACAAGACACTAGAAAAAACAACTGGTGAATCAGGCTATTATTCAAGATTAAGAATTTATCCACATAATCTCTTAAGAGAAAATAAACAAATTGCAACTGCTGGTGCAGACAGAGTTTCAGAAGGAATGAGAAGATCATGGGGCAAAGCAACCAGTTTAGGAGCAAGAGTAAGACAAGGACAATGTATTATGGAATTATACGTAAATGGAGAAACAAATCTTAATGCAGCAAAGAAAGCACTTCATGGAGCATGTGTTAAACTACCAGGAACTCCAACAATCAAAGTAATTGAATGGAATAAACCATCACCATAAGTGTTCTAAATCAAATTTCTTACTTTCAATAAATTTTAGAAAATCATCAAATTCTTGTTTAGTCGGTTCTCGATTAAGAATTCTTTTACTTTGATAAAAAAAAGTATTGTATAATCTACCAACAATAATACCTAATGCAAAAGATTGAGAATTATCTATAGAAGAAAGAGATTTTATCAATTCCTTAATGTCATCTTGATTTGAAATACTATCATGAATTTTTTGTTGAATTTTCTTTAAAAGAACTTCATCCATGAATTACTAAAGCAATGAAAGCTTAAAAACGCTTAAATCTGCAAATTCAGCCCTTTGAATTGTTGCAGTTATAGTACAGTCTGGTTAGTACTCGTGCTTGCCAAGTACGTGACCCGGGTTCAAATCCCGGTAACTGCACCATCTATTGATTTTTAGGAATTAATCCATTTTTAATTATTTCAAGAGCATCATGAGCCTTCTCAGGTCTAGGCAATTGAATTGCAATTACATTGTCCTGTCCATATCTAGATTCAGGTGAATTTAGTACAAGCATAGAAGTATTTGCTAAAACTTCAAAAAAGCTCAAATCAGTTTTTGCATTAACAAGAAACTTTTCTGAAATATTGCCAACTGAAAAAGTTAAAACAATTTCTACAAATACATTTCCCAATCCATCTTGTAAAATATTTAGATCAGTATTAACAGAAAAAGGCTGACCCTCAATTTTTGCTCGAATCAAACCATATTTTTCTTCATCAACAATTATGCACGGAGTTTCTTTTCCCTCAAAATCAAATGTTGTAATACCCTCATGAACATCATCTAACATTTTTTGTAATTCATCAGACATCGTCTTTTTCCTCCAATGCAGGAACAATTCTATCACTTGCTTTAACTAAGAATGGAGAAATGAATGCAGTAATTATCGAGATAATACCAACTAGAGGGAACAAGAATGCAGATACTGCACCAATATCAACTCCAACTTTTACAATTACAATTGAGAATTCACCACGAGGAGCTGCTAATGTAAATGCTGAGCGAAGTGCTTTTCCACGTTTTTGTCTAAAGATGAAATTACCCAACATGTTCCCACCAAATTTCATACCAGTTGCAACAGCAATCAAAGCAATTGCAATGAAGATATAATTTTCAAGTTGAGAAACATCCATCAGAGCACCAACAGATATGAAAAATATAGCTACAAACATGTCTTTAATTGGGCTAGAAAGTAATTTTGCAACTTCAGCAGATTTTGATTCTGCTACTAAAACACCAGCTAAAAAGGCACCAATTGCAACAGATAATCCCACAATATTGGCCAACAGAGCATAACCAAAGCACACTCCAAGAACACTTAGGAGTAGAATTTCACGATTTTCAGCAGCTGCAACTCTATCAATTAAACCAGGAACTATTCTTGTTCCAATTGTAAAGGTTCCAACAATAAGACCAATTGCAACTAATACAACAACAACAATAGATTCTACAGATACAGTTCCAACTAAAGCAACAGATTGTAGGGTAGAAATTAAAATTACAGCAATAACATCTTCAACAATCAAAATACCTAAAACAAGAATAGATGATTCTTTTTTGATTTTTCCCATCTCTTCTAAAATTTTAACAATAATGGCAGTACTAGAAATTGATAAAGCTGCTGAAATAAACAATGCATCCATAAATTGTAAACCAAGAGCTGTTGAAGCGTAAAACAAAACACCCAATGTTGAAAATAGTCCCAGTGTACCTACACCAACAGATACTTTTCCAATAGATTTGATCTTGGCATATGGAAATTCAATTCCAATTACAAATAATAATAAAATTACACCAATTTCTGAAAATAAATGCAACGCAGAAATGTCAGATAAAATTCCAACACCATCTAACATTTCAGACGGGGAATTATTTTTAGGCAATAGCCAAGTCCAAAGAGGGGATAATGGACCAAGCAGCATTCCTGCAAACAGGTATCCAATGATCAAAGGTTGTCTAATTTTAAAAAATGCAAGTGTTACAATAGAACCAATTATCATGATAAAAGCTAAATCAGTTACAAAACTTGTATGAGGTAATTCTGGGGTAACTTGTTCAATCAAAGTGTCAACAGTGGAATCAAGAGAATTTCGAATTGCACTAGAATCCAATTGAAACAAATTATTTTGCATAATATCAGTTAATAATTTTCATTAAAAAGTGATTACGTAGTTAAAATTTAGAAAAAAATTTTTCAAAAATATGAAAAATTGATCATCAAAAGATTATCAATTTGAAACTTCTTTATGCCCAGTTATCTTAGTGAAATTGCAGAGTGATGAGTAGGTCAGCAGATTAGGATTAAGATGAAGAGATATGAC
Source organism: Nitrosopumilus sp. Nsub (assembly GCF_001541925.1). Classification (GTDB taxonomy): domain Archaea; phylum Thermoproteota; class Nitrososphaeria; order Nitrososphaerales; family Nitrosopumilaceae; genus Nitrosopumilus. The sequence continues at coordinate 18,728 of NZ_LQMW01000019.1, forward strand.
CTGGGGTAACTGACTGCAATTATGGTTACATTGAGATAACCTAATTATTAATAGTACGGTACCATACTGTACTATATGATTCAATGCGAATACTGTGCAAGAGGATTCATTGAGACAACAAATGGTCTTGCTGAAAAGACATTTCATGAATTACTTCATGAACCTGAAGTTGTAAACAAGTGACTCTTTACATTTTTTATTTTATACCCAAATTTTTTATTCTTAGTACTTGATTCATCTTATATGGTATCAAAAACAACAAAGAAAAAGGTTACAAAAACAGTTAAGAGACAACCAACTCCAGCAGCAGTTTTAAAAAAAGTTTCAACAGTTTCAGATTCCAATAAAGCATTACAAAAAGAAATCAAAGTTATGTCAAAGATTTTTGGAGAAAATCAAAAAGTTCTAGTATCTATGAAAGGGATGATCGATACACTGACATTAACATTAGAACATATTCAAAAACAATCAAAACAAATCAACATAATAGAAGAAGATACTCAAAAATTGTATGCAGGATTAAATCAAGTTAGAACACAATCAAATTTAATTAATAAAATTAACAATCAAACTGAAAAACTTGAAAATGAATTAAGTAAAATTTCAGAAGTACAAAAGAAATCAAAAACACAAGAAATTTCTCAAAAAGTTGAAGATAGTATGAATTCAATTACAAATAATTCTCAAATGATTATTAAAATTGCTCAGAGAATTGACGAAGTAAGAGATGATTTAAGAGAAGTTTCTGGAAAAACCAATTCATTTTTAGAAATTAGTTCAGAGATGAATAAACTAAAAGAAAATATTGAAGAAATTTCTGGAAAAACAGAAAATATCAAAACTAATACTCAAGTAGTTGAAAATCTCAAACAACAATTTGAGAAGATTGTTGCAGGAGTAGCAGATGCATCAAATGTAAATGCAGAATTAGAAGCAATTAAAATTTCAATTGACACAATATCTTCAAAATCTTCAAAAATTGATTCACTAAGTGGAGTAATTGATGGTCTCAAACAACAATTTGAAACAGTTTCTTCTAGTGTGAATTCCAGTGATGCAATAAGTTTAGAATCAATCAAAGAATTAGGTGGCAAAATAGATAAAATTGAAACAGAGATTGGAACAATTACAAAAAGGGCAGATCAGACAGCATTTGTAGGAGAAAATCTAAAACTAGTTCAAGAGGATTTCTCAAATTTCAAATCCAATGTTTATGATAAAACAAACAACATTGAACAAAAAATTGGTTCAGTCTCAGATTCTCTAAAAAGACAAGAAACATCAACTACAGAATTTCATAAAAAGTCTGAAAAACTCTTTGAAGAGATACAATCAGTTAGAAATGTCACAAACAAAGCTTCTAGTGATTCATCAAAAGAAATCATGGCCTTGCTAAAACTATCAGAATATCAATCAAACATTAGAATGAATACAGAATCAAAGTATGGAGATGTAAAGGATATTGAAAAGATGGCAAAACTGACATCAGAAATTGTAAATTTGTTTGATAAAATTTCAATTGAATCAGATGAAAAAATACCATTACCTCACGAAGTAAGACAGTGGGCAATAAGCAAAATGTTAGATTGTGCAGACAGATGGGAAATAAGATTCAGTGATGTGTATTCAATTTTAACAAATGCTATTGGTAGAGACATGTTAAAAGAATCAATTAGAATTCAACAAGTTAGAGACATTTATGGAATTAGAGCAGTAGACGAAATCAGAAATGATCTAAATATTTCTTAGACACCAATTGTATCAGATTCTTTAAGTTGTGTTCTCTTTCGTTTAAGTGCAGTAAAGATTCCAATAATTACAGCTATCCAAATTATACTAGAAAATACATTTGCTAGACTGACATACATGTATGGTGTTGCATCCATAATATTTTGTCTTAAGAGATCAGCTCTGTTGTTAATATCCATCATGCCTGTATGATATGCTGAATTGTCTGGAGGAATTGTAGAGAGTTCATCAACACTTACAAGCATAGCATCAACATTGTTTTGAATTCTAATGAAGTTTGTTGATTCAGTAGCAAATATCCATACAGGGTTTTTTGAAATAACTTGACTATGAGTATCAGTAGTTTCAGGTAATTTTTCCAACATAGGCTCCAAATCTAATTGAATTGCTATTAGATGTGCACGAATAATTTCTGGGTCAGATGAGCCTATAATTCCATCAAAATGACCTCGGATTCTATCTAAAGGGTAAATATCAGAATTATATCCATTAATTGCCATAAATCCACCAAAAATAATCAATCCTAAAATTCCAATCATGGATAATTTGTAAATTGTATTTGCCATTTTCTCTTTCTTCGTCCTTTTACGTTGTTCACTTGATTTATTTCTTTTAAATCTAGTATGCGATAGGCTCATGTAAGCAATAAAGAAAAATCCAATGGTTTGAATTGCTATAATTGGAACAAATACAGGATTATTCGAAAATATTGAAATAAAAATTGCAAGTGTTCCATAAACTCCAAAAAAGATTTCAAGTAAGGTTGTTTGAGTAAATGGCAAATTGTAAGCCTTACCTTTCCAATCATCTTCTTTTTTGATAATACCATATTTTGGAGTTCTAAGAAATTCATTTTTCTTTCCAAATATTGCATCAAAAACTGCTACAGTGTTATTTACAGACATTCCAGCATTGTAAACCAATAATGCAGGCAATAATTTTGCTTTAGATTTCCACGATTTTCCATACATATTTTGTATAATCAAAATATATGCACCAGGTCCCATTGCAAGATAAGTTGCAAATGTAATAATTGGAAGAAAACTAACAACATAAAGATTAACTTGACCTGCTAAAAGTATCGGTAATGCCAAAAATTGAATTAACATTAATGGATAAACAATATGGCGAGTTAATTGAACAAATGCCTGTACTTTAGTTTCAACTGAAATTTTACGTTTTGCAGTAATGTCAAAAAGTAATTTTGTAGCACATTGAATTGAGCCTTTTGCCCATCTGAATTGTTGTCTTTTTGCAGCATTCATTTGAGCAGGAAGTTCTGCATCAACTACAATGTCAGGCAAAAATACACATTTCCATCCTTTCATTTGTGCTCGATAACTCAAATCAAGATCTTCTACCAAAGTTGCAGTATGCCAACCACCTGCATCTTCAATACAATCACGTTTCCAAATTCCAGCAGTACCATTGAAATTCATGAATAAATGAGAATCACTTTTTGCTTTTTGTTCAATTAGAAAATGAAAATCAAGACTTAAAGCTTGTACTTTAGTGATAGTAGAATAATTTTCATTTACATGTCCCCAACGACATTGAATTAAACCAATGTTTGATTTTGAAAAATGAGGAATTGCTTTTTTGAGAAACCATGTTGGAGGAATAAAATCTGCATCAAATATGGCTACAAGTTCTGTATCAGTAATTTGCATTGCATATTTTAGAGCACCTGCTTTGTACCCTTTTCGTGTTCCACGCCTAATATGTTCAATTTGAAATCCTTGTGTTTTGTAATAATTTACAGTTTTTTCAAGTAAATCAACAGTATCATCATCAGAGTCATCTAAAACCATAATATTCATTTGATTTTTTGGATAATCCAAATTACATACTGCATCTACAAGTCGTTTTGCAACATATTTTTCATTGTAAATTGGAAGTTGAATTGTTACAGAAGGAGTTCCCAAATCAACAGTTTTAGTAGATTTATTTCGTTTATTTGCTAGTAAAACAAGATAGTAAAAATTGCAAGTATATGCAGTAATCAAAATTGCAGAAATTATGAATAAATCAAAAACCAATTGGGTGAAAGGATTTCCAGCCATCTTTAGCTGCTCAAAAGTAATTATCTCTATTTATAGTTGCAATAACTGCAATTATTTTTGCTCATAAATTTTGATGGCTTGTGGAGGACATACACCTTCACATGCAAGACAGAAAATACAATCGGGTTCTTTTGACATTAATGGTTTTTGATCAGATGCAGGATTTCCTGGTGAATCAAACCATTCGTAAACTCCAACTGGACAAGCTTCAATACATCCACCATCTGCAACACAAATATCATAATCTACTGATACAAATTCTCCCCATACACCCATAATTCCATTACTGGTACCTTTACGACCCCAGGTTTTGATAGTGTGTTCTGCAGCTTCATAAACAGCAGATTGTTTCATTTTTGATTTATAATCAACGTCAATAGGTCCAGGTTTTGCACCATCTGGAATTTCAATAGATGCATCATCTTCCTCTTCTTCTTCATCTGTTGCTTCAATTGGTTTTGGTTTTGCACCAAGAACAATTTTTGCCAAGGGAGTTAGTTCCTCTAATCTTTGAATTGCATTAAGTTCAGGAATCTTTTCACTTTTTGCCAAATAAGAAATCATCTTATCAGCCAAAATCGTATTTCTTAAAATAGTATCAATTACCATTTTTGCAAAATGGTCTGCTTTCTTTCTATAATCTTTAACCCAATTAGGATCTCCAAATTTCTCAATTGGAAAAACCTGATAAATTATATCGACAACTTCACCAGTAACAATTTCTACTGTTACAGATAAATCAACTTCTTCGTATCCTTTTTCATCAGGATCTTCCATGTTTTGTTCTTTCCAGCGATATGTTGCATAAATTCTGTCTGCATATTTGTCCATCTCAAATGCTTTTTTCAAACCATCATGAACTGATTTAATTTCATTAGGATCTTCAAGTACTATTGGTAATCTGTATAATCCAAGTTTAAAACCATGTAAGGGGTAAACACCACGTTTTGCAGTTGGTGCTTCCATTGACCACACCCGATCTTTTAAAAGTAATGACATCCATTTTTTATGAGCAGAATTTAGTTAAAAACGTTATCAGTTGTCATCTTGAGGACAGATTAATTCTTGAAATTTAGTTATTTTACCCATAAAATTTACAATATCAAGAATCAAATAGAATATCCGTAAAAATATCATTTTTATGTAAATACAATTCAAAAGAACTTACTTGAAACTAGAAAATGTTGCCGTTGTAAGTAAAGTAGGAAACAAAGATTCAGAAAATGCTGCAAAAGATGTTGCTAAAAAATTATTAGAAAAAAAAGCAACAGTGTATACAATTTCACCAGTTAAGGTGGAGGGAGCAAAACAGATGGAAGAATTGGAAGAAATTCAAAATGTGAAGTTAGATCTTGTAATAACATTAGGAGGAGATGGAACAACACTTCGTGTTTTTCGAAATTTAGAAAATGAGACACCAATTTTAACAATCAATGTTGGTGGAAATAGAGGAATTTTAGCTGAAATTACAATTGAAGAAATTGATAAAGCATTAAATGAAATTTTAGAAGATAATTTCTTTTTAGATAAAAGAACAAGAGTTACTGCAGTATGTGGAGGCAAAGAATTCCCACCAGCATTAAATGAAATTTACATTAGTAGAGCAAACCTGACAAAAACTGCACAAATTGAAATTAAATTTCAAAATGACACAGTAAAACAAAAAATGGACGGAGTGATTATTGCAACACCTAGTGGTTCAACAGGTCATTCATTTTCATTAGGAGGTCCAATATTACACGAAAGTTTAGATGTCTTGATCATTACACCAGTTGCACCTGTTTACAGATTAGCATCATTAGTTGTACCGGATGAAAAAATTGAAATTATTTCTTCACATGATTGCAATATTGCAATAGATGCACAAGTTGTAAAATCTGCAGGATACGAAGAACCAATAATTATTAAAAAATACAAAAGCCCAGCAGTTTTCATTAGGTTGAAAAAAAGAGGTTTGAGACAAATGAGTAAACTTGGGTTTTAGAATTTTAGATGCCAGTGCATTTTATGCAGGGGTTCCATTTAGATCATCAGAAGATTATTACACAACAGCCCTAGTTTATGATGAAATTCAACATATCAAAAAAAGTCAAGATGTTTTAGGAACTCTTCTCGAAACTAATAGATTAAAAATTAGGGAGCCTGACAAACAATCAACGCAGGATGCAATTAAATCAGCAAAAGAAACAGGAGATTTTCCACAGTTGTCAAAACAAGATATTTCAATTATTGCATTAGGATTAGAAACAAAAGGTCAAATCATTACAGATGATTTTGCGATTTCAAATGTCGCTAAAAATATGGGATTAGATATTGCACCGATCATGACAAAAGGAATCAAGGATGTTGGGAAATGGATTCATTATTGTCCAGGATGTAAAACTAGTTTTCAAAGTGGAAAAGAATGCTCGAATTGTGGAACAGCATTAAAAAGAAAATTAATAAAATAATTTTTTAGAAGAATTATTTTTGTGAAATGTAAAATACAACACTAACATTTGTAGTAATTTCTTCATCACCAGACATAATTGGAGAAGAATTCATTGAAGATTCAGCAAATCCATCAAAGGATGCTCGCATTGGACCATCATAGTAAGGAACTACATTATCATGAATAACTATAGATTTTACTCCAACAATTTTTTGTTTTAACGGAACAAGTGCTTTTTCTGCCTTTTGGGTTGCATCATTAATAGCATCAGCAATCAAGTCATCGCTGATTTTTTGTAATTTATCATCAGATAATTGAAATGAAACATCATCAACACGATTTGCTCCAGAAGAAACTGCAGCATCAATAATATCTCCAGCAGAATCAATTCTTTCAGTTTGAATTGATAAAATATTTGATACTCGATATCCATTTAGAATTTGTTGCCAATTTCCATTAGAATCTTTGATGCTGTCATATAATGGGTAAATTGAAAAATTTGAGGTTTGGATATCATCTTCAGAAATTCCAGAATTTTTTAATGAAGAAATTACAGAGTTTAGTGAATTTGAGTTTTGAGATAGAGATTCATTAGCAGTTTTGGCTTCAGATTCTACTCCCAATACAATAATTAAAGTATCAGGATTTGAAGAGGCCATAGCACTGCCAGAAACAGAAATGATTTGTTCAGAAGGATCATATTTTTTCAACCACTCATAGATTAATTCTTCAGGAATTTCATCCTCGATAAGTTGAGATTCAACTTGTTTATCACTTTGAGTTAAAGTTACAGCAAAAGCTAAAACAAAGATTACACCAATTACAACTGCAATATTCACACGATTATCCATAAATTTTCTTAAAGCATGTACTATAAAAATTCGTGAAATAAGATGACAGTAATGGTTATGTTAGTGTCTTTTGGTTACTTTCTTTTTGAAGTTTATTTTTAGTGGTTAACATATTTTTGATTTTTTTTGCACGAGCTTCACCCAATCCTTCAACTTTAGCCAATTCAGAAGTTGTTGCGCTAAAAACTTTTGACGGAGTACCAAATTTTTCAAGCATTCGTACTGCAAATTTTTCACCAATTCCAGGTAAACTACAAAGGGTTGAGAGTTGTTGAGTTTCTAAATTTGATGATTTTTTTATTTTTTTCAAGTATGGTCCTGTTGGCCCATCTTTTTTAGAACACATTGAAACTAATAATTTTGCAGTATGAGATGCACTAGGGGTAGGGATTATAGGAATTTTAAATTCTAATACAACTCGAGAGATAGCACCATAGAAAACTAAAGGATTGTCAGTAATTTCTTCGATTTCATCAACATTTCCTTCCAATAAAACAATAGGATATGCAAAATGTTCTTTGAGCCTGCTGCATTGGTCATATAATCGCCCATCAAAAACAGAAGCCATCAAATCCTTGATACTTTTTCTTTCAACAATAGTTTCAGGTGCAACAATATAATCACCAATTGGAAGTGTTTTCATTTCCACATTCATACCAATTGTTTTGAGTAATTTCGGAATCCCACTTTTTGTTTCTCGTTCATCAACAATAATTCGAAGATGTTCTAATTTCACAAATATTAGTTATAATGAATTGTTAATATCTTATTTGAAATAGACTAAAATTATTTTCTAGGGTTATCATCTGATGCTGGAGGTGAAGGAGCATTTCCACTTTTCATCATTTCAGTGATTTTTGCTTCTTGTTCTTTGAGAGTTTCTTTTACACGAACTTCTTGTTTTTCAAGAACAGTTGATCGAGTTTTTGCCAATTCTATTTTTTCCTCTAATTCATCCAATATGGTTTTTTTATCAGATTTAATTAAAACAGTTCCAGCTTGTTTAAAGACAGAATCACCATCTGCAACTTTCTTTAATTCATCAATAGCTTTTTCAGTTTCTGCTTTCTCCATTTCAAGATGCTGTCGTTGAGTCATAATAGACTGTAAATTTTGTTGAGATTGTTGTAATTTTCCAACTTGCTCTTGAAGCCATGGAGGCATTTGTGGAGATGACATGAATATTTGTGAAATTAATCGGATTATATCTTTACCGATTCAATTGTATCATAACTTGCTTGAATTAGTCTGAGAGTTGAATTTAGATTTGCTCGAAGATGTGCAATTTGATCAGTTTCAGCAGAAATTACTAATTTTGTATTTAATTGGATTTTAGTTTTTACAGGGTTTTCTGGATAAAATTCATTGTCAGTATTTACAGAATCAAAAATTGCATTATTCTTATCTTTAGCATCTACAGTAATTTTTGCACTATAGTTTAATGTCATATGCAGTTCCGGCTACTTTGTAATTGCATTTTTTACAAGACCAAATTCCAACAGCATCTCTACCAAAGGTCTTTGAACCACATTCAGGACAACTTCTTTTTTGTTTTAATTGGAGATGAACTTTTGTGTATTGTTTTCTAAGTTTAATTCCGTAACGTGCACCTAAGCCTTTAAGTGATTTCTTTGCTTTTGCCATATTATTGACTCTCCTGTTGGACTGATTTTAATTGTTCCCTTATCTTTGCGCCTACTTTGATTGATAATTCACCACATTGGTTAATTTCGTCTTGGGTAAATCCATCACTGCCACCTTTTTGCAGTGCACAAATATTTCCATCAGAATCAGTAGTAATTGTAACTCTTGAATCCATACTGTCCCATTCATCACCATTAGGATCAACAACAATATAATTTCCAATTTTTCCCATGGTTACAGATACAGGAATTGTGGTAACAGGTAACGGTTTGTCTGCACCCTCAACTACTGAAGGTTGGTCATCAACCATCTCCCATGTTGGAGTTTTTGATGTAAGTAAAGCAGCAGTTGCAGCATAGGAGCATGCATCAAAAAGATTTCCATCATAATCAATTGCCACAACATCTGCAAATACACCAACTACAGATTTGTCCTTTTCAATTACTAAATCAGAAACATCAACCATATGACTTTCTCGAATTCCTCTATCAACAACTCTTGCCAATTCAATAACAGGAGCTTGTGGCGGTCCAGTTTCAACAGTTGGATGTGAAAGTGGCAACAATTCAGCAGTGCACATAAACATACCTTTGTCACCCACATCTGGGAAAGGTTTGTCTGGTTGGATTTTTACTCCACATAAAACTTGGGTATCACCAAGGTAAACTCTTGCAGAACCATTTGCTTTAGGAATTGCGTTAATTTCAATACAGATTTTTCTTGGTTCATCCAGTGTTCTTCCGTCAACTCTTTTTCCTTGTTCTAATAACTCAAGAATTTGTGCTTTTTTTAGTTCGTCAATAACTGAATCGCTTGTCATATCTAATCTCCTTTATTCCCAAAATATTTGTCATGAAGTGCTTTCTTTTGAAGTTCGTAAACAACTTCACATCCTTTAACTCCAACATCTACACATTTTTTGTATTCTTCAGGAGTTAAGACACCATCTAATTGTAATAATGTAATTTTCTTAAGACTTGGCATATATCCAACTGGCATGTCTGCTTGACCTGCTTGGTCTTCTTCATTGTTAACATCAAGAATAATGGTATCTGCAACTTTACCTGAAGCAATTGCTGCAACCATATCTCTCATTGGAATACCAGCATCAGCTAATGCAACAGATGCTGCAGTAAGGGCAGCACATCTAGTTCCACCATCAGCCTGTAAAACTTCAATAAATACATCAACTGCAGTTCTTGGGAATTTCTCCAACATTACTGCAGGCTCTAATGCTTCTTTGATTACTTTGGAAATTTCAATTTCTCTTCTTGAAGGTGCTGGTCTTTTTCTTTCACCAACAGAAAATGGTTCCATGTGATATCTAACTCTCAAAATTCCAGTATCAGTATCTGACATGTGTTTTGGATGAACATCTCTTGGTCCAAATACACCAACTAAGATTTTGTTATCGCCAAATTCAATGTAAGCAGAACCATCAGCATTTTTTAATCCACCAGCTTTTATCATAATTCTACGTGGTTCATCTATTTTACGTCCATCACAACGAATACCGTTTTCGTCCAATAGAACCATGGTTGCATCTCGTCCACCCATTATGATTCATCCTTTCCATCTAACATATCTTTAATTAAATCAGTTAAGTTAGCAATATGTGCTTTTTCATTAACCATTTCAACTGCCTTTTTAGCTTTTAAGAGTCCTTCATCAGTCTCACATGAGATTACAACCCAACCATTTTGACCAATTGTAACGGCAGCATTAGTAGCCATTTCAATCATTTGTATCATACTTCCTTTTTTGCCAATCAAACGTGGAACTTTACTTGGAGAAATTTTTACTAAAATTCCATCATCTATTTTACCTAAGTCTCTATCAGATATAGTAACAAGAGGATCTCTAGTTCTGTCAAAATTTGCAATTCTGGCAGCTACCAAATCACCGGTTTTTAGTTTACTTGAAAGTTCATCAGCATGAGTTGAAAAGTCTCGTCCGAAAACATCTTGAGCAGGTAAAAATCCAACATAACAAGAATTTACATCTAATTCCCAAGATAATGAAGTGTGAGAAATGACTTTACCAATTACAAGATCGTTGATTTTAGGAATATATTTTCCAGTTAAAGGAATGACTTTAACAGAATCTTCATAAATTTCAGATATACCAACAGCAGTTGCAATTATGTTGTTTCCTTCTAAAACTACATTTTGTTCTGGTCTAAAAGGTCCACTAGTAATTACATCACCAGGAATAACGTATTTTCGCTTATCAGCCATATTATTTCATTACCTCTACAGTTGCAGAGCCCTTAGTTATAGAACCTAATCTGTCAATCACGTTTGGCCTTGCTGCTGCGGGTATTTCAAGTATTGCTTTTAGTGAACCATTGTTTTGCCATTCTTCTTTTTTTAGTGAACCCACAGATTTCAAAACAGAATAGGACTGAGAGGCGTATTGTGCAGGAATAGTGATCTCTAATTGGAGATTTTCAGATTTTAATGCAATAATTGAACGTAATTTTTCAACAATATCTTTAACTTGTTCTTCTACGCTTTTTTGAGGTTCAATGGAGACACGGCCATCTTTCATTGCTTGTTCAATTCGTAATGGAGGATGAGGTAAGTGAGTTTTTGGATCAACAAAGGTCTTTGCAATATATTCAATAATCTGTTTTCTTTTCTGATCCACCATTTTTCGTCTCTGATCAGTTGTAAGATTTAGATCTCCTTTCTCAAACATTATTTGAGCAACCTCAATTTTATCTTCAGTTTTGAAGGCAGCAAGTAATTTTTCAGTAGATGGTTTTGTACCCTTTCCCGAATCAGTATAGATTTCCTCAGAAACTAAAACCGAAGAAATATCTTTTTTCTTACCTAATTTGTAATCTAAAGCAGGATCTGGTTTTACCAGTATCTCAAATTTTTCACCTTCAAAAGAGTATCTAACTACAGTAACATCAGCCATATCTTATTGCTATAACATTTTGGTATTTATCTATACGTAAAGCTAGCTAGATTTTTATGTGCACTTTGACGATTTTCATCAAGATTTGTCATCATTAGACGTTATTACAAAAGATTCTGAGAAGATATCCTTAAAGCTAAAAGGAGTTCCATTACAATATGCAAACGCTCTAAGACGTGTTTGTTTAAACGGAGTTCCAGTTCTTGCAATTGATACAGTAGACATTATTGAAAATACATCTGTGTTACCTGATGAAGGTTTAGCTCACAGATTGGGATTAATTCCATTAAGAACAGACTTGAGTAAATTCAACGAATCAGACAAAGTCTTACTAGTATTAGATTCTGGAGAATCTGAAGAAACTAGAGCTGTTTTATCAGGAGAACTATCTTCAGAAGATGAGAGTGTAAAACCAGTCTCTGAAAAAGTTCCAATTGTTCAATTAGCCCCAGGTCAAAAAATCAAAGTTGAGTGTTATGCAAGACTAGGACGTGGTACAGAACATGCAAAATGGAATGCTTCTAACGTTGCTATGCTTACAGATACAGACAAAGATGATGAGAAAATACTCACCATAGAGTCCACAGGAGCACTAAATCCAGAACAAATTGTTCTAGAAGGAGTGCAAGAAGTTAGCAGAAGAGTTGTTGAATTTAAAGATATGATCAACAATATCGAAGAATAAGTGAAGCATAGACATTATATTTGGGTTTTAAGCCGGATTATTCACATGACTAATCAAGTTGTAATTCGTATGGCAAGCGATCTTAAAAAAGCATCAACTAAAAATGATGCTCCAATTTGGGGTAAATTAGCAGAATATGCCTTAAAACCATCAATTGCAAGAAGAGACATCAATCTCAATAGAATTAGTCAATTAACCAAAGATAATGACACAGTAGTATTTCCAGGCAAGGTCTTGGGAACAGGAAATATTTCACATAAAATCACATTATGTTCATTTTCAATTTCAAATTCAGCAGCAGCCAAAGTTTTAGAAAATGGCGGAAAATTAATTTCACATGAGGAATTAATAAAACAAAATCCAACAGGCAAAGGAGTAGTACTACTTGGCTAATGGAAGATTAAACAGACCTGCTGGAAGAAATTCAAATACTTCCAAACAAGAAGTTGTAATTAGAACAGACAGACCAATTGTAGTTGATGCAACAAATCACATTGCAGGTAGATTAGCATCAAACGTTGCAAAATTACTATTACAAGGACAAAGAGTTACAGTAATCAATTGTGAAAAAATTATGATGAGTGGAACAAGATCGAATCAAATTCAAGAGTATAGAGAATTTTTAGAAATTAACAGCATTATCAATTACAAACATGGACCTGTACACTACAGAAGACCAGATACAATTATTGCAAAGATGATTCGTCAAATGTTACCATTTGATAGAAAACCATCAGGCAAGTTAGCTTTCCAAAGATTAAGAACATACATTGGCGCACCTAACGATACAAAGTCATTAGAGAAAACACAATTTGAAAAAGCATTAATCAAAAGAGCAGCTTCAAATTATACTACATTAGCAGAAATATGTAGAGTAATAGGATGGACAGAATAATATGATTCCAAAAACTGAAATTTATTTTGCAACTAGAAAAACAGCTAGTGCCCATGTATACATTACAAAAGGCGTAGGCAAAGTCAGAATTAACAATGTTCCAGTAGAAATGATTCCACAAGAAACAGCTCGTGAAGTCATTTTAGCACCACTTGAAATTACAGGAGATTTGAGAGATAAAATTGATATTTCAGTAAGAGTAAGAGGCGGAGGATTCATGGGACAAGCAAGTGCAGTAGCAACAGCAATCACCAGAGCATTAGTAGGCTGGACAAAATCTAAAAAAGAGCCAAAAGATCATCCTTTCCCAAAATCAACTAGAGAAGACCTTAGAAAAAGAATTACTGATTTTGATAAGTATCTAGTAAGTGGAGATGCCAGACAAAAAGAACCAAAGAAATTTGGCGGACCTGGTGCAAGAAGAAGAAAGCAGAAATCATACCGTTAGACTGTGAAAGTTGTAATTTTAGCTGGGGGTAAAGGTACCCGTGGAAAACCATATACAGAATATTTTCCAAAAGCAATGACACCAATTAATGGAAAACCTCTGATTGATTATGTTGTAAGATATCTAAAATCATTCAAATTCATTAAAGAAATAATCATAATTTCAGATTACATGGGTTTAGGAGGACAAATCAAAAACTATTATGGAAATCAAAAAAACATCAAATTCATCCAAGACTCACAAAGTGGAACAGGAGGAGATTTACTTCACATTCAAAATGAGTTAAAAAATGAATCAGAATTTCTCTTGTGGTTTGTAGATAATCTATGTGCATTAGATATTACAAAAATGAGAAAAACATTCAAAGAGAAAAGCAGTTTAGCTTGTATCGCAACTAGAACAAAGAGAAAGGAAGAAACAGGTTTTGCAGTAGTAGACAATGGGATAATTACAGAATTTAAAGAAAAACCAATAATGAAATTACAATTATCAGAATGTTTAGGAATCTACATGTTAGATAAAGAAATCATTCAGAGAATTAAAAAGAAAAAGAAAAAACAAGTAAATTTGTCATTTGACATTTTACAAGAATTATCAAAAGAAGGAAAAATTAGTGCTCACGATATAGAAGGAGTTGAGTGGATTGATGCAGAATCACCAATGATTTTAGAGAGAAACGAAAAATTAGTAACGAAAATCATAAAACAGATGGGATTGTAGATTTCTCTTCAAAAGATGAGATTTTTTCTTCAAACTGCAAAGTTTGTGCAATATCATCCAATCCCTCTAAGAGAATTTTTTTCTTGTGAGAATTAATTTCAAAAGCAATGTTTTCGGAATTAGTTTTAATAACTTGATTTTCTAAATCCACTTCAATCAGGTCAGTCTCTTGTTGAAGTTTATCAACAAGGGTAGATTCTAAAACTATAGGAAGAATTCCATTTTTGAAACAGTTACTAAAAAAGATATCAGCAAAAGAAGATGAGATAATTACAGAAAAACCATAATCATCCAAAGCCCAAACAGCATGTTCTCTACTAGAACCACATCCAAAATTGTCACCTGCTACCAAAATTTTTGAACCATCATATTTAGAATCATTTAGAATAAAATCAGATTTTAAATTTTCATTTTCATCATATCTCCAATTAAAAAATAAGAATTTACCAAATCCAGATTTTTGAACTAATTTTAAAAATTGTTTGGGAATAATTTGATCAGTATCTACATTTACTTTGTCAAGAGGAGTCACAATACTTTTTACTTTTTGAAAAGGTTCCATGTTAATTCAAATCCAATTTCCTTACATCAACAAAATGTCCATTGATTGCAGCAGCTGCTGCCATTACCGGACTGACTAAATGAGTTCTACCACCATTTCCTTGTCTACCTTCAAAATTTCTATTTGACGTACTAGCACATCTCTCACCAGGAGATAAAATATCAGGATTCATGCCTAAACACATACTACAACCAGCCTCTCTCCATTCAAAATTAGCATCAATGAAAATTTTATCCAATCCCATTTCTTCAGCTTGTTTTTTTACCATTTGGGAACCTGGGACAACCATGGCATTAACATTTGAAGCAACTTTTTGTCCTTGAATAACTTTTGAAGCTTCAATAAGATCCTCTAATCTTGCATTAGTACAAGAACCAATAAACACTCTATCAATTTTGATATCTTCAATCATAGTTCCAGAATCAAGTGCCATATACTCAAGGGCTTTTTCAGCACCTTTCTTTTGATTAGCATCACCATTAGAAAATTCATCAGGAGATGGAATAGATTCATCCACATCACAAGTCATTCCAGGATTCGTACCCCAACTTACTTGAGGTGCAATTTCATTGATATCTAAAACAAATGTTTTATCAAAAGTAGCATCAGGGTCTGTTTTGAGATTTTTTTTCCAAAAATCTACTAGAGATTCATAATTTTTGGGAGTATATTCCCTATTTCGTAAATAATCAAAAGTTTTTTGATCAGGTGCAATTAATCCTGCACGAGCTCCTCCTTCAATCGACATATTACAAATTGTCATTCGTTGTTCCATAGAAAGATCAGTTATTCCTTCACCACGATATTCAATTACTGTTCCAGTTCCACCAGCAGTTCCAATATTTTTGATGATTGATAAAATAATGTCTTTTGCAGTTACTGCATGAGGATTCCTTCTTTTTCCTTCAACTCTAACTTCAAATGTTTTTGGCTTTTCCAACCATAAAGTTTGAGATGCCAAAACATGTTCAACATCACTAGTACCAATTCCCAATGCGAGTGCACCAAAAGCACCATGTGTAGAAGTATGACTATCACCACAAACAATTGTAGTTCCAGGTAATGTTATGCCCAATTGAGGTCCAATTACATGTACAATTCCCTGATTTGGGCTGTTAATATCAAATAATTTTATTCCAAAATCTTCACAGTTTTTCTCTAGTGTTTTAATTTGGATTGCAGATGTTTGGTCCAATATCGGTAAAGAACGATCATTAGTTGGAACATTATGATCCATTGTTGCGATAGTTAAATCAGGTCTTCGAACTTTTCTGTCATTCATACGTAATCCATCAAATGCTTGAGGAGAAGTGACTTCATGAACAAGATGTCTATCGATGTAAATTAAAGCTGGTTGATTTTGTTTTTCTACTACAATATGAGATTCCCAAATTTTTTCAAAAAGTGTTTTTCCCATTTTAATCCAATTCTGGTTTATACTTGAATAATCCACCTGCTTCAATAATTTTTCCAATAATTTCAGAAAAAGGTTTCATTTTGTATGACTGATTTGTTGAAAGATTTTTTATTTCATTTCTAGTGATATCAATATCAAGTTCATCACCATCTGAAATTCCATCATATGCATCTTGACCAATTTCAATAGGTAACAAAAATGCACCATCTACAGAATTTCTATAAAAAATTCTTGCAAAAGATAAAGCTAGAATTGCTTTAACTCCAGAATGAGATAATGCAATTGGTGCATGTTCTCGAGAAGAGCCAGAACCAAAATTCTTTCCAGATAAAATAAAATCACCTTCTTTTACTTTAGAATGAAAATCAGGATCTAATCCTTCCATTGCATGGGTTGCTAGCTCAGCATAATCGTGTACTTTGAGATATTGGCCAGGAATAATTACATCAGTATCGATGTTATCACGATCGTATTTTATGACGTTGCCTTTCATATCAAATCCCTTGGATCAGTTATTTTTCCAGTAACTGCAGAAGCTGCTGCAACCATTGGTGATGAAAGATATGTTTGTGATTCAACATGTCCCATTCTACCAGGGAAATTTCTGTTAGTGGTACTAATACAAATTTCATCTTTTGCTAACACGCCCATATGAGCACCACAACAGGCACCACAAGTTGGAGGGCCAACAGTTACACCGGCATCTAAGAAAATTTTCAATAATCCATTTTCCATCGCACGTTGATAAATCGAGATTGCAGCAGGTAAAATTTCAGTTCTTATCTTAACTTTTCTTCCTTTGAGAACTTTTGCTGCAGCTTCCAAATCCTCATACTTTGCACCAGTACAAGAACCAATGTAAGATTTATCCAACTCAACTGATGGAGCTTCACTTACTACACATGTATTATCAGGAGAGAAAGGTTTTGCAATAATTGGTTCCATTTCGGAACTTTCAAATTCAAAAACTTTGGCATATTCTGCATCATCATCACCATTTACCAAATTGAAATTTGTTGCGCCTTTTGATGAAAGGTAATCAACAACTTTTTGATCAGGTTCTACAATCCCATTTTTAGCTCCTGCTTCAGTGGTCATATTACATAAAGTCAATCTGCTTTCAACAGACATTTCATCAATACCACTTCCACCAAATTGCATTGTTCTGTATGCACCACCATCATTACCAATTTCTCCAATAATTTTTAGAATCAAGTCTTTGGCCATAACATGTTCAGGTAACTTTCCATTTAGTTTGAAAAAGTAAGTTTCAGGAACTTTAAACCAAATATTTCCATTTAACAAAACATAAGCAATATCAGTATGTCCCAAACCAACTGCAAATGCTCCTAAAGCACCAGTAGTATTTGTATGAGAGTCACCACCAACATAAACATCACCTGGCATCACCATTGCTTGTTCATGAGATAGAGTATGGCAGATTCCATATTGGCCCATGCCGTATTTGAAATGTTTCTCAATTCCATAATTTTTTGTGAAATCAGTTAATTTTACAATATTTTCTGCAGATAACTTATCAGCAGAAGGCACAAAATGATCTTCAGCTACCCAAACTTTGGCAGGATCCCATAACTTATCAACTTCAATTCTTTGTTTTTTTAATTTATCAAATACCTTTAGTACACCAGGTCCAGAAACATCATGCATCATTACTTTATCCACATTAGCAAATACTACATCATCAGGTGCTACGGAGGACTTACCTGAAGCACGTGCAAGAATCTTCTCAACTATATTCATAATTGAAAAAGTTCAGTCTTGGGATTAAAAGCTTTTCAGAACAATAAAAAAGAAAAAGAACACAGGAATTTTATGCAATTGACAGTATTCCCTCTACTGGCTAAAAGAATGGAAAAGAAGTTCGATATTTTCCAAGAGTTAGAAAATACTTTGCAAAAAAATGAAATAATGTTAGAAGAGGGGGACATTATAGTTATTTCAACAAAATATGTATCAAATTCACAAGGAAGAATTGTAGATTTAGAAAAAATCAGAGCATCAGAATACGGGGGGGAAATTGCAAATGAATTTAATTTAAAACCAGAAATGGCAGAAGTTATCATCAGAGAATCTGATAAAATTTTTGGAGGTATTGGAGGATTTGTAATCACTTCTGCAGACAATATCATGGCACCAAATGCAGGAATTGATAAATCAAATGCAAAAAAAGGCAAAGCAATACTATATCCAAAAGATCCTTATCTGATTGCTGAACAAATTAAAAGAAAAATATTCTTAAAATCATTAATCCATGTTGGAGTGATTTTAGTAGATAGTAGATTAATGCCTGCTAGAATTGGAACATCAGGTGTAGCAATCTCTTGTGCAGGAATTGAACCAGTTTTAGATATGAGATCTAAAAAAGATTTAGATGGAAATCCCTTAAAGGTAACATTTCAAGCCGTAGTGGACAATCTTGCAACAATTGCAAATCACAAAATGGGCGAAGGTGGAGAATCAAAACCATTTGCAATTGTAAGAAATTCAGGTGCAAAACTTACAGATAGAAAAATAAATTCATCAGAAATGGCAATTGCACCAGAACAATGCGTGTATGTAAGAGGACTTTCAAATTCACCAAAAAACTAGGTGTGATAGGGAAGTTTTTTTAAATATGGGAATCAGAGAGAGAAAACATGGAATATTTAACAAAATATCCAAAAACAGTTTCATTTATCGATGGAATAAAACACAAAATTCACGTAGATAGTACAGAAGGAGTAGAACAGCTCCATATTGTAGTCAAAAAAAGTTTTGAAGAATTAACTAAAATTTTCAGAGAAGAGGGATTTACAAAAGTAAAATTAGAACATAAACAACCAGATCAAATTGGTAGTGGTCTAAATTTAAAATTAAAAAAACCTTGGGAGATGCATGTTAGAATGGTTGATTTAGAAGACGGTAAGATCGGAATTCATGCAGAAGTTGAAGTATCTAGAGATTATCTTCAACATTTGTTTTCACAAAGAACACCAGTAGTTTATGAAGTTGAAGAAATTTTAAAGAAATATCAAATCGATTATAATATTTGGCACGATAAAATTAAGAAAAATATCACTACAGTAGTTGATAACTACAAGGTAAAACTTGCAACTCCGGGAATCCCAGTATTTGCATGGAAACCAATGTTATTTGTAATTGCAACAGTAGCTGCATTTTATGGTTGGAAGTTTTTCAACACAATTTGGTAAAAACTAAAAATTTTCTAAACTCCAAGTGTTTCTTCTTTTGTTAATTCAAGAAAGACTTTATCACCAACTGAAAGACTCATCTCTTTGTATTCATGCATTTCGAGTTTTAATTGAGTAATACCAGATTGCATTCCAAAACCACCACCTGCACCAGACATCATCTTGTTTAGGTCTTTCATCATATCATTCATGTTTGAAAATCCCATCACTTTAGGTGAACCAAACGGCGAAGGAGGGTTTTGATTTCCTTCTTTAAGATCTTTTAACGAAGATAAAGATAGTACTACATATGGTGCTCCATCAGGGGCAGAATCAATGCTTTTTACAACAAACTCTTTCTTCATGGCTATCTTAACTAATTAATCTAATATAATTTTAATATTTTGAGTCAATTTAACAAAAATTGAAGCTTTAATTACAAATTTGAATAAAATGAATTATTGTCTGAACCATTAAAAACAAAATTAACGTACTATGGAATTTCACCTTGGGAAATAGAAGTATTGTACGGATTTCTAAATTCTAGATTTACAGTATTAGAGGAAATGATTGAATCAAATGACGAGAATTTTGTCAGTTTTCTAAATATCGATATTCCTTTAGAATTTAATGAAGCATTTTTCAAATGGTTTGATTTTAAACGATGGGAAAAAGTAAAAGATGCTTTAAAAGAATACAAACGTCGAAGGGGAAGTCGCAATCCATTAAAAATTAAAATTAATTTTACAGGAAATCCAAAGATTGTATTCATTATTGATGTAATAGAACGAGAATGGTTCAACAATGCAGTAGAAAAAATAGATTTTGTGGTAGAATTACTTCCACATCACTTAGATCCTCAAAAAATTCCAAAAGACATTGTTGAGGTGAATTACAAATTTGATGCAGAGTCAATTAGATGGAGATTAGATAAATCAAAATCAAAAGAAAAAGAATTTTCTTTTAGAGGTGATGTTTGGAAAGAAATTAAAAAAGAAGATAAACAGTAAATACTCTACACATTCAAAGAATCAAGGATTTTTGAAATATCAGTATTAGGCAATCCTGCATCAGATATAATCTGCTTTGCAGGGGGATTTTCCAGATAATTGGGAATTTTATCAGTAAGCCTAGTACTAAATGGTGAAACCAATTCATTTTGATAGAAGACACCTGTCGGAATTTTATCTCCCCATTCAAGTGATTTTACTAAAGCTTGAGATAGTTTCTCATTTACCTCAACTTCACCAGCATAATTTACAGTTGGATCAAATTGAGTATCTTCAAGTTTATAGATCCTAGAATGTCGCTCCATGGATTCTTTTGCTAAATCAACTCCTGCATACCAATCTCTTGTATTGACATCATTGTAAGTCGGACATGGTTGTAGTACATCAAGAAATGAAAGACCTTTGTGTTTAACTGCTTTAATGATTAAATCTTTGAGATGTCGGACATCATAAGAATATCCACGTGCAACAAATGTAAATCCACTAGCTACTGCTAAACCAATGGGGTTAACATTAGAATTAGAATTTGGAGTAGGAAGAGATTTTGTTTGTTCACCAAGTTTGAGTGTTGGAGAAGCTTGTCCTTTTGTCAGTCCATAAACGCCATTATCAAAAATAATGTAAGTCATATCGATATTACGCCTACCAGCTGCAACAAAGTGACCTGCACCAATTCCCAAACCATCACCGTCACCACCAACAGCAACAACAGTCATGTCAGGATTTGCTAATTTGCCACCTTGAGCAAATGTAAGTACTCGACCATGTAATGTATGAACACCATATGTGTTGATAAAATGAGATGTTTTTCCAGAACATCCAATTCCTGAGAAAATTGTTGCTTTATCACGTTCGATTCCCATTTCTGCTAATGCCATTTGTAATGCATTCACAATTCCAAAATCACCACATCCTGGGCACCAATCATTGTGTACATCAGTCTTGAAATCAGCTAGTTTAAGCGCCATGACTAAGAACCTCCCTTTTTGAAGCTTTATTTTCTACAATTTTCTTTAATGACTCATAAAGTTCAGTACTTGTCATTCCTCTTCCAGTGTATTTCAAAATATGATAATCAATCTCTCTAGTAATATTTTGTTTGAAAATCTTTCCCAGCTGTCCAGAATGATTTGCTTCGATGTCAATCAACACTTTAGCATCCTTGAGTAAAGATTTAACATATTCGGCAGGGAAAGGATGTAATAATTTGATTTGAACAAATCCAATGTCTATACCTTCTTTTTTTAACATTGTTTGTGCATCAAGAATAGGACCCTTTGTAGAGCCCCAAGAAATTATTGTATAATCATGAATCTCAAAGGGAATAGCTTGTTCATTTTCAGGGATAGTTTGTAATGCCAAATCCAATCTAGACATCCTCTTATCCATCATCTTTATTCGAATTTGGGGATCTTCAGAAATATGCCCCATCTCGTCAGATTCATCACCAGTATTCCAAAATACACCATTATCCATTCCTAATTTTGCACGTGGAGAAATCCCATCATCAGTTAATGCAAATCGTTTGTATTCTCCTTCTACTTTATTGAGTAATTTTCCACGATCAATTGAAATTTTCTTAGGGTTAAATTTTTTACAAGTAACAACAGAACTAGACAAAAATTTGTCCATCATATGAATAACAGGAATTTGATATTTATCTGCATAATTAAAACAATTACCAGTATCATAGAAACTCTCTTCAATATCACCAGAAGCATAAACAATTTTTGGAAAATCACCACATCCTGCAAATACTGTAAAAAGTAAATCATCCTGACCATGACGAGTAGGAAGACCAGTAGAAGGCCCACTTCTTTGATATAGTGTAATTACAACTGCAACTTCATTAATTCCAGCCCAACCTAATGCTTCAGTCATTAGCGCAAATCCTGGACCAGAAGTAGATGTAGATGAACGAGTTCCAGTAAGTGCAGAACCAATCATCATCCCTATTGCAGATATCTCATCTTCAGTTTGCACTACCATAGTAGAACCAGGCACATCATTTTCAATTTCTAGAATTTCATTAGATTCCAAAAAAACACTTTCATCAGATGCAGGGGTAATTGGGTAATAGGGTTGAAATCTACACCCAGAAACCATTTTACCAAGTGAAGTTCCATAATGACCTTGAACTAAAATTGTATCAAATTGTTTTTTTGTTCCAGTTAATACATGATTAAAGTTTTCAAAGTTTTTGGATGCATAATCATAAGAAAAATTTGCAGTTTGTTGATTTATTTCTGCAATCTGAGGTTTTTTAGAGAAGATTTCATTTATAGAATTAACTAAAGAAGTAGATGGCATTTTTATCAATCCCAGAGATAATGAAACACCAATCACATTATACAATCTAACTAAACCACGTAATCTAGGATTATCAATATTTTCAGATAAAGTTTCAAGTAAACTTTTGAAAGAAACAGGGTATAGTTTTACTCCTTTTTCTTTTGCTATTTCTAATACTCCAGCAATTGTAAACGGCTTATTTTTTGATTCAAGTAATTTATGCAATCTTTCTTTGAAAGGATCATCTAAAGTTCTAACTCTATCAGTATCCGTATTTGTTAATTCAGAATCATAAATAATTCCACCACCAGAAGAGATTTCATCAAAATGACGAAAAATTGTTTCAGCATCAAATGAAACCATTAAATTTACATCATTAACATTAGAATGAATTTTTTGATCAGAGACTCTAACTGCAAAGTAACTATGTTCACCTTTGATATTTGAATAAAATTCTCTTTTACCAAATATTTGATATCCCATTTGAGCACAAACTTTAGAAAAAATATTAGCGCCTGTTTCAACTCCACTCCCTTGAGGACCACCAATTAACCAAGTAAAATCAACATTCATAGTCAATTACAGTCCTTTTTCAAATAATAATTAGAAAAGATATAAAAAATCAATTATCCACCTGTTGCTGCATCAAATAGTGCACATTCACATTTATCACGTTCGCCGCAGTAAGGACAAACACACATACATTTTTCAATAAAATTACCACAATCCACACAAATAGCAAATTCTTCTTCAATTTTAGAAGACATGATGTAGATACAAGGAAATCGTATAAATGGTTTAAGATAAACCTAAAGATGAATGAAACAAAAAATATTTCTCACAAGAACATTACATGATTTTGCATTAAAAGAATTAAAAAAGAAATTTCAAGTGGAAATACATAAAGGAAAAATTCCAATTCCTCAAAACATATTAAAATCTAAAATTAAAAATTCAGATGGTTTAATCTGTTTTCCGTACGACAAAATCAATAAAGAAATTCTACAAAGTGCAGAAAAACTCAAAGTAATTAGCACGTATAGCGTCGGATATGATCATATTGATTTAGATTTTGCAAAAAAAAAGAAAATCAGGGTTGGATTTACTCCAGAAATTTTAACAGATGCAACAGCAGATATGGCATTTGGATTATTGCTTGATTCTTTAAGAAGAATTTCAGAAGGAGATAGAATAATCAGAAAAGGAAAATGGAAACAGATCTACGGAGCGTATGATTATGCAGGATTTGATTTACAGGGAAAAACTTTAGGCATAATGGGATTAGGTAGAATAGGCAAAACTCTTGCAAAAAGAGCTAAAGCCTTTGATATGAAAATAGTTTATCATAATAGGAAAAAAATTTCAAAAGAAGAAGAAGAAAAATTAGGGGTAAAATACACAACGTTTGATAAATTAATTACTCAAAGTGACATAATTTCAATTCATGTTCCACACACAACTGAGACAAATCAAATTATTGACATCAAAATTTTAAAAAAAATGAAAAAGACTGCATTTCTAATCAATACGTCCAGAGGAAAAGTAGTTAATGAAAAAGATCTTGTTACAGCATTAAAACAAAAAATGATAGCAGGTGCAGGATTAGATGTGTTTGAAATTGAACCAATTAACAAAAATCATCCATTTACAAAATTAGAAAACATAGTTTTAGTACCACATATTGGAAGTTCAACAAAAGAAACTAGAAGCAAAATGGCAGAATTAACTGTAAAAAACATAATTAATGGAATTAATGGAAAAAAACCAATTTATTCAGTAGGATATTGAAAATTACGCGTAAGTTCACATCAAATAATATGTTGAGTTTTTATATTGAAATTGTGAAATAGAGTTAAGTTGAAAAAATTCAAACACACTAACGAAGAATTAGAATTAGCTAAAATACAAACTGAAAAAGAAAAAAAGAAAAAAGAATCACAAGATTGATACTTTTTTGCTTGTCTTTTTCAGACAAGTTTTTTTTTAAAATTTAATTTTTGAAAAATACTTTTCATTTAATGAATTATACAGAGATTCTCTTTCAGAAATCAAATTTTTTGATTCATCATACATTTTTGTAAAAAATGCAGCTACAATACGATGATTATCAATATCAAAAAATCTTACACTAAAACTGATTCTATCAGGTTTTTGCTCTTTAACAAATTCAGCAGATTTTATCATTTCAGAATTAATGTGCATATGAGCAGGGCCATCATTATCTCCAATTGTAATCCATTTTTCTTTTTGTTTAATCGTTAAAGAATTACTACGAATTTCGCACGTAGCACCAATATTTTTTGTAATCAATAAAACATCATCAATTTTAACAATATCAGACAAGAGTTCAAAAAGCAATAACCAATCACCTCAAGTAAATTATTATAATATTTTCATATCAATTAGATTTTTTCAAATCAATTTGAACAAGATCATCAGTATCACCATGAATACAATCAGTTCCAATTGATTTTACAGGAGTGAAACTAATTTTTCCGCTGTGCATTTTTCCCTCATTTTGTAAAATTGTGAGTTTACCGGTAACAATGTGTTGATGTTTTTTACAAGTTAAACCAAACATGTATTCATCTTTTCCATCAACAATGGATACAATAAATTCAGGGGGATTAACACACTGTTTTCCTTCTTCTGAAACTGAACACTTATCAGGCATCATAATTAAATTAAAAAAAATATCAGATATTAATCTTCATAGATGTGATTTAATATTAATCATAATTAGATAAAGCAAGTTGAAAGAAAATTTTGATTTAGTAATTATTGGCGGCGGAATTTTAGGAACTTCAATTTCATATTTCTTATCATTTCTAAACAAATCAAAAAAAATTGCAGTGATAGAACAAGAAAAGAATGTTGCACACCATACTAGTGGCAGAAATACTGGAAAGGTTCATGCACCGTATCTATACAACCCAGAAAAAAAGAAACTATTTGCTAATGCAGCATTTCACGGATATGAAATGTGGAAAGAATATTCAAAACTACAAAATTTACCATTTAAGGAAGATGGAGTAATTGAAGTTGCATTAGATGAAAAAGGAATCAAAGTTCTTGAAAAATATCTCAAATGGGGAAAACAAAATGGATTAGAAGAAAAAGATATCGAATTAATAGATAAAACAGAATTAAAAAAAATTGAACCTGAAATAAAATGTGAATCTGCTCTTTACGCATATCGAGATGGTTCAACAGATTATTTTACATTAACAAATGCAGTAATGGAAGACAGTAAAAAAAATGGAATTAATTTTCTTTTTAATAATAAAATAAATCAAATTAAAAAAATCAATGACAAGTGGGAAATAACAATTAAGGGCAATGAAAAAATCTACTCTGATTTTTTGATTAATGCAGCAGGAGGTCAGGCAATTGATATTGCACACAATATCGGAATTGCAAAAAACCTTACAGATGTACATTTTAGAGGAGAATATTGGAAAACACCAAAAAAATATCACAATCTAACAAAAACTAGTGTATATTCAGTTCCAGAATTCCCAGATTATCCATTTTTAGATCCTCATTGGATAGTTAGAGTTGATGGAAGTTGTGAAATTGGACCAAATGCAGTTCCTGTTTTTAGTCCTTATGGATACGATACTGCAGAAAACATCAAGGAATTCATTCCAAAAATATTGGAAATGATTAATTCGGGTGCAAGAAAAATAATATTTGATAAAGATTTTCAGGAATTAGCTTTTAGTGAAATACAATCATCAATGTCAAAATCTTCAATGATTGAAAGAGTAAGAAAATTTCTTCCAAAAATTGATCCAAAAGAAATTACAAACAAAGGTACAGCAGGAATTAGATCATCTGTGATTGATGATAAGGGCAAATTTGTTCCAGATGTAATTTTACTAGAAGAAGATTCATCATTCCATATTTTGAATTATAATTCACCGGGTGCAACAGGAGCATTACCATTTTCAGCACATGTCATATATCAGTTACATAAAAGAGGATTATTTGAGAGCGAAGACATTCACTCACAGTGTGGACCTTGGAAATTTAATGAAATTGTTGAAAAATTAGAAAAATAAAATGGCGCAGAGAGGGAGATTTGAACTCCCGTTCCCTTGCGAGAACGCGCTTTATGGTTAAACAATTTCCAGGCGCGCGCCCTACCAGGCTAGGCGACCTCTGCAGAAGTCTTGCGACAATTCTATTTCATAAAATGTGATTATAAATTATGTTATTAGCGATAAGAAAAGTTATTTCCAAATTGTTATGGTAGTCGATTTTTCTACAATATGTCCATCCAGATCTAATCCCTTTGCAGAAATTTTGTAAACACCTTCCAAGGCAGTATCACCATCATTTTTAATTTGATCCCATGATAAAGTTACTTCATCCATAGGTTCAAGAGTTGAAATTACTTGTGCAGATGTTGGAGAATACATCAAGATTCCAGCCAAACCAGTAATCTTCAACCCATATGATGAATCTGAAAAAGTTAATTCATTAGTACCTGAATTTACAATTCGGATTTGAATTAATTCATCTTGTTTAAAATCAAACTTTTCAGTTACAATTGAGAGTGAAGATCCTTCAACAAATTCCAATTGAGATGTATTTTTAAAATCAATTAGATAAGTTCCGAATGCAAATCCAGATGCAACCCCAACAGCAATAAAAACAACAAGACTTTTAGCTAGCAATTCTTTGAAAATAAATTCAGTATTTTTTAATCTTTTGGAGCAGTAGGTTTTGTTCTCCATTTTTTTGGATAAGTGTTAGGAGCCATAATGATTCTTTTTGTAACAAATGCATATCCTTTTGTTGCATCACGAATTTGTTCTTCATCCATTGTAGATTCAGCCAATGCGACTGCCTCCCCTTTTTGTGTATAAATTCCAACAATGTCACCTTCTTTCAAATGTGGGGAAATTTTTAAAATTCCAGGAATTGCAAGTTGAGCACCATGGCACATTGCATCAACTGCA
This sequence comes from Nitrosopumilus sp. Nsub, assembly GCF_001541925.1. Taxonomy (GTDB): domain Archaea; phylum Thermoproteota; class Nitrososphaeria; order Nitrososphaerales; family Nitrosopumilaceae; genus Nitrosopumilus. The sequence goes on from NZ_LQMW01000019.1 coordinate 46,578, forward strand.
GAATCACGAATTACTATAGATTTTAATTCACTTAATGCAAGTTCAACAGGTTTAATGATTTCCATTAATTTAGAATCATCTTTTTTTTCTTCCCAAATAGCAAATGCATCAGCAAGTTCATGCAATGTAACTAATCCATCTTTTTCATGAAATTGGTCAACACGACTACGTCTAAGCTCAATCATAGTTGCTCCAGGACCCAAAACTTCACCAATATCATAGTATAATTTTCGAATATAGGTTCCAGCTTCGCATAAAATTCTAGTTAAAAGTAATCTTTCCTTTTGTTCAATTAATTCTAATTCATAGATTGTTCTAGTTCTTGTTTGTCTTACTACAGCAGAACGTTGAGGAGGTTTTTGAAAAATTTCACCTGTAAACATTTCAATAATTTCAGATAATTTTTCTTTAGAAGGCAATGAATGAACTCTACCTAATGCATGGTATTCTTTAGGACCATAAAGTAAAACTCCCAAAGCTTTTGTTGCCTCACCTAATCCAAGAGGTAAAACTCCAGAAACTTGTGGATCCAATGTTCCACTATGTCCTATTTTATCAATTTTTAAAATTCGTTTTGTCCATGCAACTGTTTCGTGACTAGTAGGTCCTGGGGGTTTGTCTAACAAAATAATTCCATTATCTAATAATTGTTCTATAGTTCGTTTATCATAGTAAGTTCCATGGGCTTCATCAGTTATATCTTGATCAATTTCAATTAAATTTTCAAGTTGTTTTAAAGTCATAGTAATTTTCTCACAGTTTCAGTAGTTACATCAATAACTTGATTTGCAGTTAGATTATCAGTATTTATGATTACATCAAATACAGATTTATCATCACCGAAGCTGAATCCATAAAGTTTTTTGTAAAGTGCTTTGTTTTTATCAAAACGAGATTTTGTAATTTCATAGGCATTTTCTGAACTCATGTTATCTCTTGTTTGCATTCTTTTAGTACTACTAGCATGAGAACCCTCTAACCAAATTTTAATTCCATCTTCAATTAGCCAAGGTAACGTGTAACTTGTAATTACCATTCCACCTTGATTAAACAAATCAGTTAATTTTTTATCTAAATTTTTATCAAATTCAGAATTTTCCTCACGTTGATTTAGAAATTTGAGTCCTTCTTTAGTATCCCACCAATCATCGCCATCTGAATTGAATCCTTGTTCTTTTGCCATTTCTTTTAAAACATCTCCCCCACTAAGATATTGTAAATTGAATTCTTTAGATAATCCTTTAGCAACAGTTGTTTTTCCGACTGCAGGAGGGCCAGATATTACGATAGATTTGGTCAACCTAGATCCATTGATGTTTTAGTGAGTCTCATAATGATTCCACTAAATGCAATAGAAGAAAGGAAATACCAAGCCCATAGCATTAGATGGTTTTCTTTACCAAAACAAATGTGTGTAGAATCTAAAGCTTGTTGTGCTGTACAAGTTAGTTGGAACATGTCTCCAGGAATCACATTTAGGGGAATAGGAGAAATTGCTACAGTATATGTGAACAGTTGTGGCAATACAAGATAGAAAATCAAAATTAATGGAACAAAAGTAATCATCATAGGTCGCATATTCATTTGCATCATCTCCATGGACATTTTGTTCATGTACGAAGATTTTTTATTTAGTTCAGCGGATTTAGCAGTATCTTTAGATCTCATGGCAGCCATTCTTTCTTTTTGCCAAGCTTTCGTTTCTTTCATGATTCTTTTTAATTTGGTTTGATCAACCATTTTTCTCCTAACTGCAGAATTGAAAATATTTAGCAATATTCCAAATCCAGATACAGCAAACATGGATAAAATCAAACCTTTGATTATAGGATCATCACTGCCAAGAGCCATTCTATCACCACCCAAAAAGTCAGGTAATTGTAAAAATGCTGAATCAATAAAGAGTAGAATAAAGTTAAAATCCATTTTTTACAGTCCTATTGCCTTAATTATTTTATCAGCTGCTTCTTCAACCTTTCCCTCACCATTAAGAACATGTCTTACTGGTGAGCCTGTAATTACAGCACATGCCGAAATCATACCTGATTGATAGTCTAGCTCCTTCTTAATGTTAGCTAGAGTAATTTTATCCCTATTTCTGGAATCGTCTTTCATTCGTCTATTGTAGATTTCTTCAGGTTTTGCTGCAACTGAAACGAAATTGCTAGGTTTAATGATTTTCAAAACATGTTCTGGTAATCCAGGATAATATCCCTCAGGAGAGCTGATAAATGCGTGAGTATCGATAATTACAACTTCTTCTTCATGTGTAGCAATTGTTTCTGCAGCTATTTTCTGAAGACGTTGTTGTTCAGTAACAGATAATTTTCTTAGTAAATCTCTATCCTCTAAACCATTTTCTTTTGCAACATCAAACATCAAACTTCCGTAATTTATCACAATTACATTTTTGTGGTGATCCTTTAAGATATCAACCATTTTTGTTAACAAGGTAGTTTTCCCGACTCCAGGGATTCCGACAAGAATAATTTTTTTATTTTCTACCAAGCAAGGCACCCAACCGTGGCATAACAACTTCTACTTGTTCTCTAACTAATTGTGTGTAATAATTAATGAGAATATCTACCATAAGTAAGATCCCAATTCCAGATCCAAATACACCAAGGACATCAGATACTCCTGCTAAAAGACCCAAAATCATTGAACCAATAATTGTGACAGATGGAATGTATTTGTTCAATAGTGCCTCAACAGGTTTGTTAGATCTTCTAAATCCAGGAATTTGTACATCTGCATCAAGTAAGTTTTGAGCTGCACTCTTTGGAGATAAACCACCAAGTTCAACCCACAATCTACCAAATACAATTACAATTCCAATCATAAACAAAACATATCCCACAGCTCTCATAGGATCAAGGGCTGCAACATCTAAACCACGAGGTGGTGTGATGTAGTAAATAATTCCTCCAACGGGAGTAGAAGGACTTGTAGGATCAAATTGAGCTATAAAGTTTACAAAGAAATTATTGTTACGAGGATTGAATTGAGACCAAATCATTTGGAAGACAAATACAGCATTTGCAGTTAAAGCAGATGCCAAAATTACAGGGATGTTAGAAACATACATCAATTTGATAGGATAAACAGCCTGAAATCCTCGGTATTTTGTAGAAACAATTGGGATTTCAATTTTCATACCTTGTGTAAACACAAGTATCAGCAAAATTCCTGCTGTCAGGAATAGGCCAAAAATACTAGGCAGTTGATTTGAACGGAATAATACATTTCCAAGATCACCATTTCCAGTTAATGATTCTACAAGATATGGAATAATACCTATCATTCCACCATCACCAGCAGGTAATGGACTAAACATACTCCAAAGAATTTGTTGAGCTACACCTGCCATAATGAATAAACTAATTCCACTACCAAGTCCCCAACCTTTTTGGATTAATTCGTCTAAGAACATAATTATGATAGACGCTGCCATCAGCTGCCCTATAATCACATACAGGACATACGGTTCAGTTGCTGCACCACCATATACTGCTGCAGCATAAACAATAGATTCAGCTACAATTACAATGTAAGTTACAATTTTTGTTGCAGTTTGGAAAATTCCTCTTTCCTCTGGTTTTTTGAAATCAAATTTGAGAATATCAGAACCTCTCAACAATTGCATCAAGAGTCCAGCTGTAACAATGGGTCCAATTCCTAATTCAACTAAAGTACCTTGTTGGGATGCAAAAATTACTCTAGCAAAAGCTAGGAAATCAAATTCAGGAGCTGTTGCTCCAAATAAGGGAGTTTGTCCCATTACCATGTAAATTAGTAATGCAACACCACACCAGAGCAATCTAGTTGGTAATGGAATTTTCTTTTTTGGTTTTGGAACTTGTGGTAAATATGGTTCTGCTTTGAATACTACTTTTCTAATGATTGAAGTAATAGTACCCTCAGCCATTCTCAGTTAACACCTAATCCTCTTCAGGTTTTTCATCTGTTGAAGATTGAGCAATTTCTCCGCCAACGGCTTTTAGCTTTTCTTCAGCTGATGCAGTAAAATTTTCTACTTTTACAGAGTATGCGTTGGAAATATTTCCACCGCCAAGAAGTTTATCATATCCTGCACTTTCGAGGTCTACAATTTTCTTTCCACCTTCTTCTTTACCAAATTTAGTGAATAAATCATCTAAATCTCTAACACTAGCCCATTTTTTTGTGATGTTTGGATGAGGAGGACTTGTTGATTCATGTCCATAATGATCCGGCTCATCTTTTAGTAAACTACTGTAATGATGTTTTTGGAAACCTGTAACTCCAAGACCACCTTTATGACCACTTGCACGGTGTTGACCTACTTGTCCCCATCCCATGTGTCTGCCACCTCTTAGTCTTCGAGTTTTTCGTAATCTAGTTGCCATGTTAAATCATTCTCCTAACTATAGTATCAAGTTCTTTGTTAGAACCAAGAATACCTTTTTGACCATAAAGTTTCTTTGTACTTCTTTTGAATCCGTGAACTGGAGGTGCTAAAGCAAACCAAGGTTTTAATGGTTTTAATTTTGATAGTGATGTTTTTCCCTCAGCTAATGCAGTTCCAAGTTCTGCAGCATTTGCAAATCCTAATTCTTTAAGATCTTCATCAGTAATTTTTTGATAACCGCTTTTTCGTGCTTTCTTTTCTACTAGTTCTTGTGCCAAAGTTGAATCAAGTTCAATCCATGATACGTAATGTTGTACTTTTCTTAACATTCCCAATGTATTGTCTTTTGCAGGTAAAATTGTAGCACGATATTTTTTATCTAATTTTAACAGATTCATGGTATGAGTAGCCCAATAGGGACAATCTGCTTGACCCTTAATTCTTACAACAAGATATGCATTTGCCATTTTATCATCCTTGACTGAATGTCTGTCTAAGACAATCCAGTACTGCTTTTGATGTTGAATTCATTGTAGGAGTTGAACCTTTTGCAGTAGTCCAAGCATCCTTTAATCCTGCTAATTCTAATAATCTCTTAATTTTTCCGCCTGCAACCAAACCTAATCCACGAGGTGCAGGAATGATTTCAATAGTTACACTTCCACCTTTTCCTTTTACTTTGAATGGAACAGAATGTTTTTGATCACATTTACATTCCCAACTTCCACATCCCATTTTGATTGGGTTAATGTTTAAGAAAGCTTGACTAGTTGCTTTTTCAATTGCAATTCTCATTTGTTTTGATTTACCTTGACCAATTCCCAAGTATCCATTTTCATTACCTGCTGCGACAATTGCTTTGAATCTTGTTGATTGACCATTAGATGTCATTTTTTGAATAATTCCAACATCAACGACTTCACTTTTCAAATCAGGTAATAATTTTTTAATAATTCCAAATTCTTGAATTCTTAATCCAGCTTCTAAAATTTCTTCAACAGAAGTAATTTCTCCAGCCGCAACTTTTTGTCCCAAAATAGTTTTCGGTATCCAAACTTCTTCTTCTGGTTCTCTTCTAGGTCTTCTAGGACGTGATGATTCCGTTCCAGGTGGACCTCTTCCATATACTGGCGCACCTTTTCCTCTTCCGCCTTGTCCTGGTTTTGATTGTGTTGCTTGACTCATATCTACTTGACCTCACTATCTATAGTAGATTTAATTTTAGAAATTTCATTTTTAACTGTTAAGTGTTCACCGTTGATTCTTTCATCTGCAGGAAAAGTTTCTGAATTTGCCGGAACTTCAAGGCCAGCATCAATAACTCCTTTCAAAGCTGCTGCCATTCTTTGTGTGTATCGTTTAGTACCAGTATACAAAATTGCATCTTTTGCTCCTTTACCTAATGCTTTCTTACCTGCCAAATAGCCAGTAAGATATGCTGCAGAGATACTTTTTCTAGAGCCCTTCCATCCTTTTTCAAGTAAGTATCTAGAATGTGCTGATGCAACGACTGTATCTCCAGTCATTCCAGGTTTAAGAACTTGAACTTGTGTATTCTCATTTGAAATATTTACAGTAATGAAATCACGTTTACCCATTAACATGGTACCACGTTTACGATAATTGGTCTTTTCCTCTCTAAGTCTTCTCAATATTTTTGAATATGCCATCTACAGGATCTGACTTTGAAACTGCTATTATATACGTTAAGCGTGAAGTAGTGCTGAAAGCAGTGCTTTTTGAGAATGAAGTCGATTTTCTGCCTCATCCCAGACGACTGATTGAGGTCCATCAATTACAGATGTAGTGACTTCTTGTTCACGTTTTGCAGGTAAACAATGTAAAAAGATCGCATTTTTCTTGGTTAGATCCATGATTTTGTCATTGATTTGATATTTTGGAAGGAATTTCTTGATTCTTTTTGGATCATCATTATGAATTGAAGAGTATGTATCAGTAACTACAACATCGGCATTTTCAGCAGCCTTTTTTGGATCAGTTGTTAATTCAATATCAGTCAAATTTTGAGAAACTTGAACAGTGGATTTGTTTGGTTGGAATCCTTTAGGTGTTGCAATAGACATTTTGACTCCAGATAAAGCAGCGCCATAAATCATAGAATTACAAACATTATTTCCATCTCCAATCCAAGCAATTTTTAATCCTTTGAAAGATTTTTTCTTTTCTTTAATTGTCATAAAATCTGCCAAAATTTGACAAGGATGAAATGAATCAGACAATCCATTAATTACAGGAACACTTGCATATTCAGATAATTTGTCAAGTAAAGAATGATCATAAACACGTGCCATTATACAATCAGTATAACGTGAAAGAGTTTTTGCAGTATCTTCAACAGATTCACCGCGAGATAACTGTGTGTCATTTGATGATAAATTAATTGTATGACCTCCCAATTGATACATTCCAGTTTCAAAACTTACACGTGTTCGAGTTGAAGGTTTTTGAAAAATCATAGTTAGTGTTTTATTTTTTAAAACAGGTTTGTTTCCACCTTTTTTCAATTCTTTTTTTAATTTAATGGAATCATCAATTAATCCTAAAAATTCTTTTTGAGTCAGTTCAGCTAAAGTAAGTAAATTTTTTGTTTTAATTTTCATCGTTTAAACCTTCCAAATAATCCTCGTTTCTTTTTAGGTTCTTCTTCTTTATCTTGTTTGTGGACATCTTCGTTATCAGATGAAACTACTTTAGACTCTCCAGGTTTAGGTTTACCATCTTTAATCCATTTTCGGATTGTGTTACCTAATTTGATAGCTTCAGCATCAGATTCAGGTGGAGGAATATCAAATAAGTCAGAATATTTTGTAATCTCATCGTCTTTGACTCCATAGAATGGATCATCAGAAATCGGTTCAGGTTCTGGTGTTGGTTCAGGTTCTGGTGTTGGTTCAGGTTCTGGTGTTGGTTCAGGTTCTGGTGTTGGTTCAGGTTCTGGTGTTGGTTCAGGTTCTGGTGTTGGTTCAGGTTCTGGTGATTCTTTTAATTTAGATACATCTGTTTGTTCAATTTTTACATCAGTTAGTGAACCAAATACAGTTTCCAAAAAGATGTTTTTATCAAAGGATTTCAAATCAGAATATTCTTGTCCAGTTCCAAGATAAAGTACAGGCGTAGAAGTAACTTTTGCAATGGATAATGCAGCACCACCTTTTGCATCAGCATCACTCTTTGTCAAAATAGACCCATCAAATTTTACATGTTCATGAAATTCACGGGCTTGATTGACAGTATCATTTCCAGCTAAAGAATCACCAACAAAAATAGTCATATCAGGATTTACAACTTTAGTAATTTTTGCAATCTGTTCCATCAAATTTTTACTAGTTTGCATTCTACCTGCAGTATCAATCAAAACACAATCAGTTTTATGAGATTTAGCGTATAAAACAGCATCTCGAGCTACTGCTGCAGGATCAGATTCATAATTTTGTGCAACTAGTTTTAGATTTAGACGATTTGTATGTTCTCGTAATTGTTCTATTGCACCAGCTCTAAAAGTATCAGCAGCTGCAATTACAACAGAATACTTTTTTTCTTGTAGTAACGCTGCAAGTTTTGCTAAAGAAGTAGTTTTTCCAGTTCCATTAATTCCTACAAACACAATCAAAAAAGGTTGTTCCTTTTTCTTTTTCTCATCAATTTTTTCAAAGATATCTACATCACCGACACTGTCAAATAAACTGGAAATTATAGAAATTAAATTATCTTTAACAAATTTTTCAATTTCATTTTTATCAACTTTAGAACCAATTAATTTTTCTTTTAAATCAGATTTAATGGAATCAATCACTTCACCAGCTACATCAGATTCTAAAAGAGAAATTTCAAGTTCAAAAAGTATATCTTCAATATCCTTTTCATTAAGTTCTTTTTCTCCAAGACTTTTAGCAGCATTGGAAAACGCCTTACGAAGACTATCAAACATATTCTATCCCATTTTTGGTGGCGTTTGAGATTGCATTAATTGATTAATTTGTGCTTTACCTTGTTCTAATCGATTTGCAGCATCTTGTTTTTTAGTTGCAGTGTCTTGTAAAGCAATTTCAATTTCTTTTATTCTAGCTTCAAAATAATTTATTGCAGCAGGAAAATCTTTTTCGACTGCAATACCTGCACCTATATTGACAACAAGTTTGTTGTTTGATGAAATTTTTGTTGGAACATATGCTCCCATTCCAAGTGGAACCAAAGTATCAGAATCAGGTTGAGTGCCAAGAGATTTGATGGATTCAATTGCAGCAGTTGCTTCTCTTAAAATGCTAACAAAAGTTCCTTCCCTTTGAGATAGATCAGAGAAATATGTTTCAAGCATTTGCATCTGTTGCATCAATTGTTCAGCCTGTTGTTCACTCATGTACAACAAATCATGCTCAGATGGTTATAAATTCATTCATGAAGTTAAGAAATTAAAAAATAAATAAAAAATAAAGAACTAGCTTTATTGTATTGCTTTAGAGAATCTATCTTCTACTTCATCCCAGTTTACTACATTCCACCATGCTTCGATGTATACTGGTCTTTTGTTTTGATAGTTTAGATAGTATGCATGTTCCCAAACATCACATCCCAATAATGGAACTAATCCTTCTGTTCTTGGACTAGTTTGATTTGGCATTGATTTGTATTCAACTTTGGATGTTGAAGGATTGTATACTAACCATCCCCAACCACTGCCTTGAATTACTGCAGTAGTAGATGAGAATTTCTCTTTAAAGTCAGCAAAACTTCCAAAGGAATCATTAATTGCATCTGCAATTGCCCCTCCAGGTTCACCGCCTCCATTTTGTTTCATGCTATTCCAAAATAACCTGTGATTGTCATAACCACCACCATTGAAATTAATTGCACCTCGTTTGTCTTCAGGAACTGAATTAATATCAGATAAGATATCTAGAATATCTTTTTCTTGAATTTCAGTTGGACATGTTTCAAGTGCTGCATTTAATTTGTCAGTGTATGTTTGATGATGTTTTGTGTGATGAATCTCCATTGTTTTTGCATCAATGTGAGGTTCTAATGCATCATAAGCATATGGCATTTCAGGAAGGATATATTTTCCCATGAATTAAATTAAATTTTTATTCCATTTATTGGTTTAGTAAACAATTCATTTTTACTTGTTAAAAAACTAAAAAAATCATGAAATTATCAATAATTTTTTCCATTACTTTTGTAATTATATCAAGTATTTTCATATCACATGTTTTCCAATCTGAAAATGACATTAGAACATACATAGAAAACAGTGTTCCATATGTGGGAACAGAAATTCTAAGAACTGAAGGACTAGATGGGTATGGAATTAAAGTTGCAGTTATTGATACTGGAGTAGATTTCAATCATCCAGATTTGTTGGGCTGGGGTCCTGATGGCAAGGTAATTGGAGGACATAATTTCATTCAAACAAATCAGTTACCTATGGATAAAAATGGACATGGGACAAAAGTTGCAGGAATAATTGCAGCAGATGGAAACACCTTAGGTGTTGCACCAAAAGCAAAAATCTTAGCTTACAAAGTATCAGAAGATGGGGAAGGAGTATCATCAGAATTAATCTCAGGTGCAATTGAAAGAGCAATTGAAGATGATGCAGATATCATCAACATTAGTTTAGGAGTAAATAGAACAAATTCAAAAATTGATAGTGCTGTAAATTATGCATTAGAAAAAGGAGTTTTTGTTGTTACTGCTGCTGGAAATGATGGTCCAGAATTGAAAACAATTGGAAGTCCAGGAAGGAATTTTGAATCATTAACAGTTGGTGCAACATACAACAACATGACTTCTAGTTTAATTGCCACATTAGAAATAGATGAAAACCAATATACTGCAATTCCAATGGTAGGTGCTCCAAAAACAGATCAACCAATTACAGGAAAAGTGATTTTTGGAGGTTTTGGAAAAATTAGTAATTTAGAAAATTTGGATGTCAAGGATTCAATTTTAATTGTAGAAAGAGGAAGTGATGTTGAAGGAGAATTATTATTTTTTTCAATTAAAGAAAAGAATGCTGCAGATGCAGGAGCAAAAGCACTAATTGTATACAATAGCGAACCAGGAATTTTTTTGGGAGAATTAATTCATGAGTTTTCAGGTCCAGAATACAGTCCACAAATTCCAGTAGTTTCAGTGGACAGAGAAGAAGGATTAGAAATTATTGAAAAATTAGAAAATGAAAGTAATGGAATAATACATTTATTTTACAATCCAGATTTTATTGCACATTTTAGTTCAAGAGGACCAGTTTCGCCATTTTACATGAAACCAGATATGGTTGCACCAGGAGCATATATCAATACAACGCAGATTGGTGCTAGTTACAACTTTACCAGTGGAACTAGTTTTGCAGCACCTCACGTAAGTGGTGCAGCTGCATTATTACTACAAAATAACCCAGAATTAGAAAATCATGAATTAAAATCATTATTGGTAACTACAGTTAAGCCTGTGTCTAATGTTTATGGAAAAGAATTTTCAATTCATGAATCAGGTTCAGGAAGATTAGACATAGAAAGTGCACATAATGCAAAATTGATTATTAACCCAACAAATTTTGTAATTAACTTTTCATCAGATGAAAAATCAATTCTAAAAGAATTGCAAATAAAATCATTGGAAAAAGAAATGAGGGAAATTGAGGTAAAATTTGAAGGACCAGAATCAATCAAATTTGAGTATAAAATCAAAGACAATAATTTACAAACAGAGTTTACAATATCTGGAAAAGAATTTGGAGAGTATGAAGGAAAAATTTTCATCAATCATGAAGAAATAAAATATACAATTCCAATAATCATTCATTATACAGAAGGCTCAATTTCCACACATCAAGATGACGAAAAATTATTTTTTGAAATAAATCATCCAGATAAATGGAGTTTTACAAAAATAACAATTACAAATAGTAAGAATGGAAATACTGAAACACTTACTGCAACACCAGAAAAAAAACCATCAATGAAAGTCTATGAAAATGGAGAATATTGGATAGAAGCAAAAATTATGTCAAATGGAAATACAACAGATGCATTTGATGTAATTAAAATCAATTCAGTTTCAGAAAAAACAGAAGTACTAAAATTAAGAAACATACCAGAAAAACAAATCATGTTAATTATTTCAATTATTGTTATTGTTGGAATTATAGGATTATTGATTAGAAAATAACTTATGCAGTATATTTTGGTCCAGCTGCAATAATATCATCTGAAACGTTTTCAAATTTCTTAAAGTTTTCAACAAACATTTGAGCCAATTTTTTTGCTGAAAGATCATAGGAATCTTTGTCAACCCAAGTATGTTTTGGATCCAATATTTCAGATGGAACACCTTCAACTTCTGTTGGAATATCAAGATTAAGTAAATCATCATGACGATATTTTACAATATCAAGTGCACCAGAAATTGCTGCAGTAACCATTGCACGACTATACTTAATCTTAATTCTTTTTCCAACACCGTATGGTCCACCAGACCATCCAGTATTAACAAGATAAACAACAGTATTATGTTGATTAATTTTCTCACCTAGAAGCTTTGCATAAACGGATGCAGGTCTAGGCATGAATGGAGCACCAAAACATTGTGAAAAGACAGATTTTGGTTCTTTGATTCCTCTTTCAGTGCCTGCTAATTTACTAGTGTAACCAGACATGAAATGATACATTGCTCCTTCTTTTGTTAATCGAGAAACAGGAGGTAAAACGCCTAAAGCATCAGCAGTCAAAAATACAATAACACGGGGATTTCCTCCAACACTAGGAATTACTGCACCAGGAATGAAATCTAAAGGATAACCAACACGAGTATTTTCAGTTAAAGAGTTATCATCATAATCAGGTACATTATCATTTAAAACAACATTTTCTAAAAGTGCACCAGGCTTAATTGCATTCCAAATTTCTGGTTCTGCTTCTTGACTAAGATTAATACACTTTGCATAACAGCCTCCTTCAAAATTAAAAGTTCCATTATCAGACCAACCATGTTCATCATCACCAATCAATTTTCGATTTGGATCAGCAGAAAGAGTTGTTTTTCCGGTTCCAGACAAACCAAAGAATAATGCAGTATCACCATTTTCGCCAATATTTGCTGAACAATGCATTGGGAAGATGTTTCGGTCTGGCAATAAGAAATTCATTACACCAAACATGGATTTTTTCATTTCACCTGCATATTCAGTTCCACCAATCAAAACAATTTTTCTTGTCAAGTCAATTAAAATAAAAACATCAGTACGTGTTCCATCAATTTCAGGATCAGCTAAAAAGTCATTAATACATAAAATTGTGAATTCAGGTTTATGTTGTTCTAGTTCTTCATCTGTTGGTCTAATAAACAAATTACTAGAAAACATATTTTGCCAAACATGATCATTTATTACTCTAATTGGTAAACGAGTTTCAGGATCAGCACCAACAAAACCATCAAATACAAAAAGTTCTTTGTTATCAACAAATTTTTTCATTTTTTCAAAAAGTTTTTCAAATTTACCACTTGGGAATTGATGATTTATTTTTCCCCAATCGATTGTATCATGTGTTTTATCATCATATACAATGAATCTATCATCAGGGGATCTACCAGTATATTTTCCAGTGTTTACTGATAGAGACCCAGTTGAATTAACAACACCTTCTTTTCTATCTACAGAAATTGCCACCATTTCATCAGTAGGTAAATTTCTATGAACTTTAGATGGATTTATGCCAAAATCATTCAATTGTGACAAAAAGTTCTCAGTTGCATTTCTTCCAAGTAATTCTGTCAATAGTTAAATCTCCAAATTGTGTGTTTTTGAGCATAATCGAGGGCCATATAATATTTAGATCCGCCTAGATTTTCCTTATTATCTCTTTACCATGAGTATTTTTTGAGGTCGAGGAACGTATTTATTCCAAAATCCAAGACTTAGTTCCATGCCAATCAATAAAGAAAAGATCGAGAAAAGACAGGAAGTAAAACAAAACAAACCTGATTTTGTCAGACCAGAAAGTTGGCGATATGTTAGACTTCAAACTAATTGGAGAAAACCAAAAGGAATAGATCACCACCAAAGAAAGCAAAAAAGTAGAGGACGTCCAGGTTTAGTTAAAGTTGGATATGGTGGACCTAAAGATGCAAGAGGATTACATCCTTCAGGATTTACAGATAATCTAGTTTACAATATTTCAGATTTAGAAAAATTAGACCCAAAGAAAGATGGAGTTAGATTAGGACATGGTGTTGGTACTAAAAAGAGAAAAGAAATTGTTGTTAAAGCAGTAGAAAACAAATTTAAAATATTTAATGCAAGAGTGAGTGTAATTGCCAATAAATCTTAAAGATAAAAAACGACTTGCATCCAGAGTTACTGGAGTAGGAATTCACAGAATTAGATTTGATACTGATCACTTAGATGATATTGCTGATGCAATTACTAGACAAAATATTAGAAGTTTAATCACTGCAAATACAATTCAAATCAAACCATTTACTGGAACATCAAGAGGTAGAGCACAAACCAAATTAAATCAAAGAAACAAAAGAGGAACAACTCAAGGTTCCAAACAAGGTAGAAAAGGTGCAAGAGTTGGTAAAAAAGAAGTTTATGTTGCAAAAGTTCGTTCACTTAGAAGATTATTAAAAATAGCAAAAGATAGAAAGGATTTAACAAATCCAGAATTTTGGACATTATACAAAAAAGTAGGTGGAAATACTGTCAGAAACAAGGCTCACCTGAGAACTCTGATGGAAGAAATTAAAACCAAAAGAAAAGATTAGAATCTAAATAATTTTTTATCAAAACTTGTAATTTTGCCATTTTTGATTTCTATTCCTTCATCACTTAGCATTTTAGTTTTGATATGTTCACCATAAGCATAACCACCAATTTTTCCAGTTGACATTACAACGCGATGACATGGAACAATTACTGGATAAGGATTGTTATTCATAATTTTTCCAATTACTCTTTGACCGTTTTTTAATCCAACAGCCTTTGCTAATTCACCATAAGTAGTAATTTGACCTTTAGGAACATCAAGTAATTTTTTGTAAACTCTTTTTTCAAGATTCATAATTTTATTATCTCAAGTGAAGTAGATTTGAGAAGTTCAAGAATTTTTTGTTTGTTTGTTCCTAGTCCACGCCAATCTAAAAGAGCAAATTTTGCAATTTTATTTTGTGATATGATATGGGAAAATAATTCTTCATCTAATTCATCTAAGGCATGTTTTGGAATTACTGTTCCAAGAGCAAATTTTCCTTCTAATAATTCATGAGTGAATTTTGTAGAGTAATGAGTCCCACCAAAACAAATTGCTACAGGATTTTCAGTTATCTTATTAGTAAAAACTTGATGAACCAATTTTGCAACAGATTCACATAAAGATACATCATTCCATTGTTTTTGGGTAGTACCAATTTCAATAAAGATAGTTGGTTTAGTTAATCCAGTTGGTCCATGATGAGTTGCTTCAATTGTAATTTGAAACTCTGAAAAATTAGATTGGTGTTTTTGTAATGTTTGAAGATAACGTTTCTGAAGATCTGGATGAGGAATAGCAACTTGTCTGTCATTCCCACCAAATTTTGCATCAGAGAAATTTCCAGTACTATGACAAGTCAATGCCAAAACTCCAGATTCTGCAGCATGTTTTGACAAAAATACAAAGCCATCATAATCATATTTTTCTTCTAGCCAGTCAGCAGAAATTGTAGGAGTAGAAATGATGATCAAATCATAAAAATCACCTCGAAAAACATCCCCATCCAAAGTCATGTTTTTTAAAAGAAAATTTGCCATATTGTAACCTGCAGGGTCATCTCGATATGCAATGAGTAGTTCCATGAGATAAGGATTATAAGTACACCATATTAATTTCCACCAATGAACCCGAAACAGACTTTGAAAAATATGTCTAATACTATGAAGATGGCAAAAAAGCCAGACAAAGACGAATATCAACAACATCTCAGATTAGTATTAACAGGAATTCTCGGAGTAGGTGCAATTGGATTTACAATTCAATTTGTGTTTTCGGTACTAACGTTTGGTCGATAAAATTGTCTGAAGAAATTAAATCACATTTATTTGCAATTAGAACCACAGGAGGTCAAGAAAAAGTGGTAATGAGATTATTAGAAGCTAAAGCAAATGCCAATCAAATTAACATTCAATCAGTTTTACTAGTTGACAATCTTAAAGGATATGTAGTAATAGAAGCAATCAATCCAAGTGATGCATATATGGCAGTAGAGGGAGTTAGACATATTCGTGGTCAATTAAGAGGAGAATTAGAATTCAAAGATATCGAAGGTTACCTTGTCAAGAAATCAACGGTTTCAACATTAGCAGTAGATAACGTTATTGAAATTACCGGCGGACCATTCAAAGGAATGAAAGCAACAATTACTAGAATAGATGCAGATAAAGAAGAAGCAACAGTTGTGTTACTTGATGCATCTTATCAATTACCAGTAACTGTAGATGCAAATTATCTTAAACTCTCGAGTGGAGCTTAGGAAGGATTAAATTTTCGGGATTAAGCTGATTTAACATGGGAGAACAAAAAGTATCATCACTTGTAACTGGAGGAGGAGCATCAGCAGGTCCACCATTAGGTCCAGCATTAGGCCCTCTAGGAGTTAACATCATGGAAGTTATCTCAGCAATTAATGAAAAAACTAAAGATTTCGAGGGAATGAAAGTTCCTGTAACTGTTGTAGTAGATACAGATACAAAAAAATATGAAATTGAAATTGGCATTCCTTCTGCTGCTGCATTAATCATGAAAGAAGCAGGAATTCAAAAAGGCTCAGGTACTTCAGGTACAGAATGGGTAGGGGATGTTACAATGGATTCAATTGTCAAAGTAGCAAATACAAAACTCGAAAAATCTTATGCATCATCGTTAAAATCAGTTGCAAAAACCATCATTGGTACATGTGTAGCTTTAGGAGTTAAAGTAGAAGGAAAGACTCCAAAAGAGATTACTGCAGAAATCAATGAAGGTAAATGGGATCAAAAATTCCAATAATTATTCAATAAGATAAACAGGATCTTTATCGGTTTTTTGTAATTCTACAAAGGTTTCAGTATTTTGAACACCTTCTATTTTTCCAATTTTTTCAATTACTACAGAGTGTAAGGTTTCAAGATTTTTGGCATATATCTCAATCATTATATCAAATCTACCTGTTACTTCAGAAATAGAAACAATTTCAACAATTTCCATAAATTTATCATGAATCTTTTCTTTTAATTTTGGATCACGATTAATTCCTACTGAAGCTTTAACTCCAAATCCCAACAAAGATTGATCAATATCAACAGTGAATTTTTTGATGAGTTTCTTTTTCATTAACCGTTTAATCCTACTATACAAAACAGATGCATTGATTCCAAGTTTTTTTGATAAAATTGGAACAGAAATAGATCCATCTTTAGTTAGTTCATAGAGTAATTTCATGTCAAGGTCATCAA
This sequence comes from Nitrosopumilus sp. Nsub, assembly GCF_001541925.1. Lineage (GTDB taxonomy): Archaea > Thermoproteota > Nitrososphaeria > Nitrososphaerales > Nitrosopumilaceae > Nitrosopumilus. The sequence goes on from NZ_LQMW01000019.1 coordinate 63,461, forward strand.
ATCGATGCAATATGATGAAAAGATTGGTTCTCATTTAATATATCTATAATTTTTGTCAAAAATTGCTTTTAAATTGCAATTATTTCATGTAAAAAAAGGAAATTTTTTAAAATAAATGAGAGTCAGGAGGGTTAATCTCTAAACGATTTTAAGTAGGTTTTCTGGAATTTGTTCGTAATGATTACAGAAGCACAATTGGCAGAAGTAGTAACAAAAGCAAAAGAGGAGACTAAAAAAATGAAATTTAAGCAATCAGTAGAGCTGATTATCAATTTCAAAGATATTGATGTTAAGAAAGGATTTGCAATTAATGAAGTAGTTCAACTTCCAAAAACCAATTCTCCTGCTACAGTTTGTGTAATTGCTACTGGTGACATGAGTCAAAAAGCAAAAGCAGCAAATGCAGATTCAGTAATCGGAAATGAAGAATTAGCAAAATTTGAAGCTAACAAAAGAGAATCTAGAAAATTCATTAACAAATATGATTTCTTTTTGGCAGATACAAAAATTATGCCAACAGTTGGTAAAGCACTTGGTCAACTTTTAGGTCCAAGAGGAAAAATGCCAACACCAGTTCCATTTAACGCACCTATCGATGCATTTCTAGCAAGATTTAGAACATCAGTCAAAGTTAGAACAAGAGCATCATTATCAATCTCATGTAAAATTGGTGATGAGTCAATGGAAGATGCAGATTTAGCAACTAATGCACATACTGTTCTAAATGCAATTGAGAAAAAATTACCAAACGGTGAAAAAAATATTAAAAAAGTTATGATAAAAACTACAATGGGTAAACCAGTAAAACAAGTACAGGAGATAAAGAAGAAGTATGCATGAAAATAGAACTACATATCCAAAAAGAAAAACGGAAATGTATCAACAATTAGTAGAGTTACCAAAAAAATACAAAACCATTTCAATTATTCAAATGAACAAAGTTCGTTCAACGCAAATTTTACCATTAAGAAAAACTTTGAAAGGTGAAGTAGAATTTGTTTGTGTAAAAGATAAAGTTGCACGAAAAGCACTTGAATCATCAGACATTCCAGGAATGAAAGAAATTTCTACAGAACTAAAAGGTCAGATTATGTTCATATTTACAAACATGTCACCATTCAAACTCAATGTGTTACTAGGTAAAAACAAAGTCATGATGGGTGCACGTAGTGGAGATATTGCAAGTATCGATATTGTTGTTCCAGAGAAGAATACAGGAATTGCACCAGGACCAATGCTCACAGAATTCAAAGAGGCAGGAATTCCAACAAAGATTGATCAAGGAACAATTTGGATTGCAAAAGAAACAACACCAGCAAAGAAAGGCGATGCAATTAATGAAAAATTAGCAGCAATTTTAGGTAAATTAGATATCAAACCAGTAGAAGCAGGAATTTCACTCTATTCAGCAGTTGAAGGGGGTCTAAAATACACTGAAGAAGAAATGATAGTTGATGTTGAGAAAACTAGAGACTTGTTTGCACAATTCCATCAAGAAGCAGTTTCACTATCAATTGAAGCAGGCTATATTACTGCAGATAATGTAACACAAATTCTTACAAAAGCAGCACAATCTGCACGCTCAGTATCTATTGAATCTGGTTTCATGACAGATGAAACAAAAGAACAAATCTTACAAAAAGCAGATGCACAAGCTAAAGGCTTAGCAGGTCAAGCAAAAGACTACACACCAGCCTAAGAATCAGTATTTTTTACTTTAGGTAAATTCCAATTATACTTTATTGCAATTAGTCTCAATGCAGTAGTTAGAACAATTCCAAGAATTGTTGCAACATAGATTTCTTCTGTAAAATACAAAAGTACTGAAAAAATTACAATCCCAATGAAACTAGCAGATAGATAGAATTCTTTTACAAATACTATAGGGAATTGATTGACAAATACATCTCGCAATATACCACCACCAACAGCAGTCAAAATACCTGCTAGTAAAATGGCCAAAAAATTCAATCCAAAAATATTGTATGCAAAAGTTGCTCCAATTATTGTAAAAACACCAAGACCGATTGCATCAAATTTCAAAAATAGATTCCAATGTTTTTTTAATTTAGAGTACAAAAAGAAAATTACAATTCCTGAAGCAATAGTAGCTATCACATATGCAGGATCAACAATAGAATTTGGAACCCTGCCCAACACAACATCCCTTATTGTACCACCTGCTACTCCAGTAATAGTTGCAAGTAACAAAATTCCTACAACATCAAATTTTTTCTCAATTGCCTTAAAGGCTCCAGTAATAGCAAAAGATACAGTACCAAATAGATCTAAAACATAGATAAAAAATTCAGTACTAAAAGAGAATTCTGTCAACGAATAGAAAAATGGTAAACAGAGTAATTAAGATTAATTAAAAATAAGTATAAAATTAAGGTGAAAGAATAAAGTTGCTTAGCCGAATAAGGATGAGAGTCCTTCCATGGCTGCTTCTTCGTTTTTAGGTTCTTCTTTCTTTTCTTCTTTTGCTGGTGCATCTGCTGCTGCTGCGTCTGCTGCCGGTGCGGCTGCTGCAACTGCTACAGGTGCGGCTTTAACTGCCTCATTGATGTCAACATCAGCTAAGGCTGCAACTAGTGATTTAACTTGGGCTTCATTAACTTCAGCGCCAGATGCTTTAACAACTGAACTGAGGTTTGCCTCGTTAACTTCTTTATCTAGTTTATGAAGAAGTAAAGCAGCGTAAACATATTCCATTGTAACATGAATCTCTTAGGGCATAATATAAAACTATGGCGAAGTGACGCCTGAAAAAATCTAATTTAAAATTTTCAAACTTCTACAAACAGCGTATAAAGTTCTCTTCAAGTTTGGATCAGTTAAAGTATCCTTCCTATTTCTCAAAACTCTTTTTGCTTCATCTCTTTCACTACCTGGAGGTAAAGACAAAACAGTATTGATGAATTCTGGAATTGATTCACGAATCCAACCATCCAAGACTGCATAAATTTTTGGAGGAAGAATATCACATTTATCAACATCAAGATCTAAAACATCTGCAAAATTTTCAGACTCTACTCTATAGACCAATGCCAAAACAACATTATCAGGAGTTGGATGATTGAGGATTTCTTGAGATCTTTCACCAGTTTTACCTTGTTCAATCTTATTTTTGAGACCAATTGGATTTACAATTACACCATTAACTCCCACTTTTCGGCCATCTACCCCGCTAACTACAGCAAAAATAAAGTCATTATAATCACCATTTTTTTTAACTGAGAAAATATGAGTGCCCTCTTTGAGTTTAGGTTTGCTTCCAAACATGATTAAGATAAAAGATTGATTGTATTTAATGTAATCATTAATCGACAATACTTAATATCGGAAAGAGGCATGCACATCGTTGGATAAAAATCAGATTTTAAAAGAATTCTCCTCAGATCCAGACAAGTACTATAATGTCAAATTATTTCAAGAACAAGGATTTATCAGAAAATCATGTTCCAAATGTGGGAGATTTTTTTGGACTTTAGATGCAGATAGAACACTTTGTCCAGATGATGGTACTGACACATATTCATTCATTGGAGAACCACCAACATCTAAGAGATTTGATTATACACAATCTTGGAAACAAGTTGAAGAATTTTTTGTAAAAAATAATCATACATCAGTTAGCAGATATCCTGTAGTATGTAGATGGCGTGATGATTTGTATTTTACAATTGCATCGATTGTGGATTTTCAGAGAATTATGGGTTCAAAAGTTGTTTTTGAATTTCCTGCAAACCCATTAGTAGTTCCACAAACATGTTTGAGATTCAAAGACTTGGAGAATGTAGGAGTTACTGGAAGACATTTTTCAAGTTTTTGTATGATTGGACAACACAGTGTTCCAAACAATCAAGGATATTGGAAAGATGAATGTGTTGATTTGGATTATAGATTACTAACTGATCAATTTGGAATTAAGAAAGAAGAAGTGGTTTTTGTAGAAGATGTATGGGCCGGTGGGGGTTCTTTTGGTCCATCACTTGAATATTTTGTAAGAGGATTAGAATTAGGAAATGCAGTATTTACGGAATTCCAAGGCGAACTAGGACAACATACAACACTAGATCAAAGAGTAATTGACATGGGAGCAGGACTAGAAAGATTTGCATGGATTACAATGGGCACACCTACAGCCTATGATTGTTGTTTTGGACCAATTAATGAAAAATTGTTTAACAAAATTGGAATAGATTCAGACTCAGAAATTTTACGAAAGTACTTTACAGAAATTGCAAAAGAAATTGATCACTACGATGATCTTAACGAAGTAAGACGTCTTGCAATAAAGAATGCAGGAATTACAGATTCACAATTAACAAAAATGATTACACCAATGGAAGGAATGTATCTAATTGCAGATCATCTACGAACATTGATTTTTGCAATTACAGATGGGGCACTACCAAGTAATGTTGGTGGCGGATATAATCTTAGAATGATGTTACGAAGAATAAATGCAACAGTGGGTAAATTAAATCTCAAACTAGACATTGATGACTTGATTGATACACATATTGATTATCTAAAAGACACCTATCCAGAACTCAACGAGAAAAGAGAAGATGTCAAACAAATTCTCAAAATAGAATCTGCCAGATATGAAGAATCAAAGGTACACATGAAGAAAAAAGCAGAGAAAATTCGTGAAAAAGGCACTCCAACAGTGGAGGAACTCATTACGTTTTACGAATCAGATGGAATTACTCCAGAATATCTAAAAGAAGTTGATGCAATTGCTGAAGTTCCATCATCATTTTACTCAAAATTATCAGATTTACACCAATCAGAAAAGAAAAAAGCAATTACAGAATTACCATTAGAAAAACTTCCAGAGACTGAAACCCTATTTTACAAAGATGACCCAATGGAATTTGAGGCTAAAGTAATCAAAGTATTTGACGACCAAGTGGTATTAGACAAAACATCATTTTATGCCAGAGGAGGAGGTCAAGAACCAGACCATGGAAGTATCGCAGAGTTTGAAGTAGTTGATGTAGATAAACATGCAGACATTATTGTTCATAAATTAAAAGGTGGAATTCCAAACGAAGGAGATACTGTACAGTGTAAAGTAGATGCAACAAGACGTTCTAACATTACAAAGAACCACACAAGTACTCACATCATCAATACATCAGCTAGAAGTGTTTTAGGATCCTGGGTTTGGCAACACTCTGCATTCAAAGATGATGATCACGCAAGATTAGACATTACACATCACTCTTCACTTAATGATCAACAAGTAAAACAAATCGAAGATGCAGCAAATAAAATGATTAAAGACAACTATCCTGTCAAAATTGAATACTTTGATAGAGGAACTGCAGAACAACAGTACGGATTTAGAATTTATCAAGGGGGAGTTGTTCCAGTAAAATCTGTAAGAATTGTGTCAATTGAAGATAAAGACATTGAAGCTTGTGGAGGAACTCATGTAAAAAATACAGGAGATATAGAATTAATCAAAATTACAAAAACAAAGAGAATTCAAGATGGAGTTGTTCGTTTAGAGTTTGTATCAGGACCAAATGCATTTGAATATGTCAAAGAACAAGAAGAAGAATCAAAGAGAAAAGAACAACAAGCAATTGAAAAACAACAATTAGAAAAACAAAGAGAAGAAAACAAAGACAAAGCAAGAGAGAAAATCCCAGTATTCATAGAGAAAATTTTAGCAGGAGAATCATTAGACTCTGAAGAAATCAACAGTAAAGGAAAACTTTGCTTTACAGCTAGTAATAATTATGATGATTATTTCAATCAAAACTTTGGCAAGAAACTAGTTGCTAAAGATGATACTGCAGCATTTTGTGGAATTTTTGAGGCCGGTCCAACTATACGAGTAATGATATTTGCAGGCAAGAAATCAGGCGTAAACGCAGGTGAAATTGCCAAAGAAATAGCCTCAATTTTAGGGGGTTCTGGTGGCGGTGATGCTAAATTTGCTCAAGGCGGAGGTAAAGACACATCTAAAAAAGACGAAGCAATACAAAAAGCAAAATCAATGATTTTAGGATAAATGAAAAATGGAAATTAACTGGAACCAAATTGAAACTAAATGGCGAGCCAAATGGGATGAGTCAAAAGACTTTGAAACAAATCCAAATGACAAACCAAAAAAATTCATTACAGTTGCATATCCATATCCAAATTCACCACAGCATATTGGACATGGAAGAACATACACACTAGCTGATGTACATTCAAGATTTTACCGAATGAGAGGATTCAACGTATTATTCCCAATGGGATTCCATTATACAGGTACTCCAGTTTTAGGAATGGCAAAAAGAATCCAATCACAAGAAAAAGAAATTCTTGATGGATTACGAAACATCTATCATGTTCCAGAAGAAGACATCAAAACATTTGTTGAACCAATAAAGATTGCAGATTATTTCCATGAAGAAATTAAAGCTGGAATGATTGAGATGGGTTACTCTATTGATTGGAGAAGAGAATTTACTACAATTGTTCCAGGATATCAAAAATTTATTGAATGGCAAATTACAACACTAAAAGAAAATGGAAAAATAATTCAAGGATCACATCCAGTTGGATGGTGTCCACGTGATCAAAACCCAGTATCACAACACGATACAATGGGGGATGTTGAACCAAAAATTGATGATAAAAATCATCTTGTAAAATTCAAGTTTGAAGAATATATTTTTCCAGTAACAACACTTCGCCCTGAAACAATTTTTGGAATTACTAATCTTTGGGTTAATCCAAATACCATTTATAAAAAAATTAAAGCTGATGATGAAAAATGGATTGTTTCAGAAGAATGTGCAAAGAAAATTGAATTCTTTGGAAAAGAAATTACAATTGAAGGAGACATTGCAGGAAGTGAAATAATTGGAAAATATGCTACAGCATTACACAACAATCAAGAGATTCCAATTTTAGAAGCAGAATTTGTAGAGCCTGCAATTGGAACAGGTCTAGTCATGTCAGTTCCAGCCCACGCACCAAAGGATTACCAGGCATTAATGGACCTCAAGGCTAAAAATCACGAATTAGCCTCAAAAATTGAGCCTATTCCAATCATTTCTACAGAAGGGTATGGAGAAATTCCAGCAAAAGAGATTTGTGAGAAAATGGGAGTATCAGACCAATCAGACCAAAAATTAGAGGAAGCAACAAACGAATTGTATCTCAAAGAATTCACAGATGGAAAATTAAATGACAAATGTGGAGATTTCCAAAATGAGAAGGTTCAGTTTGGACGAAACAAAGTCAGAGACTGGCTAATGGAAAATAAACATCTAGAAAAATTCCCAGTACTTGAAAATGCTCCAGTCAAATGTCGTTGTGGAACTGAATGTGTTGTTAAAGTTTTGAACAATCAATGGTTTTTGAATTATGGAGATGAAGAATGGAAAGAAACTGCTAGAAATTGTTTTGATGAAATGAATATTTTACCAAATAAGATTACAACAGAATTCAAAGAAGTAATTGATTGGTTACACGAAAGAGCATGTGCAAGACAACAAGGATTGGGAACAAATCTACCTTGGGATAATGATTGGATTGTTGAGAGTTTATCTGATAGTGTAATTTACATGGCATACTATACCATGTCAAGATTTGTAAATGATGGAACACTAAAACCTAAAAATCTTACAAAAGAATTCTTTGATTATATTTTACTAGATAAAGGAGACATGTCGCTAGCTGTTAGTACATCAAAATTATCTGAAGATGTAATTAGTATGGTCAAAAAAGAATTCCAATACTTTTATCCAGTTGACTCTAGACATTCAGGACGAGACCTAGTTCAAAACCACTTGTCATTTTTTGTCTTAAACCATGTTGCAATATTTGAGAAAAAATTATGGCCACAAGAAATTGTTGTAAACGGTTCAGTGATGATGGATGGTGCAAAAATGAGTAAGAGTATGGGAAATATCATTCCACTTCGAACTGCAATCAAAGATCATGGTGCAGATCCAATTAGATTAGCAATTATCTCATCAGCAGAACTACTTCAAGATGCAGATTTCAATATGGATAGTGTTACAGGCATTCAAAGCAAGCTAGAGTCACTGCTAGAGGAGTGCAGCAGCCTCAAAGCATCAGATGTAGGCGATTTGGAGGCTGAAGATAAGTGGATTTTATCAAAAACTCAAGGCATGATTGCCCAAGTTACAGAAGCTGTAGAGAAAATGAGGCTAAGAGAGGGATTGCACGATATTTTATTTTCATTTGAATCGGATTTAGGCTGGTATGCAAAGAGAGTAGAGGCTAAAGGAAGAGACAATGTTTCAGGAATATTACATAAAATTTATTCATCAAGAGTTGCAATGTTGTCTCCATTTGCACCACATGTAGCTGAAGAGATGTGGGAAAAACTAGGATATACCGAACTTGTATCAAAATCAAAATGGCCAGAATTTTCAAAAGAAAGTGTTGATGCAACATCAATTCAATCTGAAGAATTACTAAAATCAACAGTTGATGATATTGCAAATATTTTAAAAGTTACAAAAATTACTCCACAAAAAATTGTAATTTATGTAAACTCTGATGAATTCAAATCTAAAGTTTATAGAAAAATTCTAGGAATTATGGTAGGAGGTCAAAACAATATGGGAGTAGTAATGAAAGAATTGATTGCTGATCCTCAAACTACAGATGCTAAAAAGATGCCAGACTTTATCCAAAAAGTAATCAAAGATTTACATTCAGAATCTGAAGAAATTAAATCAACAAAATTAGAATCTGAAGAATTTGATGAAAAACAATTCTTATCTGCAGAACTATCAAGTATTGGTAAAAAAGAATTTGGAGTAGATATTGAAGTGTTTGGAGCAACTGATGAGAACATCTATGATCCAAAAGGCAAAGCTAGACACGCAAGACCATTCAAACCAGCAATCTTAATTGAATAATTAATAGCGATTTTTACAAGTAGAGCAAACATAAGCATACTTAATTTCTAAATCATAAGGAATGCTTACTTTAGTTAGTTGTAGTATGGTGAATCCTCTGCAAATCTTACAAATCCCTCGCAACAGTACTGATTGTAAAATTTAGAGTTAATCAGATGTGTCAAAATCAGGTTCGATCAAGGTCATGCGTAATTTACCCACGAAATTAACTACTTTTTGGTAAATGTACCATATGATTAAAGAAATAATTGGATTTGTATGGGATTTAATTTCAGGACAATAAAAGAAAATTTAAAAAAATTAATTATCAACATCTAAATCAACATGAACCTGTTGTATACATGAATTGAGTTGTTCCTCATCACCTAACCAGGTTTCACGACAATTTTGAATTTGTTCTTCATATGTATTCCAAAACTCATCGCTTTGAAGTAGAGAATTTTTTCCATCCTTTGCCATTTGATAAACTTCAAGACCTGTAAAGCCCTCATATCTTTGAATCATTTTTTCATGAGATGCTTCAAATCTTTTTAATTCTTCTTTACATGTATCTTGGGAATAACCAGATAGTTCCTCACATTGTTTAATTTTTTGTTGTAATTCATAGTATGATAGTTCCAGATTTCTTAACTCCCTTTCTTTAACAAAATCACCATAATCAGCAGTTGCAATTATTCCAATGAAAATCCCTACAACAACTACAATTGCAATTATACCAATTGTTCACATTATTTTGAGATAATTTCCATAGACATTATCCCTTTTCAAAAATAAAGTAAAAAAAAGAAGTTTTTGGACTTAAGATCATTACCGCTAGGTATACGATGAGAGCCCATGCCACTTAAGACCAGCAAGTGTTCCTTTTCTGGTGACAGTGTTCGTCTTAAGATCCCAAACGATTGTTTGTAGATGACAGACTTGTTCTTGTAACTATCCTAAGCTGATTTTGGTATATAACCAAGACTACACAATCCTACTAGTGCCAAAAATCGATCAAACTAGTGTCACAGAATTGGATTTCAGATAGTCTATTTATTAGAGATAGAAAGTTGCAAAGTATCTTGAAAATAGCAGTAATGGGAATGGGTGTAGCTGGAAGTTATCTAATGGCCAGACTAAAGGACTCTGAACATGATGTTACAGGATATGAATTAAAATCTGAAGAAGCACATGACTCAATTTGTGCATGGGGGACAATCAAACCAGTTTTACGTGAATTTTGTAAAAAGACTGGAAGAAATTTTGATGACTTTTTGATTCATGAAGGAAAAAATATGCATGTCAAAATGAATGACGATGTAAAATTCGATATAGGATTACATGGAATGTGTACATATGACAAATTAGCTTTAATCAAAGATTTCATCAAAGATTCAAAAATAATTTACGGTAACCCACCAAAAAAAGAAGAACTTGAAAAAGAATACGACATGATAGTTGATTGTACTGGATTCCATAGAGTATATTTGCCAAAAATGAAAGAAGATTTCTTTTTACCAACTTATGAATACAAAGTAGAATATGAAAACGGAGTTCCATATGATGACTTTTACATTGAACCTTTCCCAGGAATGTCTGGATACTTTTGGTATTTCCCACTAGGTGAGAAATGGGCACACATTGGAGCAGGAGATTATAATAAAAACCACATTAAAGCAACAGATGCATTTCTTAAAAAACACGGCGGTAAAGTTCTAAAAACTAAAGGACGTCCAATCAGACTTGCAACACCAGATAGATGCAAACCATACTACTCAGGTAAAGTTGTAGGTGTTGGTGAATCAATTGGAACAGTTTATGCTCTACTTGGTGAAGGAATTATTCCATCAATGCAATGTGTAGATATCTTTGTTGAAAATATGCATGACTTTGCAGCATATGAAAAAGCTGTAGAAAAACACTACAAAGTTTATGCCAAAGTTTTCAATTTTGTCAGAGCAAAGATTCACAAAGATTTCAACTTTTTGAAAGCATTGCCTGACTTTTTGGCAATTTTCAGATACATGAAAAAGAACGAAGATAGATTTGGGATGGATATTAGAATTGCAGATTTACTAAAAGTTGCTAAAGCATAATCTTAAAGATTTTTTGTAAAAAACATACTAGAATTTTCAAACCCCAAATGCTCGTAAAATTTGTGAGACTCAACACGTTGATTACCAGATTCCAGTCTTATTCTATGACATTTTTTTTCTTTTCCAAGTTCAATTGATGAATTTAACAATTTTTTCCCAATTCCTTGATTGTGATACTGTTGTGAAATAATCAATTCAGGCACATACAATTCTAATGTTTTTTGGTTTAACCGTGATAAAAATACCAAACTTATCAAGCCAATAATTTCGGAATCATTAATTTCAGCAACTAGAATTTTTTTATCATTATCATCGATGTAATTTTTTAACAGTTTAGTAAAAGATTCAATTTCATTTTCGTTTTGTGGTTTTGGTCTTCCAAGTTCGTATAGTAATTCTAAAAGTAATGGAATGTCATCATAAATAGATTCTCTAATGTTTAAATTTTCCATGGTTATGTTGAGTAATTGTTTCTTTTAACAAGTATGGTTTTTTTCTAAGAAAAACTAACAGAACTAAATCCTTCTCGGTTTGTTCTATTACTTGCCATGTTGTAATCATAGATAGTTGTAGAATATGCTTGTAGTTCTTCTTTCATTTGATCCAAATTGTCTGCAAGATAAAATCCAGGACAATCACCTGTAAATTGATAAGTTGCATGTACACGTGCTTTGCCTCCCTCATTTTCTAGCCAACTAGCAAATGGGTATAGATAACATACTCCCGGTCTGTCAGGATGCATGCTACAGCCTCCCTTATCATCTAAGAATCTACATGAAATGTGAGTTCCATCTTCTTCTGGAGTCTCATCAGTTTTTCTTTTGAGATTAATGGTAGTCATTGTTGTCATTTGACCAGATGGTCCAGGTTCATCATAAGTGACAGTTAGTGTTTCATTTTTGATAAATTCAGCAGTGTTTTTGTATTTCAATCCCTTCCCAATTGTAATTAAATCATCAGAAGTTAATGGCAATCTACCTTGTCTATCACAGCAATTATGGCAATCAGGCCAAAAGCATTTCCATAAAATATATTTTTTTTCTGAATTAAGAAATGGGACATGAAAAACTACATCTTTGACTTTGATAGTATAGTCAGATACATCAGTAATTTGACCAAGTACAAATTTTCTTAAGATAGGATCAAAATCCCAATCCTTTTCTAGTAAATCTAATGATTCTTGAATTTCTTTTTGAGACAAGTATTCAGTTATAACCGCTTTTGCAGATCTTATTAATGTTGAGTGAAAAAGGAAAATATGCAGCAGCTACAGAAAACAGAAGATTTGTTTGGGCTGAAATAATTTGGCCACTAGTTTTAGAAATTAACGACATTACATTTTCATTAAAACAATTTCAAGAAAAACGCGAAAAAGTTTGTAAGGAAAAAAATACAACAATCACAATTGCTTCAAGAGGATTAGTTTCACTTGTTCTCAAAGGAATTTTACTAAAAGAAAATGATACGTATTCAATTCATTACAAATTGATTCCATACATGCGATTAAAAGCAAAATGTGATTATGCAACTGCGATTCACGAAGTAAGAATAAAATAATTACCAGTAGCCCGAGGCAGATTCGAACTGCCGTCTCCGCCTATCCACTCTTGAGATCCAGAGGGCAGAATCCTTGACCGCTAGACTATCGGGCTACTTGATAGAAATTCAAGTAATTTAGAATATAATGATTTGGTGAAAAATTATTTTGTAAAATATCTATCGTGATGCTTGTGCAATACGTTCTAACTCATGTTTTTTCTTAACAGAAGGAGCATTGGTATCGTTAGATGCTGCAAGCATTAATTGTTCAGCCATGTGTTCCTCAATTGGTTTTGGATTTGAGAATGTAGCCTCTTTAATTGCATCAGCAATGAATTTCAAAGCCAAGTCAACTCTTCGAATTGGAGCAACATCAACTGATACGTGATAAACAGTACCACCGTAAACAATTCTAGTTGTGTCCTCGTTTGGAGCAGAGTATTCTACTGCTCTAACTAAAACCTCAACAGGATTTTGTCCAGTTTTTAATTCAATAATTTCAAAAGCAGTTTTTACAGTATTGATTAATTTAGCTTTTTTACCAGTCATTCTACCAGTATTCTTTGCATATTTTTTTCCGAAATGCATTGTCTTGTTGATCAATCTTTCAACAATGTTAACATCGGCTTTGTTAAATCGTTTAAGTGCTGAACGACCATAAGTGTAAGGTAAGATTTGTTTTCTTAATGAAATAGCAGTTTTTAATCCAGGATCTTTTACTTCAATGTCTGATAAATCCCATTTTCTAAATAGTAACAAATTTTTTGTTTCAGCCATTTCTCTATCTCCTTGGTTTCTCCTTCTTTCCAATAACTAATTCATGTAATGATGTACCGTTAACTTTTGAAACTTTGAATCTAACACCAGGAATATCTCCCATTGCACCGCCTTGTGTTGCACCCATTCCTTCAATTGTAACCTCGTCGTGTTCATCAATGAAGTTCATTGCACCGTCTCTTGGCAAGAATGCTGTAACTGATTTACCATTTCTAATTAATTGAACTCTAACACATTTTCTGATAGCAGAGTTTGGTTGTTTTGCGGCAATACCAACTTTCTCTAAAACAATTCCACGTCCTTGTGGTGCACCTCCAAGAGGATCTGCTTTTTTATCAATACCGAGTTTTCTTCTTTTGAAAGTAGAAATTGCCCAACGTTGTTTTTTCTTTTTAGTTGTTAGTACTCTACCTGCAAATAATCCAAGTGGTGATTTTCTCATATCTATAACTCCATGGTTGCCCTTTCAGGACTGTTAATCAATACACTTCCAATATCAAAATATCGTTTAGCTAATAATCTTGCTTTCTCAGCATTTCTTCCTTCTCTACCAACTACAATTCCTTTCTTTCTTGGGTCTACCATAACAATTGCCTGTTTTGTTCCATCAGCTCGTGTATTTATTTTTACTTCAGAAATTAGTTTATTATTCAATAAATTAGATAAGAATTTTGCCGGATCTTCATCAAATTCAACAAGTTCAACATTGCGTTTAACCATATTTTGTAAGGATTTGATATGCATACCACCTTTACCAATGGCTAATCCCATTTTTCCAGTGTTTACTACAAAAATTACTCTATTTTGTTTTTCGTCTTCAATACAATCTCTTGCAACAGCACCAGTGACATTTTGAAATAGCGACATCATTCGCATTTGATCTGTTGAAAGTTTGATTGATTGTGCCATAAGAATTCCTTTTTATCTCCAGACCAAAAATGTCTCATTTAAACTTAGGTTAGTCAAAAAACAACTAGTCATTTTTTTCCTCAGTTTTTGTATCGTTCAAAATTGATTTGATGTTTGCCTCATCAATGGATGTAAATGAAATTGTTGAAATTCTAAATTGTAAGCCGCACAATCTACCTAGTGCAACTGAAGTTCCTTGAAAGTTTACGAGGGGGACTTTTTGTTTTTTTGCATCAGATTCAATTTTCTCAAGCATTTTTTTGTCTACGGATTGAGATAATACAATTAACTTGGAATTATTTACAGAGTTCAAAACTTCTTTACTGCCCATAGTTAATCTATTCTCTTTACGGGCATCCTTCAATGATTTCTCAAGTATTTTACTCATGTAGTTTCCTTATCACGATCGTCTTGAGAGTCCTTTATAGGTTTATTGAAAAATATTTCTAAGTATAAAAAATCAATTAAAAATTATTTTTGAATTTAATTAAATCAATTAATTATTATCGAAGTTATCATAGGAGGACTCAAAGGAATTGAATCATTTAGCGAATTCCACACATAAGTTTCTAAAACATAATTTTCAGATTTTTCAGGAATCCAAGATTGAGAAATATCTAAAAGTTGATTAGGAGATAGTTTTCCCTGAATCCAAGATAAAGAAATTACAGAATTATCAGAATTTTTAATTTGGAAAAAATAAATAAATTCCTGATCATAGTTTAGTTGATTTTCAACTTTTCCTACAACTTGTATTTGTATTTCTGAGATAAGGGAATCCAATGTATTACCAAAACTGTCAGAGAAAGAAATTGGTGAAACATGGATTCGATTAATTGATGATACAGAGTAATCAACAGTAGCAGAAGTTTCAACGGATATTTCATCAGATTTTGAAAATGGTTTTGGTAAAGTATGATCATCGTATTTTGCAAAAATACTATCTCCAGGTACTGCATAAAGTCTATTTCCACTAGAAGTATTTGTTGACAAACTAATGTTTGCTAAAAAATCACCAGAACGTTCAGAAGTTTCTGTTGCAACAACTTGAATTCCACCATTATCAGAATCTGAAAAGACATCAATTGTAATTGTGTCAATTGCTTCAGGATTCAAGTTCATATCTTGATCAATTACACGAATTTCAACTAAATCACTTGTGAGAAAAATATCTTTTGAAAATTGTATTACGCCCATGTTCCATGTTATTGGAATTGATTTAGTTAACACAATACCATCTGCAAATTCAAAGGAGATTGTTATTGAATCATCATTTTCAACTTGTAAAAATCCATTTGTAGGTCCACTGCCAGAAGTTTTAGGATTTGTATCAAAAATTCCATCACCATCTACATCATGTAAAAAACCTGTGAGAATTATTTCACCTGAAAAAATTCCAGAACCAGATGAAGTTTCAGTTAATCGGTATGGTTTTAAAAAATTTTCACCTGATGAAATTTTAATTGGATGTGAAGTACTTTCACCAATCGAATCGATTTGATTTGAATTACTATTCCAACTAGGTGCATTGATAGAAATTATGATTTTATCAGTCCAAGAATATTCAGGCTTATTTGTATAAATTGGTGCAAAAGGTTTTTCATAATCAGGAATAGATTCGGCATAAACAGGAGCTAAAATTAGAAAAAATCCCAGTAAAAATTCGTACACAGATTAAATTGATTAAAATCAGATTTAATGTTTGATGATAAATTTTAGGATTTATCAGTAGGTAAAGAAATTGCCAAAATATTATCTCCACGCAACAAGACTTTTCCAAGACTCAAATGTTTTTCTTCAGAAATGTCTTCAGCATTATCTAATGTCAAATTCATGTGGATGTCAAAGTCAATCAGGTTACCTTGAACAGTTTTATTATTTCTTAAACGAAGTAAAACACTCTTTCCTTGGCAACTAGTCATTAATGTAGAAATTTCATCAGCCATAACTATCACTTAATTTTATTTCTTTTTGCTCACTTGCATGTACAAATCAACAGTACCACTTCCAATTGGAATGTTACTTCCAACAATTACATTTTCAGTAATACCTCTTAGTTGTTCAATTTCTCCTCCAAGTGCAGCATGAGCAATTGTTGGTACAGTAATTTCGAATGCAGCTCTTGCAAGTACACTATCTTTGGTTCCAGCAATTCCGTGTCTACCAATTTGTTGCATGTAACCACGTGAACACATTAAGTCTGATACTAACATAATGTATCTACTATCAACTTCCAATCCTTGGTCTCCCAATGTATGATTAAGTTCATCAATTAATGCAAATCTTGCTGCTTCAATTCCCAAAGTACCTGCAATTTCAAAGACATTGTTTGTTCTAACATTTGTTTTATCAATTCCTTTAACTTCTAAGACTTTGGCAATGTTTGAACCAGTTGTTTGAATAACCCATTCATCATCTTTTTGAACTAATGTTACACGTTCAATATCTGGAACACCTTTCACAGTTGTGTTAAGTACTTTATTTCTAATTGCAATTGCAGTTGCAGTATCAACTTCTTCAACTAAATTCAAAGTGATTAATTCACCAGTAACTTCCATCTTGAATTTTTTATTAGAAGAGAGTGCGGCTTCAACTTCTGCAACAGAACAACCTCTTTCACGAAGTCTGTTCTCACTTAAAATCAATTTAATGTTTGTAGAATAATCAGTTTCAGTATCTGCAATCAAAGCACTTACTTTAGTTTGCAAAACATTTCTTGCAATTTCAATTGCTTTTTCTCTATTTCCTTTATTCTCTTTTTCTAAGTAAATATCCATAGTTGGAGTAACAGGTTTCTTTCTGGCATCAACTAATTCAATTAATCTTGGAAGACCTAATGTTACGTTTCTTTCTTTAATTCCTGCAAAGTGGAATGTTCTCAAAGTCATCTGAGTACCTGGTTCACCAATTGATTGTGCAGTAACAATTCCTACTGCTTGTCCTGGTTCTACACGTGCTTTATCATAAAGTGAAAGACCTTTTTTACATACTGCTTCAATTCCGGATTTACTAAGACCGGATTTGTTTAGTGCGTCAGTAACAAGTTTAGTTAATCTTGGACTAAATGTTTTGGTGTATTTTTTAGTTAATGTTTCAATTTCATCTTTTGTTGCCTTTGCTCCAGAATCAATCATAGCTTGTGATGCAGCTAATCTACTTGGATTAAATGCCTCACCATGGTCACTTTTCTGCACATCAATACCATCTTCACCATAAAGGAATTGAACAATGTGTCCGTGAGGATCTCTTACAGTTCCATCATATTCTAATCTGATGTGTTCTAATGCATTAATCAATCTACGTTGCATGTAACCACTTTGTTGTGTTCTGACTGCAGTATCTACAAGTCCTTCTCTACCACCCATTGCGTGGAAGAAGAATTCTAATGCAGATAATCCAGTTCGATAATTTGATTTTACAAATCCGTGAGCATCAGGATTACTATCATGTTCTTTGTAGTGAGTTAATGCACGATTTGCATATCCTTCATTCATTCTATTACCTCTTCTTGATTGTTGACCTAATGCTCCAGCCATCTGACCTACGTTAAGTGCTGAACCTCTTGCACCAGTTGTAGCCATAATTTTTCCAGCATTTCCGTCATCAAGTGAATCATTTGCAGTATCACCTGCTTTAACTCTGGCTTTACCTAATTCATTAACAATGTAGGCCTCTAATGCTTCTTCAGCTTTCATACCTCTAGTAAGTTTCAATGTTCCTTTTTCATATTGATCAGTTAAGTCTGCTACAACATCATATGTTTCACTAATGTCATCTAAAATTTGTTGTTCATCTTTTTCTGGAACTTCCAAGTCACCATAACCATAACTAAATCCATAGTGAGTAATGAATTGTTTTACCATAATTAAGATAGAATTCAAAAAGTTCTTTCCAACTGCGTTACCATAATCTTTAGTAATTCTGTGTAAGACACTTTCTGGTTCCTCTGCACCAATTGATGTCTTGTCAATAACACCACTGATTAATTCACCATTTTTAATTACAACATCATTTGCTTTTCCACCAGTACCTTTTGACCATTTTGATGTTAGAGTATAATTGAAATCAGATGGTAAGAATAATGAGAATAATTGTTTTCCAGTGTATGCAGGGCTACCGTCTTTTGCTTTAGTAGATGGTTTTGGAAGTGCATCAGTGTATCCTCCAAGCATTGCATAGTTTGAGAATTCTTGAACAGATAAGATAGTGTCATCTTTTGTTAACAGATATGCACCAGTTACAAAGTCTCTTAGTGCTCCAATAATTGGACCACCATATCTTGGTGAAATTAATTGGTCTTGAACTCTCATCAAAAGAATTGCTTCTGCTCTTGCTTCTTCACTTTGAGGAACGTGAAGATTCATTTCATCACCATCAAAGTCTGCGTTGTATGGTGGACATACTGATGGATGTAATCTGAAAGTTTTTCCAGGGAGTACTCTTACATAGTGAGCCATAATTGACATTTGATGGAGTGAAGGTTGTCTGTTAAACATTACAATATCTCTATCAGCAAGATGTCTTTCAATCAAATATCCAATTTCAATTGTTTCTGCAATTGTTGAACGATCTTCAACAAAGTCTAATCTAATTTTTACACCATCTGGTCTTACAATATAATTAACTCCTGGAAATTTTTCAGGTCCATTAATAACTAATTTTCGCATTCTTTCAATATTCCATTCTGTAACAATTTCAGGAATGGTTAGTTTCATTGCAACTGCTTCAGGTACACCTACTTCAGACAAATCCAAGTTTGGATCTGGAGAAATTACAGTTCTACTTGAAAAGTCAACTCTTTTTCCAGAAAGGGAACCTCTGAATCTTCCTTCTTTTCCTTTCAGTCTTTGAGTTAAAGTCTTTAGAGGACGTCCAGAACGATGATGAGCTTGAGGAATTCCAGAAACTTCATTATCAAAATATGTTGTAGAGTGATATTGTAACAAATCAACTAAGTCTTGAACAATTAACGGAGGAGTTCCTGCTTCTTTACTTTCTTTTAGTCTTTGATTAACTCTAATGATATCTACCATTTTGTGAGTTAGATCATCTTCAGATCTAATTCCAGTTTCAAGAATAATTGAAGGTCTGACAGTAACTGGTGGAACAGGTAATGCTTGAAGAATAAACCATTCAGGTCTTGCAGTTACAGGATCATATGATAATAGTGACAAATCATCGTCAATGATTTGTGAAAATCTTTCTCTAATTGTAATTGGCAATAATCTGTGTTCACCAATTTCAGTTTTTTCAACAAAGATAGTTGGTTTTGTAAAAACTAATTCGTATTGAGTTTTTCCACAATGAGGACATTCTTTTGCTTTCTTTGCTTTGTCAATAATTTGTTCAGGAATACGTTTTTGTGAAACTGTGGTATATGCAGCTTGTTTATCTTTAATATTTTGGAATGCGTTAAGATCTTCTTGTGGTACCTTTAATCTATTACAAGAACGACATGTTGATTGTAATAATTTGTAAATATTATCAATAAATGCAATGTGTAAAATTGGTTCTGCAAGTTCAATATGACCAAAGTGTCCTGGGCATCTAGCTGCAGTGTTACCACAAGTTAGACATTTTTGTCCAGGCTCAAGTGTTCCGAGTCTTCCATCCATAAGACCTCCTTGAACTGGCATTCCATCTTCATCATAAGTTTCTGGGGCAGTGATTTCAGCAACAGAGTATTTCCTAATTTCAGTTGGAGACCAAACAGAGAATCTAATTCCATCAATTGCTTTAATTGCTTGAATAGACATCTTAGAGTTTCTCCTTTATGAGCAATCTTGGTGCAACGTTTAGACTTTGCATTTCTTGCAATAATAATTTGAATGCATATGCTACAGATACTGAAGATACTTTAGCTTTATCCCCACAAACTCTGCAAACATATTTTCTTTGTTTAACATCATGATAAGCAACTAGACCACATCTTTCACAAACAAATACATCAGATTTATCAGATTCATCTAACAATCTATCTTTTAGAATCATTGAAGCACCATAAGCAATCAAACAATCTCTCTCCATCTCACCAAATCTTAATCCACCACCTCTTGCTCTACCTTCTGTTGGTTGTTTGGTTAACATCTGAACTTGTCCACGTGCTCTTGCATGTATTTTATCAGCAACCATATGATGAAGTTTTTGATAATATACTACACCAATAAAGACATCAACTGGGAATGCTTTACCAGTTCTTCCATCATACATTATTTCTTTACCAGAATATTTGAAATTGTGTGCATCCATGACTTCTTTAACTTCATCCATTTTTTCTCCAACAAATGCTGAGCCATCAAATCTCTTTCCACGGAATGATGCAGCTTTTCCACAAATGGATTCCATCATCATACCAACAGTCATTCTTGATGGGAATGCATGAGGATTAATCAAGACGTCAGGAGACATTCCTTCAGCAGTGTAAGGTAAATCTTCTGCTTTTGCTAAAATTCCAAGTACACCTTTTTGTCCATGTCTTGAAGCAAATTTATCACCAATTTCTGGAATTCTCATATCTCTTGCTCTAATTTTATACATTTTTCCACCTTCGTTTGATTGAGTCATTACAACTGTATCAATAACACCGGCTTCAGAAGGTCTTACACCAATTGATGTATCTCTTCGATAAGGTCCAGAGGATTCAAACTCTCGGTATTCTTCCATAAATCTTGGAGGACTAGTTTTTCCAATCAAAATATCTCCACCTTTAACTTGGGATTCAGATGCTACAACACCATCTTCTTCAAGTAATCTATATGCTCTTTCACCTTTGTAACCTCTAACATTATCTTCAGCATTTGGAATTTCAAATGTATCTCTCATTCCACCAGGATATTGTTTTGCTTCAGCATCATAAATTCTAAAGAAGAAAGTTCTACCCAATCCCCTATCAACAGAAGCCTTACTGAGAACAATTGCATCTTCAATGTTGTAACCATCAAATGGTAATACTGCAACTACACAGTTTTGACCTGCCGGTCTATCTTCTAATCCCAATAGTTTCATTGCTTTTGTATTAACAGCTGGAACTTGTGGGTATAACATAAGGTGTTGTCTAACATAGGTACTAGTATTCATCATAGGTGTTGAAAATCCTAAACTTTGTTTTGCCATTGCAGATTCGTATGTATTTCTTGGAGATTGATTATGTTCTGGATATGGGATAATAGATGCACCTGCTCCCAAAATTGCTGGTGGGAATACTTCAAGGTGTGTATGTTTTTTTGAATCTTTTTCATCTAATGTAATGTAACAATTCTCTTCTTCATTTGCGTCAATCATTTCTAAAACACCCATTCTTAACAAATCATTCCAAGATAGTAATTTCTTGGAAATTTTGTCTAAGAGATCTTGAGTAAGTAAGGGTTTGTTATCTTTGATAATTATTAATGGTCTTAAAACTCGTCCAGCATTACAATTAACATATAATCTTCTAGTAGAACCTTCAATGTCAGATTTATGGAATGAAACTCCAACATGTGGATGAATTTTTGAATTTCTTCTAAGGTCTCTAAGGGATTCTGCTAATTCAAGTCCATCTTTATAATATCCAATTAATCTACCGTCAACAAATATTCTAGTTCCATCTTGTTTCAAATCATCTTTTGCATCAAAGAAATGTACAGTTCCAAGATCATATAGTTTCTCAACAATTTCTTCAGAAGGAACGTGTACTGAAATGATTCCAGATAATGCAAGGTTCTTTACTAAACCACAGTTTGAGCCCTCTGGTGTTTCACTAGGACAAATTCTTCCAAAGTGTGTTGCATGCAAATCTCTTGCTTCAAAGTTTGGTTGAGTTCTACTAAGAGGGGATTGAATTCTTCTAAGATGACTAATTGTTGATAGATAGTTTGTTCTGTCAAGTAATTGTGTAACTCCAACTCTACCACGTCCCCAGTTTCCTGTTGCAATAGCATTGTTTAGTTTATCAGTAATAATTCCAGGACGAATTGATGCAGCAACTGCATTAATTCCACGTTTTTGACCTGAACGCTCTAATTGATATTTCATATCTCTTACTAGGTTTCTAAATGCAGTTCTAAACAAGTCTGCAAGCATTTGACCAGCAAATTTGATTACTTTGTTTCCATAATGATCTTTGTCATCAGGAGTAATCCAATTGAGTTTTAATTCTAATAATTTACAAGCTGCTTCACCTAAGAATTGTGCTTTTTCTTTTCTATTTTCAGGGTGTTTTCCTAAATGAGGTAAGAGACCCCAATCAAGTAAAGTTTCAGCACGTTTAATTTGGAACTCTTCTAACATTCCAGGTGCAATTCTTTTACTGATGTAAACAATGGCATCTTTAGATGTAGGAACATCTCCTGCTTTTTCAAATGAACCTTCTAATTCATCTTGAAGATCATCTACTAGTGAAACTACTGAAGCAATTTCTTTATCAGATTCTAATCCAAGTGCTCTCATTAAAGTGACAACTGGAATATCTACTGGAGAACCAGGAATTCTTGCAACTATCAACCCATCATTTTTCATTACAAGTTCTAATTTTGCACGGTAACCAACAATTGAAGAATAAACTTTTGCTTTGAAAACAGTGTTTCCACCAACAAGTTCTCTGTCAACAATTATTTTATTGTAAGAAAGATCTTCCAATCCAACAATTACTCTTTCTGAACCATTAATGATAAAGTAGCCACCAGGATCATTTGGATCTTCACCATGTTCAATTAATTTTTGATTAGAGAAATTATTCAAGATACATGCATTTGATTTTGCCATAACTGGTACGTCACCAATGTGAACAAATCTTGATTCCAAAATTTTACCATCTTCAACAACACTAGCTTCCATCATTACAGGTGCAGAATAAGAAACATTTCGTAATCTTGCTTCAGCTGGAGTAATGTGAGTAATAGAACCATCAAGTTCCATCATTCTTGGTTGTTGAAGTTTTACTTTTCCTAATTGAATTTTATATGGATATTCGGCATTTTCAATATCAATTTGTCCAACTTCATTAATGATACTTTGAAGTCCTCTTTCTAAAAATTCATCAAAAGAATTAAGGTGTTGACGTGCAATACCTTCACGTTTTAAAATATCCTGAATTACTGGCCAACGTTTGTTTGAAGGATCAGCCAAATCTAAATCTCCACCACATATCGATAATAGAGACTTTCACCTGCTGTTGGACTGTTTCTAGTGATTTTAATCATATCACCTGGTTTTACACCAAGTCCCAAAATTGCAGGATCATTTACAAAAATTAATGGTAATTCTGTTGGTTTACAATTGTATTTTTTTAAAACTTCCTCAGCTTCTGATTTAGGAATAATTTCGTGTTTTGGAACATAAACATGATCCGGAACTAAAATTTGGTTTTTCTTAGTTGCCATTTAAGAAGCCCCCAGATCGAACATCAAATGTAATAGTAAATAATACACACAAACTGAAAAAAATCACGTTCGGGTTAATATATATCTAATCTGAAACTTCAAATCAAGAGATAATTTTCTTATTGACTCTATTTGCAATATTTGCAGCAATTCCACCAGCAGCAATTCCATTGTCAATATTTACAACAGATAATCCCAATGAACAGCTTTGTAGCATAGATGCTAAAGCTGCAATTCCCTTTTCGCCATAGCCATATCCTACAGATGTTGGAATTCCAATAATTGGAATATCTACAAGTGTAGAAACTAAAGTAGCCAAGGCTCCCTCCATCCCAGCTGCAACAACAATACAATCAACATCATCCTCAACCATTTTTTTTAAAATTGGAAATATCCTTTGAATGCCAGCAACACCAACATCATAACTTGTAATACATTTACAATTCATTGCTTCACACATTAATCTAGATTCTTCAGCTACTCCAATATCAGATGTACCAGCAGTCAAAATACCAACAGTTCCTCCATGGAATTTAATGGGTTTTTTAAATATCAAAATAGTTGAAGAATTTTTCCCAGTCTTGATTTGGACTTTTAATTTCTTGACAAATAACAGTATTTTTTTGTAATCATCTTTTTTGATTCTTGAAACAAGAACAGAATTTGTTTTTTCCAAAGTTTTTTTAATAATTTTTTTAATATCATCTAATTCTTTTGTTTCTGCAAAAATTACTTCTGGAACTCCTCTGCGTTTACTTCTATTGACATCAATTTTTGCAAAGTTTTCTACCTCTTCAATTGAATATAATGTTAGAAGTTTTTTTGCATCTTTAGTAGAAATTTTTCCAGATTTTACGGATTCTAAAACTTCATGGATTTTCAATAATTATAATAATTGATATCTATACTAAAATGCTTAGATTTCAATTCCAGAAATTGCATCTTTGACATTAGCAACTCCTTTATCAAACATGGATCTTTCTTCATCATTAAGATCTAACTCAATGATTTTCTCTACACCATTTTTACCAATTACTGCAGGTACACCGATTGTAACATCAGAATGACCATACTCACCATCAAGGTAAGTTGCTACTGGAATGACTTGTTTTCTATCTCTAACTACTGTTTCAATAATTGCAGATATTGCATTTCCTGGTGCATGTACTGTAGCACCTTTTAGTTCAATTACTTTAGCTGCAACTTGTTTTGTGTTTTGAACAATTTCATCTAATTTTTCTTTTGGTAAGAATGATGAAAGTGGAACTCCAGAAACGGATGAAAATCTTGGTAAAGGAAGCATGTTTTCTCCATGTTCACCAATTACTAATCCTCTAATAGAATCCCTAGAATAACCAGTTGATTCATGAATAAATTGTCTAAATCTGGATAAATCCAACATTCCACCCATACCAAATACTCTACTTCTATCAAATCCAGATACTTTTTGAGTAATGTATGCCATTGGGTCTAATGGATTGGTTACTGGAATTATCATAGAGTCATCAGCATATTTTTTTACATTTTCAACTACACTTTTTACAATTGAAGCATTAATTTTGAGTAAATCCATTCTTGTCATACCAGGTTTTCTACCAGAACCTGCAACAACAACTACAACGTTAGAACCTTTCATGTCTTCATAATCATTTGAGCCTTTTACTTCTACATCAATACCTTGCTCAGATAACATGTGGTTGATATCCATGGCTTCACCTTGTGGCAATCCCTTTGCAACATCTAGTAACAAAATTTGATCATCTAATTTCTTTAATGCTGAAAATAAGGCGGCATCTCCACCAACTTTACCAGATCCAATTATTGTAATCATGAAAATCAGTGTTAATTTTGAAATTATAAATCTAATGAAATGGACAAAATATTAGGCGAATTTATAAGCATTTTTGATAATTTTTAATCATGGTTATTGTCATTGATCCCCAAATAGCAGGGATTTCAGGAGATATGATTTTGTGTTCTTTAATAGATTTAGGAGTAGATAAAAACGAGATTATTAATGGAATAAAAAAAATAGAAAAGTTTCTTCCAAATTCAAAGATTAACAAAATAGATTTCCAAAAAATTCAAAAACATGGAATTGAATCAACTGAATTAATTTTAGAAGTTGATGAAAATGTTTCTGAAAGAAAAGGAATTGAGGTTAAAGATGCAATAATTAATTCGGTAAAGGAATTACAACTTTCAGATAAAGCAAAATCATTTGCAGAATCATGCATTAATTCTTTAATTTCATCAGAATCTAAAATTCATGGCACATCGGAGGATTCAGTTCATTTTCACGAAGCGTCAAGTATTGATACACTGATAGATATTGTCGGAGTAACTCTTGCATGTGATAAATTGAGATTTTTTGATGAAAAAATTGTTTGTTTGCCAGTATCAGTTGGAAGTGGAACTGTTAGTTTTTCTCATGGGACAATGTCCAATCCTGCAAGTGCGGTTCTCCAAATTTTTAAAAATTCTAATTTAATGATTAAGGGAAATAATGCAAATGAAGAATTAACAACACCTACAGGAGCTTGTATTTTGGTAAATTTGACAAATGATTCGGTGGAATATTATCCTTCACTGAATATCAATTCAGTTGGTTATGGTGCAGGTCAGAAAAATTTTGAATTATTTTCAAATGTGTTAAAAATTGTTCAAGGTAGTCAAGAAAAATCTCATATGGATTCAGTGAAAATTCTTGAGACAAATGTTGATGATGTTTCGGGGGAGATTTTAGGATATTTGATTGAAAAAATTATGAAAGTCGGAGCAAAAGATATTTCAATTTATCCAGGAATTACAAAAAAGGGAAGACCAACTAACTTGATTAGTGTAATTTGTGACGATGAAAAAATTGATGTCATCACAGATATTTTGGTATTAGAGACAGGTACTTTGGGAATCAGAATATCAGACTCAAATCGCCTTATTGTTTCTAGAACAAATCATAGTTTCTCATTAACCTTTGAAGGTAAATCTTTTGAAATAAATTATAAAAAATCAATTTACAGGCAAAAAACTCATTTTAAAATAGAATTTGAAGATTTGAAAAATATCGCAGAAACACTAGATAAGCCAATTAGAGATGTTGAAGTATTTTTGAGAAAAGAAATCGAAAAAATAGAGGACCCGTAATGAGCAAATTAAATGACTTAGTAGATTGGTTTGCAGACAAAAGTAAAGTTATGATAGCATTGTCAGGGGGAGTAGATAGCGCAGTTGTTGCATATGCTGCTTTTCAAGCACTAGGAAGTTCTGCAATTGCAGTTACTGCAGATTACAAAACTTTGTCTCAAGAAGAACTTCAATCAGCAAAACAAGTTTGTTCAGAAATAGGTATTGAACAAATGATTTTAGATTATAGTGAACTAGAAAATGAAGAATTTGTCAAAAATGACTCAAACCGATGTTTTCATTGTAGAATGGAACTAGGGGACCATTTAATCAAATTGGCTAAAACTCACAACGTGGAAATTATAGTGGATGGAACCAACCTTGATGATCTAGGAGATTATCGCCCAGGAATTCAAGCATTAAAAGAAAACGGGATTAGAAGTCCACTGGTGGAAACTAAATTTGTTAAATCAGAGATTCGAGATATTACTAAATTGGTGGGATTAACTGTACATGACAGACCAGCAAATTCATGTTTAGCATCAAGAATTCCTTGGGGCCAAAGGGTAACAGCAGAAAGACTAGTACGAATTGAATTAGGAGAGATTCTAGTAAAACAACTCACCAATCTAAAACAAGTTAGAGTAAGAGATATGCAAGGTTGTGCAAAAATTGAAGTGGATAAAGAAAAAGTTTCTATTTTTGATGAGAATACAATAGATCAATTAAGTGAAAAATTAAAGATGATTGGATTTACTTCAATTGAAATTGATAAAGACGGATATAAACCTGGAAAAATTAATGTGATTTCAAATTGATTTATTTAGATAATGCTGCATCAACACGAATTCATGATGATGTATTAAATTCAATGTTGCCATATCTTAAAGAGCAGTATGGAAATCCGTCATCCATACACAGACAAGGAAGATTAACTCGTAAAGCTGTCAACAAAGCTCGAAAACAAATTGCATCAATAATTAATGCAGATCCTGCAGAAGTTTTGATAACTTCGGGAGGAACAGAGTCTAACAATACTGCACTAAATGGAATAGCATCACGATTTCCGTCTAGTCATATAATTACAACATCTATTGAACATGATGCAGTTTTAGAACCTTGTAAAAAATTGAATTCAAAAGGATTCAAAGTGGATTATCTACCAGTAGACAAATTTGGCATGATCAAACTATCAGATTTAAAAGACATTATTTCTGAAAAAACAAGTCTTGTTTCAGTGATGTTTGGAAATAATGAAGTAGGCACAATTCAACCAATTCAAGAAATTGGTAAAATTTGTCATGAAAATCAGATTGTTTTTCATACGGATGCTGTTCAGGCAGTAGGGAAAATTCCCGTAGATGTTAAAGAATTAGGTGTAGATTTACTATCAATTTCATCTCATAAACTTCATGGACCTAAAGGAATTGGTGCATTATACATCAAAGATGGAGTAAAGGTAGATCCTATGATTTTAGGAGGAGGACAAGAATTCAGACTAAGATCTGGAACTGAAAATGTTGCAAATATTGTGGGATTTGGTCAAGCATGTGAAATTGTACAAAATCATTTAAATAAAAATATGTCATTTATAAAAAAACTTCAATCTCAACTGATCAAAAAAGTTTTAGATGAAATTCCAGAAGTCACTTTTAACGGTCATGTAGAATCTAGATTAGACAATAATGCACATTTTACTTTTCTTGGAGTTAATGGCGAAGATCTCATTATCAAACTAGATGAATATGGAATTGCTGCATCCACTGGTTCAGCATGTTCAGTAAATACGCAAAAAGAATCACATGTTTTAAAATCAATGGGATTTTCTTTAGAACAAATTACAGGTTCATTACGATTAACTGTAGGAATTTTTAATACAGAAAATGAAATTAATGAGACTGTAGAAATTCTCAAAAAAATAATTGAAGAACTTCGTGCAGTTTCACCATTCAAAGAAAAATATTCTTTTGAATCTAAAAATTAAATTTTAATTTGAAATCTGTTTCTAGTTAATAGAACCGAGGCCATAATTCCTACTGTCAAAATGATCATGACAATTGTGCCAAATTCGGGAATAACATAAGTTCCAATAACCTGTATTTTTGAATCATTTGGTTCAAAATCAATTGTTATTGTTCTGATTTCTGAATGAGATGTTTCTTCTTGATATGTTGTTTCAATAACATCTCCATTTTGTTTTTCAATCAAGATTATAAAGACCTCATCTTTTCCATTTTGTTTTTCAGCATCTATGTATTTTCTAGGCAAATCTAAAACAATTTTTCCTTCATCAGAGGCATCAATATTCACTATCAATCCAAAAATATTTTCATCAACAGATATGTCAGATAATGTTCCACCTCTAATGGTATAAGATAAGTCAAATGTTCCACTACTTCCTGCATCTACTTCAAAGATATCAGTAGTTGTTAAAACTTCAGAGTTAGGAGTATACAAAAAAGTGGTTTCTGCGATATTTCCCTCACCGTAAGTCACTTTAACAACATATTCACCTTGACTTTGCCACATACTACCTTCAGCAAGAATAGTGTAAGAATAATTTCCATCCTTAGAAACTATTATTTGTGCAATTTCAACCATATTTCCATCTTTAAACAGTTGTAATGTTACAGGAGTTTGTCCTATGATTGTTTCAATTTGTCCAAAAATTGCAATTGTGTCACCTTCATCATAAGTGGTATCATCGGTTTGAACAGAAATCAAAGAACCAGATGCTAAAACAGTTCCCACTGGAATCAATATTAAAATAATTAAAACAAAAAATATTCTTAAATCCATAATCTTAGAAATACAAATTTCTATATCTCTTTTACTATGAAAAATAAAAAATGAAAAAAAGTTGTAATTTTAGTATCTTGGAACGATGCTAAGTCTTGATTTTGCAGAGATTGCAACTATTGAGATAATTGCGACTGCTAGAATCATGGCTGCAATTGTACCAAACTCTGGAACTACTAGTCCATCTGCCACTTCAACTTCTACTGAATCAGTAAATGCTGAACCGCTTCCTTGTTGAGCAGTTACTGTATATGCTCCATCTTGGGACCACAACGGACCGCCAACTAGAATATCAGTAGCAAAGTCACCACTGGATTCTGGAGATATTTGATCAACACTGACTAAATTACCATTTGGAGATGTTACAGTAAATGTGACATCTTGATTGGTTTTACTGGTTTGGCCAGTAATTTCAATAGTATCTGATCCTTCCACAGCATTGGCTGAAATAGTTAGTCCACCAACATCTTCAGTTGATGTAGTAGTTACTTCTAATGCTTCAGAACTTGCATAGTTATCAACCATACTAGATTGGGTCGCAGAGGTTTCTGCAGTCATTCCACCATTTACATCAACACTAACTGTGATGCTGTAAAGTAGAGAAGTTCCCTGATTGGCTTTAATTTGATACATTCCATCTTGGCTCCAGTTGGAAACATTGAATTGCGTACTAAATTCTCCGTTTGCATCTGGTGCTACTTGATCAACAGCAACAACATTTTGTCCGTTTGGAGAAATTACTCTAAAAGTTACATCAGTTATGTTAGATGTAGTTTCTCCAGAAACAGAAATTATTGCGCCATCTTCTTCAGCAACAGCTGTTAATGACATACCAGCGTCTTTTGCAAAGGCGTCTTGGTGAACCGAGGTTACTGACATTATAGCTACTGCCATAAGAACTAGGCTAATTGATCTGGTTGAATTTTTGAAATTCATCTAGTTGCAGTCATGTATTCTCGGTATTTATGTATATATACCAAATGAAAAAAAGTAATTATTTTAATATTTTGACAACATGTTTAGTCTTGATTTTGCAGAGATTGCAACTATTGAGATAATTGCGACTGCTAGAATCATGGCTGCAATTGTACCAAACTCTGGAATTACAAAGGTACCGATAATTTCAATTTGTTCAGTTCCTGCAAGAAAATCAATTGTCAAAGTTCTATCCTCAGATGTCGTAATTTCCTCAAAGTCTACTTCCTCACCATCAACTAATACAAAAAATTCATCATCGCCTCCATTAATTGATGCATCCAAAACAGACCTTGGAATTGTTAATGTTATTGAACCTTCATCTGTTGTTTCAATGTAAATCAACAATGAAACGGCATCCAAATCAGGAACAACATTAAGTAATTTTGCATTTGTAATTTCGTATGAAATTAAATCATTAGAATCTTGAACTGTGACATTAGTTGCAGTAACTACAGAATCAACAATTACAACATCGACAAATGAATCTTCAATCATTACACCTTCTACAACAGTGTCTTCAATTACAGTATCTTCAACAACATCTAATTCATTTGTGGATGAACTTACCATTCCACCAAAATCAAATGAAGTAGTTGCAGATTGTTCTCTATATTGAACTTTAATTGTGTAAGTACCTTCTGTTTTCATTAATTTTCCACCAAGTTTAATTTCAGTACTAAATTGATTATCGGAACTAACTGTTAATTGATCAAGGGCAACTAAATTTCCATTTGGAGATTGAATAAGTATACTTAGTTGATCACCAGGAACCATATTTTTTATTTCACCAGAAATTATCATAACATCACCATCAGAATAATTTGGTTTATCAGTAGAAACATCAATAATTCCATTTTCTGCAAATACCTGAAAAGCACCAACACCTGTAATTAAAATTCCAAATAGTGCAAAAATCAGTAATGGAGTTTTCACTGACGATAAAACTCAATATTAGATATTTAAGGTTGTGAAAATATTTTTTGACAATTTGAGAAAAATGATAAAGTAACAAAAATCTAGGTTTGTCGTGCTCGTAAATGATATATAACATAATGAGAGGGTTTGAAATAGTTGGCTGGCAAACGTGTTGTTTTAACTGCAGACCGTAGTTTGATGACAAATTACAGAGGAAATTTCTTGTATGGATTTATCGCATGTGGTCCTTACGAAGTTTTACCAGAATGGGTATTTGACAAAGTGTTTTGTCCATCTGTAGAAACTGACCCAGTTACAGGCGAAGTAAAAGTAGCTCAAGTGGGGTTAAGAAGAATTGAAAGTTCACTAATCCAAGGAGGCTACAAAAAAGAAGAAGTTTTTATGGCACATCCAGAGATGCTTCAAAAATCAATTGGACCAGATACTAAAGTTGTAGGAATCAATGTAATGGATCCTCTTGGAATGGCACCAGTTACCACAACAATGTCACCTGAAAAATTATCTTATGTAGCAATGAAATTTAAAAAAATGTGTGCAAGTATTATTCAACTCAAAAAGAAATATGATTTCAAAGTTGTAGTTGGAGGTAATGGTGCATGGGAATTAGCAAAATCAGATAGAATGAAAATTCACGGAATTGATACAGTAGTTGTTGGAGAAGCAGATGAATTAGCAGTTGATTTGTTTCAAGATTTAGAACAAAATGATGCGCCAGAATTAATGCATTGTTTTGTAAGAAATTTAGAAAACATCCCAGTAATTGAAGGCCCTACAATTAACTCATTGATTGAAGCAATGAGAGGTTGTGGAAGAGGATGTGACTTTTGTGATGTCAATAAAAGATCAAAAAAAGATTTACCATTAGAGAGACTTCAACACGAAGCAAAAACTAACTTAGATTATGGATTTGATTCTGTTTGGTTGCATTCTGATGAGATGTTACTTTACGGATGTGATAGTAGAGACTTTGTTCCAAACAGAGATGCAATTGTAGATTTGTGGAAAGGTCTCAAAGGATTAGGAGCTAATTTCATTGGAACTACACATATGACATTTTCAGCAGTTGCAGCAGATCCTACATTAATGCAACAAATTTCTCAAGTCAATGAACAAGATAAAACAGGTAGATGGCTTGCAACAAACCTAGGAATTGAAACAGTTGCACCAGATATGGTCAAAAAGCACTTGGGAGTAAAAACAAAACCATTTGCACCTGAAGAATGGGGCAGTGTAGTTAGAGAAGGGGCAAAGATTCTCAATGAGAACCACTGGTTCCCAGCAGCAACCATCATTATTGGATGGCCAGATGAAACCCCAGATGATATTCAATACACTATTGACATGATGAGCGACTTTAGAGAGATGGACTTTAGAGGATTAGTAGCACCATTACTTTATCAAGACTTTAGTGAGAAAAATTCGATGCACTTTGGAAATCTTAACGAAGCCCAATTCACCCTATTTTGGAAATGTTGGGAAAATAACTTACGTGTAATTAACGACATTATTCCAATCATTCTAAGAAACAAAACATACGGACCACCAATGAAGGTATTCATGTATGGTATTCTCAAAGCAGGTACTTGGGCAATTATGAGATATCTCAGAGGGTTATGTAAAGATCTATTCAATGGGAAGACACCTGATCAAATCATTGATAAATATGCAAGAGCTAAATCAGTATCCGAACCAAAATTCCTAACAAAAAAACTATAGAGAAATTACTTTAGACGTTTGTAAATCTCTTTGAATTCTGTTGAAAGATTGTACGACATGTTAAGCAAATGTACCAACTGATTCATAGACGTCTTTCCATGGCCTAATCTTCTCAAAATAGTTAAAGCCTTTTGAGGCGAATTTTGTGCCAATGGGATTTGGTCAGACCATGCTTCAAAAGCACATTCAACATCCAAGCTAAAGTTTAGTACAAACTCTCTCCAAGTAGACATTGTACTAGTAGCGTTTTCAGGCAACAGTACCTCAGCTAATTCACGGAACTCGTTTTTTCTGTCCAGGTATAACATTTCTAAGGCTTCATGAATTTTTTCTTGTTTGTACTCTTCAGAGTTTAACATGTACATTCCAGATATGCTCATGAATTCATTATGAGAATATTGCACATAAAGGGAATAGATGATTCTCTAAAAAGATGTTAAAAAAAATCAAATAAAATGAACAAATGTAAAATCATATGCCAAATAAAATGAATAAACTATAGACTTTGTAATGCCTTATCAGCTATAGTATTTCGTTTTGGGGTCAATGAGACAAAGTAGACTTTATCTGCTCTTTCAACGGATTCTACTTTTTTGTATAATTTTGAAGATATATCAAATTCATAAATTCCTGCTTCAAGTTCACCTTTTGCATAAAGCATTAGATATGATTCTCCAGTTGATGGGCTAAGTGGAATAAATGACATGACATTGCCTTTGTAAGAATTAATTGGAATTGTGTTTTTCATTGGAGGTGCTGCTGCTGACATGTACATAAAGAGGTCTTCAATATTTTCAAATTCTTCATATTCAGTATTCATAATACTGAATAATTTGTTTCAGTATAAGAACCTATTATGTTAAATTAAGAAGTTCTAAATTCTGGATCTTAGTTGTTGATTAACTTTCATTGCAATTAATGCTGGTGCTGCAATGTACATTCCAAGGTTTAATGCAATTACTGAAAGACCTAATCCGAGAACTTCACTTTCAGTTTCAGCACTTTCCATGATTGACAAAGTGCTAATCATTGGAGTCAAGCCAGCTTTTACAATTTCTTTGAACATTGGACTTTGTCGTTCCATGTCTGCAATTGTTGGACTGAATGTGTAATACAACTCATTAAATCCAGACATAAATGCTGAACCTGATTCGGTATTCATTAATTGGTTATCACGAATTTCTCTAAGCATTTGGACTTGTGGTGCAAGTTCTGAGCCATATGCTGCTGTTGCAATTAAACATCCACCACCTTCTTTCTCTTCAGGTTCTTCTGTTTTGATTACTTGACAAACACCATTTACAGATTCAGTACCAGGTCCACAGTTTACAACTTGTTCAACAACTGGTTCTGGCTCAGGTGTTGGTTCTGGCTCAGGTGTTGGTTCTGGCTCAGGTGTTGGTTCTGGCTCAGGTGTTGGTTCTGGCTCAGGTGTTGGTTCTGGTTGAACAGATACGGGTGCAGAATCAGATGAAATGAAATCAAACGTACCAGTAATTTTTTGTGCCCCATATTGTGCACGAATTTCAAATTCACCACTGGAGTTCATTGTACCTCCAGCCTTTACAGTTGCAGAATAATATCCATCAGAATTAGGCATTACTTGTTGAACAGTAACAATGCTTCCTTCAGGACTTACAATCATCAAAACTACAGGTTGTTCAAATTCAGATAAAGTTTTGACCATACCAGAAATTTCAATAGTGTTACCAGTTGTATAGCTTGAAGAATCAGTATTTACAGATAATGGGAGGTTTGACTGTGCATTTACTGCACCAGTTAAACCAAAAGATAGAATGGAGATAGATAATAATGCAAATGCTAAGAATCCAGATACTTTCATTTCCATCTTAAATCGAGCCTCAGAGTATTTATGTTTTCAATCGAATTAAAATTGACTAATTTATGGTGTAAATTCCATTTTTTGACAAGATATTAGAAGACGATGAAAAAGTTGTAAATTAGATTTGCTATCAAATTATCAATTCTTTGAAAAACCTGTAATACAAGATAAAGAATCTAAATGCAATGGAAATATTTGCTCAAAGAACTAAAGTTTTACAAATTTCACTAATTGCAATATTTTCTGCATTTGTAGTAGAATTAATTTTTGGTTTAGTCTCAAACAGTCTGGCACTAATTACAGATAGTATTCATGCATTGTTGGATGCTGTCGTTACACTAGTTTTACTATTAGCAGCAAGATGGGCAATAAAGCCACCAGATGCAGAGCACACTTACGGACATGGAAAAATTGAATCATTGGGAGGATTAATTGGTGGAATAGCAATTTTTCTAATTGCTTGCTTTTTTATTTATGAATCAATTAATAGATTGCAAAGTCCACCACCAAGTGTTTTACCAGGATTATTTGCAATTATTGGAGGACTCTATACAATAGGAATTGATTTTTTCAGAATAATACTTCTTAGAAAAAGTATCAAAGCAATTGGAGGAACTACACTCAAAGCAGATTTCTATCATGCATTTATGGATCTAGGTTCTACGACAGTTGCAATAATTGGAATTATTTTGGTAACATATGGAATCTATTTTGGAGATTTTGTTGCAGCCTTAATTCTAGGAGGATTATTAGCAATACTTAGCATAAAATTGATTCACAGAACAGCTCTAGATTTGACAGATGTGATATCACCAGAACTTGTAAAAAATGTTCGAGAGATTACAAATTCAACAAATGGAGTAATGGATACAGGTTCGGTTCTCATGAGAAGATCAGGCGACATAATTTTTGCAGATATAACAATTTCATTAAGGGGGGATACCAGTTTTGAAAAAGCTCATGAAATTAGCGATAGTGTTGAAAACAATATTAAAAATCAAATTTCTAATGCAAAAACAACAATTCATTTTGAACCTAATTGGAAAGATGTTCCACTTGATGGGAAAATTTTTGAAATTGCAAAAAGTGTAAAAGGAGTCAAAGAAGTTCACAACGTCAATACAAATAAAACAAAAGGAAATACATATTGTAATTTACACGTAATGGTAGACAAAGAAAGCAATTTATTATCAGCACATAAAATTTCAGAAATTATTGAAGAGCGAATTCAAAAGGAGATTCCAGAAATCACACATGCAACAATTCACCTTGAACCATTTATCACAGTTCCAAAGAATATCAATATAGAAGATATTGCAACAGAAGAAGAAATCAAAAAAATTGTTGAAAATTATTCAGAAGTAAAAAAAGTGGGAAGAATCGTATCATTAAAGTTTGAAAATATTTTCAAAATAGATATTGATTGTTCATTTGAAAAAGAATTGTCAATTGAAAAAGTTCATGATCTAACTTCAGAAATTGAACATGCGATTAGATTAGAAATTAAAAATTCAGTAATAACAATTCATCCAGAACCAAATTAGACCAAAATACTAGTAAGATACATGACTAACATTCCTATTGCAAATCCAGATACAACAGAAAGAGTAGAGAGATTACCATCATTTTCTTTTTGAATCCATTGTAACAAGATCAAAATTACTTGAAAAATAGCTCCTGCTCCAATTGCTAGAAAAATTACTGAAGTAAAGGGAGAATAAGCAAATCCACCAATCCAGGCACCAAAAATAGCAGGTGAGCCTGCAATTATACCCATAATAGCTAATTTACCAATCATCAATTTTCCTCTAGACATAGGTGCTGCAATTGCAATACCTTCAGTAGTATTGTGTAAGGCAAAACCAACAATCAAAAAGGTACTAAATGCAATTGAACCAATTCCAACTGCAGCACCAATAGCTAAACCTTCACCAAAATTATGTAGTCCAATTCCAATAGAAATCATCAATCCAATTGCAACAGGTTTTGAAAAATTGAGTGAATCAGATTTTGAGACAATCTTATTTCCAACATAATACAGTGCTAAAAAGGACAACACAACAACTGTAGCAACAAGTAATGCACCATTGAAACTATTTGCCAAATTTTCATTAGAAACTTCAATGGACTCTTCTATAGAATCAATGGCTAGAAATAACAATAATCCAGCAGTCAATGCCAAAAAGAAATGATATTTTTGTTTACTGATTTTTTTAATAAATGGTAACCACAATAGTCCAATCATTACAGGAATTATTCCAACATATGTTCCAATAATTGCAAAAAAGATAGCAAGATCGGGAGTAAATTCTAATGCAAAAGCAGCAGATTCAATTTCTTTTTCAAAACGGGTTCCATCATCAACAGTTATTCCAATTCTATATGGTTCAGCCTCATTCCATTCAAAGGGAATTCTAACTAAAGTTGTTTCAAATCTTTCTAAATATCCATCAGGTTCTACTGCAGATGGTTGAATTCTATCATTTACATCTGCAACAACAACTTGAACAGGAATTGGACCAGTATTTCTAACAGTGGCCTGAATTTCTGAATCGATAAAATCTACTTTTTCAATAGTTATTTCAGGAAGTGCAACTCCAAAATCCAACAAATCCCCTCCAGGACCAAAAATATACAACATCAAAATTATGATAAATGTAAACGGAATTACACCGCTTGCTGCAACCTTAAATTTTGAAGTATTATTAACTGCCATATTCCATTCCATTCTCATCAGATTCAGCCTTATCATTTACAAGAAACATTCCAACCCAGCCTTTTTCTGAAAATTCTACTTTGTGGGCATGGAAAAGATATTTTCCTGGATAAGTATACTCAAATTCCATTATCCCACGCTCAGTTTGAGACAAAGTTATCATGTCAGTGTAAAAGGAAGGAATCAAATCAGTTCCAGTTGGATAATAATTGTACAAATTGCCATGAAGATGGAAATTGTTTATTGGATCAAATTCCACCATATTGACAACATAAACTCGAATTAATTCATGAGTGTTAATTTGAATTGGATGATGTTGGTAATAAAATGGAATTGTATTTGCAGCATAGAAATTATTTTCAGTATCAAAATCAGTATCTAATCCATTTAGAACCATAACCATTTCATCAGCTGGCTCACGTCCTTCTTTAGGATCAACTATGAAGACACCATAAAGACCATGAACAATATGTTCTTCCAAAGGCATCACATGACAGTGATACGGATGAACTCCAACGGGACCAGCTTCAAATTCATAAATGAATTTTCCACCATTAGGGCCCACTATTTCAAAAACACCATCCATTTCAGCAGGATGAATTCCATGAAAATGGATAGTATGTTCTTTTGAACCGTTATTGATGAAATTTATTTTAAGTAAATCTCCTTCAGTAGCTCTTATTGTAGGACCAGGAACAGTACCATTGTAAGTCCAGACATTATAAAAAACACCAGGTGAAACTTCCATTACTTTATCATCTTCAGCAATAATAGTATATTCTCGAACAGTTGTACCATCTTCAAGTTTTGAAACATTACCGTAATTGAATTCACGTAAATATTCCATAGGATCAAATTCTACTTCAGATACTGTATAGAGAGGATCAATGACTTCTCCAGTGGTTCGAATAACTTTTCCTGAATGAGTTACAAATGTTTTCAGTTCAGATTCAGCTTCAGAGAGATTTGGAAATAGGATTACAGCAGATAAACCAATTGTTGTGGCAAGTAATATGATCATAAGAGTTGAACGAGTAGTTTTCAATATACTGACAAAATCAGAAATAATATATTTAAAGTTAACACAAGCTAACTTTTTTAGCCTAATCTAAGTTATTCATAAGAATCAAAAATTAGGTTTAAAATAAAGAAAATTAAACAAAATCTGTGCAAAAAGGAGGACTACTAATTGTTATTTTTGGGATTTTAATTGTTGCAGGTCTTGCAACATCCGTACTTGAAAATCAAACCACATTAGAAGGAATTACTCAAGGTAATGGAAAAGTGAGCACGTCTGATATTGTAACAATTTCAGTGGATTTAGATAAAGATAAAACAGCAACAGGAATTTTTGCCGTCCAAATAATGGAATTTAAAGAAAATACATTTTCAGCAAAAATTTTGGACCCTTCAGGAATTGAAATAATTTCAGAAAGAATTAACGAAGATACAATTGAACAAGAATTCAGAGTATTAGATTCTGGGAATTATGAATTAATAATACAGAGTTCAGATGATAAAGAAAGATATGTAGCAGGTGCAATTGGTCCACTTCCAAATGCAGATAACAAAGTCATATTTTCAATAATTTCAACAGTTTGTATAATTTTAGGAATGATAGGATTAGTAATTTTCGCAATTGTTGAAATTAGAAATAAAAAAAGATCAATTTAGATAACTATCCATTTTTTCCAAACCATTAATTGCTCCATCAAATGTATCATTATTCTCAAGTAATGAACTAAGTTTTTCATTATTTGCAGAGACAAAATATTTTTGATTTTCACTAGTTTTAAAAATAAATTCATACTCTATCAAATAATCAAGTCTTTGTAAAATATCAGATTCAGACATTGAAAATTCTTGAGATAAAACAGAACATTCTTTTTTCCCATCTTCTAATTTTGCTAAAATTTCAGATGTGATTGGATCAAACATACAATCAATTATTTTTTCTCGATCAAATGATTCATCCATAAGATAAATTGAAAAATTAGAATGTAATAACTTTTTGAAAAAGTCAATAGAATAATTAAGAAATAGAGATATCACAAAGTATGCAAAAACTCTGTAGAAATGATCCATCTGGTAAAGGTGAGCACTGCTATTGCATAGATATTGATTCCCAGAGAGGAGTTAAAAAATGCTGTAAATGCAACGAATGGAACGTTCAAGGTAATGATTGGACAAATGATGAGGACTTTAGATAATTTCAAGTAAAAATTTAGTAAAATCGGCCACTTGTTAGTAGTGATCGCTGAAAAAAGCAGTAATTTCAACAAAATGATTGACGCCTAGCAATGGTTTTTATCGGGGTTTCTTAGAATTTTGGAATACTTGAGTAGCCAAGAATATAGACACATTGTAAGAATAATTGGAAACGATATTCCAGGAGAAAGAAAACTTCTCGTAGGTTTAACCCAAATCAAAGGCATAGGTCATAATTTTGCAACAGCAATTGCAACTACATTAAAAATTGATACAAATTCAAACATAGGTAATCTTACAGATGCAAATGTTCAAGAAATTGAAAAATTAATTACAAATCCAAGTGAAGCAAATTTTCCATCATGGTTCCTGAACAGACAAAGAGATATTGAAACTGGAAAAGATTTACACTTGTTAACATCAGACATTCCATTTACTTTAAGAAATGATATTGAAAGAGAAAGAATCACTGCCAGTTGGAGAGGTTATCGTCATCTAAGTGGTCTAAAAGTTAGAGGACAGAGAACCAGAACATCTGGTAGAAAAGGTGGAGCAGTAGGAGTTGCAAAAGGTGGATTAGCAGCACCAGTTAAGAAAGCAAGTTCAGGTGCACCTGCAGCAGCAGCCCCAGCAGCACCATCAGGGGATGCAGCAGCAGAAGCAGCCCCAGCGGAGAAAAAAGAATAGGTGTTTTGAATGGGAGATCCAAAATATCCACGTAAAGTTTGGCGTAAACCAAAGCGACCTCTTAATTATGAATTAAAAATGGATGAGTTGCAAACTCTCGGTACATTTGGATTAAGAACTAAAAGAGAATTATGGAAAGCACATACTGAACTATCACGTGTTAGACAACAAGCAAGATCATTACTTGCTTTAACACAAGAAGCTAGAGCAGAAAAAGAACCAATTTTACTAAAATCATTAGTAAGAATCGGACTAGTATCAGAAAACGCATCATTAGATGATGTGCTAAATCTTAAACCAACTGATTTACTTGCAAGAAGATTACAAACAATTGTTTCAAAGAAATTAGGATTTAAAACACCATATCAAGCAAGACAAGCTGTTATTCATGGTCACATCATGGTTGGAGATAGAAAAGTCGACATACCATCATACACAGTCACAGTAGCAGAAGAAGATAGTGTTCATTTTAGTCCTGAATCTAAAATTCCAGAAATGTTAGAAAAAGCAAAGGCTGAAGAACCAAAAGTTGAAGCACCTACTGAAGGTGAAGAAGCAACTCCTGCTGAAGCAACTCCTGCTGAAGCAACTCCTGCTGAAGATAGTCCTAAAGCAGACTAATCATAGCATCATTATCAGTAAATACCCCCAATTATCAGATAAAATAAGATGTGTTCAATTATTGGTTATTCTGGAAATGAAATTGCAGCTCCAATTATTGTGAAAGGACTAAAACGAATGGAGTATAGAGGATACGAT
The DNA here is from genome assembly GCF_001541925.1 of Nitrosopumilus sp. Nsub. Lineage (GTDB taxonomy): Archaea > Thermoproteota > Nitrososphaeria > Nitrososphaerales > Nitrosopumilaceae > Nitrosopumilus. Next base: position 104,797 of record NZ_LQMW01000019.1, read on the forward strand.
AGTGTAGGAGTAGCAACTGAATCAGACAATGTAATTGAATTAAAAAAAGGAACAGGAAAAGTTAATGAAGTAAATTCCAAAGTGCAATTAGACAGATTACCAGGAAAAATAGGGATTGGTCATACAAGATGGGCAACTCATGGAAAAGTAACGGATCTAAATGCACATCCACATCCAAGTAATTCTGGAAAAATTGCAATCGTACATAATGGAATAATAGAAAATTTTGAAGAATTAAAAAAACAATTAGAGGAAGAAGGATATAATTTCAAAAGTGAAACAGATAGTGAAATAATTGCAAACTTGTTACAAAAAAATTATGAAGTAACAAAAAATGTAAAAGAAACAATCATGAAAACAGTTTCTGTAATCAAAGGACATTATGCATTTGTTGCAATGTTTGAAAATGGTCAAATTGCAGCAGCAAGATTTCACGAACCATTAATTGTCGGAATTGGGCAAGAAAATATTTTCTTATCAAGCGATGTTCTAGGTTTCATTGAATATACAGATAATGCAATTTACATGAAAAGTGGAAATTTTATTATTTTAGAAAATAAAGAATTTGAAATTTTAGATTTTAATGGTGAAAAAGTAAAACATGAAATTACAAAAGTTTCAAAAGAATTTGGAGATGCATACAAAGGCGATTATGCACATTTTACATTAAAAGAAATTTACGAGCAACCAGACGTAATTTTAAAAGCAGGAGAAACTACAACAGAAGGAACTGAAAAAGCTGCAGAACTCATTAGAAATGCTAAAAACATCTACATTACAGGCAGTGGAACTAGTTATAATTCAGCATTAATTGCAAAACAAATTTTATCAAAATATGTCAAAATTAAGACAGAGCCAATAATAGCAAGTGAGCTGCAATTTGCACCAGAAGCAATTGAAGAAGATTCAGTTTTAATTGCAATTTCTCAAAGTGGGGAAAGTGCAGATGTATTGGAAGCAGTAAGAATAACAAAAAAACTAAATTGTAAAATCATCTCCATAGTTAATTTACTAACATCATCTCTTACACGCAAAGGTGATGTAGTATTAGGAATGAATTGTGGACCAGAAATAGGAGTAGCTGCAACGAAAAGCTTTACGGCACAATTAATTCTACTATACAAAATTGTACAAAAATTAAACGGTACAATAACAATTAATTTTGAAGAGTTCTCAAATTCAATTTCAAAAATATTAGAGAATACAAATAAAATTCAAGAGATTGCAAAAGAATTGAAAGAAGTATCAGATATCTACATTTTAGGTAGAGGAATTAATTATCCAATTGCAATTGAATCAGCATTAAAATTAAAAGAATTGACATATATTCATGCAGAAGGAATTCCAGGAGGGGAATTAAAACATGGTCCACTTGCATTAATGGATACAGATGTTTTTGTAATCATAATTAATCCAAATGATTCAACCTATTCTGACACATTAACAAGTGCACGAGAAATTAAAGCTCGTGGAGCAAAAATTATTGGAGTATCAGATATCGAAAGTGATGTTTATGATTTCTGGATAGAAATTCCAAAAATTAATGAAATTTTATATCCGATTTCAGAAATTATTCCAATTCAACTTTTGGCATATTATTCTGCATTAGAAAAAGATACAGATCCAGATTATCCAAGAAATTTAGCAAAATCTGTTACTGTAAAATAATAAAATTTGGATATCTAGGCACCTGAAATGGTTTCAGAGATATCATGAACTTTTACTTCATTGAGAATTTTTTCCATTATCTGCTGTTATCCTCCGGCATTATCTATTGTCACCAAAAGCAAATTTCCACGGGATAATGGAATTGTTGCACGTTGAAGTTTTTCATATCCTGCTAGAGCGTATAGACCATGACCAATTTTGTAATAGTATTTTTCTCTAGAACTCCATGCATTAATTGCATGATGTGTTGTTTCTTGAGTTTCCTCAGGAAACAAGAAAAGTTTGGCGTCAGGTTTTGAACCCTTTGCAAAAATATCTCCAGACTTGTTTGTTACTGCAGTGAATCGTATGCAATGATCCAAATCAAAGAGTCTGTTTAACAGTATTCCGTATTGTATTGTTTGACTCATGGGAGATTATTCTAAAAAAGAAGATAACTAGGATGAAACAGATTCAAAAAGAATGTTTAGTTTTTATCGATAATCTAAAAAATTATTTAAATTTTGTAATTAATTTTAAAAATCATTCAACAATAATTTGACCAGTCATCCAAGTGTGTAATGTACAGTAGTAATCATATGTTCCTTTTTGAGAAAATTTACGTTCATAAAAATCTCCAGACATCAATACTTTTGAATCAAACATTCCATCAGGTTGTGGAGTAAATCCATCAACAGTTCCTGATGTAAAGGTGTGAATTCCAAAAGAATCTGTATTTGTCATTGTAACAACAGTACCAGATTTTACGGTCAATACACTAGGAGTATAACATCCAGAATCAACACATGCTTGTGAAGAACCAGATTCACTTACTGTTTCAATTTTAGGAATTTGATTGTTAACATCTTCACCCACTATAGATACTGCAATCAATACAACAGCAAGGGCTGCAATTAATCCAAGAATACTGGATTTAGTAACCATATCAAAACTTGTAAAATTTCATTAAGATAAACATTTTCGTGCCTAATTTTCTACTTTTTTAGATTTTAAGAATCAGATAATGAAGATAATCTATCATATTCTTTTTCTGCAAGATTCAAGAATTTTGCGGAATCATTACCAGTTTTGAGCATTGATGAAATAATACTACCACCAGCACCAGCACCTTCTTTTCCAAATCCTTCTGAAAACGCCTTTAATCCAGAATGTTTTGAATTACTTAATCCAGGATTTACAGAAATTGCAGGAATATCTGCAATCTGTTTTACAAGATTTGTAAAATTTGCATTTTCATCATTTGTGATATATGACGTAGTTCCAATTGCAGTATTTTCTTCATTAAATCCAATTTTAGATGCAAATGCCAAAACTGCAGTCATCTGGGTACCACCTGCCAACATAACTTTAGAAACAGCAGAAGCAGAACTTAACATTCCAGCAACAAAAGCAATCATAGGATCACCAACTTTTGCAAGTATGGTATATGGATGATCAGAATCAATTCGTTTTATTGCAGAATCTACAATTTCATTTTTTAATTTAATTGGATTAGTAGGAATACTGGAACTTGTTTTTGCATCAAAATCAAAAGCTCGTAATACAGCTAAAGCAGTGGTTGTTCCACCAGGAATTGATTCGCCAATAACTAAGCAATCAGTTAATGAAGCCATATTTCTTCCAACAATTCTACCAAATTCAACTGCACTAGAAACTTCTGAATCAGTCATTGCAGGTTCAACAGAAATATTTTTTCCAAAAGATAAACCAGTTTCAATGAAAGGTAATTGAGGAGCAATCTTACTTCCAGCATTAATTGTCAAATGAGGAATGCTGGCAGATTCTAAAGCTGTTTTAGTTAATAGAGCAGGAGTGGGTTTTCCATCAGGGGTCATTGGAATATTATCAATAGTCTTACAATATCCATAGTGGAGATATTCTGCATCAGCAGGAGGAGTATATTTCATAGAATCACTATCAGCACCTGCAATAGTAATTCCAGGGATCTCACATGTTTGAGTATATGATATGACAAAGGAGAGTAAAAATCGGCCAGATTTTACAGAATCAAGGAAATTTTGTGCCTGATCAACATTACCAAATAACTCAAAATCTTTCAAAATATCACTAACCCATCATATCTAAGAACTGTTGTTCTGTTCGTTTTTGCATTATCATGTTAGTCATTTTTTCTTTTCCGATAGTAGATGTTTCAGTAGGACCATAATTATGACCAGGATACAATACTAAATCATCATCCAAAGAATAAAGTACATCAAAAAGACTGTGATAAAGTTTAGATGCACTACCTCCAGGTAAATCAATTCTACCACAATTTCCAACAAATAACGTATCACCAGAAAAAATTTTTCCATCACCAACTAGACAAATACTATCATTAGAATGTCCAGGAGTATGAAGAACCATTAGTTTTGAATTACCAAATTCAATGAAATCTCCATCTTTTACAGTAATATCATTTTTCAATGTTGATGATTCATGTTGAACGATAGGAGCTTTTGTTGATGTAACCATTTCTTCATTGCCTCTTGTATGATCATCGTGATAGTGTGTATTAACAATGTATTTGATTTTTAAATTATTTTCTTTAATTATTAATTCCAATTCCATCAAATTCCAAGAAGGATCAACAATTAAGGATTCGCTAGTATCCTCATCAACAATAATGTAAGAAAAATTTTGCATTGGTCCAACAGGTATTTGATGTACTATCATACAATTCCCTCTTCAGCTTCAACAGGAATACCAATTTTTTCTGCATATAGTTCACCAGTCAAATCTTTTCTTTTTGGAATTCCTTCCTTCATTTTATGAAATGTTACTGTCATGTCACATTTTGTGAAAATGTTTGCAGTGTTTCCGGTTTGAGGATCTAGTCCAGATGGAACATCTACAGCAAATTTGTAGCAATCAGTGTCATTGATGAAATTAATTGCTGATGCATATGGTTCTCTAATTTCACCTGAAATTCCAGTACCTAAAATTCCATCAATAACGATATCTGGTTTGAAATCAAAATTCAAAGAGTTTCCAGACATCAAAGTAACAGAAGGCATTTTTTGTAAAATTGACCAATTCCAATTACTTTCTTCAGTTTTAATTTTTTCAGGTTCGCCAAGAAGCATTACGGTGACATTTGAACCATAACCAGCTAAATGCCTAGCCATAACTAAACCATCACCACCATTATTTCCCAAGCCTACAAAAATTAAGATATTTTTTGAGGCTACGTCATCGAATTTTGTAAGTAAACGTCTAACTGCTGCTGCTCCAGCATTTTCCATCATGAACTTTTTTAAAAAACCCATATCATGACCTTTATTTTCAATTTGATACATTTGATCTACTGTTATTTCCATACCTTACTTCAAAATTATTACCAAAATAAGAGTTTAGCAAACGGCTTTATCCTAGTTTTAAAATATTGTTACATGACATTAAAAAACGTTAAACCATCATTAAATAAAATTACAAAGTCTTTAGCTGTTACACAAGATTCAAGAGAATTTTTATTAAAAAACACCAGAGAAATAATTAGTCTATGCAGTAAATCAATTATTGCTGTTCACAAAGGAGAATTAGTAACAGCAAAAAATAATTTGAAGCAAGCTGAAAAATTATTAAAAAAATATAAGAAAAAAGCAACGGGTCAATTAAGGAGATATCTTATTACTCCAGAACAAGAATATGTTGAAGCAGCATGTTTAATTGCAGTGGTTAAAAAAAAAGATATTCCTTCAGATAAAAAATTAGCAGTGATGCCAGAATCATATGTTTTAGGATTACTGGATTGTGTTGGCGAATTAAAAAGAAGGGTTTTTGATGAAATGAGAAAAGGAAACATAGATGAAGCTATAAGATTTTTTGAAATAATGGAAAATCTATATCTTCAACTTTATACATTCTCGTTATACGATAAAGTGATTAAAGAAGCTAGGAGAAAAATTGACGTAAATAGAATTTTAGTTGATGATGTTAGATCGGCAATTACAGAAGAAAAAAGACGAATTGAATTAATTAAAGCATTAGAAAAGTTAGAAAAATAAATTTTAGTGCGGGCGATGGGATTTGAACCCACGAACTCCTGAGAGACTAGCCCCTCAAGCTAGCGCCTTTGGCCAGGCTGGGCGACGCCCGCAACGAAATAATCTTGTATGGTTTTTATAATCCTTGACGACTTTTTTCATCGTGTTAATTCCTGTTAGATGTTTTACCTGTGGAAACTTAATTGCAGATAAATTCGATGATTATCAAACTAAATTAAAAGCAGGAGAAGATCCTGAAAAAGTTCTAAATGATTTGCAAATCAACAGATACTGTTGTAGAAGAATGCTTTTGACTACTGTAGAGACAATTCAACAAGTAATTCCATTCTATGAATCAATTCAGAAAAGAAAACAAGAAGTTCAATCTGAATTAGATTAATTTGTCTAAAATTACTTCTATTGAAGGACGCATTTTATTCAATAGTAGAGGCAGTAAAACAATTGAAGTTGATGTAAAATCAGACAATAAATTCCTTGGAAGAGTTTGTGCACCATCAGGTGCAAGTGTAGGAAAATATGAAGCAACAAGCTTTCCTAGTGGAGGTCCCCAAGAAAGTCTAAAAATCCTAAAAGAAAATTCACAAAAGTTTATCGGATTAGATTCATCAGATTTGAAAACAATTCATGACACATTAAGAAGTTTAGACAATACTAACAATTATTCAATCATTGGTGGTGCACTTGCTTTTGCTGTAACAATTGCTTCAATGGAATCAGCATCACAATCATTAGAACAACCATTATTCAAAACATTATCTCCAAATTCAGAAGCTAAATGTCCATTCCCATTAGGAAATATTTTAGGAGGAGGAGCACATGCAGGGCCTGGAACTCCAGACATACAAGAAATTTTAATTTGTGCAACAGGTTCAAAAACTATTGAAGATGCAATTGAAACAAATCTAGCAGTACATAAAGAACTAAGAAAAGTTTTGGAAAAGGAAGATCCTAATTTTACTAACGGAAGAGGAGACGAAGGAGGATGGGCACCAAAATTAGAAAATCAAAAAGCATTAGAAGTTTCAGCAAAAGCTTGTGAGAATTTAGGTTTCACTTTAGGTAAAGAAGTATCATTGGGAGTAGATTTTGCATCATCAACACAATGGAATGAAGAAAAAGAAAAATATCTGTATGACAGAGCTGGATTTGAAAACACGACAGGTGAACAAATTGATTTTGCAGCTGACATTATTGATAAATTCAAATTAATTTATGCTGAAGATGCAGTTCATGAAGAGGCATTTGAAGACATGGCAGAATTGACTGCAAAATTCCCAAATACATTAGTTACAGGGGATGATTTGACGGTAACCAGTAAAGACATCCTAACAAAGGCAATTGGCATTAAAGCATGTAATGCAGCAATCTTGAAAGTAAACCAAGCAGGCAGTCTCCATGATGCATTAGAATTTGCAAGTGTTGCAAATCAAAACAATATCAGATTAATCACATCACATAGATCTGGAGAATCTACAGACTCACAAATTTCACATATAGGAATTGCAACAAAATCAAAAATGCTCAAAGTAGGTGTGGTAGGAGGTGAAAGAGTAGCTAAATTGAACGAATTATTACGTTTATCAGGGCATGATTTTATATGTGGCATGGAGGAGATTTAAAATCGGCATGAGTGAACAAACAGAAGTAATAGACATTAAGAAAAAAGTCATTTCAACTGGGATCAGAGTTGGAACACAAGTTAAGACCAAATTCATGAAACCTTTCATTACAAAAGCTAGTCCAGAAGGACTCTATATGCTAGATATTGATATGACTCTAGCAAAAATAGAAACATCAGCTAAATTCATCAATAGATTAGGGGCAGAAAATATCATTGTTTGTTCTAGTAGACGATACGCAGAAGTTCCTATTGAAAAATTCTGTGAGATGACAGGAGCCAAACACCATCTTGGAAGATTTATGCCAGGAACATTGACAAATCCATCATTACCATATTACATTGAACCAAAGTTAGTTGTTATTTCAGATCCTGAAGTAGACGAACAAGCATTAATTGAAGCAACTAATGCAGGAATTCCAGTAGTTGGAATTGCAAACACTGACAACATTACATCAAAATTAGATATTATCATTCCAGCAAATAATAGAGGAAGAAAATCACTAGCTACAATTTACTGGTTACTAGTTAGACAGATTCTCATTGAGAAAGGTGAGTTGAAAGAAAATGAATCAATGAAATATGAAATTGATGATTTTGAAGCAAAGATTACCGAAGAGGAAATCGAATAGAAAATTTCAAGTGTTTAATTGAAATCTAAAGCATCAGCTCCAGGAAAGGTTATTCTGTTTGGTGAACACTTTGTTGTTTATGGAATTAAATCAATTTTATGTTCTATCAACAAAAGAGTTACAGTAACTGCAGAAAAAACTAATGAAAGAAAAATTTCAATTAATTCAGAGATTGGAACGTTAGTTTTAGATCCAGATGAATCAATTACAAAAATTAATTCTCCACTAAAACCATTTTATTATTTAGCAAACAAAGCACTCAAAGATCAAAATGAAGGATTAAAAATTCAAATTGAATCAGAGATTCCATTAGGGGCTGGATTAGGTTCATCATCAGCATGTTGCGTAGCAGGTGCGGCAGCAATTTTTAAAGTATTTGGAGAAATTTCAAAGGAGAAAATATTAGAACTTGCTATTGAGGCTGAAAAAACAATTTATCAAAATACATCAGGAGCAGATTGCACAGTTTCCACGTATGGAGGGTTAATGGAATATGATAAAAATAATGGATTTAGAAAAATTGAAGACGAGCCTAATTTTCAATTAATAATTGTAAATTCAAACATTAAACATTCAACTGAAACAATGGTTTCAAAAGTAAAAGAGTTTGAAAATAAAAATAAAGAAAAATTCCACGAATTGTCAAATTTGGAATCAAAATTAGTCAATGATGTTTTAAAATTAATTAAAGAAAATAAGATTGAAGAAATTGGAGAAAAATTAAATTTAAATCAAAAATTTTTAGAGGAAATCGGTATCTCTAATGAACAATTAGAAACTATGATCAAAATTGGACAAAAATCATCATATGGTGCAAAGATAACAGGTTCCGGTGGTGGCGGATGTATTTTTGCATTAACAAATAATTCAAATTTAGAATATACCTTAAAGGAATTTACCAATAAGGAATACGAATGTTTTGCAGCAAAGATAGATTTCAAAGGACTGAACACTTTTTAATTGATTAATTAGTTTGGTACAACATGATTCTAATAAAATTAGGCGGTTCAATAATTACAAATAAAGAAAAACCATTATCAGCAAGAAGAAAGACAATTGACAATTTAACAAAAAGTTTGAAAAAAATTAAAGAACCAATCATAATTGTTCACGGCGGAGGATCATATGGGCATTATTGGTCAGTAAAATATGATATGCATACCAAAGAAAGAAAATACGATATCAGAGGGGTTTCAATTATTAAAAATTCAATGATAGATTTGAATAAAATAATTTTAGATTCATGTTTGAAAAATAAATTAAATCCATATTCTTTACCCCCAACTGATTTTATGTCAGGTAACAAACCAATTTCAAAAAAAATTAAAGAAGTTGAAAAAATAGCAAAATCAGGCTTAATTCCAGTTACATATGGAGATGCATTATGGTTTGGTCAAAATAAAACATACATTTTATCAGGGGATAAAATTATGACTCATTTTGCAAAAGTTCTAAAACCAAGATTGTGTATTTTTGCATTAAATGAAGATGGGCTATATTCAGATCTTAAATCAAAAAAATTAATTTCAGAATTAAAAGGAACCATGCCATCAATATCAGAAAATAAAATGGATGTTACGGGAGGAATGACTAGGAAAGTAGAAGAAGCAATTAAAATTTCTAAAATGGGTATGAATGTGTTTTTTGTTAATGGAAAAAAACCAGAAAGAATTGTAAAAGCTATTCAAAATAGAGAGTTTAAAGGAACCATGTTTAAAGGAAAAAGAAATGCCTGAAGAATTTGTGATATTAGTAGATGAAAATGACAACCCCATAGGATTAGAAGAGAAAGTAAAATGTCATTTACCAAATGGGAAATTGCATAGAGCATTTACTGCATTATTATTTGATGAAGATGGAAGACTGGTACTAACTAAAAGAGCAAAAGAAAAAATGCTGTGGCCAGGGGATTGGGATGGAACATTTGCAAGCCATCCAAGAGAATCAGAAGGATATGTCTCATCAGGAGAAAGAAGAATGCCTGAAGAATTAGGAATTAATGGAAAACTAGATTATTTTCATAAATTTGAATATCATGTACCTTACAAAGACGTTGGTTCAGAAAATGAAATTTGTGGAACATTAGTTGGAGTAATTGATAAAAATACAAAATTAAAAGAAATTGAAGGAGAAATTGATGAAATCAAATGGATTTCAGCCAAAGAATTAATCAAAGAAATAAAAATAAATCCTGAGATTTATTGTCCCTGGATGTTAATTGCATTAGAATTTCTTGATAAATCAGACAAAGACATGCTCAAAAAACACGAAAATGTATTATCTACGTGGATAAATACTGAAATTCATGAGGGATTACAAGAAGCAATTAAGACCCACTTACCTAAAGAAAAATGGAGATTATTAGATGAAGAAAAATAAACAAATTGAGAAAAATGCTAAAATCGTTAACAGATTTTTAAATTCTAAATTAAATGGAAATCCAAAAAAGCTATATGATGCAGCAGGACATCTAATTGTAAATGGTGGAAAAAGACTTCGACCATACATGGTAATCAAAAGTTGTCAGATTTTAGGTGGTAAATCATCAAATGCAATGATAGCTGCTAGTGCTGTAGAAATGGTACACAACTTTACTCTTGTGCATGATGACATTATGGATAATGATGAAATGCGCCACGGTGTACCAACAGTACATAAAAAATTTGGAATGCCAATTGCAATTTTAGCAGGAGATGTATTATTTTCCAAAGCATTTCAGATTATTTCAGAATCAAAATTATCACCAAAAGCTACAACGCATCTAATTTCTAGACTTGCAAAAGCTTGCGTAGATGTTTGTGAAGGACAATTATTAGATATTAAAATGGCAGATGAAAAAAGAATCCCAACAGAAAAAGAATACATCACAATGATAGGGAAAAAAACTGCAGCGTTGTTTGATGTTTCATGTGCAATGGGAGCAATTTCTGCAACAAACAAACCTAAAGATATTTCAAATCTTTCAACATTTGGAAAAAACTTAGGAATTGCATTTCAAATTACAGATGACTTGATAGGAGTAATGGGGGATCCCAAGATTACTGGAAAAGCAGTAGGTAATGATTTGAGAGAAGGTAAAAAATCACTGCCAATTTTAATGGCAATAAAATTAGCAAAGGGTAATGAAAAAAAGATAATTCTAAAAGCATTTGGAAATCCAAAGATTTCAAAAAAAGATTTGAATAAAGCCGTTGAAATCATTCGTTCACTAGGAATTGAAGAAAAAGTAAGAAATCAGGCTCTAAAATATGCAGAAAAGTCTGAAAAATCACTTACAAAATACAAGGGAACTGCAAAAATAGAGTTAATTGCATTATTAGATTTTGTAGTTAAACGAAGCGTTTAGTTGAAAAAAGGTAGTATCAACATGGATGAAGAAATTAAAAAAGAGATTAGAAAACTTACTCTTCAAAACGCGTTTGAGCACGGAGGCGAAACTAGAGATAAAATAATTTTAGGAAAGATTCTTGGAACAAAACCAGAATTTAGAACTAAGGTTAAAGAAATTTCGATTGAGATTTCTGAAATTGTTTCAAATGTAAATAAATTATCAATAGATGATCAAAAAAAAGAGATTGAAGAAAATTTTCCAGAAATATTAGCTCCTAAAGAAAAGATTAAGGAAAAAGAAGGTTTACCAGAGTTAAAAAATGCACAACAAGGAAATGTCATTACAAGATTCCCACCAGAACCAAACGGATATCCACACATAGGTCATGCAAAAGCAGCTATCATCAATTCAGAATATGCAAAAATGTATGGAGGGAAATTCATTCTAAGAATGGATGATACAAATCCTGAAGCTGAAAGAATGGAATATCATGCTGCAATTAAAGTGGGATTAGAATGGTTAGGAATAGAATTTGACATTGTCAAAAGTACTTCTGATGATATGAAAATATTTTATGAAAAAGGAATGGAGTTAATCAATTCTGGAAAAGCATACATTTGCAAATGTAAAAGAGACGACATCAGTAAAAATAGACGGGAAAGAAAAGCATGTAAATGCAGTCAAGAGGACGTGGATAAAAATATCAGTAATTGGGGGAAAATGGAAACTAAATTCAAACCAGGGGAAGCAATAGTTAGATTTCGAGGAGACATGCAAGCTGATAATGCAGTGATGAGAGATCCGGTCTTATTCAGAATTATTGAAGGCAAACATTACACAGTAGGCGAAAAATACAGAATTTGGCCAAGTTATGATTTTGCAGTTGCAATTGAAGATAGTATTGATGGAATTACGCACGCTTTTCGTTCAAAAGAATTTGAATTGAGAGAAGAATTAACAGAAGCAATTTTAGATTCGCTAAATATGAGAAAACCACAACAAGGATTTTTCTCAAGATTGGAATTCAAAGGTATGCCAATTTCAAAAAGAATCATCAAACCATTGATTGAGGAACGTAAAGTTTCATGGTATGACGATCCTAGGTTACCAACTTTAGAAGCATTAAAGAAAAGAGGAATCAAACCGGAGGCAATTAGAAAATTCATTATGTCATTAGGTTTAACCAAAGCAAATACTCTAGCACCCTTTGATTCTCTAGAGGCATTTAACAGAAAATTTGTTGATGAAAGTAGCATTAGATTGTATATGGTTATTAATCCAAAAAAATTATCAGTAAAAAATTTAACAATCACATCAGTTGAGGTTTCAAATCACCCAGTAAATGATTTGGGTAAACGTAAAATTGATGTTGATGAAAATTTTTACATTTCTGGAGAAGATGCAGAGAATCTCAAAGAGGGAGAACAAGTACGACTTTTAGGATTAGGAAATATTTTGATTACAAAACAAGGAGAGGAGTTAGAAGGAGAATATGTAAAAGATGGAGATATTACAAATATTCCAAAAATACAATGGGTTGCACAAAAAACAGGACATAAAATTAAAGTGATTATTCCCAAAGTATTGTTTATTGATGAAAAGTTTAACGAAGATAGTCTAGAAGAACTTGATGCTTATTGTGAACCACATTACTTACAATTAAAAGAAGGTGAAGAAATACAATTTATTAGATTTGGATATTGTAGAAAAGATTCACAAAACCAAACAATTTTCACACACAAGTGATGTCACATGAGAATAGTTAGAGTAACAGATGGGATAAATGAAACATATGGTTTTGTTAAAGGGGATAAAATAGCAATTAAAAGTGAAATTACAGAATTAACAGGCGTGCCAATTCCCATTAATGTAAAAGATTTCTTGTTTGATGGATGGTATGAAGAAATTAAGAATAAAACAAATGAATTAGAATATAGAGAAGAACTTTCAAAATACAAATTATTAGCACCTATTCCAAATCCAAATAAAATAATCTGTTTAGCATTTAATTATGTGGATCATGCAAAAGAACAAGGATTACAAGCACCTGATGATCCAGCATTGGTGATTAAACCCAGAACAGCATTAAATCATACAAAATCAGATATTATTTGTCCAGATTTTGTTACCCAACTAGATTATGAAATAGAATTAGCATTAATAATTAGAAAAGATTGTAAAAATGTAAGTGTTGAAAATGCTTCAGAAATGATTTTTGGTTATATGATTTTTAACGATGTATCAGCAAGAGACATTCAAAATAAAGATAAACAATTTACCAGAGGAAAAGGATTTGATTCATTTGCACCATGTGGACCGTGGATAACAACTGCTGATGAAATAGAAAATCCTCAAAATCTAAAAATGACAACTAAAGTTAATGGAGAAATTAGACAGAATTCTTCAACAAGTAATATGTTTATTAAAATTCCAGAAATTATTTCAAAAATTACAAAAGTAATGACATTACAAAAAGGAGATATTATTTCAACAGGAACGCCTGCAGGTGTAATGCTAAACAAACCCAATGCAGTATATCTAAAAGATGGTGATCAAATTGAAATGGAAATTGAAGGTTTAGGAATTCTAAACAATACAATTAAAGTCATAAAATCAAATTAGTGTAAAGATTTTTTCATTAAATAAAATGAAATTTTGTATTCTAAGGAATCAAAAAAGTCTAATTTTTTATTAGTTAGAATTTGAATTCGTTCATAGTTATTTTCAAATCCAAAATTTTGTAAATAAGATAAAATATTAGATAAGGTATCAAATGAGCCTGGAGATAGAGTAACAATTAACGTATTATCAATGTGTTTGTAATTTCCAATTATGGCAGCAGTAATTTTACCATTTAAATTTGATTTAATAATTTTATTTTGTGCAGACAGATTAGTCAAAATGTGTTCATTGGTTTTAATCCACCTCCATGAATCTACATAAAAATGAAAAATATCAGGAGGTATAGATTTTTCAAATTCAATTTTAAAATTTGAATTTTTTTTAGGAGTCAATGAATAATAATTCCATGTTTCAAATGTGTCATAATTTAATGAGGTAGCCATGGAAATGGAATTTTTATTTTCAACATCTATCAACATGTAAGAAAACAATTTTTGATTTTTTTTCCCAATTGATTCTGCATGAGTAACAAGTTTTGATGCAATTAATTCTCTACGATGATTTGGATCAATTCGAATACCTTCTATCCATATTTGATCTTCAAAATAAAATGCATGACATATTCCCACTGGAAATTTTTTTCCAAATAAAAACAGATTTCCTTCATCTAACCATGATGACCAGACTTTTTCAATATAATCACCCCAAGAAAATGTATTTTTACAAAATTTTAATACAGAATTTTTATCAGAAATATTTGCTTCTCTAATTTTCATATACGAAAAAATATTAATAATTATCAAATAAAAATTATCATGGGAAAAATAATTGCAGGAAAAACATCAGACATATCTCCTGGAAAAATGATAAAATTTTCAATTGATGGCAGAGATATCTTAGTTGCAAATATTGATGGAGAATATTTTGCTACAGATGATTCATGTACACATTCAGGTTCTAGTTTATCAGAGGGCAAGTTAGATGGATGTGTAATTACTTGTGGATGGCATGCAGCAGAATTTGATTGTAAAAATGGTAAATTCTTAAAATTTCCAATGAAATTAAGAGATGTGACATCATACAAGGTAGTAGTTGAATCAGAAAATGTGTTTGTAGAGCTGTAACTATATATGCGAATTTTTAACAAAATATGTTAAAGATGGCTGATGATACTCAAAATAAACAAGCAATGAAAGAAGCTGTTGACACACTAAATCTTATCATATCAACAAATTCAACCCCAAAAACAATAAAGAAATCAATTACAGATCTTGTTGCAGATTTGGTAAAGGAAGAGTATTCGTTATCAGTTAGAGCTGCAAATACAATTAGTCTATTAGATGATGTAACACAAGACCCAAACATGCCATCATATGTAAGAACTCAATTATGGCAAGCAGTTTCAAAATTAGAAAGCATAAGAGAATAAATTCCAGTTGAAAATAGCCTAAGTATTGAAATTTGAAGAATATTTAGAAACACTTCCAAAAAATGTTCTCAGTGGAGAAGATGTTCAATTACCTGAAAAAACATTTAGAGAAATTTTCAAATTTGTGGATTTAGGAAAGGATGACGTATTTTATCATCTAGGTTGTCATGATGAAAGAGGCTTACAAATAGCAAAGGAGGAATTCAAAGTAAAAACAGCAACAGGTATTGATAATAATATTGAAAAAATTAAAAATGCACAAAATATCATAAATGAAAAAGACATTGATGTAAAAATCATTCATCAGAATATTCAAGAATCAAATTTGTCAGATGCAACTGTAATATTATTTTGGTTTACAGATGAAGAAATCATTAATGAAATGACAAAAAAATTTGAAAAACTAAAACCAGAAGCAAGGATTATTACAATTTGGGGACCACTGCCAAACTATCTTCCAAATAAAGTGAATTTTCCATATATCATTAACAAAATCCCATTTCAAAAAGCAAAAAATTTGCAAGAGCAATTATTAGCAATTTTTGGCGTTAAATGCATTGATTTTGTTACAGCATGGGAATTTGCAGAAAGATATACTAAATCAATGTCAGGATCAGAAATAAAAAATGACAGATTTCTTACAATTCTTCAAACATTGATAATTTGGATTAATGCTAAGGAATTAGGTGTAACGTGTACAGAAGAGATTCCAGAGTCAATTCGAACATATATCGGAATTATGAAAATGCATTTTGATATAGATTTTGAATATTTACTTAAGAAATGAGTGCAATCCTTTTATCTTGTAAATCCATAAAAAAATTATGGAAAGCAGATTAAACATCAATGTATCTGCAATAGATTATGACAAAACAAGTAAAGCATTAACACAACAACTTACATTTTTAGAAGAAATGGTTCACGGAGAAGATGATTTTGTGATGACAGATTCAGAATTTGCTTTTGGTTGGCATTTTTTTGTACTAAGTGTTAATAGAACATTAATTCAAAAACTAGAATCTATTATGGCACAGGATTTTCAAAAATTAAAGGGTAAAACAACTGACAAAAAGTTTCTTACATGGTTAACAAAAAATGTTGAAAAAAAATCACCCAGATTTAAAGTGGCCATCAAAGAAGAGATGGAATCAAGTAAATTCGGAATATTTTAAAAATAAAAAGGGCCCTCGAGGGGAATCGAACTCCTGTCCGAGGATCCACAATCCTCTATACTAACCACTGTACTACGAAGGCCACAAAAAAATTAATTTTTTAATCCTGTAATAATCTTTAACATTGAATGAAGAGGAAAATAATCAAAATTTAATAAAAAATTAGCCTCAAATTCAAGTTATAGATTATTTGTGAATAGCAGAACGATCGCTTTAAATTTGAAGAATCTGGGTATTTTTCACCATGAAACGAGGATTCATTACTAACAGACTACGTTCTGGGAAGAAAGCACTAGAGATACCTATAGAAAAAAAAATAGAAACAATTCAAGGTAATGGTTTTACATGGATAGATTTACAAAATCCAGACAGAGAAGATGTTGAAAAATTAGCTACAGACTACAATTTCAATGAATTAAACATAGAAGACTGTATGACAAAATTTGAGCTTCCAAAACTAGATAGTTATAATGATCATTTCTTTGTAATTTTACAATTTCCACCACTTGCACAGAAGATTGGAATTTCTAAAAATAGTCAATTGTCTATTTTTGTAGGAAAAAATTTTCTAGTAACAGTACATCAAGGAGATCTAAAACCATTAGTACAATTAGTACAAACATGCATTCTAGATTCTGATACAGAATTAAAAAATAGATTAGTAGGGGAGTCATCGGGGGATTTACTTCACGAAATTATAGATGCGTTAGTAGACGATCTTTTACACACATCCAGAAAAATTATTGCAAATCTAGATGAAATGGAAGATAATGTATTTGATGAATCAAAACCAGTTGCCAGAAATATTGCATTACTTAGAAGAGAAATCAACAGGTTAAGAAGAATATCAGTACCGCTAAAGAGATTTGTACTAGAAATTGCAAAAAATGTTAAAAGATTTTCAGATAATTCAGATAATGAACTTACACTGTATTTTGATGATGTAATTGATCACATTGACAAAGTTATAGAAACATTAGAAGAATCAAGAGAAACTATGGAAATTTACAAAGACACAGATTTTGTATTAAGTAATGAAAAAACAAACAAAGTGTTAGCTGTTCTAACTATGATTTTCACATTAGCTATTCCATCAACAGTAATTGGAACATTTTATGGAATGAATGTAAATCTACCAGGAGGAATTGGAGAAAATTTAATGATTTTAGGACCATTTACCACGTTCATAGTCATAATTCTAGCATCTGCAATACCTGCAATTTTGATGTTCATTTATTTCAAAAAATTAGGCTGGATAAACAGTTGATAAATAAATTCTAAATTTTTTCATGAAGATTTACTGTTATTTTTGTTAAAGAACGACTCAGAGTATCAGGAATTAGAATCAATAATCCAGATTCTCCACGTATATTTTCACAAACTCCACTAAAACTAGTATAACCTTTTCCAAAGCAACTATCACTTGTATAAAAATTGAATTTTTCAGATTTTAAATAATTATCAAATTGTTTTTTGGAATCAACAAAATATACATCAAACCAAGAATTTTGATCATCAATTGAAATAGAATATTCATAAGAAGTTATTTTTTTATCAGAACAAATTGGAATAAATTGAATATAATAATTTGATTCAATTGAATTTTGAGATTTGATATTAGGCAAAATGGAAACATAAGTATCATTATTCAATTCAGAACCTTGAATTAATTCAATTTGATTCCTAACAGTATCAATTACATAACGATATGTCATAGGTTTCCAGCTTGAATTACAATCACTGAATTGATGTTTTAATTCAACATAACCACGATTGTCTTGAAATTGTAGATTGTTGGAATTATAATTATCAAAATTGGTGACATCAGAAAAATCAGTAGAATAAACATGGTTATTTTGATTTGAATTAGACCAGACATTTGTAATTTCAAATAAAACATTCACAGGAAAACTATTCCATTCTTCTTGAAAATGTACATAAATTGAATATTTGTTAATGTCTTGATCATACGGAGATGTGTATAGTAAATGACCATAAAATCCATTCAAAATAAGTATGGTAAATGCGATAATAGGTAAAATTAGAAATATTTTCTTCATATAGAATTTCTTAAAATTAGATAATTTTACGTTAATGGCATATATCAGAAATGAGAAAAGACTCAATCGTATCATAAAAAATTAAAATTATGATAATTTGTTTTTAGGTTAAAAATATAGACATATCTTATAAAAGCCCGTAGATGATTTTAGTAAAAACATGGTTAAAGTTAAAATCCGAACAGGCAGAGGAACTGGAACAATAGAAGTGGATGTAGAGGATCTTAAATTCTCAGGTGAAGAATTTAAAAAAATTCAAGCTGAAAGAAAGAAAGCCGGAGGTAGTAGAACAGTTTCAACAGGTAGAGGTACTGGTAGAAGAAAACTTTCAGACACCCCTGAACCAAAATCTAGACCTACTGCAAAAAGAACAAAACACATCAGATAGAAGCATGGGTTCTAGAAAAGGTACAACAAAAACTCCTTTTTGTATTTTATTTTTATTAATTTTTTCTGAAATTTCTTATATTTTAGTATCTGGATTTTTTTGTTTTAATTTTTCCCAATCAGCAAGAAAATTATCTAAACCAATTTTTGTTAAAGGATGTTGAAGCATTTTATCTAAAACCCCAGGAGGTAATGTAACTACATCTGCACCAATCTTTGCGGCATCAATTACATGTAATGGATGACGAACACTTGCAACAAGAATTTGTGTGTCAAAAGTGTAATTTGAAAAGATTTCTTTAATTTCTTTAATCAAAGTCATTCCATCTTGACCAATATCATCTAATCTTCCAATAAATGGACTTACATATTTTGCACCAGATTTTGCTGCAAGTAAAGCTTGATTTGCAGAAAATATCAAAGTAACATTAACAGGAATTCCCTGTGATGAAAATGATTTACATGCTTTTAGACCATCAGGAGTCATTGGAACTTTAACAACAACATTATCGCCGTATTCACGAAGACGTTTACCTTCTTCAAGCATTCCAGAATAATCAGTACTAACAACTTCTAAACTAACGTCACCTTGAATAATTTTTGTAATTTCTTCCATTGCATCTTTAGGATTACCACCTTCTTTTGACATTAAAGAGGGATTAGTTGTAATCCCATCTAACAAACCCATATCATTAAATTTTTTTATAGATTCCAAGTTAGCAGTATCAAGAAAAATTTTCATATTTTTTTACTCCTTAGTTCTTTTGCTTGTTTTGCCATATTAAAAGATGTAATTCCATGCTTTTCTAAAAGTAAAGGAATTTCAGCATCACGTGCAGATTCACCGAACATATCCTGGGCTCCAATTCTCTTAATTGGAACAGGATATGATTCAGAAACAGATTCTGCTACGGCTGAGCCCATTCCACCAAAGATATTATGCTCCTCAGTTGTGACAATACATCCAGTTTCCCTTGCAGCCTTTTCTAAAATTTCGTTATCGATAGGCTTGATTGAAAACATATCTAAAACTCTACAAGAAATTCCATCTTTTTGTAACATTTCTGCAGCCTCTAATGCCATTCTGACAGTTATTCCACATGCAGCAATTGTACAATCAGAACCATCTCGAACAGTAATTCCTTTTCCAATTTTAAATTCTTGAGATTCTGAATGAACAAGAGGTGTTTTTGATCTTGCCATTCTCATGTAAAATGGTCCATATTCAGATGCCATCAAGTTAGTTAATTTTGAAACAGCAATTGTATCAGCTGGAATAAAAACACGAAAGTTTGGGATAACTCTCATTATTGCAATGTCTTCAATTTGTTGATGTGATCCTCCATCAGGTCCAACAGATAAACCTCCATGTGATGTAACCAATTTTACATTTAGTCCTTTTTTTCCTGGAGGTGAAGGATATGCAATATTATTTCTAATTTGATCAACAGCTCTTCCAGGTAAAAAAATTGCATAAGTACTTGCAAAAGAAACTTTTCCGGACACGGCCAATCCTGCAGATACAGTAACTAAATTTGCTTCAGCAATGCCAACATTGAAAAATCTATCAGGAAATTGTTTTCCAAATCCAGAAGTTTTTAATGAATCAGTTGTATCAGCACCTAAAACAACGACATTAGGATTATCATGTCCAACTTGAATTAATGATTTTGAATATTCTGAACGCATGTCAGTCATTATTGGGTCATTCATAGATATCCTGCCTCCTGAGCAATTTTTTTAATTTCTTCTTGTTTAGCACCAATAACATGCAATCCAATCCATTTATTCATTAAATCAGAACCACCTAATTGATTTGCTTTATCAAGTAACATTCGTCTTCTTGATTTTAAAACTGCATTTCTAAAATCTATGATTGCAGCCCTAACGTCTTGCTGCCCAATAATTGCACCACCTCCAACAAAAGCACGTGCACCATCTGCAAATACAGAGCCTATATTTTCAATATTTACACCACCATCAGCCTCAATACAGCCTGAGAAATTATGTTCGTTGAGAATAGAATTCAATCTAGCCATTTTGGAATGAGTTTCTTCGATGTATTTTTGACCAGATTTTCCAGGAACAACAGACATTACAATTAGCTGATCCAATGTTGACAAAAATTTGTAAGACCATTCTGGTAATTCAGTATCAGGATTAATAGCAAAACCAACACCAACATGATTTTGTTTTAAAATATCATGAATCTCTCCAAAACTAGATTCATCAGTTACTTCAGCATGAACTGTGACAATATCACTGCCTGCACCTATGTAATCTTTAACATGTTTAACAGGATCATTTATCATAAGATGTGTATCAAATGGAATCACAGTTAATGGTCGAAGTTCTTTGATTTTATTATGATCAAAAGTTTTTGTTGGAACAAATTGACCATCCATAACGTCAAGATGAATTAAATCAGATCTTCCAGTCACACATCTCTTTACTTCATTTTCTAAATTAGACATATCACCTGCAATTATTGAAGGAGCAATCAAAAATTGAGAATCCAATTCAGAGTTGATTATTGGAACAACATCAGAATCGGGAGCTTTACCGTGCCATTGAGGATTATCTTCCATATGTTCCAAAGATTTTCCCTTGATAGTTCGAGAAATAATAATTGTAGGAACTCCTTTAATTGAATTAGCTTTTGTTATTGCTGCATCAATTTGTTCGACTCTATGACCATCAATTTCAAGAACATTCCAACCAAATGATCTCCATTTATCACCAGTCTTCCATCGGGATGCATCTTTCCACATTTCTGTAATATCATCACTTTCTAATTTTTTATCCAGTGGCATTATTTTTTCAGTGTAAGAGTCCTGTTGAATGAAATTTCTATCAAGAAAAACAGTTAGATTATCAACTTTGTATTTTGAAGCTGTCATTGCTGCTTCCCAAACCTGACCTTCATCAGATTCACCATCACCAATAATAGTATAGACATGATGATCTTTAGAATCAATTTTTGCTGCAAGTGCAATTCCAACTGAATAAGATAATCCAGTACCTAACGAGCCTCCACAAAATTCAACACCAGGACATTTCAAATCTGGATGTCCCTGTAATTTACTTCCAAATTTTCGTAAAGTTTCAATTTCAGATTCAGGAAAATATCCTGCAACAGCCATATTAGAAAATAATCCAGGTGCAGCATGACCTTTTGACAATACTAATCTATCACGATCTTCCCATTGAGGATTTTGAGGGTCAAATTTCAAATGTTTGTTAAATAAACAACCTAAAATTTCAGCCATTGAAAATGAGCCACCAGGATGTCCAGAACCGGCAGTATTTGTTGCTTTAATAACTAATTTACGAGCTCTTAGAATATTTTTTTTAATTTGGTAATAATTAAGACCCATCTGGATCATTTCTTCACAAATTGAATAAAAATCTACTTCTGCAATATTTTAATTTGATCGCAACTTAATGTAAATGTGGAAATTAAAAACAAGATTCCAATTGTACTTTTTGATGATCAATGTTATGTTTGCATAAAATTTGCAACAATTGTAAATTTTTTTTCAAGAGGAAAAATTACAATGATAGGACATTATTCAGATTTTGGCAAGAAAATTCGAGAAGAAATTTTAGATGATTCAGCATTAGAGATGTTTTGGTTTATTGATGAATATTTTGCAAGTGGTGGAAGAGCAGCATTATTGCCATTAATCAAATCAATTTTCTCTACAAAATCAAGAAAAACAAAATTTGCTCAAATGGATACTATTTGCAGTAATGAATGTAAGAGTGTAAAAGCTGTATTTGTCAGATCATTTACATTAATTACAAATAGTAAGAAATTGGCATATAAAAAATCTAAATAATGCTTTGAAAACAGAAGGATATAATGAAAATTAAAGTAGAGAGTTCTGCAAAAAGAAAAACAGAACTTCTATGTGGATTTGTTTTAGAAGATTCAAACAAAGTTTTAGGATTACCAAAAGTAGACGCTAAGACATCTTCTTCAATAAATCAATCACTTAAAGATATGAATGGTAAATTAGGAAAATTAACAATTATTCCAATTCCAAGTAAAAAACAGGCTCAAAGAATTCTTCTTGCAGGTATTGGGAAAAAAGAAAATATTACAAATGATACAATAAGATTTGTTTCAGGCAAAATTGCACAAACAGCAAGAGAATTAAAATTAAAAGAATTTTCAATTATAACTCCACCAACTTTTGTAAACGATTCAATTTCTTCAGTTTCACAGATTGTGGAAGGTGCAAAAATGTCATTATACAAATTTGATAAATTCAAAGCTGAAAAAATAGAAAAATCACCCGATATGACAATCATAGTTTCTAAATCAAGCAAAATTTCAAAAGCAATCAAAATTGCTGAAGCTGTTGCAGATGGCGCAATATTTACAAAAAGTATTGGAAATTTACCTCCAAACGAATGTACTCCAACAACATTAGCAAACTTTGCTAAAAATATCTCAAAAAAGAATAAAATGAAATGTTCTGTAATTTCACAACCAGAATTAAAGAAGAAAGGATTTGGAGGAATTACAGCAGTAGGTAAAGGAAGTAAAAATGAACCAAAATTAATTACAATGGAACATAACAATGGTCCTAAAAATCAAAAACCAATTGTTTTAGTTGGAAAAGCAGTGACATTTGATACTGGCGGAATTTCATTAAAACCAGGACAAAGTATGGATGAAATGAAATTTGATAAATGTGGAGGATGTACAGTGTTAGGAATTATGAAATCAGTTTCTGAATTAAAATTACCAATTAATGTAGTTGGAATAATTCCTTCAGTAGAAAATATGCCAGGAGGAGAAGCATATAGACCGGGAGACATAATAAAACTATACAATGGAAAAACTGCAGAAATTCTAAATACAGATGCAGAAGGCAGGCTTATTTTAGCAGATGCATTAGCTTATGGTGAAAAACAATATTCACCAAAAGCAATAATTGATTTTGCAACTTTAACAGGTGCATGTATAATAGCTCTAGGAAATAATGTAGCAGCAATTGTTTCAAACAATAATCAATTAACAGAAAAAATTACAAAATCATCTAAATCAACAACAGAAGAGGTTTGGGAATTACCATTAACACAAGACTATATGGATATGATAAAATCAGATGTTGCAGACATTAAAAATATTGGAATTGGAAGAGCTGCTGGAACTATAACAGCTGCTGCATTTTTGAAAAGTGCTATCAAAGATACACCATGGGCACATCTAGATATCGCAGGTGTTGCATGGACCCAAGGAGCAGCAACAAAAGATAAACCATATAATCCAAAAGGTGCAACAGGATTTGGTGTTAGATTAATTTTAGATTATTTACAGAAATTATAAAATTAGTAACCTCTACTATTTCTATCAGGTGTTCCAACATTTGGATTTCTCCAACCATGTTTTTCCATCATATGATTTAGTAATCTAATGTCATTATCACATTTTTGTCCACAAACACTACAGTTTGACATTGAAATCAATTCAACCCAATTGAATGGGTATTAAAAGATTGATTGGAAATTAGAAAATGCCAGCACTGTTGCTTCCCAAGAGCTCTCGCATCTTAGTAGCACAACAGCGACATCAGGTTTGACTTCTAAGTTCGGAACGGGATTAGGTCGCACCCTGACGCTATGGCCGGCTTGAAAATCATACCATAATTCTAATGTATTAAGGTAACGACAGATTTGAAATCAACTCAAAATAGGTATAAAGCAAAGAAAATATCGAATTACAACTATGACACATAGAGTTGCAGTATTAGATCAAGATCTATGTCAGCCTCAAAAATGCGGATTAGAATGCATAAAATATTGTCCAGTCAACAAATCAGGCGCAGAATGTGTTACAATTCATGAAGAATCAAAAAAAGCGCAGATTGATGAAGATATTTGTAATGGTTGTGGAATATGTGTCAAAGTATGTCCATTTGATGCAATAACGATTGTTAATTTAGCAAGTGAAATAGCTACAGATAAAATCCATCAATATGGCGTAAATTCTTTCAGATTATACAAATTGCCAACCCCAAGAAAAGGAGAGGTTGTTGGATTATTAGGTAGAAATGGAATGGGAAAAAGTACAGTCGTAAACATTCTTTCTGGAAAACTAAAACCAAATCTTGGAAGATACGAAAATCCACCAGAATGGGATGAAATTTTTAAACATTATAGTGGAACAGAGTTAAAACAACATTTCCAAAAAATTGAACAAAATCAAATTCGCGCATCAATTAAACCACAACAAATCCATCATCTTGCAGAAGCATTTGATGGAACAGGAAATGAATTACTTGATAAATATGATGAAAGAGGAATTACAAGAGAACTAGTAAGAGAACTAGGATTACAAAATTCAATGGAACAAAGTTTGAAAGAACTTAGTGGAGGTGAATTACAAAGAATTGCAGTAGCTGCTGCTGCATCAAAAGATACAGAATTCTATTTTTTTGATGAACCATCATCATACAACGATGTATTTCAAAGAACAGGTGTTGCAAGAGTAATTCAAGGTTTAGCTAAAATTGGAAAAAGTGTGATGGTTGTAGAACATGACTTGACATTATTAGATTTTCTTAGTGATTACATTGAAGTGTTATACGGGGAACCAGCTGCATATGGAATTGTTTCAAATATTTTATCAACTAAAATAGGAATCAATGTTTTTCTTGATGGGTATTTACCAAACGAAAATGTCAGGTTTAGGGAGAAAAAATTTTCTATGGATGTCTCATCGTCTTCAACAGATATTTTTCAAGAAGATACAGAGATAGTAAATTATCCAAAATTAGAAAAGAAATTCGATTCATTTTCAGTATCAATTGAGCCTGGAAGAGTACGAAAAGGTGAAGTTTTAGGAATAATGGGTGCAAATGCTCTTGGAAAAACAACAATGATGAAAATGATTGCAGGGGTTGAAAAACCAGACGTAGGTTCAGTAGATAAAAAGATCAAAATTGCATACAAACCTCAGTATCTTCAAAACGATATCGATGTAGAAGTAATTGCACTTTTAGAAAAAGCAAATGGAGGACCAATCGAAGGAAGTCAAGAAGAAGAACAAATTCTAGATCCATTAAAAATTAAAAAACTATACAACAAATCAGTAAAAAATCTCTCCGGAGGAGAACTTCAAAAAATTGCTGTGGCATCATGTTTAATTCAGAAAGTAGATTTGTATGCACTAGATGAACCTTCAGCATTTTTAGATGTAGAAGATAGAATTGCAGTTGCAAAATTTTTACAAAAATTTGTTCGTTCATTTGGAAAATCAGCAATAATTATTGATCATGATTTACAATTAATGGATTTAATGTCAGATTCAATGATAATATTTGAAGGCGAATCAGGAAAAGCAGGAATTGCCACATCACCACTTCCAAAATCAGAAGCAATGAATAGATTCCTAAAATCTTTAGATATGTCATTTAGAAGAGATGAAAAAAGTTTGAGACCAAGAGTAAATAAAATAGAAAGCAGATTAGATAAAGATCAAAAAGCATCAGGAAACTTTTACTACAAACATTGACTCGAATGCTAAAAAAAGCACTAGAAAGCGTTTTGACATTACAAGAAAGTAATGAATTAATCTCAGCATTTGATCAGATAGGAAACATAATCATTGTTAGAATTCCAGATTCATTATTATCTAAGAAAAAAATTATTGGAGAAACTCTACTAAATGAAGTAAAAATTGTAAAAAGTGTATTTTATCAATCATCAGCAGTGGATGGGGATTTTCGTACAAGAAATCTTGAAATCCTAGCTGGTGAAGACAATACCGAAACTGAATACAAGGAATTTGGATGTAGATTTATTGTCGATGTAGAAAATGCATTTTTCTCACCAAGATTATCAACAGAAAGAGAAAGAATTGCAAAATTGACACAAGATGGAGAAATTATTACAAATATGTTTGCAGGAGTAGGAATGTTTTCAATAATGGCTGCAAAAAAGAAAAAATGTACAGTATATAGTCTCGATTTGAATCCAGTTGCATCAAAACTTTGTGAAAGAAATATTGCAATTAACAAACTAGCAGGAAAAGTGATTTCAATCAATGGTGATGCATCAAAAATTATTGAAGAACAATTAATTGACAAATCAGATAGAACACTGACATTATTACCAGAGAGGTCAGATGAATTTTTAGATTCTGCAATAAGTACAACAAAAAGTGGTGGAATAATTCATTATTATTCACATATTCATGCTGACAAAAAATCAGAAGCTGGAAAATTAACTGAAGAACATTATAAAAAAATCACACCAGTAAAATCAGAAATTCTTGGGTCAAAAATTGTTAGAGCAGTTGGTCCACGATATTACCAGACTGTTGTTGATGTTAAAATCACTAAGTAGATGAATCATCAGCTGATGTAATAGTAGCAGACGTAGGTTTTGTCGTTGCCATTACATATCCTATCCAAGCAACAATACCAAGAATACCACCAACTGCCATTAGAACGGATAATTGTAAAACAATTGGAGACCATTCGGACAACATTAGTAAATATGCATAAACAAAGAATCCACCAATACATAAAACAAAAATTAGAACTCCCATTCCTTTACGTTTATCCATATCGGAAAATTTTTTCGGACTTATTTATTGTTTTAATATAATTAATTCAATTCAGTTGCCATCAAATAAGCAGATTCACCATCACGATAGTATGCATTAAGTTCTTGTTTAATTACAAATCCAAGTTTTTCATAAAGGCGAACAGCATCAGTATTACTGCATCGAACTTCTAAGTAGAATTCATCACAATTCCTGTTCTTTACACCAATTACAGATTCTTCAACCAGTGCTTTTCCAATTCCTTTTTTTCTATACTCATCCAATACTGCAATAGATACAACATGGCCTTTTTTTACAAAACCCAATTTTTTAAAATTTGAGAAACCAAATTCAGTTTTACACATTTCATATCCAACAATTTTACCATCAATTTCTGCAACCAAAAATGCTTCAGGCAATTCTTGGAGTAGTGATTCATAAAAATAATCAGAATAATGTTCAGGTAAAGTTTTGAGATTAATTTCCATAACAGAAATTAGATCGCTTTGGGCCGCTCTACGAATATTACAATCACCAATTTGTCTCAAAATCACTTGCACAATAACAAGATAAAACAATCAATATTTAATTTTAAACAAAAAGATCATTAATGAATAAAAAATAGGAAAATAGATGGTTGAAGATTCTCAGGATGGTGTAATTTCATTAGTTAATTCAATTTTCAATGTTGAAGAATTTACAAAAACAGAATTTACTTTACAATTTAAAATTACTAATTCAGATTTTCAAACAAAATTTGAAAATTTAGCTAGAGCATTAGAAAATATGAGCTATGTTTGCAAGGTAGTAAAAAAAGATGAAGATATTTGTATTGAAGTTCAAAAATTTACAATAAAAAAACCAAGAAAATGGCTCAATGCAACATGGACACCCAGAATATTGTTTGCAATTGTAATTGGGTTTGTAATGATTGACGGGCATTATAGAACATCAGGAACAAATTTCATCATAGATATTGGAGAGCCATTTGAAATGGCAATTGTCTACACACTTGCATTATTAGGAATTTTAGGAACTCATGAACTTGGTCACATTATTGCAGCAAAAGCACATAAACTAAAAACAAGTTGGCCTTACTTTATTCCAGGTCTACCAATAGTTGGAATTCCTACTTTTGGTGCATTTATTCAATCAAAAGGACTAACAATTAATCGCAATATCTTATTTGATGTTGCAATTGCAGGACCAATTGCAGGATTAGTAATTGCAGTTATTGTATCGCTTTATGGTGCATATACTGCTCCAATATTAGACCAAGAAATTGCCGAAGGACTTTTTGCAGAACAAGTGTTAATGGAATGGGAACAGGGAGAACCAATACTAATGACTGCAAGTTTAGCAGTATTTGGCAAAGGAGGTCCAGGTCATGAAGTAATAATGACACCAGTAATGTTTGCAGCGTGGATTGGATTTTTAATTACGTTTTTGAATTTACTTCCAGCATGGCAACTTGATGGTGGACATATGGCAAGAACTCTTTTGGGTCAAAAAATCCATAGATATGCAACATATGGAAGCATGTTGATACTTGTTTTGTTAAATTATTGGTTAATGGCAATCTTAATTTTAGTAATGTCAATGAAAAATCCAAGTGCAACTCCACTTGATGATATATCACCCCTTACACGAAATAGAAAACTGGCGTATATTGGAATTATAGTACTAGCAATTTTATGTGCACCGCTCCCATCAGGATTGTTTTCAGGTATTTTACCTTAGAAAAAGCCTAGCACCATCTGCAACTACTGCAACTTTTTGTCTAGCACCTTGTGTTTTTAAAATATAATCCATTGAATATTTAATGCCAGGTAAAGAAACCATATCAAGTTTTTTTACATAAAATTCAGGTAAAATAGATACCAAACCAATTTGAAAATTCTTTTGAATTTCAGAAAGAAAAAGTAAATCTTCCATTCCATTAATGTATTTTGTAGGATTTCTTAATTGTTCAAGTGTTATCCTATCTTCGATATATTGTTGAATAGCATCTGAACCTAACCCACTTTTACATTCAGCAACTAAAATTGCTAGTCCATCTTTTTTGATTGCATTTGAACAATTCCATAGAGATGATAATGAATTTCCCAAAGTATCATTACTTGCATCCTTACCAGTACTCATGATTACTGTTTTGTGTTCACCTACATCTTTAATTGAATTTGATTCTAGAATTTTTGTTGTAGAAAGTGTTTTTGAAGGATGACCTATTGTAAAATCAATTATTCCTTCAGAGTTTGCAATAATTTCAATTGCTTGTATTTCAAAATTATCTACAAATTTTTTTGCTTCAGTTAAACTTTCAGGATATTGTCCGGGTGTTGGAAGATTACCTTGTCTTTTAGCATATGCAGAAAGCATGGATTCTTCTCCAAATTTTTTGATTAAACGAGTTGCAACAATCTCATATCCAAACAAGCCATCAAAACCCATTTCTCCCATAAAAACAAGATTGGAATTTTTAATTTCAACATCATCAAATTCGTTTATGGAACTTCCTTCAGGAAGTCCAGATTTGACTAAATTTAGAATTTTTTTATCAGTTAAAATTTTTGGAAATGGTTTAGATTTTTGTTCACATAAAGTGAATAATGATGAGATAATTTTTAGAATAGATTTAGAATTATGTAAAACTACCAATTCCATAGGTTTAGATAAATCAAGAGTGTTGAGTTTCTCTGTAATTGCTTGATCATCTAGAATTTTGCCATCAGAATCAATTTTTTGCTCTAAATTCTCTGCCTTTATATCCAAAACTACGTCTGTAATCCCATAATTTAACCAAATTTCAGGCATAATAGATAGTAAATACAAACCAAAATAAATCCAATGTAGTGAACTTTGGTATGGAATTTGTGAAAGAATTTGTAACCTTTTTACATCAAAAAGAGATAATTAGATTTGGAGACTTTACACTAGCCAGTGGAAAAAGTAGTTCTTATTATGTTGATTTAAGATTAGTTCCCAGTTATCCTCATGAATTTAGAATGATGATAAAACATCTAGAAAATCAAATAAGTGAAGATATAGGATTAGAAAATTTTGAAAGTATTGTTTCTGTACCAACAGGAGGATTAGTCATTGCTTCAGCATTAGCAATTGAAACAGTGAAACCACTGATCTATGTTAGAAGTAAACCAAAGGATTACGGAACTTCAAAATCAGTTGAAGGAAAAATTCATGACGATATGAAAGTTGTAATGATAGATGATGTTGCAACTACTGGCGGTTCAGTTGTAAATGCAATTAAATCACTAAGAGAAGTAAATGTTCCAGTAAAAGATACATATGTAATTGTAGATAGAATGGAAGGAGCTACGGAAGCCTTTGATGAACTGGGAGTAAAAATGCACTCAATTCTAAACATACTACAAATTGCAGAGACATTATATGAACAAGAAATGATTGATGAAGAAATACTAGACAAAGTAAAGAAGCAAATTAGTAAATAAATTAAGGCAGCTCAGACAAATGCCTTCCAATCATCAATTTCAGATATAACTCTGATTCTTCATTGCAGCCAGTAATTTTTGTATTGACTTATTTTAAAACTAATTGAAAAATGGGCCCGAAGGGCTTCGATCCCTTGGCTCACCGGTTATGAGCCGGTTACTCTACCAAGCTGAGTTACGGGCCCTAAAAGAACAAAAATTTTCTGAGGTATAAAATGTTATGAGATTAACAATATTCTTCATAACAACTGTCAAGTAACAAGTTTTGTGCTGAAACTGATTTTTCAGCAATTTCAATTAGGTCACTTGTATCAGCATTTGATTTTTCAAGAATATTTCTCCAAGATGCTGCATGTCTAATATCAGCCTCAGTATGGAGTTTGAAATATTCAGTTGCTTTATCAGTTGTAATTTGATAGAATTCAGATAATCCATCTAGTTTTGTTTGACTAATTTTTGGAATTTCTTTTTCAAATGCATACATGGCACATGCACCACCATCAAAAGTATTCATTAATTCAGCCAAATCAGATACAGCTTTATTGGTTTTTTCTAATCCAGAATATGGAATTAATTCATCTTCAGAAACACCAAGTTCTCCTGCAAAACTAATCCACGGTTTAATGTGATCAGATTCTTCTTGTTGATTATCAACTAATTCAGAAATTACAGAATTAGGTGCTTTTTCAATAATTGGTGCCATAAATTCAGGAACAGATTTTACAAGTTGAAAATATTCTTTTGAATATCCTGCTAAAGATTCCTGAGTTAATTTACCGTCAGACCACATTTCATAAAATGGATGTTTTAGAAGGCTTCTTTCTTCAATAATTTTATCAATTCTTTGAATTACATTCATAATTCTTGTCTAAATTTGCCAGTACAAAAATCTTTGTTGTGTACCAAAAGATTTTATGATCTAAAAGAAAAATTTCCATGGGTTCCAGTGGTGTAGACCGGTCAAGCATACTGCCCTTTCAAGGCAGTGATCCCGGGTTCAAATCCCGGCTGGAGCACCAAGATTTAATTACTAATGAAGAGGGATTTTGATCAATTATCTTGGACAGAAAAAATATCGAAATTAACCCTCTGCTTGAGACATATGGGGAATATATTAAAAAAATTGATCTGGCATTAGATAAAGAACTATCATTATATTCAGAATCGGAATTTATTGAGCCTCTAAAATATTCATTGGAAGGTGGAAAAAGAATTCGACCAATTATTTTAAGTTTAGCTGCTGAAAGTATTGGAGAAATAGATGAAAACGTTTTAGCAGCATCATGTGCGATAGAATTTTTACATATGGAGTCAATAATTCACGATGACATCATCGATGATGAAACTATGAGAAGACAAAAGGAACCATTTCATGTAAAATATGGTTACAATACAAGCGTCTTAACAGGTGACTTTGTTTTAGGATTAATTCTTGCAATTTCATCAAGATTAGATAATGCAAGAATTACAAAAGATTTAGCAACTACTGCCATGTTAATGAGTGAAGGAGAAATTATTGAAGGCAGGTTAGAAGAAAGTGGAGATATTACATTTGATGATTATTTGAAAGTAATAGAATACAAAACTGCAACTGCATTTGAAGTTGCAGCAAGGATTGGAGGAATTGTAGCCAATGGAACAGAAGAACAAATTGAAGCATTAACAGGATATGGAAAAAATCTTGGAATTGCATATCAAATAAGAGATGATTTACTAGATTGGAAAAATGAAGAAAAATTATTTAATTTACTAATTAAGAAAAGTGTTGATCCAAGAGATGGATTTAACAAAATGGAAGACCTGTTAAAAGAATATTCAGAACAAGCAAGATCATTTTTGAGAAAGATTCCAGATGGTGAAGCAAAAATAAATTTAGAAGAATTAATTAAATTTACTTCGTTTAAGGCATAGAACCTAAACTAAGTACTGGTGTTGCAAGTTCTACAAATTTAATCAATGGTTCTGGATAAACACCAAATCCTACCAAGAAGATTGTTGAGATGATCATTATTGCCATTACAGACTTTGGTTCAATAACTCTCTTTTCAGTTTCTCCTTCAAAGTACATTTTCCTTGTTAACCAACCATAGTAAGCTAATGACAATGCACTGTTCAATACACCTGCAATTGCAAGCCATGGAGCCCACCATAATGCAGTACCTGCATCTAATGCACTTCCAAATAACATCAATTTACTCCAGAATCCAGAAAGTGGAGGAACGCCAGCAAGTGCAAATAATGCAATTACCAAACCTAATGCAGTAACAGGCATTCTTCTTCCAAGTCCTTTTAATTTATCAATATGAGTAACTGCAAGGGTTGTTACAATTCCTGCAATTGCAATAAATGCAGCACCTTTCATAACTGCATGATTCATTATTTGATACAAAGAACCCTGTAAACCTAGAGAACTGTGTGGTGCAACTGCAAGTCCAATCAAAATGTAACCTGCATGTGCAATACTAGAATATGCCAACATTCTTGAAATATTCTTTTGCATAATTGCTGCAATATTACCAATAGTCATTGTCATTACTGCAATTATACCAAGGGCCAAAGTCCAATCAAGATGCAGTACCACCATTCCCAAAATTACAATTCTAATTGTTGCAGCAAATCCAGCTTTTTTGGTTGCTGCTGCAAGAAGTGCAGTAATTGGTGCAGGTGCACCTTCATAGGTATCGGGAAGCCATTGATGGAATGGAACTAATCCCATCTTGAATCCAAATCCTGCGATAAACAATCCTACTGATAATAACGCTAGTGGAAGCATTGATGGATCAAGTGTGGAATAACCTTGAATGACTTCCCCAATATTTGTAGAACCAGTTAATCCGTATGCAAGGGAAATACCATAAACAATAATTGCTGAAGATAATGCACCAAACAAGAAATATTTCAAAGCAGCTTCATTTGAGCTTGGGTTCTTTTTCCTAAATCCAACCAAAATGTATGTTGGAATACTCATTAGTTCCCATGCAACAAATAACATTACAAGATCAGTTGAGTATGCAACTAAAACCATACCAATAGTTGCAAGTAAAATTAGAGAATAGTAAACAGCCGGAGAGTTATGTTTTCTCATGTAATTAAAGGAGCCAACAGTAGTGAACAAAGCAACTATCAACATGGCAATTGCAAAGAAACCACCAAATGCATCATCAACAACTACATCTTCAGCAAACAGAGCAGACGGAGACACATTTTCTTCTAGGAATTGATATCCAACATATCCCATAGATACGATTAATGCTGCAAATGCAATAATGGCATAAAATGTATTAGAACCTTGTTCTTTTCGTGCAATGCTAATTATTGGAAGTAGAATTCCAACGGTACCCAATATACCGATTATTACAAGAGGAGTTGAAGTAATTTCTAACATGTCATCAAATCTCCTACATCAACAATATCAGAACTACAAATAATAATCCTGCTCCAAATACAAATAGATACG
This sequence comes from Nitrosopumilus sp. Nsub, assembly GCF_001541925.1. Taxonomy (GTDB): domain Archaea; phylum Thermoproteota; class Nitrososphaeria; order Nitrososphaerales; family Nitrosopumilaceae; genus Nitrosopumilus. Next base: position 139,213 of record NZ_LQMW01000019.1, read on the forward strand.
ATTGTGAAACACCGGTTTGGGTTCCTTGAATAACTTTAGCACCCCAACTAGCGGCTTTTTGAACGCCGTCATTCATACCATAATCAATTGCTGTTTTCTCAAAGTATCTTGAAACGCCTCTAGCCAACCATAATGGTGTTGTAACAAAGCACCAATAGACAATTGCGTTAAGATACCATCTGTTTAAGAAAAGCTTGTGAATTGCATAAAAGAAAATATTTGAATTTACAAATTTAACAGGATCAACCCATCTTCCAATGTAAAAGATGTAACCTAATCCAATACCAGTAGCAAATGCTACTAAGGATGCACCTAATGCAACTGGATTAAGTCCTTGTAAGAATTCTGGTAATATTGATGATTCATCTGCTGCTGCATGTGAACTATAAATTCCAAATGAGTTTTTAAGATAATATTCAAACGTATGATGTAATCCTTCTTCTGCAGACAATCCAATAATACCAATACCAATTGTCAATACTGCAAGTATACCATATGGAACCCACATAGATACTGATGCTTCATGAATGGGATGTCCTTCCTCTTCCATCTTTTCAATATGTTTACTCTTCTTACCAAAGAATACCAAACCAATCATTCTTGTGGTATAGAATGCTGTAATTATAGCAGTTAAAACTGCGATAGCAAATAATGGTAATGCCCATTCATTTCCAGATTCATATACTGCTGCAAAGATTGCATCTTTACTCCAGAAACCTGTTGTGATAAATGGTGCACCCATCAAACCAAGACCTGCAGCCCACATGAATGCATACGTTTTCTTCATATGCTTTCTTAGACCACCCATATCTGTCATAAATCGAGAACCAACAATATGCAACAAAGAACCTGCGGCCATGAATAATGAAGCCTTGAACATTGCGTGAGAAATTAAGTGGAAAAATCCTGCAGTATAACCATCAACATATTGATGAGATAATCCTGCTACACCTAAAGCCATCATCATATAACCAATTTGAGAACCTGTAGAATATGCTAATACTTTCTTAATTTCTGGATTAACCATACCTTGTGTTGCTAACAGTAGTGCGGTAATTGCACCAACCCAAGCAACAATTTCAAAGAATTGATCTGCTAAAATTCCTGCAGCACCTAAAGCAAATACAAGTGGACCAATTCTTGCAACTAAGAACACACCAGCTTTAACCATTGTTGCAGCGTGAATTAATGCAGAGACTGCAGTAGGTCCAGTCATTGCTTCTAACAACCATTCATTTAATGGGAATTGTGCAGATTTACCCATTGCACCACCAAAGAGTAAAACAAATGCAGGAACTAACAACCCTTGAGCAGCCATAGCAGTTGCCCAATCAGTATTACCCATTAATTCTTTAAATCCAAAAGTACCTGCAAACAAGAATATCAAAAGCATACCAGCAATCATCATCACGTCTCCAACTTTTGTCATGATGAATGCCTTCATACCAGCGTGTGTTGGAGCATAGTAATCTAACATTCCAAGAACGGTACGTCCTTCAGTACCAACATGATCTTTCTTTTTATCACGATACCAAAAGCTGATCAAAGCATAAGATGCAAGTCCTACACCTTCCCATCCAAAGAATACTTGTAACAAGTTATCAGATAATACAATTAATTGCATTGAACCAATAAAGAACATCATCCAGAACCAGAATCTTGTTATGTCTTTATCGCCTTTCATGTATCCTGTACTGTAAATCATAATCAAGAATGAAATCCAAGCAACAACATTTGCCATTATAATTGAAAGTGGATCCGCTAAGACTCCAGCTTTAAGACCAATTGCTTCAATCCACATAATTTGATGATGAAGTTCATGGGCCTCTAATGCAACAGGAATCATAGTAGCAGCAGATATTGCACTCATTAGAGCAAATCCAACTGCAATGAATTTGGTTGCGTTTTGAGATAATTTTCCAATACCTGGCATAATCATTGCTGCTGCAAATGGTAAAATCCAAACTAACCAAGCACTTAAAGTTCCAATTTCAAATCCCATTAATTCAGTGGCCATAATCTAAACCCCCATCACTCCATTCATGTACGGAATAATTGTTTTCAAGAAGATATCAGGATAAATTCCAACTACAATTGAAAATCCTGCTAATATCATCATTGGAATTGTCATGTACCAACTTCCTTCTTTAACATTTTGTAGATGTTCAGGAAGTTTTCCAAAGAATACACGTTTTAACATCCAAAGCATGTATGACATTGTTAATGCAGTTGCAACAAGACCTAATCCAAATGCTACTGCTCTAACTGTAGAACCTTCTGCAATTGCAGTTTCTAATGCACCATAAAACATAATCCATTCTCCCATAAAGCCACTAGTTGGTGGAACACCCATTATTGTTAATGCACCAATTACGGCACATACTGCAGTTATTGGCATCTTACCAGCAAGACCTCCAAGTTTAGAGAAGCTTCTAGTTCCAACTTTTACAATAATAATTCCAGCCATCATGAAGAGAATACCTTTACCAATTGCGTGAGTTACATACATCATTTCAGCACCTGCAAGACCATATGCAGACATTGAACCTATTCCAAATAGCAAATACCCCATTTGACTGATACTTGAATAAGCAAGGAATCGTTTCAAGTCATCTTGCATTAATGCCATAGCACCACCATAAATCATAGTAACAAGACCCCAAATGTGGAACCATATTGCAAGTTCTGAAAAGGTTGCAGGTAAGAATTCAACAATTAATCTAAAGATACCATAAGCTCCAATTCCGATCATTGCAGGTGACAATAATGCACTAATTGGTGTAGGTGCTGCACCGTGAACATACGGAAGCCAAATGTGATACATAAAAACTGCTAGTTTGACACCTAGTCCTATCGCAATAGCTACCGCGGAATACATCGCAATGTCTGCTGGTAGTTCAGATTCTTGAATATCAGCAAAATCAAAGCTACCTAATGTAAGACCTATCATCAAAAATCCCAATAATAAAACAACGGCACCAGCATGAGTCCAAAATAGGAACATTAAACCAATTTTTCTTCTTGGGCCATCACCCCATAAAGCAACTAAAAAGAAACCAGGAATCAACATAACTTCAAAGAAAATATAAAATTCAATCAAATTTGTTGCGAGAACTGTTCCAAGCATTCCCATTGCAAATACAAGATAAAGTGCAAAGTAAAGACCAGATTTTGCATTAACATAGTTTGTTAAAGCTGATGATTCAACAACAGATGATTGTCCACTTTCTGAATGATTGATTTTTTGTTCTTCTTCAAATTGTTCATGGAATTTATGAATCATGTATGGTTTGGAGTAGATTGCCAATATAGTGGACAAAACATAAATCATTATTGCAAATGGTGATGCAAGTCCATCCATTAAGAAACCAAACTCACCAAATTGTTCTGTCCATGGATAATGTTCTTCTACGGTTCCAGAAAGTGCTGCGTTAATTACAATTATTGTAGTGTATAATAAAATTGCAAATGTAAACCACATTGCAGGAGTTGGACCTACTTTTCTTCCAAGAATATATGCTACTGGCGATAACAATAATGGCAGGAAAACTGCTTGTAGTAATGCGTATTCCATTATCCTTTCAAGCTCCTAAAGTCTGCAATATCGACATTTTGATACATGCGGTATGCTACAATGATTAAGGATAATCCAACGGCTACTTCTGCTGCTGCAATTGCAATGGAAAATAATGCTAAAGTTTGACCACCACTATCTGGTATGAATCTACCAAATGCTACAAGATTTAGATTTGCTGCATTGATAATTATTTCAACAGCAAATAACATTCTAATGAAATTACGTTTTACTGCAAGTCCATAGATTCCTATTGCTAGTAATGCAATAGAAACTAATGTAAAATCAACTAACTCGTTGGTCATTCTCCACATCCTCTCTTCTAGCTAAAACTAATGCACCAGTTACAGAACCGGCTAAAATTAAACCCATCAAAATTAATGCAGGCCAATAATAAGTAACAAAGTCAGTACCAATATCTCTGAAATCAACTGCTGGTTCATCAGTAGTTATTGTTTTAATTCCAGAATCTAAGAATACAGCACCTAATGATACCATAACAACTAACATTAAACCAATTCCAGCAAACTTTCTTTTTCGGTCTTCAATTTTTTTGAAGATAAGTTCTCTTTTTACTAACATTACAGTGAATAAAATTAAGACAGCAATAGAACCAACATAAACTGCTAGTTGGAACAATGCAACAAATGGTGCATCAAGTAAAAAGAAGAAACCAGCAATACCACCAAGAGTCCCCATCAATGCAATTGAACCATAAATTAAAGATCTCATTTCAAGTGCTGCAATTGCAGAACCAATTGTGATAACAGTTAGTGCAAGAAATACAGCATCAGCCATGAGTAGCTCCATTTTTAGTAATTACAATTTCACTATCTTGTTCAACATAAGGTTTGACTGCAAGTTGTGCAGGGGTGTAGATTAAACCTTCTTTAGAAAAGGAGGATAATTCATAATCATTTGTCATGTATAGTGCGTAAAATGGACATGCATCTACACATAATCCACAGAAAACACATTTTCCATAATCAATTTGAGGCATGATAGATTTTTTATTTTGTTTTTGTTCTTCTGGAACTTTTACCATTGCAATTGCTTCAGCAACACCCTCACATGCAATAGAACATAATTGACATCCAGTACAGTGATCGTGGAATAACATATGGCGACCTTTTAGTCCAGCAATTCCGACACCTGTAGATGGATCAAATTGATAACCATCACCTACAAATTTTAGTTTCTCCTCAGGATAACGTAAAGTAAATCGTTTTGTTGCAATATGTTTAATTCCAGAATTTAGTGCACGTACAATTCCTGTAGCAGTATTTGTCATTGTAATCCTCCTGGCCCGAGCACTCCAGCGTAAACCAAAGCTAGTGCAATAAAGATGTTAACGAAAGCTAAACCGATCAATTTGGTCCATCCAAGATTTAACAACATATCAATTCTAATTCTTGGGAAAACACCTCTTGGTAATAGTATAAAGAAAATAACACCAACGGTTTTTAGAACAAACCATAATGTTCCATTAAGCATTTCTTGAGTAATTGTTTGGCTAAGTATTGGGGCCAATCCACCTATTTTTACTGTAACTGGACCCATTTCCATTCCATGAGTAGCAATTTCCATAGGGAATGGTGGAACTATCATTGGGCCATTCCATCCACCAAGGAATAATACTACAAATAATGCTGCAAATGCATAAAGTTTCAAATAAGTTCCTAATTGAACGAGTCCATACATCATTCCAGATAATTCAGTTAACCATCCAGCAACAATTTCACTTTCTGCTTCAGGTAAATCAAATGGAATTCTTTCTAATTCTGCAAGCATAGTAATGAAAAATACAATTGCACCTACTGGTAAAAATACAATCCACGGAAAACTAGATTGACTTGCAGCAATTTCAGATAAGTTAAGAGTTCCAGTAACCATTACAACTCCCAACAAAGATAGAATTAACGGAATTTCAAATGAAACCATTTGGAATAATGCTCTAATTCCTCCAATGAACGGGAATTTACTATTTGCAGACCATGCAGAAAGAATAGTTACAATTGGGAAAAATCCAATTACAGCAAATACTCCCAATAAACCCATATCTACATCAGCAACTACCCAGCCTGGGGCAACTGGAATTAACGCAACAAATGCTGCTGCAGATGCAACAAACAAAACTGGCGCTGCCCAAAAAATTGGTTTGTCAGCTTTCGCAGGAATGATAATTTCTTTTGAAATTAATTTTAAACCATCACCCATTAATTGTAAAATACCTTCAACTTTTCCACAGTAAAATGGACCAACTCTTAATTGTAATTTAGCCAACATTTTTCTTTCAATAAAAATTGTTCCAGCAGCTATTAGAGCAGCAAAACCAAATCCAGGAAATGCCATAATTTTAAACATATCAGTTGTCATAAATGCTTGAACAATTGGAAGTGTTCGCGTTGGATCCGCTAAATAAGTAAATGCCAAAAATGGCGTAAGTAATTCTCCATCAATTACAGGCATTGGAATAACGAATAATACCATCATAATTGCAGGAAGACCAATTAATGACAGAATTAGAATAGTCCAAACAACATCATCAATAATAGATTTGATAAACTCACTTAGTTTGAAATTTGGTGCAATAACAGACATTTATCGATCTGCCTCCACTGGCCAATAATTAAGACTCCAATAAACAGATGGCATGTTACCTAGTTTTTCACCTTTTAACAGATATGGTAATGCAATCAAATTTCTAAATGAACCAACACTTAGTTTTAGTCTATAAGGTTCTACTTTTCCATCAGAAACAATGTGACATCCTAAAGAACCTCTTCCAGATTCTACACGTTTGTATACTGAATCAAGTCCTTTTCCTTTTGGATTTGGTTTTAGTTTTACTCTAACAGAACCAGACTTTGGCATTTTTTCTAATGCTTGTCTAATAATTTTACAACTCTCCAACATATCAAGCCATGGAATTTTAGATCTTGCATATGAATCTCCTTCTTTCATTACAGGACTATGAACATCTAGCTCATCATAAACATCATAAGGTTCCTTTTGTCTAAGATCATAATTAACGCCACTAGCACGTAACACAGAACCAGTTGTACCCAATCTAATTGCATCTTCACGAGAAAGAACCCCAGTATCTTGAGTTCTTGAAATTAAAATTGGATTATCATAAAAGACTGCAGCATATTCTTTGATACGTTTTTCAAAGTAATTGACTTGACGTAAACATACTTCTTCAAAGTTTGGTGGCAAATCATTTCTAACTCCACCTGGAACAAAGTGTGCATGTGTAACTCTTGCACCACTAATTTTTTCCATCAAATCAATTAAGAGTTCACGATCTCCAGCTGGCCACATAAACATTGTAGAATGACCTAAGAAGATTCCATAAATTGCAAGCCAATACATGATGTAAATACAGCGATTTAATTCTGAACAGATTACTCGGACATATTTTGCACGTTCTGGGACTTCAATACCAAGTAATTCCTCTACACCCAAAACATATGGATAAAGAACATTACAAGAATCATGAATTACAGGTCTTTCTAAGTGAGGAATGTTTGTAATATAATTTCTATATTCAGCCATTTTTTCTTCACCACGATGCACATAACCAGGATCAGGATCACATGCAACAATATAATCACCATCAATTTGCACAACAATTCTCATATGTCCAGAACCAGGATGTTGTGGTCCAACATTGAGAGTCATTATTCTCTCATCAACTTTTTGGATTGCTAATCCAGGAGGTAATTCTGCAGTCATTTCTATCGTCCTTTTATTGCAAAGTCCTTTCTGAGAGGTGGTAAATCTGCCCAATCTTCAGGCAAAAGTAATCGTCTATTATCAGGATGACCAGTAAAATAAACTCCAAACATTTCAAAAACTTCTCTTTCATGAAATTCTACACTGTAGAATATATCTCTAAGAGAGGGTAATTTTGTTGCATCTTTACCAGGAAGTGGATTTTCCTCTCTTTGTGCTCTAGTAGATAAAACAAGAATTTGTTTAGCCAATGATGAGTCCGAATAGGAACCAATATGATAAACTACTTCAATTTCTTTATCTTGAGGATAATCTACACCTGAAACGGATTCTACGTGATCATAATTCAATCCATCTCGAACAAATTCAGCAACATCATGAACATCTTCTCTTTTAGCTTTAATTCCAACTCTATTTTCTTTAACAAATTCAACTTCGACTTTATCTCCAAATTTTTCAACAACTTTATCAGAAATACTTTTTTCAAAAGCAGGTAATTCTACTGGCTTTGCAGCTGGTTTTGCTACTGGCTTTGCAGCTGGTTTTGTTTCAGTATCAGAACTCATTATACAAACTTCCTAGCCTTCATTCTCTTGATTTTTTCTTGTAACAAAATACATCCTTGTATGAGAGTTTCAGGTCTAGGCGGACAACCTGGAACATAGACATCAACTGGAAGTACCCCATCAATTCCTGGAAGAACATTGTATGAATCAAAATACAATCCTCCAGTAATTGCACAAGCACCCATTGCAATCACATATTTTGGTTCTGGCATTTGATCATAAACTAATCTTAAACGTGGAGCCATTTTTCGTGTAATTGTACCTTGAACAACAATTAGATCACATTGTCTAAGTGATCCAAATGCTTCAATGATACCAAATCTTTCAACATCATATCTAGGACTAGATGCTGCACCAAACTCAACACTACAACAAGCTGTTTCAATATGCACAGGCCAAAGTGACCAAATTCTACCCCAATTGATAGCATAGCCCAATGGTTTGTCAATTGCCTTTTCCAAAATATCTCCTAGTTTTCCAATGAAGACATTTGCATTTTCTGGCGTTACTAGATCTTTAAGCAATTTTATTCCCAACCCCCATTAGCATGATTTGTATAAATAATTACCAAATTCTTCTTCTCCCAGATTGATAGAGTGCAAAAGACATTGCACCAAACATTATTGCTAAGAAGCCCATCATTGGTAAAGTTGCACTTTTTGGAAGTTCCAAAAGTGCACTGCCCCAAGCATATAAGAAAATTGCAACTACATCAAAAATTACGAACATCAAAATGTACGGGTAATACTGCATCATAAAATGAGTTCGACCTTCACCACTAGGAACTTGCCCACATTCCATTGGCAGGAATTTTACAGGATTGCTCTTTTTACGAGGTGAAATCATTCGAGAAATCAATAATGCGGGGGCCATTGCTACCACGGCAAAGCCAAACATCAATACTACGGTGCTGTAATTGCCCGCTATTTCTCCGACCAATTTAATTTTCATTTCTGAGTCTTATATAATAAGATGTGTTTCGTTTTTTCGATCGCATTTTAAAAAAGGGGAATTTGAAAAGTAATTAATATGATAATTGAAGAATTCGAACATGACATTGAATGTTGGCGATCTTGCTCCAAATTTTGAACTTCCTGATACAGAATTGAAGATGAGGACTTTGGAGGAATTTAAGGGTAAAAAGATCGTATTATCGTTCATAGTAGCAGCAAGCTCACCAGTATGCGAAGTTGAATTATGTACTTTCAGAGATTCATGGAAAGAAATTTCAGATATGGGTGCACAAATTATTTCAATCAGTAATGATGGTCCTTTTGCAAATAAAGCATTTGCAGAAAAATACAATTTCAATTTTCCATTATTAGGGGATTACACCAGTAAAACAATCAAAGATTACGACATTTTACTAAAAGATTTGTTACACATTAAAGATTACAATGCAGCAAAACGTTCAGTTTTCATAATTATGGAAGATGGAAAAATTGGATACAAATGGGTATCTGAAGATCCGTTAAAAGAACCAAATTACGAAGAAATTAAAAACTTTTTAAAATAAAATAATTTTTTTTATTCTATATCAGTGATGATATCGCCTTTAGCAACAGTTCCACTTTCTTTAGCTTTGATGTTTCGAATAACACCATCTTTGTGTGCTTTAACTGCAACTTGCATTTTCATAGACTCTAAAGTACAAACAACGTCACCTTTCTTCACCGAGTCTCCATGTTCAACTGAAATTGAAACTACTTTACCAGGAATTTGACTTTTCAATGCTGTTTGTGCTCCACCAGAACCACTTCCACCAGAATTTTTGTAAACGACTTTATCATAATGAGTATGTAAATTGATAATCATCGGCACATTATCTATAACAATATTCATTTCATTTGTGGATTGTTCAAGATATTTTGCCTTGTGATATTGTTGATTTAAGATAAATTCTATTCCACGTGAATTCATACTAATTATTTTTAATTTATGTTCACTATCATTAATTTTGATAATGTAGTCATTGTCACCGAGATTTTCTAGAATTTTTCCATCAAATGATTTTTCAATTTCTTGGATTTTAAAATTAGTCATATCTATCAGTCCAGCTTATTTTTCCAGTTTGCGCTATTGTTAGAATTATTTTGTACTTGACTCTTAAAGTATTCAGAATGAATAATTGCAGCAGCTAATGCGGCATCAGTTTTATTCTCTTTTTCTTTTTTAAGATCATCAGTTAATTTATCAATCATATCATAACGTTTCAAAAAGTCTGTGGACAATTCTCCATTTTTGTATTCTTCTGAATTGAGAATTGTTTTGTAAAGAGGAATAGAGGTTTCAACACCTTGTACGTACATATCATTTAATGCAGTAAGCATTCTAGTTCTAGATTCTTCAAATGTTGGTCCCCATGTACAGAGTTTTGCCATTAGTGAATCATAAAATGGTGAAACAGTACATCCAGGATAAAGATATGTATCACATCTAACATTAGGTCCTGAAGGAATTGTAACATCTGGAACAGGTCCTGTTGAAGGTGCAAAGTCCAAAAATGTATCTTCAGCATTAATTCTACATTCAATTGCATAACCATTCATCTTTAGATCCTTTTGTTTGAATGGTAGTGGTTCTCCATTTGCAATATCAATTTGTAGTTTAACAAAATCTAATCCTGAAACCATTTCACTAATTGGGTGCTCTACTTGGAGTCTTGCATTAATCTCAATAAAATAAAATTCACCATTATCAGCTCTTAAGAATTCAGCTGTACCAAGATTAGTATAATCAACTGCCTCTGCTGCTCTAACAACTATTTCACCAATTTCTTCTCTTTTTGCAGCATCTACCACAGGAGAAGGAGTTTGTTCAATTAATTTTTGATTTCTTCTTTGAATAGAACATTCTCTTTCAAAGAGATGTACTGAATTTCCATGATGATCTCTGCACATTTGATATTCAATGTGTCTTGTTTTTTCTAAGAATTTTTCAACAATGATTGCAGATTTTCCAACAGCTGCAATAGATTCAGATGTTACTGTTTCAAAACCTTCGTGTAATTCTTTGTCATTTGTTACAATTCTAATTCCACGACCTCCACCACCATAAACTGATTTTAACATAACAGGATATCCAATGTCATTTGCAATTTTTGCTGCGTCTTCTGCATCCTTTACTAAGCCAGGACTTCCAGGGACAGTTGGAACTTCAGCTTTTAACATTGCAGCTTTACACTCCATCTTATCACCACATAGATTCATTGAATCAGCAGATGGGCCAATAAATGTAATTTTATTTTTCTCACACAGTCTAGCAAAATCATCATTTTCAGAAAGAAAACCATAACCAGGATGTACAGCATCTGCACCAGATGATAACATTACATCTAGAATTTTTTCTTGATTAAGATATGATTTGGCCGGTGCTGCTTCACCAATGTGGTATGCTTCAGATGCTTGTTTAACATGTAATGAATTTGTATCTTCATCAGAGTATACAGCAACTGTTTTGATTCCAAGTGCTTTACAAGTTCTAATTACACGTAAAGCGATTTCTCCTCTGTTAGCGATAAGTACTTTCTCAATCATCTTCAATCACAAGTTAATATTTCCATGTTTTCTAGGTAGTTGTTTTTCTCTTTTATTTGCAAGCATTTCTAATGCTTTGATTAACATAGGTCTGGTTTCAGCAGGATTAATTACATTATCAACTGTTCCATGAGATGCAGCAACATAAGGATTTTCGAATTTCTCTGCAAATTCATCTACTAGTTGTTTTTTAAGAGATTCAGGATCATCTGAAGCAGCAAGATCTTTTCTATTCATGATTTTTACAGCTGCTTCACCACCTAAAACAGCACATTTGGCTGTAGGCCATGCATAGTTAATATCAGTTCTAAGATTTTTACTTCCCATTGCAATGTATGCACCACCATATGCTTTACCAATAACTAAAGTAATTCTTGGAACAGTTGCTTCACAATATGCATAAAGTAATTTACTTCCATGTCTAATAATTCCATTATGTTCTTGATTTGAACCTGGCATATAACCTGGTGTATCAACTAAAGTAATTATTGGAATATTAAATGAATCACAGAATCTAATAAAACGTGAAGCCTTATTTGACGAATCAATATCTAACGCACCTGCAAGATGCATTGGTTGGTTTGCAACAATTCCAACTACATTACCATTTAGTCTACCATATCCAACTACAATATTTGGTGCAAATAATTCATGTACTTCAAAAAATTCGTGATCATCAACAATTGAGTTAATAATTTCTTTCATGTCATATGGTTGTAAAGGATTCTCTGGTATGATATTGATTAAATTGTTATCTAATCTATTTGGATCATCATCAGTTGAAACTTTTGGTGGTTGCTCAGCATTATTTTGAGGTAAAAAGGAAATTAATTTTTTAATATAATCCATACATTCGTATTCATTTTCAGCAACAAAGTGTGCAACACCACTTTTTGTTCCATGAGTATTAGCTCCACCAAGTTCTTCAAAAGAAATTTCTTCACCTAATACAGTTTTAACAACGTCAGGACCAGTTACAAACATACTTCCAATTTTTTCTACCATAATAACAAAATCAGTCATTGCAGGAGAATAAACAGAACCACCTGCAGACGGACCAACACTAGCAGTAATTTGTGGAATTACTCCAGAAGCTAATTGATTGTGATAAAATATATCGGCAAATCCATCTAAACTCATAATTCCTTCTTGAATTCTAGCACCACCAGAATCCATAATTCCAATAATTGGACATCCAGTTCTTACTGCATGATCCATTAATTTGGTAATTTTTTTAGCGCCCATCTGACTTAATGTTCCACCTAAAACAGTGAAATCATATGCAAAGACAAAGATTTGACGACCGGAAACATTTCCATATCCACCTACGACACCATCAGTGAAAAACTTCTTTTTTTGCATATCATATTCATAATAATGATGAGTAGTCATTGGATCTACTTCCACAAAAGTGCCTTCATCAAGTAATAGATCAATTCTTTCACGAGCAGTTAATTTGCCTTTTTCATGTTGTGAAGAAATGCGTTCCTGACCACCGCCTTCTAATGCAGTGTTTTTGTTTTTTGTGAATTCATCGATCTTCTCAGAATGCATTATTTGACTTTAGTCTATAGTTTTCATATATTAATCTAATTTGCAAATGTGAAAATCAATCCAATATACAAAAATTTAAAAAATTAGCTCAAAAATTGATTATTGGGAATTTTTTAAGTGATGCCTTTTGGTATGAATTAAAAGCATCTTTTTCATCACTGCATTTCTTACAGATACAGAATTGAGACACATTTGAAATATCACAAATATCTTGAAATTCACATTGTTGGCATCCAGCAGGTGAACCACATACAATGCATTGTAATTCATTAATTTTAGCACATTTTTCATGTTTTACACCAACACCTTTTGACCACAATCCAATTTCATTAATTTCAATTTTTTCATTACAAACAATACAAGTCCCAGGAAATTTCATAGGAATTTTGATCCAGCTCATTGTAACATTTCAATCTCCTTATCAATGATATCACCATAAGTTTCTTCTAATTCTAATTCCAAAGTTTTGTTTTTTATACAAAATAGAACATATGGCAAACATATTGTAACAAATGCACTAGAAGATAGATGTAATTTTTTTGACATTACTGCAGACAATGATTTAATTTTTGCACCATCCCAACGAATTCGGTTAAGTACAGGCCAAGATAAATTATATTTTGAATATCTTATTCTATCATCTTTTTGATACAAATTAATCAAGATGTCATTTAGATAACGTAACAATCTCCAATTTTGAGTTTTCATAATTTTTCCAAATAGCATATCAGCATTGGAAATAATTTCTAAATATTTTGCAAGAGAATCATTATCTAACTCACTAGTAATAATACTTGAATAAAACGCATTAATTTTTTCTCTAGGATCAATTTGTATAGAATACAAAACACTGCGAGCTTCTTCAATTGAATTTGCTTTGAAAAATGCATTTATTCCATCTTCAACGTTAATATCTTCAAAAACAGATTCCGTTGGAGGATTAAATCCTGTTATCAATGATTGTGTTAAGTTGATCATTGAACGAATGTCTCCATTTGATTTATCAATAACTTTGATAAGTGAACCAGGACTTAGTTTCTCGTTTTCTTTTTTTAGAATGTTGTCCAAATAAACACGCAATAATCGTGGCGGGATTTTTTTAAATGAAATTGTTGTAACTACTTTTTTGATACTTTTCATTTTATCAGAATCATCATAATTTGCAGCAAGTAAAATTGGTATATTTGGTTTTTTTAGGATATCAACAAGTGCTGAAGCACCACCATAATCTCCACGACCATGAATTCCATCAACTTCATCAACAAAAATCATTGGACTTCCTAAAACACTAACATTGCCCAATACAGGAGTCAGAATTTCATTAATTCTAGATTTACTTCGTACATCACTGGCATTAAGCCCAATCACATCATAACTAAATTGCTTAGCCAACAAAAATGCAATTGTAGTTTTACCAATTCCAGGAGGTCCAATTATCAAAAGAGGTTTTTTTCCTTTTTTCCATTTAGCCAACCATTCAATTATAGCAGCACAAGATTCTTCATTACCTACCATGTCAGAAATTTTCTGAGGTCGATATTTTTCAGACCACATCAATTTTATCACTTAGTTGGAAGATTTTTGTTCAGATCTGACCAGATGTTTTCTTCTTGTAATTTCTTATACCAGAATTGATTATAATGTTCAACAGTGAGAAATAGAAATTCTAAGAATTTTGTGTGTGAAAAATTTTTAGGTAATTTTTCTAAAGCATCTCTTGCTTCACTCAAATAAGATTCACTATGTTTCATTGTTTCTTCAAATCCACTCTTTGCATCATTCATTTTTAATGAATAAAATAATGGCCAAGAAGGAATTTTTGCAGATCTATCTCTAATACTATCTTCAATTTCATTTCCACATCCTACAGATTCAGCAGCTTTTGCCATTCCAGTGTAAAAAATATCAGCTAAAGGTGCACGATTCAAAGCCATGTTTCTACCAGCAGTTCCCATTACAGAACGATATTTTTTGTAGCTTTCAATTAATTCCTCTTCGGTAATTTCTGTAGGTTTATCCTTTAATTTTGTATCAAGATATTGTCCGATTCTTGCTTGTTTGAAACCTTCCTCAAATTCTTTGAGTACATCTTCACCACCTTTTGAAATTTTTTCTCTTGCAAGTTTCAAAATATATGGATTCATCAATTTGTAATCATCCAAGTATTCCAGATCTTCATCTTTGTCTACAATTCTATCCATAGGTTCACTAAGATCTATTGCAATAATATGACCATCAACAATATCTTCTCTCATTGTAGTGTTTTTATCGTCTTTGAAATAATCTGTTGATGCATCAAAGAGACCATTAAAAACAGGAAATGTCATTTTGACAAAATTAGAATTCAAAATTCTAAGTACTCTATCATGTAATGTGTCAAAATCTTGTAACTTAGATTTTATAGGCTCAATTTCTGATGCATTTAAAATAATTTCAGTAGAACCTACTTCTTCAGCAAATTGTTGTTGTGTTGTATTTGGGGATTGATCAGCATTAATTTGATCAAATAGGTTTTTTGCAAATCTTTGAGCAAATGCAGGAAATGTATCTTCAGCCTCTTGTTTGTATTGATTAAATAATTTGAATCCTTTTGATTTGAATAAACCTTGTTTAATGATTTGTTTTCCAGGCTTTGTTCCCATTAAAGCACTTTTACTAAAAATTGATTCGTCTTTTCCACTCACATACACAATTCAATGTGTTGTTATTTATGCTTTCAAAACAAAAATTTTCTTCACTTAAATTACGATGTAAAAATTATTGTTTGTGGAAGTTATAGATATTCTTCGCGAGGCATCAAGTCAAATTTATAAAAATGTAAAAGATCTTGCAGGAACAGAAGAGGCTGCAGGAGATTTTGGAAGAGGTGCAGGTGGAGACATTTCACGAAATATTGACATTACAGCTGAACAAACTGTTTTAGATTATCTAAAAGAAATTAATTTTGAATGTGTTGTTTTAGGTGAAGAATGTGGCAGAGTAGAATTATCAAATAATCCAAAAGGATTTGTCATAATGGATGCAATTGATGGTTCTGCAAATGCAGTTAGAGGGGTACCATTTTTTTGTAGTTCATTAGCATTTGCAACAGAAAATAAACTTAGTTCAATTACAGATGGTGTAATTACAGATTTAACAAATGGTGATATGTATTGGGCTTCAAAAAACAAGGGTGCATTTTTGAATGAAAAACAAATCAAAGTACAACAAAAAGAACCAATTTACAAAATTGTGGGAATTAACACATCTGGTGGTTCTAATGAATTAATGCAACGCATGTATCCAATTTTTCAAAATCATAATCATACAAGACATTTTGGAGCTAATGCATTAGAGATGGCATTATTTGCAAGAGGTTTGATGGATATTTTTATTGACTTTAGAGATAAAATTAGAATCCAAGATATTGCAGCGGGATGCATAATTGTAAAAGAATCTGGGGGTTTATTGTTAGATGCTAATTTGAATCCACTTGATGCAGATTTAAGTTATGAAACAAGGGTTTCATTTATTGCAGCAGCAAATCAAAAAATTCTTGATGAAATAATTTCACAAATTAATTAGAATTTTAATCAGATCTGAACTCTAGGATTACTTCATAAGAGAAATATATTTATCCAAAGTAACAGGAAACCTCGTTGTATGGTTACTGAAATGAAGGCAAAAGTTGTCTACAGGGAATTACTAAAAGAAGATCTAGTAGTCATACGATTAGTTCCTGAAAACGGGATGCCAGAATACAAAACTGGACAATTTTTAACAATTGGTCTTCCAATTCCAGCAGAAAAAAAAATAGTTAGAAGAGCATATTCAATTGCTTCACATGCGGAAAATAGAGATTATTTTGAATTTGTAATTAGATGGGTTAGAAAGCCACTTCCAGGTAGAGTTACTACAGAATTATTTTATCTCAGTGTTGGAGACGAAGTAAGTTTAGGTGACCCAACTGGTGCAGCATTATTAATTAGCGATAAATTACACAATGGAAAAAAAGATAATCGAAGAGTAATTTGTGTAGGAGGTGGAACTGGATTAGCTCCATTTGTTGCATTTGCAAAACATTTCCATGATACTAATGATAAAAGAGAAGTAATTGTTTTACACGGTGCAAGTTACGTTGACGAATTAAGTTACAAGCGACTGTTAACAGATTATGAATCAGAAAGTGAAAAGAGGGGACGAGATCAATGGAATTTCAGATATAGAGCAGCAATTAGTAGACCTAAAGAGTTTTTCAATAGATCTTGGAATGGTCATGTAGGTAGAGTAGAATCATTTTTCAAACCAGATAAAAAAACAGGATTATCACCAGTAGAAGAAATGGTAGGTGAAGAATTAACTCCAGAAAATTCAATTATCTATATTTGTGGATATCAAGGTACAATTGATGGTGTAATTGATTATTTAGGTCCAAAAAGATTCGTAACAGAACATGAAAAGAAATCGGATGGTAGTTTTGGAATCAAATACGAATCATATGGTTAAAAAAATATTCTAGCATTATATTCAAAAAAATATCTTAATTTTTGTACTAAATGAATTTTTATCAAATTATGCCAAAGCTAATGTGTCGAGATTATGGTTTTGAATGTGATTTTGTAGCTGAAGGTGAAGAAGGTAAAGTAATTGAAGAATTTAGAACTCATATGGAAGAAATACATGGAATAGATTATTCAGTAGAAGCAGTAAAACATTTCATAACAAGAAAACAAAAATAGAAAAATTTAGGATTCTAGTCTTCGCATTCTAGCAGATAATACAGGTAATTCTTTGGCAATAATTTTTTCTACTGCAGGAACTATCTTAGATCTACTCCTTACACTTTCATCATAAATTTCAGCAATTTGGTCTCTAAAGAGCAATTTAATTCCTGGAAGAGCAGTTATACCTTCATCAACAGTTCTAGGATCTGATAAATCTAAAATCAATGTACCCTTTTTCTTTTCTTTCATTAGAAGTTGAATTCTTTCAAATGTAATCAAGAAATAATCCGATGTGGTTGCTACGAAAACAATATCATATTTATCAAATGTAGTTAATACATCATTGAAATCAATTGGGTTTCCACCTACAACACTACTAAATCCTGTAGCACGTTCAATTGTTCTACTACTAACATCATAAGAAATCTCTTTTTTGTTTAGTGTTTTTGCAACTAAAGCAGCAGAATTTCCAGTTCCAATTAACAAAACTTTTTTCTTTGCATCTAATCCAGCTTTCTCTTCAACTAATTTTACTGCAACATCCCCAAGAGATACAATATCTTTTGCAATTCCAGTGGTATCTCTCATTCTTGAAGATAATCGAATTACACTTTCAAATAACTTATTGAGAATAGTACCGGATGTTCCTGCAGATTTTGCATGAGATAAAGACTGGACTATTTCATCAAATACTTCTTGTTTTCCAACAACAAATGAGTCAATACCAGAACCTAAACGTAAGAGATTAAGATAAACATCATCACTTTTGTAAACTTCAATAGTTTGATCAAAGTGATCAATGTCAATCTGTTCTAATTCTGTTAAACTTATCCATGTTTCTTTCACTTGATTTAAAATCAGAGTTTTACCTTCAGCTCTTCTTGCATCAGGAGATTCTACAGTTTCAGTATTACTAACAGTAAAAATTTCAATTCTGCTAGCAGTTTGAATAATTATACATTCATCAACACCATCAATTTTTTTAAATTCATCTGCTGCAGCTCCAACATCTTTAAACGTGAATTTAGATAACTCGTGTAGTGGAACATTTTTGAAAGTTACTCTCGCATTCATTACATCAAAAATTACATGGTCCATATTCTCATCTCATTCCTATGCACTAATTTTATTCCGTCCGCCTTTTGCAGTTCTAAAAACATTCATTCCAATATAGAAATTTTCATGTATTGATTCTAAGTAAGTAATTTCATTTTCTGTTGCAAGTATTTCTTTTTCTGTTGATTCAGGATCACTTTTTTGTTTTTGAAGTTTAGTTCTTAATTCATCTAAGAAAGAATCTACACCACGTTCATAGTTTGAGACTCCAGCAAATTCTGGACTGAGAACATGTTCCGGATTGTATGCAGGAGTTTGATCATGAGGAGTTTCAGCTCGTCTTGTAATAGATTCTTGTTCATCTGCAGAAAGTATTGGTCTTGGAAATCTATCCTCTTTTTCTAACCAAAATTCTGGTTCACCCATTTCTCTTCTAAAAATTTCTTCACCTTGACGTTTGAAAGTATAATCAACTTTTTTGGCAGTGTTGGCTTTAACCTCAGCTGCAATTGCCTTGTATTCCTCATCTGCTGCAGATTCCAATTCAGCTCTTGCAGCTTCTGCTTTTTCAAGAGCCTCTGTTACTGCAGCTTCTGCATCAGCAACTGCTTTTGCATGTGCTTCTACTTTAGCTGCTGCTTCTTGTGCAGCTTTTGATTCTGCTTCAGCTTTTGCTTCTTCTGCTTTCTTTACTTCCTCAGCAGATGGTTCTTCGGATTTAGTCTCTTCAGTTGCTTTTACTTCAACTTCAGATTCTTTTTTCTCTTCAGACAACAAATTTCCCTAAAATTCCCTGAATTTTAATATTCTTGTAAGAAATTTTGGCATAATTTTTCAGGATGATTGAGGTATTGATCGCTGAAAAAATGAAATAAATGAAAATAATGGCGCCCTCGGCGGGATTTGAACACGCGTCTCAGCCGTGACAGGGCCGAATTCTAGACCGGGCTATACTACAAGGGCACAAGTACTATGAATCAAAATCCTAGATTAAAAGTTTCTGTCACGATATCTATTAGTAAAAGACTAAATTATACACGAAAATAATTTTTTTGTGTGGGTCTATGGCGCAGCCAGGTAGCGCACCGGACTTTTAATCCGGTTGTCAAGGGTCCGAATCCCTTTAGACCCGCCTTCATTTTATCAAATTATATCATTAATTGATTTTTGAAGTTCATTTAGAGAAGATTTGATTTTATTTTCTCTTTCAGACATCTCTAGTCTCCAAGAATTGATTTTTTCAGTTCGATCAGAAATCATTCTTTTTTGTTCATCATATCCTGAAGATCCAAAGGATTTTCGGTCTTTCAGAGATGAGACAACACTAGTATTGGAAATTATCTCAGATACCACTTTAGAATCAATTTTAGTTCCCTCTACTGATTTTTTAATTTCTATTGGTGTTAATTTAGAAATAGGTTTTTTTGAATTATGTGCTAATTGAACTAAGACACCTGCAATTTTATGAGTTACTCTAAATGGAATTCCCTCTTGTACTAATTTTTCAGCAATATCTAATGCAATTAGATTACTAGATTCAGTAACTTTTTTCATTTGTTTTTCATTTACTTTCATTGTTAGAATTATTGATTTTATAATTAGTAATGCACTAATGGAAATTTTTGATGTAGACCAAATAGATGATTTAATTTGTTGCAAATCACGTCCATAGCCAGAAGCTAGACCTTTTACAGTAGTTAAGATAGCAGTAAGATTTCCAATTATTTCTGCAGTCTTACCTCTAGTAAGTTCTAGGATGTCAGGATTCTTTTTTTGAGGCATTACACTTGAGGGTGATGTAAACTCATCAGATAATTCAATGAATGAAAATTCAGAAGTTGACCAGATAATAAAATCTTCAGAAATTCTACTTAGATTAGTCATTAAAATTGAAATCATTGCAACATACTCTGCTACAAAATCACGTGTACTTGTGGCATCAAGAGAATTTTCTACAACATCGTCAAAGCCTAACATTTTTGCAGTACTATGTCTATCAATTGTAATACTTGTTCCACCAACAGGACCAGCTCCAAGTGGGCTTTGATTAATTCTTTCAAAGGTGTCAAACAGTCTTTGAAAATCTCGAGATAAAACATCTGCTTGAGCTAAAAGATAATGTGAAAATAAACCAGCTTGAGCTTGTTGAAGATGAGTATAAAACGGAATAATTGTTTTTTGATGATTTTTTGAAACAGATACAAGTGATTCTATAGTATCTAAAAGACAATTACAAATTATGTTAATATCATCTCGAATTTTCATTCTTATGTCTAAAACTACTTGATCATTTCTAGATCTTGCAGTATGCATTTTTCCACCACTTGCCATACCGGATTTTTTTATTACTAGAGATTCAATTAATTCATGAATATCTTCTGCCCCAGATGAAGAATCAAATTTCTCATTTTTCAAATTTTCTAACGAAGATAGAATTTTTTTTGCATCATTTTTGGTAATAATTTTATTTTCTAGCAGCATTACGGTATGGGCTTGACTACCAACAATATCATACAAAGCAATTTGAGAATCATCATCTATTGATGAAACATAATCTAAAGTGATATTGCTCAAATCAGTCCCTAATCGTGAACGATACATCAACTAAGATTGTAAAATGGTTATATATAGCATAAATGTTTTTTCGACATGAGTCAAGATATCAAATTACTTAGGGTCAAAATTTTTGACGAATTATCAAAGATTGTAGATCCAGAAATCAATACATCCATTGTGGAATTAGAACTAATTGATGAAGTAGACATCAATGATAGTAACGTCAAAGTAGATTTACATCTCACGAGTCCATTTTGTCCAGCAGTTTTTGGTTTCAAAATTTGTCAAGATGTTCACGATTATCTTTTGAAGGTAGACGGGGTTGAGGATGTCAAAGTAAATGTATCAAATCATTTTATGGCAGAACAAATCAATAATCAAGTTAACAATAGTCCTAATCCAAACAAAATAAATGAACTTCCAAAAAAAACAGATTAACTTCTAAATCCTAACAAATATCCTCTAAGGAATTGGATTCCCATTGCAGGATCAACGCCTTTTGGACATACTTGACTACATGAACCAGCAAAATGACATCTCCAAATTCCGTGAGATTCATCAATAATATCTAATCTACTATCTTTTCCTTTATCTCTACTGTCAGCAACATATCGATATGCTTGTGCTAATGCTTGAGGTCCTACAAACGAAGAATCAGTAGTCATAGTTGGACAAGCAGAATTACATAATCCGCATTTGATACAATTTGCAAATTGGATAAAATTTTCTAATTCTTCAGGAGATTGTAAGAATTCTTTTTCATCAGATTCTAGTTCAGTATCATCACGAATTAGATATGGTTTAATTTTTTGATGTGTGTCAAACAGTCTTTCAAATTTTACTGCTAAATCACGAATTACTGGAAAATTATTCATTGGTTCTACAGTTACTACATTAGAATTTAATTCACTAATTTTAGTAAAGCAAGCCAATCTAGGTTTTCCATTAATCAACATGCCACAAGATCCACATGTAGCTTGTCTACAAGAATAACGAACTGCCACAGAATGATCAAAATGCTTTTTGACATCAAGAATCGCTTCTAGTACTGTTGTCCATTTTTGATAAGGAACACTAAACTCCATGAATTTATTTGATTCGTCAGTTTCAGGATTAAATCTAGAAATTCGAAGTAAAACAGATTTTGATGCAGATAGAGGAGTTGTTGCTTGTTCTTCTGCAATACTAGAAACTTGAGCCATCTCTATATCATCCCCATATTTGTCTGAATAATTGTATTAGATCCATATCCAATTAATACAATCATTCCCACTACACAACCATACGAAACAGCCTTTTCATAAACCCTACCTTGTTTTAATTCTAGTAAAATTACTCTTAATCCATTAAATCCATGAACTGCAAGTAAAATCAAAATTAATTCTAACATGATAACATATGGAATAGATTGGTAATTAGCTAATACATTTTCATATGATAAGGAATCTGAAAATCCAGTTGTTAGACGCATCAAAATGTGTACAGCCACTAAACCAACTGATGCTAAAGCAGTTCCATAGTGAATTTTCATAATTGTACTTTCTTTCATTTTATTCTCCAAACATTACTGCCATACCATACATCATTGCAACTGCTGCAAGAACAATGGAAGAGTAAATTCCTATTTTATGTCGATAATTTTGAGATGCAGGATCATACGGGTAATCTGGTCTGGCAGGTTTTCCCACACCAACACCACCATGTCCCAACATAATTCTAATTCCATTACCAGTATGAAAAACACACATACCAATTACAAGAACTAAAAAGATATGTCCCTCAGTAGTTTGAGTTAAAGCTAGAAATTCATCCCAGCCCATTCGACCTCGTAAAATATTACTTGTTTCATAAACATGTGCAATAAAGTAACCTAGTAATCCTAATCCAGTTAAACGCATTAACAAATAGGCTATTCTTTCAATCCCATATCGGCCAGGATTGGCCATTCCTTTAATGCCTTCTTTATTCTCATCTTGAGTCATCTAATATTTTCTCTCCACTGGTTTGTATTTAGTAATTGTTACAGGATGTTTTTTCATAATTGGTTCGTTTGGATCATAATAAGCAAGTGTATGATATAAGAAATTTTCATCATCACGTTTAGGATAATCAGTTCTTGCATGTGCACCACGAGATTCTTTACGATTGATAGCACCAACTAAAAGAACTTCAGCAACTCTAAACATAGAGTCAAGTTCCATTACATTTGCAAAATTAGTATTGTATTCTTTTGCTTTATCATCAACGTGTTTCCAAGATTGCTTTTTTAATTCACGAACTTTCTTTAGACCATCAACTAAGTCAGTTTCATTTCTATAGACATATGCTTTATCATTCAAAGTATCTGTAAGTTCTTGTCGAATTTCATATGGATTAACATCACCATTTCCTCTAAATATTCCGTCATAGATTCGCTTCTCTTCAGCTGCAACTAAATGATGAGGCCATTGATCACTGTTGTTGTTATTCATTGCATATTCTGCTGCAAGTTCACCAGTAATTTTTCCCCAAACTATACATTCTGAAGTAGAATTTGCACCTAAACGATTTGAACCGTGAACACTATTACATGCGGCTTCACCAGCTGCCCAAACACCTTGAATCTCAGTTGCACCATCAATGTCAGTATGTAATCCACCCATCATATAATGACAAACTGGTCGAATATCAAGTAAATCTTTTGCAGGATCTATTCCGGAAAATTTAATTGATATTTCTCTAATTCCACCTAATTTTTCTTTGATTTTTTCATCACCAAGATGTCTCAAATCAAGCTTCATACAATTAACTCCAGTTTCATGTTTGAATCCACGACCTTCTTGAATTTCTGTCATAATTGATCTTGACACAATATCACGAGGAGCTAATTCCATTTTTCCTGAAGCATAAGTTTTCATAAATCTCTCTCCTTGACTGTTAAGCAAATATCCACCTTCACCTCTGGCACCTTCAGTAATCAATATTCCAGAAGGTAAAATTCCAGTTGGATGGAATTGTACAAACTCCATATCCTTTAATGCCATACCTGCACGGAATCCCATATCTAATCCATCAGGAGTTGAAGAAAGGGCATATGTTGAAAAACTATACAAACGTCCAGCACCACCAGTTGCAATAATTAGTGCTTTTCCTTTAATGGTGTAAAAATTTCCTGAAGATAATTCAATTGCGGTAACACCCATGAATTTTTTACCATCATGAATAATTGATGTTACAAACCATTCGTTAAGATATTCAATATTATCAAATTTTTGACATGTGTCATACAATGTTTGCATTTCAAAGAAACCAACTTTATCAGATGCATATGTTGCTCTAGGAAAACTATAACCACCAAAATTTCTTTGATCAATTCTACCATCATCTCGTCTAGACCAAGGCATTCCCCAATGATCTAATTGATGAACTTCTTTAGGCATTTCAACACAAAGTCTTTCTGCAACATCTTGATCTGCAAGAAAGTCACTTCCTTTTACAGTATCATAAACGTGAGATTCAATTGTATCGCCTTCATCTTCAAAAAGAACTGCAGCAGTTCCACCTTCTGCAGAAACAGAATGAGAACGCATTACCTGAACTTTAGAAACAACTCCAATCTTGAGATTTGGGCCCTTCTTTGCAGCAGAAATTGCTGCTCTTAATCCTGCAAGACCAGAACCACAAATGATAAGATCAAAATCTAACGAATTAGCCATTTTTAATACAAAAATAGTATTTTTGGGTTAAATATGAAGTATTGTTCAACAGTATTCAGAAATATTAAAATATATCACTAGCGATATCACTAGTGATGATTTCAGAATGGTTTCAAAGAGTGGGGAGTTCAGTACCAAGAGGATTTTCAAGATATTTCATTTTAGAATTATTAAAAGAGAAAACATACACAGGAAAAGAAATTATCGATTATGCAGTTGAACAAAGTAACGGAATATGGAAACCATCTCCAGGATTAATCTATCCATTATTAGGTAGATTGTTAGATGAAAAATTAATTGAAGAAACAAAAGATGGAAGATATCAATTAACAAAACACGGTTTAGAAACGGCACAAGATGTAGATAAAATCAACGATATTGTTAAAAATCAATTAGATGTTCTTTTCAGATTAGGAAATGTAGGGAGATTTGTTGCATTGGATTTACTAGAAAAAATATCATCAATGGGATCGATTTTAAGTTCAAATGTAACAAATATGACAGATGAAGAAACTCAAAAATATAAACAGTTTCTTCAAGATGAATTAAATAAAATGGATGGGAAAGCAGTAAAGAAAAAAGGAAAAGAAATCAAAATCGAATAATACATCTAAAAATAAATTATTAAAATCACTAATTGCAAAATAACTAAAGCATTACAATATCTTAAATTTGAAATCCATCAATTAATTTTTAATCTTAACCCCACCACCAAAATCTCTTCGTGACTTTAATTAGTGATTTGATATTTTCAATATTTTCAGAATTCAATTCAAATTCTTTGTGTTCTGCTAAAATGTGTTCTTTGATCCTTGACAATAATTCTTCATCATCATTTCTTGTTGATTCTTCGGACCAATTACAATCTGTACCCGTAAAATTACAATTAATTGTTTTTGTCATAATTTACTTCCCAAATTAATCAAATATCAAGTAACTCTTTCCTTTGGAAATTTATATTTCTTGGAAATATTGACTTTTTCGTACCTAATTATGCGAGAAAGATACCAACAATATCAAGAGGATAATGATATTGACGGATTATCATTTCTCATTATCAATAATGCCAAATTATTTTTAAGACTTTCATTCTACTGTTGCTGTAATCTTGGATTTTCTATTGTTGAGTTTGTAACCAATGAAAGCTAGAATTGGAGATTTCAATAATACCAATAATATTAGATAATCAGTAGATTCCAATACTATACTATCATTCTACTTGATAATAGAACTTGCAGTTTGGACATACGTTCCAAACTGTATCTGTTGCAGATATCTTATCACACATAGCACGACATCTTTTGCACAGCATAAGGATATGATTAAAATGATTAACCCTATGGTAGATGGTTATTCTTAAAAAAGTGACATTGTCCATTTGTTCCATATCTTACAAGAAAAGGCCTTTTTCAAACCGAAAATAACATTCCAAAACGGCAAACTATGATTTTTTGTCAGATTATAAATCATAAATAATTCAAAAAAAGTAGAAACTTATGAAAAAATTATCCAGTATGATTAAATCAAAAAAACCACTGGTTATTCCAGGAATCTATGATGCAATTGGAGCTAAAATTGCAGAAAAAGTTGGATTTGATGCAATGTTTCAAACTGGATATGGAACTTCAGCAACGTTGTTTGGAATGCCAGATTATGGATTCATTGGTGCAACTGAAACAGTTGACAATGCAAGGAGAATTTCAAATGCAATTTCAGTTCCACTTATTGTTGATTCAGACACAGGTTATGGAAATGCATTAAGTGTTTGGAAATTAGTTAAAGAATTAGAGGCAGCAGGTGCAGCAGGAATTTTTCTAGAGGACCAAAAATGGCCTAAAAGATGTGGACATATGCAAGGCAAAGATGTAATTTCACAAGAAGAATATACTGAAAAACTTGGTGCCGCAATGGATGCACGTGAAAACAAAGATTTCATTATTGTAGCCAGAACAGATTCAAGGGCAACAGAAGGATTAGATAAAGCAATTGAAAGAGGACTTCAAAATAAAAAGACAGGAGCAGATGCAGTGTTTATTGAAGCACCAAAATCATTAGATGAAATGAAACGAATTGGAAAAGAAATCAAAGCACCATTAGTTGCAAATATGATTGAAGGAGGAGCGACTCCAATTAATTCAGCTCAAACTTTGAGCAAAATTGGATTTAACATTATTCTATATCCTTTGTCAGTATTATTTGCAAATACTTTTGCAACAATGAATATTTTACAAGAATTAAAAAATACTGGAACAACCTCAAAATATAAACAAAAAGTAGTAAATTTTGATCAATTCAATAAGTTAGTTGAATTAGATAAATTCAAAAAAATGGAAACAAAATACAAATTTTCAAAAAGAAAATAAAAAATTTCAAGTAAAGTACGATTAAGGTTCGTTTCTCTTTACTTCAATTTCTATTGTTGAAACATTTCGGGTTCTACCATCTTCAGATTCTAATGATTCTGAATCAATTTTGATATTTCCAATGGAATATCCGGCATTTTCAGTTTTTCGTGCAACGATTTGTGCTACGTCTACTGCACGACCGATACTGAGTCCCCGAGCTTTGATGTTTACGGATGGTACATTTGCTAATTGAATTAGCGTCGATGTCACATATGCCATCAATGGTTTTTTACCAATGAATATGGTGTCTCTTGTTTCAGTGGACATGGATAATATAGTATTTAACGATAATTTAAAGTTAAAATGAATTTTTTCTTAAAATAATAAAAAATTGAGAAAATCTAGGACTTTTAAGTTCAAAATTTAATTTAAGATAAGTTGGAAAATATTTTAGAGGCATTAGAAACAGGAGAAAGTCAAAAAAAAATTGAAATTTTAGAAACTCTACAAAATACCGATGATTTGAAAATATTACAACAGATTATTTCAAGATTAAATGATGACAGCATACAAGTTAGGGGTGAAGCATTTAATGCACTTTTATTAAACAAAAATGAAATTTCAAAAATTTTAATTAAAAATCTTGATTCTACAAATAAAAATATCAAAGGTTTTACATCACTAGTTTTAGCTAACAGAAATGAAAAAAATGCAATTCCAGAAATTATCAAAATTGTAAATGATAAACACGAAAGAGTAAGATCTTGTGCTATTGGTGCATTAGGATATCTTAAAGCAGAAAATATTTCAAAGATTGTTTTAAAATTAATTTCAGATGCTAGTTTGGAAGTACAAATTAGTGCATTAAATACAGCAATTCAAACAAAAATTTCAATTCCAGAACATAAAATTAAAGAAATATCAAAAAATAATGATGTCCAAATACAAAATCTATTATTGAAATTAAAAAAATAAGTGGACCGAAAGGGATTTGAACCCTTGATCCGATGCATGCCATGCACCTATCCTACCAGACTAGACGACCGGCCCAATAATCAGAATTCTGATTGAATAATATTTTGTAAATTGGTTATTAACGTTTAGCGATTAATTATGAGAGATAATTGAAATTAACACAATATATTTAAGATTCAATATGATGGTTGAATTATCATGGTAGTAGACAATAAAGCAACGGTCACTTATGTTCAATTGTTAAAAGAAGATCTTCTTGTAATGAGAATTGTGCCAAAAGATGGTCCAATTCCAGATTACCAAGCAGGTCAATTTCTCACATTAGGTTTACCAAATAAATTGGATGGTGGAAAAATTGTTAGAAGAGCATACTCAATTGCATCACATCCTGAAAATAAGGATTACATTGAATTTGTAATTAGATGGGTAAGAAAACCACTTCCAGGTAGATTAACTACTCAATTATTTGATGTAAAAGAAGGAGATGAAATTCTTTGGTTAAAACCAGCAGGTAAAGCATTAGGAATTAGTCAAGAACTACCAAACGGTGAAAAAGACAATAGAAGAATTGTCTGCATTGGCGGTGGAACAGGATTGGCACCTTTTGTCAGTTTTGCACAACATCTTCATGACACAAACGACAAAAGAGAGATCGTTGTCT
>NZ_LQMW01000020.1 GCF_001541925.1 Nitrosopumilus sp. Nsub
AAGTATGATCTAATAATAATTGGAAGTCATGGATTAACAGGTTTAACTAAAATTCAAGCATTGGGAAGCATTGCAAGAGCAATCTCAGAAATTGCACCATGCCCAATATTATTGGTAAGAGAGAAAAATTAGATAGTTTTTTGTTGTTTTTTATTTTTTATTTTTGAAAAAATTATTGGTACTGCCACCATTATTGATGTAAACACTGGAACCATCTCTAATGGGAATGCAAATTGAGATCCAGTTCCTTCCCTTTCAATTAGTTGTGCTGTAGGTGTAACTTGAAATGCAAATGTTGCCTGAGTGGTTTTATCATCAATATTATGAATTAGAATCTTGGCAGAGCCTCTGTCAGGAAATGTGATTTTATGTACAACATGACCAGTTTCAGTAACCAATCCCTGTTTTGAATCCAACAGTTCACCATTAAGATAAATGGTCATATCATACTGAACATTTTCTTGCATAATGTCAGTTATTGGTTCATGAAACATCATGTTAAAGTCATATCCCGTGTTTTGACCAACGGTTCCCCCAGGTTCCCACCAAAAGTAAATCTTCCAGTCTTTTTCAGATGAAATTTTTACCAATGCATCATTTGGAACACTGCTGTGTCCCATTTTAGAATGATCAATTCCGGGCATCATAAAAATTTTCATATTCTCAGACATTCCAGTTGCATCAACAAAGTCATTCCATACAGTATGTAGTACTGTATTCATGTACCAAGCTTGTCCCTCATTTGTAGAATTTATGATTAAAAATGAACCAATAATTATTAATAAAATTCCACTTGCCTTTTCTACTTTTTGTCTTTTTGCAGCAAGCCCCTTTGCAGGATTAAACCCCATTATGGCAAGAACGGCTACTAGTACCAAAGGAATTGCCCTACCAACGCCGTGAACAAATCCTAATGAAACTCCTGCAACAGGATCACCTGTTCCCATAATGTAAAACAACATCAGATAAAACAAAGGATTTGTACAACCAACGCCTGCATTTCCAACCAAAACTCCCATCAAGTATGTCTTTGAATAGTCACTTCGATTTTTCATAAATCCTGGAGTTCCAGAGTATGTAGGGGTTGGAATCTTTACTAATCCAAGTCTATGCAGTCCATAGGTATAAGTTACAACTCCTGCAAAAAGCATCAGCCATGTTGAAAGTTCACTTAGTCCAGTTATCTGTCCAAGATAAGCAAGACCTCCCCCGTAAAGAGTAAGTGTTGTTATTAGACCTAGTCCAAATAAAGATGCAGTCAATAATCCTTTTTTGAATCCTTTATCAACAGTCATTGGAACAATCATGAATACAAAAGGAAGAGTGCAAGGCAAGACAATCATCGACAGTCCAGCTGCATATGCAAGGACTAACCATGATGAAAAAGTATAGTTTTGACTTGCTTCAGGACTTAGTTCAGTAGTAAATGAAAATACAATGCCTACAAAAATTACAGAAAATAATCCAAAAATTACAAAGACCAAAGTTTTCTTTGTAACAGAAGTTTCTTCTAAGTTAGTCATGTTTCTGTATTTATTTTCAAATTACCATTGATAAAGAATTAGGTACATTTTTGAAAGTGGTTTAAAAAATACAACCAATCTTAAATACTCTAAAAACAATATAATATCATGGCATGTGGATGCTCATCAAATAATGAAGGTTGTGTAGATGCAAACTGTGACTGTCAAAAAACAGGTACATGTACCTGTGGTTCAGATTGTAACTGTGCAGCAAACAAAAAGTAATCTTACTTTTTTTATTTTTATTATTTTTTAATTAAATTTAGGCTTCCATCTTTTTAGCATCAATGAACTAGACACTACAGATACAGAGCTTGCAGCCATTGCCAATGCAGCCAATGCAGGATAAAGAAGTCCAATGCCTGCAACAGGAATCAAAGCTGTATTGTATGCAAATGCATATACCAGATTTTGTTTTATTTTTCCAAGGGTTTTCTTGCTAATTTCAATTGCAGTTAAAACATCAATTAGGTTATCACGGACTAGAACAACATTTCCTGCTTCAAGTGCAACATCAGTACCACTTCCTATTGCTATGCCCACATCAGATTGAGAAAGTGCAGGGGCATCATTAATTCCATCTCCAACCATAGCAACTTTTTTTCCTTCTTGTTGAAGTTTGCTTATGGCCTCAACCTTATCTGAAGGCATAAGATTTGCAAGGATTCGTTTTATGCCAAGTTCTTTTGCAATAGTTTGTGCAGTGAGTTCGTTATCACCAGTAAGCATGATTACCTCGATATTTTTATCATTCAGGTGTCTGATTGTAACTTTTGCAGAAGGTTTAGGGGTATCTAAAAATGCAATAAGACCTACCAAGTCTTTTTCTATTGCTACAAGAGAGATTGTTTTTCCCTGATTTTGTAGTTGTTTAATTTTATCAGATACTTTTTGTAAATCCAATCCTTCTTTTTTCATCATTTTTTGATTGCCAACTAGAATTTTTTGTTCTTGAAATTTTACTTTTACACCTTTTCCTGGAACAGAAATAAACAAAGAAGGCTCTCCAAATGAAATTCCAATTTCATTTACATAATTAATCAAAGAACGAGCAAGGGGGTGCTCTGATTTTCTTTCAGCGACTGCAACTATTTCTAAGAGATGGTTTTTTGAATTTGAAGAATTTCCTCCAACTATGTCTATTTCGTTAATTGTAATCACATCAGTGACTTTTGGTTTTCCTTCTGTAAGAGTTCCAGTTTTATCAAATACAATTGTGTTAATTTTAGCTAACGATTCCAAAGCAGGACCTCCTTTGAAGATTACACCGTTTTGAGCAGCTTTTGCCATTCCAACCATTATTGCAGTTGGAGTTGCCAAACCTAATGCACATGGACATGCAACAACTAGTACTGCAACAGTTGGAATTAATGCCATCATGACTTCTCCAGAGGCACCAAAGATCAACCATGAAAAGAAAGTAACAAGTGCCACTCCCATAACTGCAAATGCAAATTTTCCTGCAACTTTGTCTACTATTTGTTGTAATGCAGGTTTTTTCCCCATTGCATCCTCAACTAATGATACTACTTGTGAAAGAAATGAATCCTCACCAGTTTTTGTAACCTCTATTGTAAGAGAGCCTTCTTGATTAACGGTTCCACCAATAACAGAGTCGTTTATCTTTTTTGTAATTGGAATAGATTCTCCCGTAACCATTGATTCATCTACTGCAGAAACACCTTCAATGACTTTGGAATCTACAGGAATTTTTTCACCAGGTTTGACTAATACTACATCACCTTTTGTTAGTAATTCAACTGGAACTTCTGATTCAATTCCATTTTTTCTAACAATTGCTATTTTTGGTTGTAGTTCTAGGAGTTTTTTGATGGTGGATGCTGCTTTTCCTTTAGTTTTACTTTCAAGATATTTTCCAAGTAAAATGAATGTGATAACCATTGCAGTTGCTTCATAGTGTATGTGTTCAAAAGTTATAGTAGGAAATGTATTGTATACACTAAAAAGAAATGCAGTAGTAGTTCCTAAGACAATCAAAGTATCCATGTTTGCAGATTTCATTTTTGCCATTTTGAATGCACCAACATAGAATCTTCGTCCAACATACAACTGAACTATTGTTGCACAGACAAATGATATGTAGACACTTTCAGAGGTGCCAGAAAGAGGAAATGAAAGATATTGTGCTCCAAAATGCCCAAATAAAATAATCGGAATACTAAAAATTATTCCAAGTACAAGTAATCGCTTTGTTTTTTTTGCCTCAATTTCTTCGGCTGAAGATGCAATATCTTCACTGATAATACCATATCCTGCATCTTTGAGAATTTTTCTGATATCCGCAAGAGATAGTAAAGTAGAATTGTATTCAATTACAGCCTGAGCATTACCATAATTCACAGAGGCATTTTTTATTCCAAGAATAGAATGCAATTTTTTTTCAAGTTGTTCTGCATTGCTTGCGTCAGTTAATCCCTCAATAACTGTAGTAAGTTTTTCATATACAACTTTGTATCCTGCATCTTGAACAGCATGTTCT
Organism: Nitrosopumilus sp. Nsub; assembly: GCF_001541925.1. Lineage (GTDB taxonomy): Archaea > Thermoproteota > Nitrososphaeria > Nitrososphaerales > Nitrosopumilaceae > Nitrosopumilus. Next base: position 4,024 of record NZ_LQMW01000020.1, read on the forward strand.
AATTTGAAAATGTCTATAATCTGAGGATCAAATTCTAAAACTGCTTTTTCAGAACCAAGATTAATTTCACAATTTTGTACACCATCTGTACTTGTAAGTTTGTTTTGGAGTGTGTTAACACATCCAGCACAAGTCATACCTCCTATTTTCAAAACAGTTCTTGTTTTTTCTTTATTTTCCATACTTTCCTTTTCCATCTTTAAATTGCTTTTCTTACTCTTAAACCACTTGGCGATTTTAAACTAAAAAGAATTGGTACAATCATCGAATTTAGTTGCAACTTTAAAAATGTAACATACAGTTAAAAATTAGAATTACGTACCTTTAACATGAAAGATCCAGTATGTGATATGGATGTTACAGAAAAAAATGATGCATCAGAATACGAAGGTAAAGTATATCATTTTTGTTGTGCATCTTGTAAAATGGCATTTGAACAAAATCCTAAACAGTTCATTAAAGAGTAAAAAATTGTGAAAATTCAAATTTTAATCTCAGAAGGGTGCATAAGCTGTAGCAAAATTGAAAAAATGTTTGATGAACTTGATGTAGATTATGAACTCATCGACATTTCAAAAAATCCTAAATTTTTAGAAAAATTCCCAATTTTTGTGGCTCCAGGCGTAGTCATTGATGATAAACTTGCATTTACAGGAGTTCCAAAAATGAGAGAATTAATTGAAAAGATAAAGTAGAAATTTTTGGATGTAAGCTCATTTGATAGATGTACCAGTTTAAATACAATATTGTCGATAATTAAGCAATGAGTTGTTGTTCAGGAATATCTTCAGAGATTATGGGAATTAATGAAGACATTGATTTTGTCGGATTTTATCACAATCATGATTTTATAATTGAAGATGATTTTAGTGAAGATCTGAAAAGTTATTTTGATAATAGTGAAAATGAACAAAACTCAAACCAAGTATTAATTCAAAAAAGAAATCACGGACCTATTCATTATGCGATGGAAAAACAAGAGGGAATTATCAGGTATACTTTTGGAATTAACGATAACACTCTTTTGTTAATAAGTACAGATTCTGAGGCCAATAGCGATTTGGTTATTTCAAGAATAATTAATTATTTGAAACATCAAAACAACCAGTCATATAACTAGTTACTAAATTCTCTGTTCTTAACAAAAATCCTGATGTATATTTGAGATGCTATGGCCAGCTTGACAATCCAAATAGTTTCTGAAGTTGCTTGCTTTTAGCATTACAATTGCAGTGTTCTCCACACATGCAAACTTGGGAATCTAAACAATCACAAGAAGTGTCAATACAACCACGCTTATCACATCCACAACTATCCATAATTGTTAATTGTAAACTTATCATATAAAATGATCACTTGTTTTCAAAGGATTTAGACTAGAGAATGCATATGTATGAAATTAATTATATAACAAAATTTTCAAAATTGGAATCAACATTGAGCAGTATTGCAAGTCATTGGATTAAGTTCGTCTCATTGATTATCAATTACATCTGAAATTATTTTTCCATCAACTATTGCTATTTCTATGAAATGTATAGTAATGTCTTCAGGAAGATCGGATTTTCTCTATTTCCATAACCCGTATGAAGTGTTTTGAATTTGCCTTCCAAAAGGAATTTTGAATTGGCAGTATCAGAAGAAATGATTTCTATTTGGAAAAAGTAAGAGTAGAAAACCCCCCTTCTAGCAAAAGACAAAGGGGCTAGTGATAAAAAAAATCAATACCAAATTAGAAGAATTAGGATACACAGTATTACGATTTTGGCATAGTGAATTAGAAACAAATCCTGAAAAATGCATAAAAGAGATTCTAAAATTTGCAAAACTTTGATTTTATCACAATAACCATTCTCTTTTAGCCTCAATCTGCCTAGTTTCTATCTTATGTTGTGCAATATTTTGGGCTGTAATACTGAATCAAACTTCAAGTTACTATACTATCATTATCTGAATTCACGAAAACCATTTGCAAAAGAGACAATACAAGTCTATGAAAACCATACAAGATTAATTTCAGATACAGGTGTATCAATTAAGGTAATTCCACAATTAGACATTGAAAAAGCACTTGCAAGGAAATAATGAGATATCGGGATAAAATGAAACTATTGAATTTAGTAATAACATGTTAATGAAAATTTTTTGACTACTTTCTAGACTTTATTGAAATTATCATGACAAGTTATTATCATGACAAGTTATTTTCTGATATTTTATCATATCAAAACGCTTAATTTGAAATAAAATTTATCAATAATATGTTGTTTAAACTTCACAAATTAAAATGTGACAATGGTCACTATACTAATGCTGTAGTTGCTGAAGGTGAAACTTTGGAGGAAAATCTAAAAAAATTTACTTTGAGAAGTATGTGTAAAAGCTGTTGTTCACCTTTACACAAATGTTAGATAATTTGTTAAAATTTAATCATTTAAATTGTAAAAATTTAGTATTTTGAATATGTCTGATGATTCAAAAGTAGAACAAAAAGCTCTTGCATGCCCAGTTTGTCAAAGTAACAAGGCAATGATTGCAGGGGAAAATGTCAAACTTGGTGGAAAATTTGAAGATAAGGAATTTCTAACCACTGAACTAACTGTGTTAAAATGTACAAAATGTGGTTATTTCATGTTCTTTGATAAAATGGCACAATTTACTACAAAAGAAGAATCAAAGTCTTAGTTGATAATCCAAACACTAGTATTTTGTCGTCTTTGAAAATATTTTATTTGATAATTTCTTGATTATCTAATTGATTCAAATATTCTTGTATTTGTTCTTCTGTTTCGCCACCAAACGTAATTAAGATTCTGTCATCTTCCATGATTTCATAATCTCTAATGTCTATGACGGATTCACCATTAATGAAATATTTCAATGAATATTCATCATTTGTACAAAATGATTTTCCATCTGGGAATACAAAGCATTGATCATCTATTCCAATAGATATTGAGTTAAACAGATACTCTAATTCAACACCTGTTGCATGTTTGTGAATAGTTGAACCATCACGAGATTCAAAGTGTATCCATGGAGATTTAATTTGATATGCCGGTGCTGAAAAGTCAAATTCATCACCAAATATTTTTACTAAAATTGCTGCATGTGAGTGGTCGCTTCCTAAAGCTCCTGCATTTTCTGGACCTCCAGGGGCTTCAACAGTCATGGTCATAAACAAAAATCCTGCATATCCGACAATTACTGCAATGACTCCTAAGACTCCAATTGCAATTAGGGTATGTTTTCTTTTTTCAGCAGAGTGTTTTGTAGCATAATTCTCACGCTTAATTTCACGGTCTCTTCTTTCTTTTCGTCCCATAACCGTTCAAACTCTAAAATTTACCCCTATAAAAGATTCGATATAAACAATAAATAAAATCAAAAATTGCCTCTAGATGTGACCTGTATTTTCTGTGATATTTTAGACGGAAAACGTGATGCTCATATAATATATGAAGATGAAGATCATTTGGTATTTTTAGACAAATACCCTATTGATGATGGCCATACACTAGTTATTCCAAAAAAACACTATGAAAGAATTACCGATATGGATCACAAAGATGTAGGCAAGATCTTTACTTTAGTTCCAAAAATTGCAAAAGCTGTATTGCAAGGATCTGGTGCTGATGCCTTTAGTTTGGCACAAAATAATGGAAAGGCTGCAAAACAAATTATTCCGCATGTACACATTCACATTATTCCAAGATATAATGAAAAAGGAACAGTTTGGACAAAACGTCAAATTCCTACAGATGATGTGTTGTCAGAATTAGCAGAAAAAATAAAATCTGCAATTATTTAGTGTGACCTGGATTATATCTCAATATTGCTCCAATTTTTCCCAAACTTGCCAACATATTTCCGTGCTCTGCACTTCCTGAAATGACTTCTAATTGAGTTCCAGTCTTTGCAGCAAGAATTTGTAAATAATCTATAATATCTTGTTCGTTTACTTCCACATCCATTGCTTTACAATCTGGACATGGATTGTTTTTGTATTCTGTTTTTTTTGGAATTACCAGTTGTCTTTCAACAATGTCTTCTTGAATTTTTTTACAACGCTTACATTCTGCTTCTACTCTGTGCAGATTTGTATTGTCTGTTATTAGTAAAGTTTTAACAACATTATTTTTTAGAAATTCAATTACTTCTTGTAAACCGTATGAACCTTTACCTGTATTGGTATTGATTTCTCTAAACAAGTCTTCGATTAATTTTTTTTCTTCAACTAATCTGAAGTTACCTAAAATATCTCCTGACTTTGCAAATGCCTCTCTAATGCCTTCTGCTCCTGAATAACTTGCATCAATAGTATTGATGATGTTGTTTTGTAATCTGTATTCCAAATAATTTCCATTAATGAAATCCTCTTTTGTTGGACCAGGCCCAGAAATAATTATTCCCTTTACTGGATAAATGTCAATAAAGTATTCTCTTGTAGTTTGTGCAACTCGATTATAAAAATAACTTAATTCCATTTCTCTTAATTTTTGGAATCTTTTTGCAGATTGACCTCCTTGCCTATGTTTGCCTGCAACACCTGAACCAGTTTGTGATAAAACTTCAATTTTATCTCCGTGTAGCAAACCCCAACCTGCATCTTTTGCATCTATTGACAAAAATCCTATTAGGTTGTCATCTTTTAGCATGTCTTTTAGAATATCTACATGAAAATGATCATCACAACGGTAAAGGTACTGATTCAAGTCTTTAGGTGGTTCAATTTCCCATGCAGTTACAACTTCACTCCCTAATGGCCCCCCTTCTTCTGCAGGTAGTGCTCCACAAAAAACCACTAATCCTTTTTCAGGTGTTTTTTTGTACATTTTTAATTTTGAAACTACTTTTCCAAGTGAATCTACAACATGTGATCTTGTTAAATCTGATTTTATGTTGTCTGCAGTACCTTGTTCTTGTTGTAAAGTTCCAATAATTTCATGAAGTTGTTTTCCCTTGGGGATGTAAACTGTAATTAATTCTGTACCTCTGCCTGATTTTTTTGATAATTCTTCTAATGTTTTTCTAATTCTATAGAGTTTAACTGAATCTTGTTTCTCAATATTGATTTTAACCATTCATTAAATCTCCTGATTCTCGGATATTAATCAATACTGATTAAGATAATTTTTCATTGGCTTAACTCATCAAATGTTTTCAAAAATACTTCTAATGGCTGATTTCCTCTGATTTTAATGATATTTTCATTATTAAATACTAAAAATGATGGTGTTGCATCAATTCCAATATTTTTTCCAAAATCATAAAGTTCAGTTACTTTATTTTCATACTTGTGATCATCTAAACACTGGTTGAATTCATTTATGTCTAATTTTACTTCTTTTGCAAAGTCAGTTAACGCATCTCTTGTAATCCATCCAGTTCTTTCACCTCCCCAATTTTTGTATAATTCATCATGATATTGCCAATATTTTTCTTGTTCATTAGCACAATAACTTGCTTCAGCAGCTAATTTTGAGTCTGGGCCATTTAATGGAAAGTCTTTGAAAACAATCTTGACTTTTCCGTTTTTAATAAAATCTTCATTAATTGCTTTTAATGTCTCTTGATGAAATTTATAACAATATGTGCATTGATAATCTCCCCACTCTAAAATTGTAATTGGCGCATCAGGATCTCCTAAAACTGGGGAGCCACCTTCTATTAAATTTGAAATTGTTAAAATTTTTGAATCTGTATTTTGTGGCAGAGATAGAACCAAAAATGTTCCTGCAACTATTCCGATCAAAATGGGAATTAAAAAATAAGAATATTTCATAATCTTAGATTTGATAAATATTCTAAATATCTTATTGACGTCTAATTCTAGGATCAAATATTTTTTTAATATGTCTAATTTTGAGAAATTAATCTGACAATTAGTTCCCAAAGTAATTATTTTTTAAAAAATATCTTCTATCTTAAATATGGATTAGATCATATCTGTATTGAAATTTCATATTTTTTGTGTTTTTTTGAAATTCAAAGAACATAAATAGATTCAACAAAATGTACTTTTGATGTCTGAAGTTAGACAAATTAACAAATCAAAATCCGCAGTACCAAAAATAGCAATATTGGCATTGGCAATAGTTTTTGCAGCAGGATTGTTTGTTGTAGGTTTTGATCAAGGTCATATCTTTAGTCTTGTTTATGGCGAACAAGCATTTGTTGATCTTACAATTCATGAACTTACACACGATATGAGACATGCAGCAGGATTTCCGTGTCATTAGTTTTTTCTAGAATTAACTTACACTATTAATTATAGTCAATTTTCTTAATACTGTTGAAAACTATTGTATTCATCTCTATTGTTTTAATTTCTGGGGCTTTAGCAGGATTGGTTCATGGAACCGTTAACTTTACAATCGTTGAACCCTACTTAGATCAAGCAATCGGTCTTGAAAACGAGAGTTTGTTTGCTTCTGGCGAGGCTGAAGACACTTTGGAATTTTGGGCCGAGTATGAAAGTTATAGAATTTGGCAAAAAAGTGGACAAGTTTTAGCTGGTGTAATTTTGGGACTTGCGATGGGTTCGTTATTTGGAATTGTATTTGCTTTATCTAGAAATTCTTTGCCTGGAAAGAATGATGTTTCTAAATCAATTATTCTATCGGGGTTAATGTGGTTGACACTTTATTTAATTCCGTTTTTGAAATATCCTGCAAATCCTCCAACCGTTGGCGACGGTGAAACTGTAGTATTACGTATGATTTTGTATGTTTCATTCATAATTATTTCTGGCGTCGGAGTTGTCGTATTTTATAAAATATCCAAGAAACTGCAAAATAATAAAAAATATGTTGCAGTTGTCGGATACGCCGGATTGATGATGATTGCATTTGCTGTAATGCCAGACAATCCTGATGAAATAACTGCTCCAATGAATTTAGTAAATGAATTTAGATTTGTATCTGTGTTGGGCGTTTCGTCATTTTGGGTTACAGTTGGAATTGTTTTGGGATTATTTTGGAAAAAATTTGATAAAACATCCAAATTAGAATATTCTTAATTCTTATTCTAGAGAATAAGAATCAGCATACTCAGTTTATATAAAAAGAAATTTCATAAAAAATATGTCTAGAAGACTTACTTTACCGCAATTGAAAAAATATGATATTAGTCAAAAAGTAATTGAAGCGTTAGCAGATTCTGAATCAAGGGCAATTTTGTTTTCTATTGTAAAAAAAGGAAATACAGCTGCTGAATTATCTGATAAGCTAAAAATTCCATTAAGTTCTGTTTACAAGAAATTATCGGATCTTGAAGAACTAACCTTAATTGAAGTTGAAAAATGGATGTTATCTGACAAAGGTCGAAAATACAAAGTTTATCGAAGTAGGATAAAACATGCTGAAATTACAATAAAAAAGCCTGAACCGGTTTTAATATTGGTATCAAATACCAAATAATGTGTCCAAAAAGAGCATAATTCAATTATCTGAATTTGACATTACTCAAAAAATCATAGAGGCTATGAGCAATGTATGTACGCGCTCAGTACTATTTTCAGTAAAACATGAATCAAAAGATGTGACGACCATTTCTGAAGAACTAAAAATTTCAATCTCTACAGTTTACAAAACATTATCTAATTTGGAGGAACTTGCATTGGCTGAAGTTGATAAATATGTCATTACACCAGACGGGAAAAAAATCAAACTTTACCGAAGCAGGATTGGTAAAGTGGAAATTACATTAGAAAACTTGGAACCTACGTTAAATTTACATCCTAATGCCAAAAACTAACAATTAGTTTTTTTCAGAATCAAGTGGAATCTGATTGCAACTGCCACATCCATTCTTTCTTGTACCAAACCAAATGAATGCCGAAGGCAACAATAGATAAAGCAGCATTGCATTTTCAAATCCCAGCAATTCCTTATTGTCTAAAACATATCCTGATGCCATGATTGCAGCAGATGAAATCAATCCAGCTGCAGAAATTTTGTTAATTTTGTCTTTTAGTGCCATTTTAGTTTCAAGTTGTAATTTTATCTAGTTGATTGGACTCTGTTGCAGTCTTTACTTCTCTTGCAATTCTTTTGCCCATACTCATGTTTTCATTAAAGAGCAGTGAGTAGTACGGAGAGCCATCCATGTAGATGTTGGTGCCTGCAACGATTCTTGCTGAAAATTCAAATGAAGTAAATTTTGCATTCTCATCATATACTCCTTCAATACAAAATGGGCCATTCATTCCAGGAGATACTATTCTCTTGGCTGCCTCTACAAAATTCTCACCCATTGTATACACCTCATCAAGTAAGGATTCTCGCAACACCAGCGGACTATTTCCAATTACGTTAAAGGATGGGACCTTGTTTGATTTCATTTGTTGTTGTGCAGGAATTCTTCCCAGCCCCTCAATGTCTGACTCGTGTCTTTGGTCAACTCCAAAGAACTCCAATTCTCCTGATAACGGTGAGTAAAAGAACTGCAAGTATGCCAAAACTCCTGCAGCATATTCTTGAATGTACAGTGTTTCGTCTTTGGATATGATTCCTTCTGAAATTAGTTGATTTCTTTTTGTAGTGTAATCCTCGCCATTGGCTGCCATGAAGTATCCTTTGCCTCCAGCTGCCCCCTGTCTTTTTACAATAACTAATTTTTCAATTTCATCTGGAGTTGTAACTGGTTTTGGCATTGGGAGTTTTGCTTCTCTCATGAGTTTTTCTTTCATCTCCCTGTCTGACTCCCAACGTAAAATCCATTTGTTTCCAAACATTGGCGTTTTAATGGATTCAATCTCTTCAGAACTCATTTGTGCAATTAGGGTTCCGTGAGGAATCAGTACTGCATTGTTGTCTTCAAGTGTTTTTTGACATTTTTGATCAAGTACTTCTTTGAAGGAATCTACGATAATTAACTCATCAATGAATGGAAATCTGCGGTATAGTTTTTCACGTTTTTTTTCACAAACTAGAATTGTTTTTAATCCCTCATCTTTTGCACCCTTTAAAACCTGTAAAGAGCAGTGAGATCCCAAAGTTGCTATGGCAGTCATTTTCTTACTTTGATGATAATTTTGTACTTTATGAATTATTCTTACTAAAATCCATCATACCTCTAAAAAATGGTTTTTGGTTTGCTTTTGGTTTTATGACCTTTTTTGGCTTTTTGATACATTTGTTAGCTAACCAATTTTGGCTTTTAGGCGGTTTTGAAAAGTGACGTGTGATTTTTATCTAAATTAGGCACAAATTTGCTTTGGTTTGGTACCATGTCTGATTTTGATTTAAGGTGGTTTTAAGGCGGTTTTTAGCTAAAATTACGCATTTTTTGTATCGTGCCTGTACTAAAATAGCCCAAAAGCACGTGGTTTGCAGTTGGTTTTTTGATACATTTAGGTCCTTTTGAGATTTTCCACAATTGCAACTTTGTTGGTTTGAAAGTTGTTGTAAATGCAAGAAAACTCTGAGACCTGGACAAAACAAAACGTGCTTTCCAAGCAACACATACCATCTCCAAATCTGAAAACAGCTAGTGTTAGTTAATATTTCAAAATACACTATGCATTTTATAAAATTCAAAAATAGAGAGTTTGATACCTCTCTTTCAAGGTACCATTTTTACACTTAAGGCAAACTCAATCGGAGTTGATTTGAGGCGACAGTGTTTTTCTTCTCTGATGTTATGAGAGTGGTTGCAGTATGTAAGATTCTGTTTGTGTGAAATGATCAGATGGTACACAAAACAGTATTGTTCAAAGTGATCACACCACACCATATAGTCTAATAATTCCCACACATCATCATGACAAAAT
>NZ_LQMW01000002.1 GCF_001541925.1 Nitrosopumilus sp. Nsub
TGTCTGCAAATTCTCAACACTGATCGCCAACAAAATTGATCAACATCCTGATTACACCTTTTGAAACATCTAATGGTCTATGAGTTGCAAGGAAGGATTTGTTCACAATTACTCCTATTTTGAGATACTATCAAAGAAGATGTGCATTCATTGCGGAAAAGAAGAACAATGACTCATGTCAGTATCACCCATACAAAAAAGACGTAATTTTAGCCAAAAACCGCCTTAAACAAAAATCAGACATGGTAACAAAACAAATGTTAACATGTAATAATCTGATTAATTTAAGATCAAATTGAGTATGTCTTCAGTCTCACGAAAACAGTTGATCTTGGAAATAAATGGCAAAGTAAAGTTGTCTTGTGATCTAAAGAGACATCTTTCTCCACGAACTGTTGGAACAATTATGAGATCCTTGCCTTTGGAAGGAAACTCCCATTTGTTAGGTCAAAGTATTGTTTATTTTGAAACTGATGTTGATTCTGGAATCGAAAGAGCAAGAACAGAATTTGTCAAAGGAGATGTTGCATTTTTACCATCTACTGGCAGTTTTTGTTTTTATGTTGGAAATGTCAAATCTGCCAAAAAAATGACCCCTATTGGTAAATTCACTGATACTGATAATGTCTTGAAGAATGTTAAATCTGGAGATGTTTTGCGTCTCTATGAAGAGACAACTTGATACAAATGATGTCCTGCATATCCGCCTACTTTTTTAACAGTACCTTTTGCAGTTGATTGTTTTAAGAAAGCATTTGCAGCTGATATTTTAACGCCAGTTTGTCTTGCTAGATCTTGAACTGTAACAACTTTTGCATTTTGAATTACTTTCATGGCTTGTTGTTCATTTAACATAACTGTGATTTCTGCTTTTTTAGGGCCTCCTTCACCTTTGTCTTTCTTACCTTTCTTGGAATCTCTAGAACCACTTGGTTTATTTCCTGCAGCCATGGTTTTAGAAAAAAATATTCCTATTATAAACGATTAATCGATTCATTTTGAGTTGTAATGGGACGATATTTTTAAAACAAATGAAATTTCTGTCAAAAATTTTCAAATATAAATAACATCATGATTATACTAAATCATGGGCATTGTTGCAAAAGGAGCTAAATGCAATGTTGAAGGATGTGATCAGGATGGATCTCGTTCATTAAACACTACAAAAGTTGAAAATGCAGGCTTGCGAGTGAATTCAAAGGGCAAAAAAACCATCTTATGTAAAGACCATTACAAAGAATGGAAAAAAGAATCCAAAGATGATCGTGAACTTGAACGTGCTCGATTTAACAAATTTTAATTTCTATTGGGACTATTGAAATAATCTTTACTTAGATTATCATATAATTGGCCGATTTTTTTGTAGAGTCTTTTTGGTTTTCGCTCTTTTTGATTACTGAGAACATAGAGTGCTAAAATTGGAAATGCAATTGTTGCATCTGCATAAACTGTGATTATTCCTTCGTGCGAATCTTGAATTTTTCCCCAGCTTTTACCTTCTTGTAATGTTGCTCCGGATAATCCGCCAGTGTCAGGACGTGCATCTGTGATTTGTATGATGTATTCTTGTCCTCCGTCATTTCTTCTTAAAATTTGATCTAAAAGTGGGCCTGTTTGCTGAGCAGTATTTTTTGGAACTCCTCCCCCCAATTCCAAAATTCCCGATTTTTTTGAATCATATACAATTGCTGCTTGTTCAATAATTTCTCTGACAAAATCCAGATCAAATTTTTTATCTTCTAATCTGTGTACTGCTAAATTCAGTGCCAATGACGAATCTTTCATTGTTGAAATGTATACTGGAACATCGTATTCATATGCTGTCGTAATGAAACTTTTTTCTGGATACTTTGCACTTTCTTTACTTTTTTTACCCAATAAATTACAAAACTCTGCTGTAGTAAATGATTTGTCTTGAAAATCCTTTTCAAACATTTTTTGAATTGTTTGATCTTCAGCTTCTAATGTTTCTTCAAATTTAATGTACACATCTCTAATTCGTACAATTTCATTTTCATATAGTTTCATGTCATCAACATCAAAACTTCCTTGTTTTACTGGCAATCCTAATGCAAAATGATCTTCGTGATACACATTAGCCCCCGTAGTAACTATCCAATCTACAAACCCTCTTTCAATCAATGTTTTAACAATTCCACCAAAACCTACTGGCGTCATTGCACCTGATATTGTAAGACAAATAGTTGCATCTTCTTCAATCATTTTTGCATATAGTTTTGCTGCTTCTCCTAACTGTCTACCATTAAAGCCTGAATTTGCAAACACTTCCACCAACTCTTCGATGTTCATTTTTGGATCTAATTTGATATGTGGAATATCTTTTCCATGAAATTGATGCGGATCCATTTTAACTTGGTTTTCTTTGACTGTAAATAATACTTGTGCTATGACTGAAATCAAAATTGATGCATTATTTCAAAATAAATTTACTTATCTACTGACAATTTGATTACTGATTATATGGATATAATTGACTTGTATGATCCCAGCAGAGTAGATAAAAATCCTGATGAGGTTAAATTTTTACTCCAAAACGGTAATTTCATTCAAGATGAATTTGAAATATCAGATATTGAATTACGGCTGTACTTGGAAAAAAAAGATGAAAAATTGGGCAATTATTCTTTGATTACTTCGTTTGTTAAAACAAACAAGGGAACAATTGAAATGATTTATGATGAGGGTTTTCTTGGTGAGGATGCCTTGTCCAGAGCATTTACATTTCTCACAACAAATTTGGGATTATCTGGATTAGTATTGAGATCTGTCATATCAATCCGCCAAAAAATATCTGATTAGTTTTTTGTTATTCTTCCAATATGATTTATTATTACATTGTTTATGTTTAATTTAGCATTCAATGTTGAATTTTTAGTAAATACTAACGATTTTAAACTGAGTATGAATAATTTCATTCATGCGAATTTTGCAATTACACTGTGATAGCATAGAATATACTCCTACAAAAAAGGAGATTAAAAGCGCAGAAGATATTGAAAATCCTGAAACTCAAAGACTAGAAGAATTAGTAGTTGTTTTTGTTGCCATTGAGGATGGTGATGATTCTAGTGTTGCACAAAATGCCATATCTCAAATTAAAGATTCTATGCAAAAAATTGGCTCTAAAAAATTATTGTTATATCCTTATGCCCATCTAAGTTCAAATCTTGCAAAACCTTCTGTGGCAATTTCTTTACTAAAAGAAATGGAATCTTTAGCTTCTGATTTGGATGTCTCTCATTCTCCATTTGGATGGACAAAATCATACAAGTTACAAGTGAAAGGACATCCACTAGCTGAAAGTTCCAAAGTTGTAACAAAAGATTCTACAACAGTAAAATCTGATTCTGAATTAACTTCTGAAGCATTAGAAGGTGAGTCTAAAATTCGCTCTATTTGGAAAATAATGTCTCCTGATGGAACAATGTCAAATATTGCTGATTTTGATTTTTCAAAACATCCCAAACTAGAAATTTTGGCAAAGTATGAAGCTGCAAAACAGCGTCATGTTGATCAACCTCCACCACATGTGGCATTGATGAAAAAAATGGGAATTGCCGATTATGAAACTGCATCTGATTCTGGCAACATGAGATTTTTTCCAAATGGTCGGTTAATCAAATCCCTCATTGAACGATATGTAACTGACAGAGTAAAACAATACGGCGGATATGAGGTAGAAACTCCAATTATGTATGATTCTGAGCATCCAAGCATGGTTAGTTATTTCAATCGTTTTCCTGCACGACAATACAATATTGATTCTGATGGGAAAAAATTATTTCTTCGATTTGCAGCTTGTTTTGGTCAATTTCTTATGGCAAATCATTTTCAAATGTCTTTCAAAAATTTACCCTACAAACTTTATGAACTTACAAGGTATAGTTTCAGACGAGAACAGTCTGGCGAACTAGTTGGTTTAAGGCGACTTAGAGCATTCACCATGCCTGATTGCCATGCATTTTGTGGCAATATGACACAAGCAATTGATGAAATTAAAGTTCGATTTGATTTATCTCAAAGTGTTCTTGAAAATCTTGGAATAGAAAATTCTGATTATGACATGGCAATTAGATTTACTGAGGATTTCTATAATGAGAACAAGTCTACAATTGAAGAATTAGTAAAAAAGAATGGAAAGCCCGTATTAGTTGAAATGTGGACTGAAAAATTCTTTTATTTTGTTTTAAAATGGGAATTTAATTTCATTGATAATCTTGGAAAAGCATCTGCTCTTTCTACAGATCAAATTGATGTTGAAAATGGCAACAGGTATGGAATTGAATTTGTTGATGAAAATAATAACAAAAAACATCCAATCATTTTACACAATTCACCAAGCGGTGCAATTGAAAGAATCATCTATGCATTATTAGAAAAAGCTGCTACTGATTCACATGAAGGACGAAAACCACAATTACCATTGTGGCTGTCTCCCACACAAGTTAGGATAATTCCGCTAAAAGAAGAATTTTATGATTTTTGTGAAAAATTGACTGATAGAATTTCTGAAAACTCTGTAAGAGTTGACATAGATGATCGAAATGAAAGTATTGGCAAAAGAATTCGTGAAGCTGAAAAGGAATGGATTCGCTACATTCTTGTAATTGGAGAAAAAGAAGCAAATTCTGAAAATCTAAGTATTAGAGACAGAACCACTGGCGCTGTAAGAGAATTGTCTTTTGAGGAATTCATTACTGAAATAAAAGAACAAACAAAAGATAAACCATTTACTGGTTTGAATTTCCCAAAACATATTTCCAAACGTCCAAATCTTATGGTGTAGACACTATGAGTTTTCTTGATTTATACATGAATAAGAATCCGTTAATCACTGGTTCTGATGAAGGCGGTGAACCGATTGCCACAATTTTTGGAGTTCCTTTTGACGCCACTCATTCTTACAAACCGGGTTGCAGGTTCGGGGCTGATGCAATTCGCGATTCTTTTAACAACATTGAAATTTTTCATCCTGAACTTGGCGTTGATTTAGAAACTGTAAATATTGAAGACCTAGGCAATACTCGCCATACTGTGGTTGCATCTGAAATGATTGATATGCTGAAAAAAATTACTACCGAACTTGTTTCTAAACAAAAACAACTTTTCATTTTGGGCGGTGAACACTCAATTACTTATGGGACGTACACTAGTTTTCCAAAAGAAACTGGTTATGTTGTTTTTGATGCACACTATGATTTGCGTGATGAATTTGCAGATATCCAATTAAGTCATGCGTCATACTTGAGACGAATTGTTGAAGAAAGAGGTGCTGAAAATATTTTACATGTTGGTGCTAGAGCATTTGTAAAAGAAGAGTTGGAATTTCTTACAGAAAATAAAATCAAGACTGTATCAGATAGAGAAATCAGGGATGGCAAAGGACCAACATTAGTAAAAGATTACATATCTACTTTTGATACTGTTTATTCTAGTTTTGATCTTGATGTTTTAGATCCTGCATATGCTCCAGGTGTTGGAAATCCTGAAGCTGTGGGAATAACATCTAGAGAATTATTTGACATGATTAATTCTTTTGAAGAAACAAAAGTAACTGGAGTGGATATTGTGGAATTAAACCCTTACCATGATAATGGTGCCACCGCATCATTGGCTGCAAAAATTATCTCTACTATGATTGCCATAAATGTGGCTCAACAATAATTCATTTTTCAAATAATTATTGTCATTTCATAATTGTCCAAATCCATGACGGGGAATTTAATCTCAATTGAACATATTGACTTTATGAGGTGATGTTTGAAAATGCCCCCTCTGCTTTTACCGTTTTTTGCGTAAATTATGTTATTATTAACAGTAAACATGACTAGATCTTTGACATTTTCAAATTATTTTGTTATTAGATACATTAACTAAATCCAATTTGTGAAATTTTGTTATGGGCAAAGATGAATTTGACAAAGATGGATATCACAAAGCAACTGGAACAAAATTCAACATAGAGGGATATGATAAAGATGGTTTCAGTAGAAATGGGTATGATAAAGATGGTTTTGATAAAGACGGCATTCACATAGCAACTGGAACTTTGGCCAATACATCTGGATTAAATAAAGATGGAAATTATGAAGCAACTGGAACAGCATATGATAAAGATGGATATGATAAAGATGGTTTTGATAAAAAGGGATACGATAGACAAGGATATGATAAAAATGGATATGATAAAAATAATTTTAAGAAAGATGGCACTCACTTGGTAACTCATACCTTGTTTAATACTGCCGGATTCAACAAAGATGGATATCACAAAACAACTGGAACAAAATTCAACGAAAAAGGATATGATAAAGATGGTTTTGATAAACTAGGAAAGAATAAACAATAATTGATAAGTAATGAAGACTAATTAAAAAAAATTCTTAAACTTTTTGCTTAATTTGGTCATTAGAATGGCTCTGCTAGTGGAATCTAATTTATTAGATGGTATTTTGGGTTTAATTTGTGTTAAATAATTTACGTGAGACCTTGCGTCCTGCTCTTGAAAAAATGGGCAAAGGGTTTGCTGCAACTGGTCTGTCTCCAAATTTCTGGACTGTTGTGGGTCTAATTGTTGCATTATCTTCTGCTGTAGTTTATGGAATGGGAATTGAATTTGGTTTAATTATTGGCGGAATTTTGTTACTTGTTTCTGGCTTCTTTGATATGGTGGATGGTCAAGTTGCTCGCATTACTGGTAAAACTTCGAAAAAAGGTGAGTATCTTGATTCAATGTTTGATAAAATTTCTGAAGTTGCAATATTTTTAGGAATTTTGGTCGGCGGCTATGCTGAACCTTATCTTGTATTACTTGCAATCACTTTATCTTTACTAGTTAGTTATGCTAGAGCAAAATCTGATTTGATTGACATCAAACTTCAGGGAATTGGAATTGGTGAAAGAGCTGAAAGACTGTTAGTAATTGCAATAGTTGGAATTATTGGTTTTATGGATTATGCTGTAATAATCGTAGTAATAATTGCAGGAATCACATTAATTCAAAGAATGATCTTTACAACTAAAAACATCAAAGAATAATCAATTTCATTTGGTGAATTATAGGCCTCAGTACGAGTCTGCAATAATTAACCAAAGATGATGGTATGGTGAAGAATAATTTTATCGTAGTTTACCGCGTTTTCTTCTATTATCTTCTGATCTAATTTTTAGAATTTTAAAGTGAATTGCACATGAAATACAATAATGTTTCAATACTGTTGGTGATGCAATGTATGCACCTTGTGCACGTAATTCCTTTGCCAATGTATGTTCGACAAGATTTAGTTTAGAAGTGACTTTTTTGGCCTTGTCTTTTGGAACTGTTTGTCCGCAGTTTGTACATTGAACTGTTCCTGAAGATCCTTTTCCTCCTTTTGTTCGACCTCGACTTGCACGTTTAAGTGGCATAAAATTCAGCCATTTAGCCTACTTATAATCTTGTGGCTATTTTGAAAAAAACTACTATTTTATGCCTAAACAATGAAAAAATTTCATTTATGCTTTAATGCAAGCTTGACTAAGAATTTTTGATTAATTTGGAAGGATTATGTCATATTTGCTTCAAATCTGGAGTAAAATTGCATCTATCTAAAGGACAAATTTTGTGTTCTGAATGTCTAGAGAAAATTAATGCAAAAAACTAAATCTATTGGAATTAAATTCTAGTGAAATGAAAAAATTAGCAATTTATTCACATTGTGCATTAGACACCATTTCCATTGGAGGACATTCCTATGAACAAATTGGTGGTGCTGCATCTTACTGTGGAATAATGGCACGCGAATTCAAATTTGATGTTGATCTCTTCACAAAATATGGCTCTGACTTTCCCAAACAATATTTGCTTGAAAATAAAATTAATTTGATAAATCCTGATTCTAGCAAAAATACTACAAAATTTTCTATTTCCATAACTGGCAGTGATAGAACTCTAAAAATTGCAAATGAATGTGAACCTATAGAGTATTCTGACACTGATGCGGATGCTCATATTGTCAGTCCCATATTTCATGAAATTTCTCAAGATGTCTTTAAAAAAATTAAAGAAAATTCCAATTTCTTATTTGTCGATCCTCAGGGATTTTTGAGACAAAAAGATTCTGAAAATAATGTTTTCCTCAAAAAAACTGATCTTGATTTAACAAATGTAAATGCAATCAAAATCAATCCCGAAGAAGGTCAAAACATTGTTGGCGGTTCACATGATGAAATGATGCTTGCATTACAAAAAAAAGGAATTGAACATGTAATTTTGACAAACAAAACTGATGTGTCCATTTTGAAAAAAAATAGAATTTACTCTTTAAAATTGCCAAACAAGCAAGTTCATGATACAACTGGAATCGGAGATATATTTTGCTCAACATTTGCTTGTACGATGATTAAGGAAAAGGACTTTTTGTGGGCATTTTGTTTTGCAGCAGGTTCTGCACAGGCTGCACTAGAGTCTAACAATGTAGGATTGCAAAAAATTCCTAAAAAGGGGGCTGTCGAAAATAATGCTTCTTATTTTTATAATTTAGTAGATTTTAGAGATTTATGATACATTATTCTTTTATTATTCATTTGAGGTTTGTAGACTAATGCAAATTGGAATCTATGGTTCTGGAACTTCAGAATCGGCTTCTAAAACTATTAAAAAAATACTAAACAGTGCCAATATTGATTCATTTACCATTACAAAATCTAAAAACAAACCTGCCGATTACATTATTGTATTAGGCGGGGATAAGGGAGTCAGAAATTATTTTCATAAAACTTTTGATGCAACATCTCCCGTATTGGGGATCAATGAGGGCGAATCAAGTGGATTTTTAGCACAAATTGAATTAAGAGAATTTTCATCATATGTTGAAATTTTAAAAAGAGAAAATTTCAGTATTGAAGAGGTTCCAAGACTCGGAGTTAAAATTGATGGAAAAAATGTTTATCCTGTTTTAAATGACGTTGCAGTATTCTCATCTAAAAGTGCAATGTTGATGGAGCATACTTTGAGAGTAAACGGTGATGAGGTATGGCATGACAATGGTGATGGAATTATTGTTTCCACCCCGATTGGATCTTCGGCATACTCTATGTCTGTTGGTGGACCTGTATTATTTCAGGATTCTGCTGTTTTTGAAATTATTTCAGTCAATTCTCTTGACGTAACAAGAAGACCGTTAATTGTATCCAATTCAAGCTTTATAGAAATTGATGACATATCTGCAAGACTGCATTGCGAAGTTGTCTTGGACGGATTAGACAGGTACAAAGTAAAAAAGACTGTTGAATGTTCTAAATTCATTCCTCCTGCAAAAATTATTAGATTAAAAAAAGATACAACCGGAATTTCTGCACTAGCAAAAAAAGTTCATTTGGCCGAAGAACTATTGAGTATGCCTCCTAGCTCCAAATTATTGCTTAAAACATTAGAGTATGAGGGCGAATTGACCCAAAAGGACTTGGCAAACAAAACACTACTTCCTGATAGAACAGTTAGATTGGCATTAAGTCATTTACTCAAAAAAGGATATGTAAAAAAGAAAGTATCAATTCGTGATGCTCGTCAAAAAATTTATGAGATTTCTAAAATAAAGTAAATAATATGGATAAAATCCATCTAATTTAGTCATAGAAAATCAATATTTTTCATCGTTATTATTTATAAAAATTTAAATTTTTAACATATTTTCTATATTTGCAGTTAACTGGTTTTAATTGGTTTTTTTAAGCATATTTTTTATTTTTTCTATATGTTTTTTTTATTGAACTTTTTGCGTTTTCTTTGTTATATTTTTAGATTTTTTTAAAGAATTATTCAAAAATTATGATTGTTTTTTTCAAATCAAATAATTATTCCAACTGTTCTACTTTCAAAATTTTTCATCAATACTTTCCAGATTTTGTATCCTGAAAAAATTCCAGAATCTATTTTTTACGTCGCATACAATTAGATTCTGTGATTGTACTAGATATCCTAATCATTGTATTTGTTTGAAATTTTTTATCCAATGTAATTTTCTCTACAGGAAAACAATCTATACTAACCACAATGTCATTGACATTTACCTTATCTTTTTGAGTTGTGATTTTAATTCCCATGTTTGCAAACTTTTTATCTATAATTTTTTTTCCTCTGATAAAATCTTTTTTTAAAATTGCAATCTGGACTTTGTTTTGCATTTGATTTTTTACATATTTTGCCTTACTTGTACCTACAAATGCATAATTGATTTTATTTTTTTGACAAATTTCTGCTACAAAATCATGTGGGTCATCTACAATATTTCTTATCCATTGAGTAACCGCATTCATTGAATTTATTAGTAAATGATCTTTGTTTACCCTTACAGTGACTACTTTACCAATTTTGAGTAAACGAATTACTTCTAAATCTGCCAAGGCATGTACAATTCTTCTAACTGTTTGAAATGGAATTCCTGTTTCCTTTGCAATTCCAGATAATGTGTTTCCGTTTTTTGCAGAATTTACAATTTTGGCGTCTCTGAATATCGATATTGTTTGCATACTGTTTGTTATTTTTTTGAATTAATAAGATTTTATATTCTGACCAAATATGGTTATTTTATACAAAAAAGCCATCAATATTTCTCAATGAAGTGATTATCTCTTTAATTATTGCCTAAAATATGTAATATTTTATAATTATTGCATATATACCATATAGTATATAGTTTATATATTATGAAAGATCATATTTATATATTTAAAATATAAAAGTATTTGTTATGGCCAGGCCCAGTACATTAGACTCGATTAAGATAAAGAAAACACTTTATGGTCATTTTATGAATGGCATCGATCCGTTACCTGCTGCAAAAATAACCGGTTATGACATAAAGACAGTACGAAGACACTATGCTAAATTTATGGAACATGTAGAAAAAATTGCCGATAAAGATCTTGCAGAACATTTTAAAGCGAATCGTACAAGAGCCATATATTTTTACGATTTGCGGTTAGACAGGTTATTATCAGAAGAGGACCAACTAGAACTAACCATTTCAAAAATTAAACTAAATAATAATAATTTGAAGAAATATTCTTTATTAATGAAACGTTTAGAACAGGTCAAGCAAATGGTTTTGGATGTTTTTGATTTAAAGGAAAAGGTTTCAAACGCGCTATCATTTTCTGAAATAATTTATGTTGAGGGAACAAAAGAGAATGACTAATTCTCACAAAGAAGCAGCAAAAAGATTTATTCGTAAAAATAAAAAAGTCAGTGAAAAAAATTTACCTAATTTATCTGGGATGGATATTTTTGAGTGGAAAAAAACAGTCAAACCTAAAATTAACGGACGAGAACAAACTTTTCTTGCAGCCCCCTTTTGGACAGATATCTACAAAGATAACTCATCTCAAATATTTGTAATTGGAGGGAGACAGATATTCAAATCCACATGTGTCGGTGATTTTCTCATGTATTGGGCAACTACAAATAATCATTCACAATGTTGTTATGCCTCATTTGACAGAATTAATAAAAATGGATTTCTTCATCAAAGGTTTCAACATGAGATGATTGAGCAAAGTCCAATACTCTCTCAATTTCCACGATCCAAACTTGGAAATAATGATGAGGTATCACTAAAAAATGGCAGTACCATTTATTTCATAATTTCACATAATGACTATGTCCATGTAGAGGGAAAATCTCTGGATTTGATAATTCTAGATGAGGCTCAATACCAACCAATTGAGCAGATTGGTAAAATTACTCAAACCATGATGCAGACTCGTGGAAAATTAAAACTATTTGGGATTGGTGGGCCTGTAGGCTCGGCATATCACAATGAATGGCTAAAAACTAACCAATGTGAATGGGTTTATGATAATGATTATTGGCGTGATGCCTTGCAATTTGATGAAAATGGCTTGATTCATGGGCAATATCTGAATGACGTATTAAAAGGAACTTGGGTTGCACAAAAACCTGAAAATTCTGCCTATCCTGGTTATCACATTCCTCAAACAATATTTCCAACAATTCCGTTAACGAAAAAAGATGCTATTGAAAAATACAAAATTGATGCAAAATTCTCCATCGAATACCAAAAAGAACATCTGCCATTTGATAAATTTGAGGAACATGTTATGGGGAATTTTTACAAATCTGCAACAAATCCCATTACTCCTGAAATGGTTCGTGCATGTATGAAAAATGGTCGTGACATACAATTACTAACTCCAGTACAAATCAAATCACTCAAGGAACAATATGGAAATAAAATTAAAATTAGCATGGGCGTTGACTTTGGAAGTGCAAAAAATGGTCACACAGTAATTGTTATTTTGATAAAATGGCAAGAAAAGGGTTTGATTCAACTGGCACATTTAGACCAACGTAATGCAGAACACCAAATTATCCAAGCAGAAAATATCAACAAACTATTTCATAATTCCCTGTGCGATACAGGAGTTGGCGATTTGGGTTATGGTGCAACTCAAATCAAATTAATTCAAGATGGCGGTATTGGCCAAACCAATGGAGAACATATTGTAGGAATTGGTAGTTCCACTTTTGTTGGCTGTCGTTCTGTTAGTGATTTGTCTCAAGGAATCCGACATGATGTTGGAATAATTGATGAGCATGGTGACAAATCAGAAAAGTACTCTTTGGATAAAACTTGGGGAATATCTAAATTGATTAATCTATTTGAGAATCCTGGAAAATTTGTAATTCCATTCCACTATAACTATGAATATCAAACTAGTTGGTTGGTATCTGAATTATCCTCAATTTCCAAGGTAAACATTTCAGGAATTGACACACGACAAAATGCAAAACTTGAGTATAATCATCCACCAGATGCTGCAATGGCAATAATCTATGCATTAATTGCACTTGATCACAATGCTGATTGGAATTGGGTTTCTATGTGATTTGAATGACAAATAATAGAGTGATACTTTCCATGTTTTTCTTGTTTTATTCCAATTTTTTTACCGATAATATATCATCAAATGTCATTTTTGCCTAATTATTGTTGCAAGAAAAATCTTGGTGCCTACTGACTGCAATGTGTATTGTATGTTCTAATTTGCTGCAAAACTTGAATGATGTTCTCATTTCAATTATGCTTAATTCCCCACTGTATTTTTATAAAATAGAATATGATTATTAAAAAAACAATTGGCACTAAAGCCATTGTATCCACAATAACACAAGAGAAAAACGGTAAAAAATATCTATATTTGAAACACTCTACAGGAAATAGACAAAAAGAACAATATCTTGGATTAGTAATTCCTGAAAATGTTAATGAAATTGAAAAAAAAATTTGTTTGAATTTTACAAAAAAGAATGGGATGAAAATACAAAAACAATATCTGTAAATTACAAAAAGATTACAAGAATTCTTTTCTTGGCTAAAAAAATACGATAACACAAATCCTGTAATGCTATCTGCACTTGCACATTACAAATTCGCTTCAATTCATCCTTTTGGGGATGACAATGGTAGGATTTCAAGATTGATAATGAATTATATTTTGTGGCATTATGACTGCCCATTATTATTAATTAAAAACAGTGAGAGAAGAGCATATTTTAAATCACTTGAGAAATCACAATTGAAAAAAGATGAGATTCATTTTTTAAAATGGTTTATGAAATATTACATAAAAGCAAACAAACAATATTTGTAAAATAACTGTGATAGGATTTGTTCGTAATTGAAATAATATGTTTAATTTTTTAAATTCATTGAGATGCTGCTTTGACAAATGACATGAATGCATTTTCTGGATATCCGGGTCTACTGTTAAATTCTGGATGAAATTGAACTCCCAAGTAAAATTTGTGAGATGGAATCTCGAGCATCTCCATTCTTTTTCCATCATCACTATCAGCTGAAAATACTAGTCCATTTTTCTCAAATTCTGGAATGTATTGTTTATTTATCTCATATCTGTGCCTGTGGCGCTTACTAATTACGTTGGAATTGTAAATTTTCTGTGCATTTGTTCCCTCTTTAATTTGGACATCGTTTGCACCTAACCTTAATGACCCACCCATGTTTGAGACATCTTTTTGTTCTGGGAGTAAATCCACAATTGGGTTTTGTGTATCTGGGTTAATTTCAGTTGAATTACTATCTTCTAATTTTAACACATTTCGTCCAAATGCAACTGCTGCTAGTTGGAATCCAAAACAAATTCCAAGATATGGTATGTTTTTCTCCCTTGCATAATTTGCAGTTTGAATAATTCCTTCAGAACCTCTTGTTCCAAATCCTCCCGGAACTAAAATTCCATCATAATCTGATAGTTGATTGTAATCTGTAATTGATTCAGAATCAATTAACCCAATTTCTACAGATTTTCCTATCTCTGCTCCTGCATGTTTTAATGCATGATTAACACTAACATAACTATCTGCTAAAGTAACATATTTTCCAACCATTGCAATTTTGACTTTTTGTTCCTCATGATTTACCATGTTTTCTGCAATTTTATTCCATTTGTCCCAATTTGATGAGAGGTTGGCCATTCCTACAATTCCAAATTTAGTAAATATCGAGTCCATTATTCCTTGATCATGGAGCATTTGAGGAACTTCAAAAATTGATTTTGCATCATGGCATGACAATACGTCATTTGGCGTAACGTTGGTAAACATTGCAATTTTTTTCTTAGTTTTTTCTTCTAATTGTTTTGTACATCTTACTGCCAAAAAGTCTGCTTGAATACCTATTCTTCTTAATTCCTGAATACTATGCTGTGTTGGTTTTGTTTTCTGTTCTCCAACTACATCCAATGATGGTGCTAATGTAACATGAACAAAAATCACCCCCTGTGGACCTTCTTCCACCCTCATCTGTCTTAATGCTTCCAAAAATGGCAGGGATTCAATATCTCCAACTGTTCCTCCACATTCTACAATTAGAAAGTCTAATTTTTCATCTTCAGCAACTTTTTTGATTCTGTTTTTAATTTCATCTGTGATGTGAGGAATAATTTGTACACATGCTCCGAGATATTCTCCTTTACGTTCTGCCTCTATTACTGAAGAATATACTTGGGCAGTGGTAATGTTGTGATCTTTTGAAATATCTTGATTAAGAAATCTTTCATAATTTCCAATATCCATATCACATTCTCCCCCATCATCAGTAACGAATACTTCTCCATGTGCTACAGGATTCATAGTTCCTGCATCATAATTTAGATAGGGATCTATTTTGATACATGAAACTTTTTGGTTTGATAATTGTAATAATTTTGCAATCGATGAAGTTGTTACACCTTTTCCAAGGCCAGACATAACTCCTCCTGTGACAAAAATAAACTTCGTCTGCACATTATTGAAATAAACATCTAGTTTTTGTATGTTTTGTATGGCCCTATTGACAAATCATTAAATGACTGTTTGTTTTTTTAGACTTTTTGTAAATGCGACAATCTTTGATTCAAGTTCTACTGGTTTTGTTTTCTCAATTAATTTCAAATATGCACTTCCTACAATCACTGCATCTGCTCCAGCTTTGATGTATCTTCTTACATCTTCAGGAGTTGATACTCCAAATCCAATACCTACAGGAATTTTACCTTTTGTTTGTTTTTTCACATTTTTGATTGCATTTAATGTATAATTTTTGATACTTGTTTTTACTCCGGTGGTTCCAAATACAGCCACAAGATACAAAAATCCTGTTGAAATTTTAGAAATTTTTTCAATCCTTGTCTTAGTTGTGTTTGGTGAAATTAAAAATATTGTATCGGCTTTATCTTTTGCAGCATGTATGTATTCTTTTGATTCTTCAAATGACATATCTGGAAGAATGAATCCATCTATTCCTGCTTTTTTTGCATCTTTGATGAATTTATCATACCCCATTCGATGCAAAATATTGGTATATGTCATCAATACAAGTGGAATATCCGTTTCTTTTCGAATTTTTTTTACAACATTGAAAAATTTTGAAACATTTGTTCCGTTTTGAAGTGATACTGTACTTGCATTTTGAATTACTGGGCCATCAGCTAAAGGATCTGAAAATGGAAACCCAATTTCTATAATATCTACTCCTCCTTTTACTAATCCTCGTATCGTAGACATTGTTGCTTTTTCATTTGGAAATCCTAACATGATATATGAAATCAATGCTTTTTCATTTCGTTTTTCTAACTCTTCAAATTTTTCTTTAATTCTTGACATTTTCTTTAATCCTATCTGTTTTTTATTAATTAAAACTGTTTCAACTCCAACATGATTTTTAGATTTTATCTTCCAGGCCTTTTATATGATCTTTCTTTTACTTGTCCTAAGGATGATGCTTTGTTTTCAAATCTTTTACCTGTAATTTCTTTTGATTTTTCAGAACTTTGTTCTCTAGTAATTTTTATTATTTTTTTGGATGTTGTTTTATCCTCTTCGTTTCTTTTGTAAATGATATTTGTTCCTGGCGGAATTTGAGTTTTTTTCACAATTTTTTTCTTTTTAGGTTTTTTATCATCATTAATTTTTTTTTGTGACCAATTGATGTTATTTACATCTGCAGATGAGGATTTTTCAATATTGTAATCTCCTAACGTTTTTCTCATAATTCTTCAAATGATTACTAGTAAACAAATGTACTGGAATCCCAAAATTAGTTTGTAGAAATATTACACAAATAGTAATACAATAGATAATGTCACTACTGTAACAAATCCTGCTATTAAGGCAATTTTTGCATTATCCAATTAATCTCACAAGGGTTGAATTTATCTTGTATTTTAGATGTTTTTCTTAAAAACCCTAGGGGTAATTTGCATTTTAATTATTTTCTAAACATCATCCAAATTCTTGTTCCTACCATAATCCCTACTGCTGAAATAATCAATGCAGGCACTGCAATTTCAATTATTTCCATGTCTATTCTATAAACTAATTTTATTTTTTTATTTTCTTTTCGAATTATTTAAATTCAATAAAATTTTAGATGTTGTATGAAAGTTTCTAAAAAAATATTGAATTTACTTCATGATCAAATAGCTATGGAAGCAAATGCTTCAAATTATTATTTGTACTTGTCATCGTGGTGTAAAGTAAATGGTTATGAGGGTGCTTCTTCATTTTTCCAAAACCATTCTTCTGAAGAAAGAGAACATATGCTTAAAATTATTCAATATCTAAATGATCTCAAAATTAACACAGTAATTCCATCTGTCTCAAAACCATCTCAAAATGTGAAATCTCTTGAACAGGTGATTAAAAATTCATTAGCAAATGAACAAAAAGTTACAAAATCTATTGATAAAATTTATGGTGTTGCTCAAAATGAAAATGATCATCGAACTAGTATCTTTTTAGAATGGTTTGTGCGTGAACAAATAGAAGAAGAAGATTTGTTTGAATCTATTCTTCAAAAATTTGATGTCATAGGCAGAGATAAACTTGCCCTGCATGAAATTGATAAACATTTACAGAAATTATCTCAGAAATAATTTTGATTCTATCTAATTGAAAATTTTTCTATAATTTTTTAGTTTAACTTGTCTATGAAATTCAGATTAAAAGTTGTAATTATTCTATCATGAATTATGATTTTTTCATATTGATCTGTAAAAATTACATAAAAAAAATTATACTTAATTATGATAACTTCTTAGATAAATCATTAGGGATAAGCCTGCCATTACCCCATGAGTGTAATGCTCTAAAGGAAACCAAACGGGATTTTGCTTTAGGCTTATTCACTTTTATTCATTTTAAATAATTTTCAATGCAAAGCATTAATTTGAGATTTTTTTGATCAATTTCATGTCCTTTGAAATTGATTGGCATGAAAATTTTTACGGCATATCCTGGGCTTATGAAAAAGATAGATTGGTTGTTTCTACTGTTTTTGAAGACAAAAAAGAAGCAACAACTATTGCACAAGAGATAGAAGAATGGAGTGACAAGTTTACTCGATTGACAATCATTGAAAAGGAAAATGGTGAATTTTCAATATGTTGTTATGAAGATCCACAAATTTCTAAAAGTTCTGAACATATTGGTCTATTTCGTACCGGTATGATTCAAAGTGGCGGTTATGAGCAAGCAAAACCTATGATTGAAGAAAAACCGCCTTTACTCCAAATTGCATATGCTGCAGATGTTCGAGATATGACTACGTATGAACAAATATCTCGACTTGTCCCAATGAGAAAATGTAGAATTATTTCTCAAAAGGATTTGAAAAAACAAGAGTATTATTTTGAAAGAACTGCCCATAACAAAAAAAATAATGAAACATAAAATCTCTCATTCATTACTTATGGACAATCTTTTACAATTGTCTTAAATCCATATAAAGAATCACTATCAAATCATTCATAACATTCCTACTGATTAATCATTCATCTCTTTTAAATGCAAATTTGAATTAGTCTAACTATGAATGATAACAATGACTCAACCAATTGGGAAGATGCCATAGGCTCCTCATGGTTAATTTCAGAAGAGTGATAAACTACTTTTGATATGCTATTTCTACAATTAGAAATAATTATCATAATTTAGTTATCTTCTTCTGAATTAATTCATTTATTTTAGTAGATTTATTTTACAGATTTGATTTTAAAGATTTGCTCTGGGGTGTAAAAATTGATTATTGAACATACTAAAGAATGTAAATATAGAAATGATAATGATTTACCTCATACAAATTGTTATTGTAAATGTCATAAAGTCTTGATGATGGAATCTACTAAATTGGAATCAAGAACTTTCTGATTCTTTTTTTGGTTCAAAATTTTCCACAATCTCTGACACTGTTTTTAAAATTGCTTCTTTGATTTGTTCTTGACTCATTCCTGATTTATGCATTAATTTCATTTGGTCCATCAATGCAAAATGTACACGACCTTGTAAATAATCTACAATTCCAAAATTTCCTTTGGGGAATTCTGTTACAAATAACTCATGATCTGTTGATTTGTTTGTTGATTCGGACATATGTCTTGTTTAGAAAATTACTGTTATAAAATTTACAAATATTCATTAATCTCTAAAAATAGATAACTTCATGACAGAATTTGTTCATAAACCATACGATAAAATCTATGTTCGGGACATGATCCAACTTAGCCTTGATGATCTTATTGGCATGATGTCCTCATTGGAATCTGCTAATGCCTATTGGGTGGACGGGGTATTATTTGCAAGCTTTGCAATGACTGAATCCGAAGAATTAGCAAAAAAAGAAATGAACAATGAAATGTTTTTAGACAAAGTAATTTTTGCAAAATTTGAAAATTATTCTAAAACCGTAAAGTCTTCTACAAATTTGGAGATCGGTGTTTTAAACATGCAAAAAAGCAGTTTGTACACTGATTTGATAAAATGGTTAAAAACACAGCCTATTTGGTCAAGTTAGATAACCCCTATTTTGTCCTATTTCTATAATCTTTTTATGATGATTAATTGAAATCAAAATATGGCATTAAAATCAGAACAATCTTTTAAAGAATATCTGAAGAAATTATCTGACGATACAATTATTCGCTATTATTCGGATGTAGAGTATTCTCCATTCCCCATACTGGTTATTCAAGAATATACTCGAAGATTTGAACAAAAAACTAAAACTGAAATTTTAAAAGATCTAAAATATCAAACACGTTTAGCTAAAAAAAAGACTCAGGAAATTAGCCAAATGGCTAAAAAACATAAATTGATTGATGATGTAACTAAACAAAAATCTCAAGAAATTGTTGAACAAGCTAAACGAAAAGGGTTTAAAATCAGTGAAAAAATTTCTGATAAACGCCATGTTTTGAGTTCTAAATTAAAGACTACTGCAAAATCAAAAATTCAAAAAACAGTTAATGTTAGTAAATCTCTAAAATCATCCAAAAAAGAAAATTTAGAACTCTTAGAAAGTTTGGCAAAATTAAAGGATGCAGGAGTAATTACTGCAAAAGAATTCCAAGAGAAAAAAAAGAAACTACTTTCTACCATTTAATTTTTTGATAATTTTTTAAATTTTTCAAATTCTGATTTTGTTTTAACAAATTGATCAGTTAAAATTTTACAAGAAAAAATCTGATTCATTTCATTATCAATAATGAATATCATTTCATTAAAAATTATTGAATCGATAAAATCCATTGTCGGGTATATCGTATATTCAAACAATTCTTGATTTATCTGAAGTTTAAATTTACACCCCATGATTAATCCTATCTCATCATGTTTGTTTAGAAATCCCCTTAAACTTGCCTTGATTTCAAATTCACTTTGCATTGATTTTAATTTTAATTTATTTTCAGAATTTTCCTCCAAAATACATGCAACTGGATTATCTTGAATGTGTAAGACTGATGATTTGTGAGTCTCTGCATACTCTTCAATTTCTTTAATCTTATCTAATGGCATATTCAATTGTCTGTAAAATTAATTAATTAGTTTTCATTTTTGTGCCTGTTTCTATTCTTCTTTGAAAAAAAAAGTCAGTCTCCTTTATTTTGGAGACTCTGTAATGCATTAACTAGTTTATGTGAGCATTGGGCTCATCCAGCTAACGCCGCAAGATGTCTCTGACTCTGTTACTCATAGAACTATCTTTTTGTTAAAAATTAAATTTAAAAAAAATTACATGAGTGTTTAATTTTTTCACATTAATTTGATCGTTATTTTTTAAAATTGAAACTATTTTCTATGCTGCTATTCTGAATCTTCCATAAATGATGTAAATATCTATTAAAAGAATAATAATCGCCGAACCAATGAACCAATCTCTGATTGTAGATAATTCTGTTTCATATTCTAGATTTGTATTTAATTCCAAAAATATTTTGTTTAAAGTTTGTTCATCTAATGATTTGAAATAACTTCCTCCCGTATTGCTTGCTATTTCTTGAAGTGTTTGTTCGTCTAATTCTGCATACTGGGGTTCGCCGTAAATGTCATCCCTAAGATAAACAGGGTTCTCTGAACCAATTCCAATAGTGTGAACTTGTACATTGTTTAAAACTGCATATTGTGTAGCTTGTTCTGGTGTTACTAACCCTGAATTGTGTATTCCGTCACTGAGAAGAATAATCACTCTTTTTTTATCTAAAATCGATGATACCATATCTACGCCTAATGATAATCCATCTCCAATCGCGGTTGCGCCTGTTCCTTGTTGTATGGAAGATATGGAGTTTAGTGTTTTTTCTTTAACTGGTGTTAGGTATGAGATTGTTCCTGCTCCAGTTTCAAAGAGCACTACTCCAATATTGTTTGTTTTACTAGTTTTTGTAATGAGTGATGTTATGGCCTTTTTTGCTGCTTCTAATCTTGTAGGCTCATAATCTGAAGCAGCCATGCTCTCAGATCCATCTAAAACTATGCCTAAATTGACTCCTTTTTCATTTCCCATGGTCACAATTTGAGGATTAGCTAATGCAATTATTATCAATGACAATACAACTAAAATTAGTACAAATGGAATGTGTTTTCTAAATACATTATTTTTGGTGTTTGTTTGTTTAATAATTTTTAATGTGCTGAATTTTAAAATTGATTCTTTTTTATTTGAATTGTATTTGTAATAAATAAAAACTAAAACTGGAATTATTAAAAAAAGAAATAATGCATTAATGAATCCGAATTCCATTAGTTCTTCATTCTCCATTTGTTTCTAAAATATCGGTTTATTGTGATGTCAAATGATTCTTGATCAGTCAAATTAATCATATCGATTCCAATTTTTTTCATGCTGTTTTGATTCTCTTCAATTTTTTGTTTCATTATTTCTGAATACTGTTTTTGAAAGCTTTTACTTGATGTGTTTACAAGTAATTGTTCCCCAGTCTCTGCATCTTCAATGTATGCATAACCTATGTTTGGTATTTCTCTTTCTTTAACATCTGAAATATTTATCAATATTACTTCGTGATGTAATTTCAAAAATTTTAATGGTTTTTCATAATTATCTGAAAGGAAATCTGAAATTATGTATATGACACTTTTTCGTTTTAATTTATTTTTTAATGTGGATAATGATTTTAAAATATCCGTATCTTTATTTTTTGGTTCATATTCAATCAACTCTTTAATTATTCTAAGTAATTGACGCTTGCCTTTTTTTGAAGGAATGAATTTTTCTAATTGATTTGTAAATATGCCTAATCCTAATCTATCATTATTTTTTAATGCTAGAAACATTAGTGATGCTGCAACCTCAAAACTCAAATCAAGTTTTGATTTTTTAAATCCAAAATTAGTGCTAGCAGATAAATCTAAAATCAGGTAAATATTCAATTCATTTTCTTCAACAAATTCTTTAACATATAGCGAATTGTGCCTAGCTGAAACGTTCCAATCTATTCTTTTAACATCATCGCCTGGAATATACTCTCTAACTTCTGAAAATTCTATCCCTCCACCTCTAAATTTTGAATTATAGGCACCAGATTCGACCCCTTCTACAAGATCCTTGGTTTGGATTTCTAAATTTTTAATCTGTCTAAGTAAATCTGAAATTTTGCTCATTTTTATGGTGATGGTACTTTGTCTAGAATTATGTCAATTACTTTATCGGTGTTTATTTCATCTGCTTCTGCTTCAAATGTCAAAATTAATCTATGACGTAATACGTCATGAGCAACTTCTTTGACATCTTCAGGTATGACATATCCTCTTCCGTTAATCATTGCATTAGCTTTTGCTGTTTTAATTAACCAAATTGAAGCTCTTGGTGATGCACCAAATTCAATTGTATTTTGTAAATCTAATTCATAATTGTCCGGATTTCTTGTTGCGTCAACTATGTTAGCTACATATTTTAAAATTATATCGTCTGCATAAATTTTTGAATTAAATTCTTGCATTTGCAATATTTCGTTTGATTTTAAAATGGGTTCAGATTTTTTTTCAGATTCCATCGTATTTCTTTCGATAATTTTGATTTCTTCCTCCTTTGTTGGATAATTAATTAAAATTTTTAATGCAAATCTATCGACTTGTGCCTCTGGAAGTTTGTATGTGCCTTCGTTTTCAATCGGGTTCTGTGTTGCTAGGACTAAAAATGGTTTTTCTAATTGAAAAGTTTCACCGTGTATACTTACTTGTCTTTCTTGCATTGATTCTAATAATGCTGATTGAACTTTTGGCGGTGCTCGATTTATTTCATCAGCTAATACAAAATTATGAAAAATAGGGCCTTTTTGAATTTCAAATGAGTTTGAATTATTTTTGTAAATTTTTGTTCCTAAAATATCTGCAGGTAGCAAATCTGGCGTAAATTGTATTCTGACATTATTTACACTAAAGATATCTGCCATTGTTTTAATCATTAGTGTTTTAGCTAATCCTGGAACACTTTCAAGTAATACATGACCATTTGAAATTATTGAAATTAGAATTTTTTTGATTATGTCTTCCTGACCTATGATGTTTTTTTGTGTCTCCAACATAATATCTGAAATGATTTTTGAGTACTTTTGTGAAATTTCTGTTAATTCTTGAATTTTTTTATCTGATGTTGCAAATTTTTCATTATTACTGATAAAATTCATTAGTTCTCATTTCTAAAATCTTGATTAATAGTATATGGTATATTCGATGATTGTACCAATTTTTATTTTACTCTTTTATTGATATAAAAATCAAATATTGCGCCCTTTCTGGATTTTGTTATTTGTATCGTTGTTTTTATCAATTAGTCCTGTTTTTGCTGAACCTGTTGAAGTTGAAATTGATTGGATCATAGAAGGGCAAACAGCTATTGTTAACCCTCCTCTGCCAGAATCAATTAAAGATGATCAAAATAATGATGTTGCCCAATTTGATGTTCAAAATAATAAAAAATCCATAACAATTGCCACTGAAACAGAAGACTTTGAGGATTTTATTACTGGAAGTGGTTACACTATTGGCGATAGATTAATTACAATTGATTCTGAAGAAGGTCAAATTCTTAATAAGATGTTAATTGAACAAAGACAAATCAATAAAGATAATTTTTTTCATATGATAAAATATCTGGATAGATATTCTGATGGTTATGTTGAACTTGCAGAAGCCTTACTTGATCCTGTAAAAAAACAAAAATATCTTTCTTCCGGAATTTCTCGTGATTATTATGTTGATTCGAATTTAGAAAATTTTTTAGTTGAACGTGGATATGACTTAAATGATTTGGAATCAATCCCTAACGAAGCATTTTCTCCAACAAAATATGATGATGTTCGACTAAAGGCTTCTCAAATGGCAAATGAAGGAAAAGAAAGTATTGATTTGAGAGAATTACTTCCAAATTATGTTGCTCCTGATTCACAAGCCATGAAAGAAGACATGGTAAGACAACTGACAAAAGAAACCTCTAATGTTTATGAATCAATTTCTTCTCGTCAATTAGACATATCAATTACACAATCTCCTGATTTGACAACTTCAATTTCTTCTAATTTGTTTGATGATTTCCAATTTGTTAATACTAAATTTGAAAATACAAGACACGTAATTGATACTATTGAACAATCACAAACTGCATTTGAATTACCTAAAAATTATGACTATAATTTGATGATTTTGATTCCAATTATTTTAGGATCTGCTATCTTTGGATACTTTATGTATAAAAAATCTGCTAGTAAACGTCCACAAGAAATTATTGCCGTAACTCCTTCAGTTAATTATGTTGAAAATACTCTAGATATGATTCAATCCTCTAAGATGTTATTTGATGAAAATATGACCAAATATGCGTTTGAAAAATTCAGTCAGGCAATTAGGTATTATTATTCTAATAAATTGGGAATCAATCTAGATATGACCCAAAGTGAAATGATGCACAATCTAAAAAAATCTGAGGTGTCCAACTACCCACAAATTCAAAAATGGCTTCAATTGTGTGGTCAAGTTGAATTTGTTAGACATCATTCTACTCAAAAAGAGTTTAGTGATGCATTAGAGACATTCAAAAAATTAATTTCTTAATTACGGGTTTTAATAGTACATGTTGAAAATCTCTCATCTATTTTTAAATTTCCTAAGAATCTTTTAGTTTCAAATTCGTCAATTTCCAACAATTGAGCTGTATTTTTAAAAATAACTTTTTCATCATAATCTAAAAATAAAATTTCCATATTCACTTTATCTTTTTTAATTTGATCATTGTTGTATTGTCCTGAAATTGTAATCAACCCAAATTCATCTTTTAAACATGAAAAATTTTGAATTCCATATTTTTTGTCTTTTTCAACATCTAACAATTTATTTTTTTTATTAACTTCGTTATTTTTTTCATTTTGTTTAATTGCATCCAATTGTTGTTTTTGTTTGATTTCTATATTTGATTCTAGAATTTTATACAATTCATTTTTGAATTCAATTATTTCACTTTTTTTAATTTTTTTAAGTATGTTTTCTACAACTTGTGTTGTCATCTCATCTTGATTAATTGTTAATTTCTTAATTCCTGTTTGTGGCTTTGAATATGTGTAATGTTCTTGATATTTATCAAAAATTATACTTTGAATGATAAATTCATCTGTTTTACAAATGGTCATTGCTCCAACATTTGAATAGTTGAAAATGCACTCTGTTCCATCACTAGGTGTTCCGATTAGATATGCGTTATCGTATAGATTTCCCAAGTCCGATTTTTTATCAATCATCCAAAAATCCTTAACTTTTTCATCATCATTGAATTTTATAATTTCAATTTGAATTGTTGCAACTTTGTATTTATTTACAACAGGATCATAAACTCTTCCAATATCTCTAATTAAGGCTTGAATTCTTTCAATTTCAAATTCCTCGTTTTTGTCTGATTGTTTATCTACGTATCTCCAAACTGTTCTTAATGTGATTTTATCTAATTCTTCTTCAGTTGGAAGAAATTTCTTTAATTTACTAAGTTTTTTCTTAATTTCCTTTTTCTCAAAATCATTGTTTGTATTGTATTCTGATTCTATTGTATTTTCTTCTCCTCTTTTTAGAGAATTTGCTGCGTCTTTTGCTGCTTGCTCTCCATCTTCAATTTCAGCAAATGTAATCTGATATGTTGAAAATGCAATAAAAGTCAAAAAAATTGTAAAAATTAAGATTTTTTTCATGCTTATGGGTTATTTTGAAATTATTAATATCCAATTGGTACATCAATAGAATATGGCTATTCAAATACGCCATCTATGTCAAAAATAGCTAATTTGTTCTTGTACAACCACATTTGACATATACGACTTTGAATTCACCTTCAGTTTTGATGTTATGTGACATTGGTTTGTTACAATATTGACACTCTGTCCAACCATGATATTCTTCAACTGGAACAATTTTGTATTCCCAGGATTTTTTCTCATTATCCCAAAATACAGAGTTTATCTCTTTTGGTGTGTCCATATCTCCAACATCTGTCAATTAATTTAATTAATTTTTAGAATAATATTTTAATTCTTTAGGCACAAAAAAGTTCAATTAAACCGTAAATAGGGCTATTTTTCAATTAATTTATGAAAGATATTGCAATTAATGCCATTCTTGATTCAATGAATGGCGATACTGCATATCTTACTGATATGTGGGAAAAATGTGTTGATGAAAAAAGAAAAAGATATCCCAGAAATAAATTTTCTTTAGTTTTAAAAAAAATGGAAGAACTTGGTTATTTAAAAAAACAAGGATATAAAACTGAAATAACTTTTACAAAAATAGAATTCATCGATACTGCAGATCATGTTGGATTCATAAATGATATTATCTTTACAAATGAATCTTTGATTGCAAAGTCTCTAAAAAAACTAGACAGTAAAAAAATTTTTATTGAAATTTCAAAGGACCTTAATTCCCAAAAATTAAATAAATTGATTTTAAAAGATTATGATTTATTCATAAAAGGAGTAACTAACATGCTAGAATTATCTTCTTCTCTTTTACTAACTATAGAAAATACTGAAAATATTGACTTGAAAAAAGAATTGAAATTATGCTTTAAACAAATTAAAGAATTTTTAGATGAATCAAATGAAACATTAATGAAATTTAGAGGATCAAACGAAAGAATTGTCTTACAACGAATTTTAAACAATAAAATCCCAAAACAAGGATGTTTGAAAATTTAAAAAATTTTTTATTGCATTGAATAATGAACGTCACAAAATAACACTATTCCGTTTGAAAGTGTTTTAGCTGAAATACTATGACCATCTGCCAAACCTTTGCCACAAACATAACACTCCACTATTGTAACAGAAGATTGAATTTCATGATTATTGTTAATTTTTTCTAAAATTGTTCTACTTTGCATTTTCATCATATTCTATATGCGATCAACTATGCTATAAAGGTACCGTACTATACCGTAATTAATTTATGCCTAAAAGATTTGAAAATGTTTCTTTGAATTGACAAAAATTATCTTTAAATATTAAACAGTGAAAAATTTGTTTATGGGTGGACACCTTTGGAAATGCTCAAGCAAAAATAATACCTCTAGATTTATCTGAAAATCAATTCCAAATTTATAATAAAATCTCACGCAATTATTCTCATTCATTTCTCTTTGAGTCATTATCAGGACCTGAAGTTTTAGCTGAAACATCTGTGATGGGTTTTGATCCTAAGATTATCTTTAAGGGATATTATGATAAAGTAGAGATAATTGAAAACAATCACACAACTACAATAGAAACAAGTGATCCATTCACTGAATTAAAAAAACTACTTGGTAAATCTGATGATCAAAAATATCGTTATCTTGGTGGTGCTGTAGGAGTTGTAAATTATGATTCCATTAAATTAGTAGAAAATATTTCAAATAAAATTGACCCTAGTGTTCCTATCATGGAATTTGGAATTTATGATGATGGTTTGTTATATGACAATGTTGAAAAAAAATTATTTTATTTTTACCATGATGAAAATAGATTTGATGAATTAATTGTAAGTGAGGATACTTTTGATGAATTTTATTCTGGTGATGTGACTCCCAATATGGATAAAGAAAAATTTTCCAAGATTGTTAACAAAGCAAAACAATACATTCATGATGGTGATATTTTCCAAGTTGTATTATCACGTAAATTTGAATTTGAATCAAATGGAGATAATTTGACATTATACAAAACATTACGAAAATTAAATCCCTCTCCTTACATGTATCATCTAAAACAAGATTCAAAAACAATTATCGGTGCCTCTCCTGAAATGTTAGTTCGAATAACTGGTGATAAGGTAGAAACTTTTCCAATTGCAGGAACTAGAAAAATTACAGATAATGAAGAAAAAAATCAAGCATTATCTGAAGAATTAATTCATGATGAAAAGGAATTAGCAGAACATACAATGCTTGTTGATTTGGGACGTAATGATATTGGAAGAGTCTGTAAATTTGGTTCAGTCCATCCAGAATCCTTAATGCAAATCAAACGATTTAGTCACGTACAACATATTGTAAGTCATGTAGTTGGCAATTTGGACTCCAAAAATGATATGTTTGATGCATTTCAGGCAGTATTTCCTGCTGGAACTGTATCAGGTGCACCAAAAGTAAGAGCAATGCAGATAATTGATGAATTAGAAAGTGAGGAGCGAGGCCCTTATGCAGGTGCAGTAGGTTATTTCTCATACAATGGATGTTGTGATTTTGCAATTGCAATACGAAGTATATTCATTAAGGACAACAAAGGATTTGTACAATCTGGTGCAGGCATAGTATCTGATTCTATTGCAGAAAATGAATTTAAAGAAACAGAACACAAAGCAGGTGCAATGCTTCAAGCATTAAAGGAGGCCTCAAAATGAAATTTTTAATCATTGATAATTATGATTCATTTGTTTACAATATTGCCCAATATCTGGGCGAATTGGGAGTTGCGTGTGATGTATTTAGAAATGACAAAATAACTATTTCCCAAATTCAAAACTCTAATTATGACGGCATAATTATTTCTCCTGGCCCTGGAACTCCTGAAGATAAAAAATACTTTGGAATATGTAGTGATGTCATCAAAGATATCGGTCCAACAACTCCTATCCTTGGCGTATGTCTTGGTCATCAAGGAATCATTGATGCATTTGGTGGAAAAGTAACTAATGCAGGTTGTGTTAGACATGGAAAAACAAGTCAAGTTAAACATACTGATTCAGAATTATTCAAAGATGTGAAAAATCCTTTCAGAGCTACAAGATATCATAGTTTAGTTGGCGATAAAACAATAATTCCTGATGTTTTAGAAGTTACAGCAACTGCAAATGATGATGGGGAGATAATGGCAATAAAACATAAAGAATTTTTAATTCAAGGAGTTCAATTTCATCCGGAATCTATTATGACTGAAGACGGTAAAAAAATTCTAGGTAATTTTATCAGACAGGTAAAAGAAAAATGATTTCAGAATATATTTCCAAATTAGAACAAAAAATTGATCTTACATATGATCAGATGAATGAAATAATGTCTGAAGTATTATCTGGAAAAACTACTGATGATCAAAACATGAATTTTTTATCTAATTTATCCCAAAAAGGTGAAACTGATGATGAATTATTGGGAATGCTTGATAAAATGCAAGAATTATCCCTAAAAATCACGCCTGAGAACAAAGGAACCATCATTGACATGTGTGGAACTGGCGGGGATAATTTACAAACTTTCAATATTTCTACTACTGCATCTTTTGTGGTTGCTGCTGCTGGCGGAATTGTTGCAAAACATGGAAATAGATCCAGTTCAGGGATTTCTGGAAGTGCCGATATTTTTGAATATTTTGGATATGATCTAAATGCTGAACCTTCAACGGTTGCAAAAATTCTTGAAAAGTATCAAATATGTTTTATGTTTGCACAAAAATTTCATCCTGCAATGAAAAATGTTTCGCCAGCTAGAAAACAACTAGGAACTAGAACTGCATTTAATTTACTTGGTCCGTTATCTAATCCTGCAAATGTAAAAAATCAATTAGTAGGTGTCTTTTCAAATGAATTTCTTACTCGATTACCTCAAATTCTAAAAAGAAAAGGAGTAGAAAATATAATGACAGTTAGATCAAATGATGGAATGGATGAGTTTTCCACTAGTTCTACAAACTCTGTATGTATTTTAAAAAATAATGTCGTTACTGTAAATTCAATTGATCCTGAATTTCTTGGATTGCATAAATCTTCGTTAAACGATATTAAAATTCAAACAAAAGAAGATGCCGTTAAATCATTTGTCGGTGTTTTGAATAACAGTGCTAATCAATCGATGATTGAAACTACTGCATTAAATGCTGCTGGCGGTTTATTGGTTGGAAATGTTGTAGAAAGTTTTGAAGAAGGCATAGAACTTGCATTAAACACACTTGAAAACGGAAAAGCCATGAATTTATTGGAGAAATTTGTGCGTGAAATAGGCGACATTGAAAAATTAAAGGAGATTACTGATGGCTGAAAATATTTTAAAAAAATTAGTGAACAATTCCCAACTGGCAATTGACGATGGAGTTTATGACGTTGATGTTAATTTACAAAAATCTGATCAAGATTTTCAACAAATCATTAAATCGAATCATCATGCAACTTTACTAACTGAAGTAAAATTTTCATCACCTTCATTAGGAAAAATTAGAACAATTGGCAATCCTAGCACTATTGCCAAACAAATGATTGAAGGCGGTTCAAAAGCATTATCTGTTTTAACTCAGCCTCATTTGTTTAATGGTTCACCTGATTATTTTATTCAAGTAAGAAAATCAGTCGATGTCCCATTATTGATGAAAGATATTATGATTGATCACGTTCAAATTGACGCTGCAAAAAAAATTGGAGCTGATTACATGTTGGTAATTCAATCCCTTTTTGATCAAAAATTTCTTAATGATATTGATGATTTTATTGCATATGGACATAAGCAAGGTTTGAACGTTTTGCTAGAAGTTCATACTAAAGAAGAATTTCAAAATGCATTAAAAACTGATGCAGATATAATTGGAATCAATAATAGAAATTTAGATACTCTAGATATTGATCTTAAAACTACAGAACTAGTGTTGTCTGGATATGAAAAATCCAGAATAATTTTGTCTGAAAGTGGAATTAATACGCCCAATGATATTCAATACTTAAAAAAGTGTGGAGCTGATGCATTTTTGATAGGTTCAAGTATAATGAAAAGTGACAATATTGTAGAACAGGTAAGAAAATTGGTGAATTCATATTGAAAACTTGACTAAAGTTAGGTTTTCACAAAATTAATTCTATTTTAAAAAACGAGCATTACATTGTCATATGTGATTTTAGGGCGGAGTGAGTTTTTTTGTTATTTTGTTTTCTTTAATTCCTCTATCTCTTTGTCTAATTTTCCTACCAACTTACTTGTAACTAAAGAAACCATAGCCATTATTCCCTCTCTGAGTTTCATAATCATGGTGTAAATTACTGTCTTCTCTATGGTATCTTCTTCATCTGTGGTTAGGTTGCTAGCCTTTTGGTAAAAATCCATGTAGACTGCAATCAAGTATCGGACTTCTTTTGTTGGTACGTCATCAAATGACATTTCTCCAACTTTCAAAGACAGTTTTTGAAAATCTTCCATTAGTTTTTCCATAAGGGCTCTGTCAACCTTGGAATCTTTTGGAAAATCTAATTCTAAACTGACCATCTAGAAAACCATCATTATTGGAGTTAGATAAAATTGTCTATTAACTAGCGTGACGTGACTTTTTTACATTCAAGATTTGCAGCAAACTGTAATCTTTGATGATATGTTAGCCAACTGCTCTACACTCCACGAATAATACATCAAGTATGTCTTTATTAGATTTCTTGCTTGATGATATCTCCTTGCTTGTCTTATGGTACAATTCCAGATGAGATAATCTAGTTGTTATGTCATACTTTCGACATAATCTACAAAAATGAGTTACCTGTTTCCTTTTTTTCTTATTTTCAGGTTGAATCAATCTAGAAAACATTGTAATTAAAATTCAATAAAAAATTTTCTATTTGTAATTTGAATTAGATAAAATTGTCTATTAACAAATAACCAAAAGATCTTAAGTTCTCAGTTCGTAACAAACCCGATGTCCTTTGAAGATAATTTGTTGAGAATTACAAGACGTAGAAAGTATAGAGAGAAATTCAACAAAGAATTCCCCCAAACAACTCTAGAGAACTATAATCCAGAATGAGCTCACATGTTGTGACTAAATTGAGCTAAAGTAGCTCAAAACCTGCCAAAACGGTATTACTCTAGTATTATTTGCAAATTGAAAGTTTATAGCTATTACTTACAAAATAACAGTAATGGCATATGCGATTAAAGTTCAGATAGCACAACAGATATCTATTGAAGTAAGTGGAAATGAAATCGCCATGGTTGTTAAGTTACTTAATGAGGGAACAAAAAAATTCTTATCATCAACAGGTGCAGCTAGAATAGAAATCTAATTTTTTATTTCTTTGAAAGCTGATTCATCTATTTGTTGATGTTCATTTTGTACTTCATGATAATGAGATTCATCTAATTCCTGTTCAGCATCTACAATTGGTTGTAATACTTTATCAGAAAATTCTATTTGGCCAAATTCTTCTAAGAATTGTCTAATTGATGATACGTAACGGATTATACTTGAAGCGTGGTTTTTTGGTTTCTCCATTATTTTATTACACATATTGATTCTAAGTTCTGGGTGGTCTTGACCTAACCACAAAATGAAACTATTGACTAGATTGAACACTCTATCATAATTCCTATCTTTATTGCATATTGATTCTAAATCTAAAACCACTTGGTCACCTGATTTATCATATGTGCCTAGACAAAAATGATCAAACATGTTCAAGGCTACTCTGGCATTACTTTGAGTGGTTTCAGCTCCTCTGGTTTTGATAAATTCTTCTCTAGTAATTCTTGAAGATAAGTAACTCATTGTAACACTAGTCTATTGGGCATGAGTAGTATTTAATATCGGAAATCCAAACTTATGAATGATTTAATATTGAAATATCCTAAAAACGGTAAATTTGGAGAATTTGGTGGTCAGTATATCCCCGAAACACTTGTTCCTGCGATAGAAGAATTGGAAGAAAATTATCTGAAATTCAAAAATGATAAAAAATTCAAACAAGAACTGGATTATTATTTGAAAGTATATGCTGGAAGACCTACTCCATTATACTATGCAAAAAATTTATCTGAAAAATTAGGAGGTGCAAAAATCTATCTCAAAAGAGAGGATCTCTTGCATGGTGGAGCTCATAAAATTAACAATACTTTAGGTCAAGCACTTTTAGCAAAAAAAATGAACAAGAAACGAATCATTGCAGAAACTGGTGCTGGTCAACACGGTGTCGCAACTGCAATGGCTTGTGCTGCATTAGGTATGAAAGCTGAAGTGTATATGGGATACAAAGATACAATCCGACAAAAACAAAATGTGTATAGAATGAATATGTTAGGTTCTAAAGTTCATCCTGTAAAATCTGGTTCTAAGACATTAAAAGATGCAATTAATGATGCAATTAGAGATTGGATTACAAATGTTGAAACAACATATTATCTACTAGGTTCTGCTGTTGGCCCTCATCCATACCCTGTTATGGTTAGAGATTTTCAAAGCGTCATTGGAAATGAAATCAAATCTCAGATGAAAAAAATCAATAACAAAGAACCTGATACTGTTATTGCATGTGTTGGTGGTGGTTCAAACGCAATTGGAACATTCTATCCTTTAGTTGATACAAGTGCAGAAATTATTGGTGTTGAAGCAGCAGGAATGGGATTAAAATCAAAATTACACTCAGCAACATTATCTGCTGGCAGTAAAGGAGTTTTACATGGAATGATGACTTATTTACTTCAAGACAGTGAAGGTCAAATTACAGAAACTCACAGTATTTCTGCAGGATTGGATTATCCTGGTGTTGGCCCCGAACATGCATACTACAAAGACACAAAGCGTGTAAAATATCACTCTGCAACGGATAAAGAAGTTCTAAATGCATTTTTGACTCTAACTCAAACTGAAGGAATTATCCCCGCACTGGAGT
Source organism: Nitrosopumilus sp. Nsub (assembly GCF_001541925.1). Taxonomy (GTDB): domain Archaea; phylum Thermoproteota; class Nitrososphaeria; order Nitrososphaerales; family Nitrosopumilaceae; genus Nitrosopumilus. The sequence continues at coordinate 33,962 of NZ_LQMW01000002.1, forward strand.
CATCCCATGCAATTTCTGAAGCAATGAAAGTTGCCAAAAAGGGCAAATCTTCTGAATCTGTAGTTGTTACTCTTTCAGGTAGAGGTGACAAAGACGTTGAAGAAGTCCAAAAATACTTGAATCTTAAAAATAATTAAAACTATTATTTTGACTTATCTGTATTATTGAAAATTAGTATACCTAATTCAATTATTTTTTAATAATGCTTCTTGTGGTGTTTTTTTATTATTTGATTCCCAATGCCAATTATGGTGCTTTTTCCAATGTTTTTCTAATTCCTCTGTAGTTGGTTCTTTTCCTAATGGACTTCCACATAATTTACATTGTTTCATTTTTTATTTCCTCTAATTTTTTCTTTTTTGATTTAATAATTGGATGACATTGGACAGGTAAATTTTCATCTTCCATGTCTGATCATATTTTTGGTTTTTATTTATTCTTCTGCATTTATTGTATCTGGATCATTGTTTCCTTGTAAATAATTATCTCCAAGAATATTCTTCATTTTTTCATCAAATTCTTCTTGTAATCTTGTTAGATACATTTCTGCTTCAGTTTCATCATCTGGAATTCCAGTATCTGCTTCGTAATTGAAACCCGTTGCCAAGTGGTAAAATTCTTCAAAAAATTCTTTACAATCAATTACGTCTGCATCTCTATCTATGGCTAGAACTAGACAGTCTTTTTCTAGTCTAAAATTTAAACAAACTTCTTCTTCTATCATTGTATCGACAATTACTGCCATTAGATATGCTACGTTATTTTTATTCAATGATTTTGTGCCTTTGTTTGCAATCCATAATTCGTCATTATCTAGTAAATTTTCAAATGTTCTGACAATTACATCCCTAACATCTGAATCTAGATGAGATGATTTTGATTTCCATAAACTATCATCATATTTTCCAGGCTCTACATAAAGTAGATCGAAAGTTAACTCGGGATTAGTTTGATCAAATTCCCATACTTGTTTATTTGTCCACATTGGTGAAAATTCATCAATAATTTTTTTTGTTAATTGATTCATGTTTTATTCTGCTACACTCTCTTGTTTAATCTTATCTTCAATGATCATTGGGCGATTTTAAAAATTCTAAAGTACACTCTGCTAATTGTTTATCTGAATGTTTTTTAATTTCATGTTTACAATTTGGGCATATGCCTTTTTGATTATCTATTAATTCATCGTCGACTTGTTTCATACAACATTCCATTAATTCTGAAGTAGAATGTGATTCCATTGACAATTTACAAGTGGGACACAATGTCATTTTCAATTTTTGATATTTTTGTACTAATTAATAATATTTATTTAAAAAATTTCTTTTAAAAAAAACACAAAATTACTATGAAAATAGCAAAAATAATCCAACTGCTGAAGCTGCTAATGAAATTCCCATCCACGCATAAAATTTCTTATTCATGTTTTTCTATAATGTATCTAAAATTAATAGTTTAGAATCATGAAAACAGGCAAGTTAAACCACTATCATCGACTCTTTGGGAGTTACATTCTGACTTAACCCGCACAAACCCTGTTCTCGTGAATCTATTGCTTTAGATTTCTTCAAATTCATAAAATAAAATGTGTCGTGTTATTTGGTCAAAATGGGTTGAAAAAATTATCTATTTTTTAATTTAGGCATAAATTTTCAATTATTTTCAAATCAAATAATTTATTGGATATCCAAATAGTTGTTAGTATGATTGAACATGAAGTAATTTATTGGTCTGATGAGACTCTGTTAAATGTCTCAAATTTTATGGCTGAACCAAATCCTGGTATTTACGAGGATTCTCACAGTGTTATAAAATATGGATTTACTTGGACTGTAAATTCTGAACAACTAGGTGAAAAAGTAGTTTTTTCAATTGAAAATATACAACTAAGTGTGGAATTTAATCCTCTTTTGTCTTGGATTAGAATGTCTGAATTTAATGAGGACTTGTTAAAACATGAACAAGGTCACTTTGATCTTGCTGAAATCATTAAAAGACAACATCAAAAAATATTTGAAAATGAATTTTACAATAAGCATTTTCCTACAAGAGGCCAAAATGATGCTCAGAGAAAACAATTCGCTAAAGAGGATTCGGGTAAAATGATCTCATCAGAAATTGAAAAATTAAATTTGTATTTGAATAAAAAACGAGATGAATACGATGAAGAAACAGAATATGGAAAAAATATTTCTGAACAAAAAAAATATGATGAAATTTTTAATAAATTACGTGAATAACAAATTATTGATTTTTAATCATTTTACTTTCTGGAATTGAATTAACGTAATTTACTAAACTTCGATAATATTTCAGATGAAAATTTATATCTTTTATTTCAGTTTGTTTTAATTCTTCCAACTCTGGACCAAAATTTCTTTTATCTGTTTCAATGTGATGTAATGTTTTTTCATTTACTTCAATCATATGAAAGAGACTGTGCAACACTTCGCCTTTTTGAAGTGTTCTGTCACATGATTTTTGCAACAGTAATTCCACCCAATCCATGTTTTTTATTTTTAAATTCTTATATCTTCATCTAAATTTGATTTATTCTGACTCTTGCTCTATTTTTTTTCAGTAATTTTTTTTTTGAGCCTAATTTTGATTTGATTTTTTTTTGTCTATCTTTGATTTCGTTGTTTCTTTCACTATCTGAGTGAATTTCTGAATGTTCATACAAATCTTCTTTTGAATCAAATATTTGATCACAATAGTAACATTGGTGCATATCAGATATACGCCATAATCGTTTTTATCAGTTTCATTATTTTTATATAATAATCTAAATTGATGTTTTATCTTTCAAAAATTAGTTTTAACGATTTAATTTTTGTTTTAAAATAATTTCTTTATTGTGTTTGTATTTCTATTTCAGAATTACATGGCGGGTAATTTCCGGTCTCATTTTTAATTTTTTCAATTAATTGTACTTGCTCTTCCTTTTGATTATCTGTAAAAACTCTTTGATAAAATGCTGTCTTTTTCATACATTCATTTTCATTAAAATCCGTATCAAATAATTCTGTAAATGTTTTTTCTAAATTACCTGTCTGACCAACAAAAATTGGCTGTTTACTTCTATTGTATAATACATAAATTCCTGAAACAGGTTTAACAAATTTTGCGCTTTCTAACCACACTCTCATTTTATCATCAAGTAATTCCATATCATCTCCATTTACAATTGGTATTAAAATGCTGATGAAAAATTTAGTATATCATAAGAACCTTCATGCTTTTAATACCTAAAACCGAGATGATTAATTCTGTCTCTTATAGAAAAATTTCCCGATCAATTTACTCCTAGAAAAATTCAAAAAACAATTCTTGATGAAATTGAATCAAATTTAAAATCAGGATACAAAAAAATTGTTCTTTGTGCCCCTACAGGAGTTGGTAAATCTTTAGTTGGCGCAACTATCTCAAATTATTTTGATAGTTCATTTACTGTTACTGCATCAAAACATTTGCAAGATCAATACATCAAAGATATTCCTTTTTTAAAACCTGTAAAGGGAAAACAAAATTTCCCGTGTCTTAAACAAATGTCTGCTGAAAAAGTTGAAAATAACAGGCGTGCAATGCGTTGGGGCCTAACTTGTGATAAAGGACAATGTCAAGAACGAGTAAATAAAAATGGCAAAGAAATTGTTCAAGTTTGTGATTTTAAACCCACTATAAAACAAGTAGAAGAAAATACTGCAGATTCTTTATCTTGCCACTACTATATGCAAAAATATGATGCACTGGTATCTAATCACTCCTTGTGGAATTACCATGCTTTTTTCACAATCATGAAATTTAACAGAAAATTATTTGAAGATTATTTGGATAGAAAAGTTACTGTTTTTGATGAGGCCCATAAAATTGAAGATCAAATTATTCAGTTTGTGGGGTTTGATATTTTTGCAGGCCAGGTAGATGAATGTAATCTTAATCCTGAAAAATACAATTTTACTGATTTGGATTCAATGATACAATTAACTGACGATATTGCATATTCTTATGCTAAAAAAATTAAAGACATTAAAGAAAGCCCAGTATTTCAAAACAATCCTGATTTTGAGTTAATTACAGGCCTGGAAAGACGTTATGATAGAGCTGCACAAGCTAAAATTGATATTCTTTCTGATAAAGACAATTTCATAGTAAATGATCCTGTGAAGGACCTTAACGGAAATTTTAGAACTATATCTGTAAAACCCATCGATGTATCTAAATTTGCAAATCAATTTTTTGATACTGAATATCAGATTTTCATGTCTGCTACAATTGACAAACTGGGATTTTGTGAAAATATGGGATTAGAAAAAGATGATGTTGCATTTGTTGATACTCCAAAATCTCCATTTCCCATAGAAAGCAGAAAAATTGATCTTCTAAATATTAGAAGATTAAGTTATGGTTCAACTGAAGAAGATGAGTTAGAAGTTATCAAAACAATTGACCGGATTTTAGATGAACATTCAAATGAACGAGGTTTGATTTTAACATCTTCAATTCCTCGTTGTCAGAAAATTATTCGATATTTGTCCCCAAAAAATACCAAAAGAATTCGACTCTGTCACAGTAAAAATAAAGATGATAAAACTCAAGATGAAGTAATCTCTGAGCATTCTTCTGATCCTACAGGCGTATTGTTATCTTCATCTTTGTGGGAGGGTGTTGATCTTAAAGATGATTTATCTCGTTTTCAAATAATAGCAAAAGTTCCATATCCAAATTATACTGAAAAAAGAACAAAGGCAAAAATGAGCAAATTTCCTTTATGGTATACTTCTCAAACATTAACAAAATTACTACAAGGTTTTGGACGTTCAATTCGTAGCGAAAAAGATTGGGCAAAAACATATGTTTTGGATACTGCAGTAAACAATGTCTTTTTCAAGGCTCAACAAATGATACCCAAGGCATATTATGATGTTTTAGGAATGGATGAAAATTAATTTAGAAAAATTATTTGATTAATTTTGTAGAATGTCTATACAAATCATGAAGATTTTTTCCATCTAAATTTTGTCCGTTTTGATTTAATTCTGTCTCATGTAGAATTTCATCAAAACTATATTCTGTTTCATCTTTAACTACATTCTTTTTTTGATTATCATTGTTTGTTGGGTGATTTAATTTGTTTAATTGTTCTAATACGTCATTATTACAATCATGCCATAATTTCATCGATTTATCTGAATCATTAAGAAATTCAGGCATTTTTTCAATCATCAAATTACTTGATATCAAAATTTGTTTGGCCAAAAACAATGGCCTAGTCTTAATGTCATTAAATTCCTCAAAACAATTATCACAAACATTTATCGCATATTCTGAATTGATTTTTCTTATAATTTTTTTATCATGTTTGCATTGATAAATATCTGAATCATTCAATAATTATAGTAAAAATACTTTGTATTTTATTTTTTAGGGATTTGCATATGTTACAGCGCCTTTAGCAGCTGAACCTACAAGTGTTGCAAATTTTGCTAATGCACCTGAAGTGTAATTTGCATCAGGTTTTTTCCAGTCTTTTTTCCTATTTTCTAACTCTTCATTTGATACATGAAGATCAATTATGTTAGTTTCTGTATCTATTGTAATTTTATCGCCATTTTTAACTAGTGCAATTGGACCGCCAACATATGCCTCAGGTGCAACATGTCCAACCATAAATCCACGAGTGCCTCCGGAAAATCTACCGTCAGTTACCATTGCTACTTTTTTCCCTAATCCTTGACCAACTAATGCTGCAGTTGTTGCTAACATTTCTCTCATTCCTGGACCTCCTTTTGGCCCTTCATATCTTATTACAACTACATCCCCTTCATCAATTTCTCCTTTGGAAACTGAATCAAATGCTAGTTCTTCTCTATCGTATACTTTGGCAGTTCCTGTAAATTTAGTCATTTCAACACCTGCTGTTTTAATTACTGCTCCTTCTGGTGCAAGTGTTCCTTTTAGAACAACTGCAGTTCCTACTTCGTGAAGTGGGTTTTCAATTGATCTGACAATGTGTTGTTCTGCTTCTGGTAATTTGAATGCGTTAAGATTTTCTTTTATTGTTTTACCAGTTGCAGTAATGCAATTTTCATTTAGTAATCCTTTATCTAATAATTTTTTTAATACAAATGGTATGCCTCCAATTCTATCTAATGATTCCATTACATAATTTCCTCCAGGCTTCATATCTGCTAAATGCGGCGTTTTCTTTCTAATTCTTTCAAAATCATCATATGTCAAATCAATATTTACTTCATTTGCAAGTGCAAGTAAATGTAATATGCCATTTGTTGAACCTCCAACAGAATTTAACATCATTATTGCATTTTCAAATGCTTCAAAAGTTAAGATTTCTCGAGGTTTAATATTCATCTCCAATAGTTTAGCACATGCAACTCCTGATTCATAGACCATTTTGTTTCGTCTATCATCTTCTGCTGGCGGACTGGCACTTCCTGGCAATGCCAAACCAATGGCTTCTGAAATTGATGCCATTGTATTTGCTGTAAACATTCCTCCACAAGATCCTGCATTGGGACATGCTACATTTTCAATATTCTTTAAATCTTCAAGTGATAACTTTCCTGCATCATAAGCTCCAACAGCTTCATAAACATCTACAACTGTAAGCTCTTTTCCATCTAACATTCCTGGTTTAATTGTTCCACCATAAACAAACACAGATGGGATGTTTAATCTTGCCATTGCCATCATTGTTCCAGGTAAGCTTTTGTCACATCCTGCAATTCCCACTAGAGCATCATACTGATGTGCTCTTACCATTACTTCAATTGAATCTGCAATAATCTCTCTAGATACCAATGATGACTTCATACCTTCATGTCCCATTGCAATTCCGTCACTAACTGCAATTGTTGAAAATTCTCTTGGTGTTGCGCCTCCATCTGCAACTCCTCTCTTAGCTTCTAAAGCTAATTGTGGCAGGTGAATATTACAAGGAGTTGCTTCATTACCTGTATGACATACTCCTATGAATTGTTTAGATAAATCATTATCGTTTAATCCCATGGCCTTGTACATTGCTCTATGTGGTGATCTAGCAGTACCCTCAACTACATTTCTACTAGATATTTCCATGTTAGAAATTTTTTAAATTGGTATAATTTAGACTTTATTCAAACTGCAATAGTTTTGTTTTAGTATCAGGTTGTGCCTATGGACACTGGGAATTCTGAGTGTTTCAAAAACAAAGTAGTCTTTTAGAGATAAAATATCTAGTCAAAAAACAGGCCCAGACAGATTATTTGATAGTGGCCTGATTATGTCAGGAGATACTTTTCCATATAGATTTGATGAGATGGGACAGTATTCTTATTTTTGCATGATTCATCCTTGGGTAAAAGATTCAGTTACTGTAAAATAATCTAATCTTTCAAAGATCCTATCAAATTAGATCGACCCTTACAGTTTTAGACGTAAAAATAAGGTAATTACGGATTAATGAGATCATTATCATCTTCGATTTGAATTGTACAATGAGTGATGCCAAATTTTTCTTGCATTATTTGATTGATTTTCTTTAAAATTTCATTTATGTGATGAACAGCAGAGTCTCGTACTTTAACATGAACTGACATTGCATGCATGTTTGATGTCAATGTCCAAATGTGTAAATCATGCACATTAATTATCTCATCTAATTTTTCTAATTCATTTTCAATGTCTGCTAAATTAATTTTCTCAGGAGTTCCCTCCATAAAGATATGGAGACATTTTTTACTTAGTCGTATTCCTGAATGAGCTACCAATATTGCAATGCCAATACTAATTATAGAATCAATAACCATTGCATCAAAGTAAATTATCAACAAAGTTCCTACAACAACTCCAACTGAAGAAACAAGATCACCTAAAACATGAAGATAAGATCCTTTGACATTAAGATTTGTGTGACTGTCTTCTTTGAGTATTAATGCCATAACAATATTTGCCAATAAACCAACACTTGCAAAAACTAAAAGAAAATTTGTTTCAATTTCTTGGGGGGCTGTAATTCTATCGTATGCTTCATGTAAAATGAATCCAGCCATGATTAACAAAGAGATTCCGTTGATAAAGGCTGCAACAATCTCTGCTCTGTGAAAACCAAAAGTCATTTTTAAGTTATGGGGCCTTTGTGCAATCTTAAATGCTAAAAGTGCAATTGCAATTGCTGAAAAATCAATTAAAAGATGAAAAGAGTCTGCAATTAGGGCAAGACTGTTACTGAGAATACCACCAGTAATTTGAAATCCAAAAGTAGATAATGAAACTATAAACACTATTGAAAGTCTTTTCTGAATTTTTTTGGTACGAGTCAATCTTTACCTGTTTGATTAATGAAATTTATCTAAAATAAGTGATAATATTCAAAAACGATAATCTAAATTTCTTTAATTAGGCATGATTTGTAATCTAAACTGTGTCAAAAGACGATATTAAAAAAATTCTAGTTCCATTTGATGGTTCAAAATTTTCTAAAAAAGCAGTTGCAAAAGCAATTAGAATGGCAGAAAAATTTGGGCAAAGATTTCATTCATCACAGTTGTTCCAAGCGGTTCAAACCCACCACCTTCAAAAATCATAGGGATTTTAATTGATCATAAAAAAGATCAGAAAGGATCTCACCAAATATTTTGTGAATAAGAAGGGATTTGAAAAAAACACTCACAGTGAGGGTAAACAAATGTAAAAATGAAAACATTTCAGATGAATACAGAATTTTAGTGGGAAATACAGTCGAAAAAATCATTCAGTTTTCTAAAAAAGGTAAGTATGATCTAATAATAATTGGAAGTCATGGATTAACAGGTTTAACTAAAATTCAAGCATTGGGAAGCATTGCAAGAGCAATCTCAGAAATTGCACCATGCCCAATATTATTGGTAAGAG
>NZ_LQMW01000003.1 GCF_001541925.1 Nitrosopumilus sp. Nsub
TCAAACCTCTTGCAAAAGAATTAGTTTTTGTATGTCCTGATGAACATATCACAAAAATAATACAACTAAAAGGAATGGATGCAAAAATCCCTGTAGTTTGTGATAATCCAAATTGTAAACAAAGAGATTTTGAATTAAAACCAGAATCTAGTAAGTTTATTGATTTTCAAATTCTTAGATTGCAAGAACTTCCTGAAGATTTGCCTCCGGGTCAATTACCTCATTACATTGATGTTACAATTAGGCAGGATTTAGTTGATAATTCGAGGCCAGGAGACAGAATTATTCTTACAGGCGTAGTTAGAGTTGAACAAGAATCTGTAACTGGCGTTCAAAGGGGTCATAGTGGCTTATATCGATTAAGAATTGAAGGTAACAATATCGAATTTTTAAGTGGTCGTGGTTCTAAAACTGATAGAAAAATTGGTAGAGAAGAAATTTCACCTGAGGAAGAAAAAAGAATAAAATCATTAGGTCAAAGTTCTGATGTTTATCAGAGATTAATTGATTCTTTTGCTCCACATATTCAAGGTCAGACATTAATCAAAGAAGCTATTTTGTTACTAATTGTTGGTTCAAATCAAAGACTGTTAGGTGATGGTAGTAAAATTAGAGGTGACATCAATGTATTTTTGGTTGGAGATCCTGGTACAGCAAAAAGTGAGATGCTGAAATTCTGTGCTAGAATTGCACCACGTGGTCTGTACACTTCTGGTAGAGGTTCAACAGCTGCAGGACTTACAGCTGCAGTTGTCCGAGATAAAACGGGTATCATGATGTTAGAAGCAGGTGCAGTTGTATTGGGTGATCAAGGTTTAGTCAGCATTGATGAATTTGATAAAATGAAACCTGAAGATAGAAGTGCATTACACGAAGTTATGGAACAACAATCTGCAAGTATTGCAAAAGGTGGTATTGTTGCTACATTAAATGCTAGAACTTCTATTTTAGCTGCAGCAAACCCAATGTATGGAAAATATGATCCATTCAAAAATATTACAGAGAATGTAAATTTGCCCATTCCATTATTGACTAGATTTGATTTAATTTTTGTTGTAAGAGATATTCCAACTAAAGAAAGAGATGAACAAATTGCAACACATATCATCAAAAGAAATACAAATTCAGGAATTGACAAAAAATCTGTTATTGAAGTTGATCTATTAACAAAATATCTTTCATATGCAAAACGTGGAACTCCTGAATTAACAAAAGAGGCTGAAGCAAAAATTCTTGATTATTACCTACAAATGAGAAATGTGGAATCTGAAGAAATGATTACTGTAACTCCTAGACAATTAGAAGGAATAATTAGACTTTCTACTGCTAGAGCAAGATTACTCATGAAGGATAAAGTAGAAGAGGAAGATGCTGAGCGTGCAATTTTCCTAATTCAAAGCATGCTTCAAGATGCTGGTGTTGATGTTAATACTGGAAAAGTTGATCTTGGTGTTTTACAAGGAAAACCCAGAAGTGAAGTGTCAAAAATGCAATTATTTATGGATATTTTAAAAAGTCTTGAAGGAGACAACAAAGTAGCAGTTGAAGAACGTGCATTTGTTCAAGAGCTTGAAAAAACTGAAAAGTTCAGTGAAGAAGAAGCAAGAAATTACATTAGACGAATGCTAAGAGAAGCATCTATTTATGAATCAAAACCCGGTCATTATAACCGAGTATGAAAATAGAAAAATTATCGCTTCCAGATTCTGCAATTAATTTTTTAAAATCACAAGGATATGAAAAATTATTTCCTCCACAGACTGATTGTGTCAAATCTGGTTTATTAGATGGAAGGAGCATTTTAGTTTCTGCACCTACTGCAAGTGGAAAAACTTTGATTGCAATGCTTGCAATGCTAAACTATCTTTCTAAAAATAAAGGAAAAGTGATCTATCTTAGTCCATTACGTGCATTAGCTGCTGAAAAGTTTACAGAATTTAAAAAATTAGAAAAAATTTCTCTTGGTAAAAAAATTAAGACAAGTATTTCAACTGGAGATTTTGAAAATATTGAAAAGAATTTAGAAAAAAGTAATGTATTGATTTTAACAAATGAAAAAATGGATTCAATAATTAGACACGGTGCTGAATGGATTGATGACATTGGTTTAGTCATTTCTGATGAAGTTCATCTCATTGGAGATGAAAGTAGAGGACCTACACTTGAAATGATTTTAACTCATCTAAAATTATTAGAATCTAAGCCACAAATTATAGGTCTTAGTGCAACAATCACAAATTCAGATGAAATTGCTGATTGGCTTGAATGTAAACTTGTGAAAAATGATTGGAGACCTGTTCCTTTGTCTGAAGGAGTTTGTGATGGTGGAAAAGTTATCATGAGTGATGGTGAAACATTTGAAGTAAAACCTAGTTTGCGAGGAATTCCTATAGATTTAGGCGTACAATCTGTACAAAATGGTGGTCAATCATTAGTTTTTGCAGAAACTAGAGCAAGATCAAAATCCCTTGCAACAAAAGCAGCTGATGCAATTTCCCAACTTTTACAAAAAAAAGAATTAACTGCTTTAGAAAAAACATCAAAACAAATTCTTAAAGAAAATGAACATACTGAAATTGTAAAAACTTTAGCAACACTTGTAAAAAAAGGAGTTGGATTTCATCATGCAGGATTAAATCAAAAATGTAGAGAGATTATTGAAAAAGAATTTCGAAATGGAACTATCAAATTACTATCTTCGACTCCAACATTAGCAGCTGGTGTAAATCTTCCAGCAAGACGAGTTATTATTTCAAACATCAATAGATATAATGCAAAAGTTGGTGCAAATAGACCAATTAGTGTTTTAGAATACAAACAACTTTGTGGAAGAGCTGGAAGACCTCAATATGATAAGTATGGTGAATCCATAATTGTTGGAAATGGAAACACTGAAGATTTAATTGAATATTATATTCATGGTGAATCTGAACCTATTATTTCAAAAATTACTGATGATAAATCTCTCAGAACTCATATTCTAAGTGTTATTGTTACACATCCTGGAATAAAAAAAGAAGAATTATTGGAATTATTTTTACAGACATTAGGTGGATTGCAAACTACAAAGGCGACATTACGTTTTGCAATTAATATTTCACTTCGTTTTCTTTCTAGCCAACAATTAGTAATTAAAAAAGGTGAAAGATACGCTGGAACTGCATTTGGAAAAAAGACTTCTATGCTTTACATTGATCCTTTGACTGCAACATTTTTTAGAGATGCAATTGATAATGTTTCTCAACAAGGAAAACATACTTTTGGATTCTTACATTTAATGACAAATTGTGAAGAATTCTTTCCAAATTTTTCACTAAGAAATAAGGACTATGAATCAACTAGCTTGATGATTGAAAATCATTCTTCAGAACTAATTGAGCCTATTTCTGAATATGATTGCTCTAGGAGTCTTTTAGCTTTACAAATGTGGATTACTGAATCCAGTGAACTTTCTTTATCTGATACTCTTGGAATAGAGGCTGGAGATATGCATAGGATGGTAGAAAATGCAAATTGGCTCTCATATTGTTTACGAGAAATTTCTAAACACATTGAAAGATCTGATTTGCTTGAGGAATTCAGTGATTTGAGAAAACGAATTGTTTATGGAATTAGAGAAGAATTGCTAGATTTGGTACGTGTGAAAGGAATTGGAAGGGTTAGAGCACGTATTTTGTTTAAACATAATATTAAAAACCTTGACGACTTGGCAAAAATTCCTGTAAATAAATTGGCAGAAATTGATAAAATTGGTTTAACAATAGCAAATAACATTAAAGCTGAATTAAAGAAGGTTAGATATTGATTGAGTTAATTATTCCTGCAGTAATTTCTTGTTTACTGGCATTTTTTGTAGTATATTTTACTATTCCTCCTTTGATCAAAATTTTGGCTAAAAAAAATTATGCTGTAAAAGATATGAACAAAAAAGAAAATGTGATGATTGTAAGACCTGGTGGCCCTTCTATAATTTTAGGAATTGTTGTATCTGAGATTGTCTTATATGGATTTTTTCAACTAAATGAAATTCTTGCAATAATTATTACGACAACTGCAGCATTTGTAATTGGTTATGTTGATGATAGAAAAGTTATGGGTGGTTGGTTTAAACCAGTAACATTAGCTATTGCAGCATTACCAATTATTTTTCTTGGGGCATACGATTCAGATCTTGCATTTCCATTATTTGGAGATGTCCAAATTCCATTACTGTATCTTGGATTGATAGTTTTTATGATTCCAATTACTGGAAATACCATTAATTCAATTGATGTTCTAAATGGTGTTGCCAGTGGCTTTATGGTTATTGCAAGTTTTTCATTATCTATTTGTTTATTTATTTTACAAAACTATGAAATTGCAATTGTAAGTTTACCATTGGGCTTTGTTTCATTGGCATTTTATAAATATCATAAAATTCCAAGTAAAATTTTTCCTGGTGATTCTGGTGCACTGACATTTGGATCTATGTATGGTGTTATTGCAATTGTTGGTGGTGTAGAAATTATTGCAGCAATTGCATTGTTGCCTGCAGTGATTAACTCATTTTTGTTCTTATCTAGTGTTAAGCGAGTAGTAGAACATCGTCAAATTAAAGGTAAACCTGTAGAGCATACTGATGATTTTAAACTTAAAGCAACTAATGATAAAACTGCACCAGTAACATTAGTTAGATTAATTCTTGCAGGTGGACCATTAACTGAAAAACAAGTTGGATATTCCATCTTCAAATTAGCGATTTTTTCAGGTGCTTTGGCAATAATTTCTACAATTATGATGGTGGTTTCTATATGAAATCTGGTCTTTATGGTTTTCTATTTGCGATGTGGGTCTTGATAATTCTTGGTGGTGGTATTATGGTTATTTTGTTAGGCCCATTTACTATACAACAATTTGGTGAATTTCATTGGATTATTGCATCTGGAATTAAAGTTACTATTGCTTTGATATTAGTTGTAATATGGATTTTAATTTTATCTAAATTAAAAAACTGGATTTTCAAAAAAGAACTAAACTCTTAACTGTCTAACCATTTTTTTTGTTTTTTATCATATTCTTCTCTGCTATATCTTAGAAAAGCTGGAGAACCAGCAACAACAGTATTTTCTTCAACATCCCTTGTAACAATTGCACCCATTGCAACAACACTATTTTTTCCAATTTTTACACCTGCCTTGATTACTGCACGTGCACCAATTACTGCATTATCTTCAATTGTAACTCCTACCATCTTATCACACATTGGAAATGGATCATTTGTTAAAACAGCTGCAGGACCAATGAATACATTTTTTCCAATTCTGGATAGTGGTGGAATGTATGCTTGTCCTTCAATTTTTGTATTTTCCCCAATTTTTACATCGTAATCAATATGTGCCAGAGAACCAATCTTTACATTGTCTCCAATCTCAACATTGTCTCCAATATATGAAAAATGCCATACTTGAACATTTTCGCCAATCTTTGCCTTTTCTGAAATAAAATTTGTAACCATTATCTTACAAATGCCATGGATTTGCCTTTGTAATAATTTTTTCAGGTAAATTGTCTTTGTTTTTGTTCAAAAACTCCATTTCATGTTTTTTATCTCTTAGATCATCAGGTAACATAATTGGAATTTCTTCCATTATTGGGTAAAATCTTGTACATTTTGGACAAAATATTGCACCCTCAATTACCACGTTTTCTTTTTGATTGATTTCAAATAATTCTAAGGGATGATTCTTGTCTATAGGACATGCTAGTATCTCCATCATTGTCTTATTCATTTTAAATCCAGATAAATTGGGGTTCCTTTTTGACTAGATAAAAGTGCCGCTTCTGCAATTTTTGTGACATTTACTGCTTCACTTGCTTTAACAATTTGTTTAGTTTTATCTTCGATTGCATCTAAGAAATTCTGAATTTCTCTCATTAATGGCTCTTGTTTTTCATTTTGAATTATTTCGGAATTTTCATCTTTTTCAACTTTAATTTCTTGTGTTAGAAAATCTGATGAAATTATTGCTTCTGTACAAACTGCACTAAATTTTCTAACTTTTTTTGGTGTTATCCAATTTGATGAAATTATTGCAACTTTATCATTTTTGTATCCTAACATAATGTTTGTAAAATCCTCACGTTCATGTCTAATTTTTCCTGATCTTGCAAAAACCACTTGTGGCATTTCATTAAATAACCAATTTGCAGTATCAATATCGTGAACTGATGTATCATAAATAATTCCAACATCTTTGATATGTAATGGCATTCTATTTTCTCTGTGAAATTCTAACATGACTAAATCCCCATATTTTTTTTCATGAACAATTTTTTTTACAACATCTACTGCTGGATTAAATCTTTCAATATATCCACATGTTAAAATGACTTTATTTTTTTCGGCAAGTTTTGCAAGTCTTTCACCATCTTCAGATTTGTATGTCATTGGTTTTTCTACAAAGACATGTTTTTTTGATTCTAACAATTTTTTTACAATTTCTGTATGTGTTGATGTTGGTGTTACAACAAATGCTCCATCAAACTCTTCTGATTCTAAAACATCATCTAATGAATGATAATAGTTTACAGAATATTTTTCACCATATTCTTTACTTTTTTCAATATCTGCATCACAAATTGCAACTAGTACGCCTAATTCTGATAAAATTCTGGCATGGTTTTTACCCCATCCACCTGTTCCAATTTGAATTATTTTCAATTAATAGACCTCAGTTAACCAATGAGCATAATCAATATTTTTATTCATTACGATGTCAAGGTACTCTTGCATCATTTTCTTTGTAACATCTCCTGGTTTTCCGGTACCTATCTTTTTAGAGTCCATTGAAATTACTGGTGTAATCTCTGCAGCAGTACCTGTAAGAAAAATTTCTTCTGACATGATCAATTCACTTCTTTTGAAATCCCTTTCAATTACATCAATGTCTAAATCTTTACCAATTTTGATAATGGCATCTCTAGTAATGCCTTCTAGTGCTGATGATGATAATGATGGTGTGATTAATTGACCCTCTTTTACGATGAAAATATTTTCGCCTGGTGCTTCACTAACATTTCCATCTTGATCCAACAAAATTGCTTCATCTACACCGTTTCTTTTTGCTTCTTGGGTGGCAATAATAGAATTAAGATAATTTCCTCCCATTTTTGCCTGAGTTGGGGTGGAGTTGTCTGAAAATTTTCTCCATGATACAACACTTGTTGTAATTCCATTTTTGTTAAACAAGTCCCCAAATGGGAATGTAAAAATTGCAACATTTGTTGGAGCTTTTTTTGTTACATGTAGATTAATTCCATAATCTCCAACAAAATAAAATGGTCTGATGTAGCATGATTTTTTTATTTTATTTTTTTTACAAATACCAATAATTGCATCTGAAATTTCTTTATCTGTAAAATTTAATGAAATATCATAAAATTGTCCTGATTTTCTGAATCTTTTTACATGCTCATCTAATCTGAATATGT
>NZ_LQMW01000021.1 GCF_001541925.1 Nitrosopumilus sp. Nsub
GATTGACAAAGTGCTAATCATTGGAGTCAAGCCAGCCTTTACAATTTCTTTGAACACTGGATTCTCTCTTTCCATGTCTGCAATGTATGGTGAGAATGAATAGTATGCTTCGTTAAATGTGCTCATAAATGCTGAACCTGATTCGGTATTCATTAATTGATTATCACGAATTTCTCTAAGCATTTGGACTTGTGGTGCTAGTTCTGAGCCATATGCTGCTGTTGCAATTAGACAACCGCCGCCTTCTTCAGAGGATTCTTGAGGTGCTGCAACTGGTTCTTCTACAACTTGTTCAACTACTGCTACATTTTTCATAACTTCTTCTACTTTAACTGGTTCTTCAATTACTTCTTCAACTACAACTGGTTCTTCAATTACTTCTTCAGTGTGAGTTTCCATTTCAGAGTGTGTTTTATCACCTGCTTCTTGTACAATGATTGTTCCTTGCATCCAAGGATGAATCATATCAAAATAAGGAAATTCTCCCACATTTTCAGCAGTCCATTCAAAAGAAGCACCTGATTCTAACATTCCTGAATTAAATTCAGTTCCAATTACATCATTTGATGGTGAACCTGAAGTGAATGTGTGTTTAACATTATCAGTATTTGAAAATACTATGAGACTACCGACATAAACTGTTACAGTATTTGGACTGAAACAACCATCGTCGGTTAGTTCACAGCCTGGACCAGAACCTGAACCAGATACTGGAGTAATTGTAACTTCATGATGATCAGCATATGCAGCGTGTATAGGATGAAGATAATCTGCAAAACTTGCAGGTGACATGGCAATTGTTCCTGTCACAATAGTAAATAATAGAAAGATTGAGCTTATTACTTTAGTCTTCATTAAACAAGTTACTTATTTGCATACATAAAAACTTCGCTAGAATTTCTATACATGAACCAGTTTTTTTCTAAACTGAATTGCTTTTACAATTCCAAATGCTGGAAGTCCGATGTACATTCCCAAATTCAATGCAATTACTGAGAGTCCAAGTCCTAAAACTTCTGACTCAGTTTCAGCGTTTTCCATGATTGACAAAGTGCTAATCATTGGAGTTAGGCCAGCTTTTACAATTTCTTTGAACACTGGACTTTGTCGTTCCATGTCTGCAATTGTTGGACTGAATGTGTAATACAATTCGTTAAATCCGCTCATGAAAGATTTTCCAGATTCTGTATTCATTAATTGGTTGTCACGAATTTCTCTAAGCATTTGGACTTGTGGTGCTAGTTCTGAACCATAAGTTGCTGTTGCAATTAGACAACCGCCGCCTTCTTCAGAGGATTCTTGAGGTGCTGCAACTGGTTCTTCTACAACTTGTTCAACTTTCTTTTCTCCAAATGTTTTCTCAACAACAACAAAAGCAAATTCTGTTTCTTGTCCAGTATTTCGAATATTTTCAAATTTAACTATTGTAGGTCCTGTCTGACCTTCAGAAAATGTAAATTTTTCAAAATCTCCACCTACTTCAGCGTTATCACTTACTCTATGGATTTCTTCATTGTTTTGAATTATTACAAATGTATAATCAGATAATCTCATTGGTGAATCAGTATAACTATCTCTAATTGTAAAAACAAAATTTGTTGGAACCCCAACCTCAATATCCTTAGGATCCCATGCCAAATTGACTTTGAATTCTTCACTTGCAGAATATGCAATCAATGGAAATTTAGTTTCTTGACTTGCAATTAGTTTGAATTCAATTTTATCAGGTAATGGTTGTTCAGATTTTCTCATTTCATTTTTCAAATGACGAAGGTGATCTTGCAACAAAACAAAGTGAACTGTACGATCATCATCATAGGTATAATCATCAACAGTAACTGAAGATTTGAATAATTTGATATCATTAACATAACCAGTATAGCTAGGACTCAAAAATTCTTCAAAATCTTTTGGAAACTGTGTCTCAACATGAATAACATTAACGTGAGACATTTGACTTTCATTCCAATCAAAAGGCATTTCAAAAGTTACTTCTTTATCATCATAATCATATTGAAAATTAGAAATTGAATCAAAATAGGATTTAGTACCAAATTCTACATCTTGATTATTTTGATCTTTTTGTAGAAAAGATTTGGATTCAACTATAGTTAAATCAGCAGTGTAAACACCAGAATCTTCTATGATGTTTGTAGGTTCATCAATTGTTCTTATCTCAATTTCAAAAGTATACAATCCTCCTGAATTAAAAATAGGACCTGTGATTTCTAGGGGTTTTGATTCAGTTCCATGCCATGCTCCAAGTAAAGAATCCTTTTCTCCCACAATTGTAATATCTTCATTATTTGTGGGTTTTACAGTTATTGGCAAAATTCCATTTTCAGCAAAAAAGTAGTTTCGTAAAATCATTTCATCTTTATAAAAAACGCCAATAAGATAGGTTACATTATTTACATTTTCATCAGTTTCATTATCTGTTGCAGTGATAGTAATTTGCTCTTGTTCATTTTCAAAATACATAGGCATTTCAATTGAAACAGAAAATTGTTTTTCTTGAATATTTATCGAAGATATTGTATCAATTCCCAAACCATGTCCATAAACACTACTTGCTGGAAAAAGTAAACAAAAGATCATCGATAAAATCAAAAAATTCTTTGCAGACATCAATATTCTCAAATTATTGTCCTATTTTACTGTCAGTAATTCCTTAGTTTTTTCAATAAGATCTTCCATAGTTGTTGCTTCTAAAAGGGGTTGTAGATCATTAGGATCTTTTGCACCAAGTGCAGCTAGAGAATAGATATAATCAATTGTTGGCGAGTCACTAGTCAGATAGTATTGTTGTAAAACATGATCAAGAGCATGAGATTCAACTACTTGTGGCAATGCTTGATGTATGATTTTCTTTTTCCATAATTCAACCAATCCATTCCATCTTACTAGAGAAATATTTTCATCAATTTCAGGAATTAATTCTACTTCAGCTTGGATGTACATTTTTTCTTCAGTACCAATTTTTTCATGAATTTTTGATATTTCTTCATGGCCTTCAACTGAAAGTGGATCATAATTATCAGGTTGTGAAATGGCTGGTGGGATTATTCTTTTTATTCTAAATGAATTTCTGCCCATTGTTTCAATATGAAGCTGTAATCCATCAAGTTCAACATCCTCACATTTACTAATTTTAGCAATTGTTCCAACCAATTTTGGTGAATTCCATCCATTAACTGAATTTTGTTCATCAATCAAACAAACACCAAACTGACCATCTCCAAGCATACAATCATCTACAAGTTGTTTGTATCTAGGCTCAAAAATTCTAAGAGGCAATTCTTGTCTTGGAAATAAAACTAAGTCTAATGGGAAAATTGGAATAATTTTAGTCTCGTTCATTTAATCATCTTGTATGGTTTCTAAATATATGGAATACGGAAACTAGGAAAATTAAAACCCATTTTCATTTAATGTTAGACCTAACAGTGTTGCACGTGTGTACTTTCCATATTCAGCTTGTTTGAAATATTTAGCATTTTTTGTGTTGTCAACTTCAGTAGAAATTTCATCAATTCTGGGTAATGGGTGTAAAATAATTGAATCATCTTTCATCTGATTAACTAAATCCAATCCAACAACATAACTACCCTTAACTTTTAGATATTCTTCTTCATCTGGAAATCTCTCTTTTTGGATTCGTGTTACATACAAAACATCCAACTCATCAATATGATCCTCAAGTTGAGTTGATTCAGTAAAGTTAATATTTTTTTTAATGTCATAAGTAGAATCAGATCTTATTCTCAAAGATTCTGGTGATATTAATCGAACATCAACATCATAGTTTCCTAAACCATACAATAGAGAGTATACGGTTCTTCCATATTTCAAATCTCCAACAATACCAATTTTTAATCCATCAATCTTTTTCTTTTCTTTTTTTATTGTATACAAATCTTGTATTGCTTGAGTAGGATGTTCTTCAGTTCCACTACCAGCATTGATTACTGGTTTGTCTGAAATTTCTGAAGCAAATCTACTTGAACCATCCAACGGATGTCTTAAAACAAGAGCATCTGAATATATCGACATTATTTTTACAGTATCTGCAAGACTCTCACCTTTTTGAGTTGATGAAGATGAAATGTCTGAAATTCCTAATGAGCTACCACCAATTGATGCCATAGCAGATTCAAAGCTTAGACGAGTTCTAGTACTTGGTTCATAAAACAAATATCCCAAAGTTTTCCCTTTACAAATTTCCCGTCTTTGAAAAGGATCTAATTGAATTATCTTATCAGTTGATGTAAAGATTTTTTCTAATTGATCCTTACTAAAATCCTTAATTGAAATTATATCCTTATTGAAGAATTCATTCATTCTTTCAATAATATATACAAGTGACTATACAAAGTATTCTGATGGAACAGTCTGAACTAATGGTTCGACGAATCAAAGAAGGCACAGTTATTGATCATATTGATGAAGGAAAGGGTCTACAGGTTCTCGATGCTTTAAGAATTGATGGTCAAGATGGTAGTTTGATCACTTTAGCCATGAATGTACCAAGTGGAAAATCAAAGAAAAAGGACATTATCAAAGTTGAAAATAAGTTTCTAAAAGATGATGATACAAACAAAATTGCAATAATTGCTTCTAAAGCAACTATCAATATTATAAAAAATTACAAGTTGATTGAAAAAAGGCGAGTTGCACTTCCAAATGAAATTGATAAAATATTTCGTTGTACTAATCCTGATTGCATTACAAACAGTACAGAACATATCGAATCAATTATGGATGTAATCGATAAAGAAGGAATGGTTCTCAAATGCAGATATTGTGCAAGAATACTAGATGTAAGTAAAGTAAAGTATAACTAAAAAATAAAATTAAAAATTGAAAAGTTTGTAGTAAGGACTATTGTCCTAAGATGATAAACATCATAACTATACCGTAGATTGCGATTGATTCGACCATACCTACGAAGATGAATACTTTTGATTGCAATGCTGGATTTTCACTGATTACTGCAAGACCTGCTGCACCGACTTGACCTAAACCGATACCTGCACCAAATGCTGCAAGACCAAATGCTAAACCTGCACCGAGAATTTTCAATGATCCATCACTGGATGCACCGTCTTCTGCAAATGCAACACCAGTTGATCCAAATACTGAGATTACTGCTGCTGCCAAAAGTAACAAGACAATAGTTTTCATTGTATTTTGCACTCCATAAGTTCCTTATTTAAATCATGATAAGAATTTGAATTAAATTTTGGATAGTGTTTTCTTTTTGAAACTAGATAGATCGTCTTTGATCGATTTTGAAAAATTATCTTTATCCTGATCTATTGTTTTCTTTGAATCTTCAATTAATTTTTTAATTTCTTCTTTAGCCATTATCTCTACTCTCCATCTTAGCCTTCACTTTTTTTAACTTTGCGAATTCTTCTCTTTCTCTTTCTTCAAGAGTAGCAAGGATAAATCTAATTTTATGCTGATATTGAGGAATAATTACATTTTCTAGTGCATTTAGCAGCTTTTGTGTTTTTTCTAGTGCTTTTGCAAGGCTAAAGATAGAATTTTCATATTCTGCTGCTTTACAGATTTTTGGCAATAATTCTTTGATTTGTTTTGCACCTCTATCAATTGATGAATTGGTATCAGCAAATCCATATGGCATTGATTTTGTATCTTTTTCAGTTACTGACAATGCAGGAATTTTTACATCAACAACTCTTCTTACATTAACATCAACTTCCATTACAGGAGGGGTAGATTCTGCAACAGAATCAACTGTGTTAGTACCTAGAGCTAAATATGCTTCATTAACAGATTTGTAAATATCTTGTAATGGATCCCAAATTCCACCTCTTGCTTTTGAAGCTTCTTCAATCATTTCTTCAATATTTTTTAACAGGACTTTACGTTTATCATCTAAAATACCTTGTACCATTACAGCAACTTGACTTGATTTTTTGTATTTGAAAAGTTCAATTTTTGTGGCAGCAACATTTTGTCCAAATGACATTTTGTTACTCGCCCTGATAATACTGATCTACGAATTTATCTTTAATCTTGGTAATCTCATTTCTTGGAAGTTTTGATACAATCTTCCACAAGATTGCAAGTGTTTCTTCAATTGTTCTATTTTCATCAGTTGCTTGTGAAAGGAATTCTTTCTCAAAGACATCACCAACATCCATGTATTTCAAATCAATTTCAGTTAATCCTGCTTTACCTACAATTCCTGCTAATGCTCTAACTTCTTGTGCTCTAGAATAAGCATCGTAAACTTGGTTAGCAATTTCACTGTGATCATCTCTAGTACTTCCTTCACCAATTCCGTCTTTCATCAATCTACTAAGACTCATCAAAATGTTGATTGGTGGATATACACCTTGTCTGAACAAGTCTCTACCAACTACAATTTGACCTTCTGTAATGTAACCAGTAAGATCTGGAATTGGGTGAGTAATATCATCAGATGGCATTGATAAAATTGGAACTTGTGTAACACTTCCTTTCTTACCGTTTAGTTTTCCTGCTCTTTCATAAAGTGTTGAAAGGTCAGTGTAAAGATAACCAGGATATCCTTTTCTTCCAGGAACTTCCTCTCTTGCTGCACTAATTTCTCTTAATGCTTCTGCATAGTTTGTCATATCTGTAAGAATAACAAGAACGTGCATTCCTAATTCAAATGCCAAATACTCTGCAACAGTTAATGCTACACGAGGTGTGATAATTCTTTCAATTGCAGGATCATCTGCTGTATTCAAAAATAGAACACTTCTTTTTAGCGCACCAGATTCTTCAAGACTTTTTCTAAAGTATTCTGCTTCACTGTATTGCACACCAATTGCTGCAAAAACTACAGCAAAGTCATCATCAGTACCAACTACTGATGCTTGTCTTGCAATTTGTGCTGCTAGTAAGTTGTGAGACATACCAGAACCTGAAAAGATTGGAAGTTTTTGTCCTCTTACAAGGGTAATTAATCCATCAATTACAGATACACCAGTTTGAATGAAATCTTTTGGATATTCACGTTGTTCTGGATTCATTGGTTCACCGTTAATATCAATAAATTGATCAGCAATTGGATCAGGCAATCCATCTTTTGGTCTTCCTAATCCATCAAAGACTCTACCGAGTACTTCTTTAGAGACTGGCATTTCCATAACTTTGCCAACAAATTTTGCATTTGTTCCAGAAATAGATAATCCAGTAGTTCCTTCAAAGACTTGGACAATTGCTTTACCATTTCCAACTTCAAGAACTTTACCTAATCTTCTTTCGCCATCTTTAGTTTCAACTTCTACAAGTTCATCAAATGCTGCATTTTCAACATCATCGACAACTACGAGAGGTCCTTTAATTTCAGCAATTTTGCTGTATTGAACTCCGCCTTCAGTGGTCAATTTGTAACTTTCACTCCTGAAATATTTTTGAATTGTTCTTTCATATCACTTTCTAATTGATCAAGTTTTGGCATCTCATCATCTTTGATATCCATTCTTGCTTTAAGTAATGATGTTACAACAGGTAATTCACGAATTGAAGCAAGTGGTGCTCCTTCCTTTAGTGATTGTTGTCCTAGTTTATAGAAATCAACAACTAATTTCAATAATTTGAATTGTTTCTCTGGACTACAGTATGTATCAACATCGTCAAATGAGTTTTGTTGAAGTAGACCAATTTTTACCATTCTTGCAATTTCCAAAATGAGTTTTTCTTCATCAGGTAATGCGTCTGGACCTAAGAGTTTTACAATTTCTTTTAGAGTATCTTCTCTTTGTAAAATTCCATAAGCTTCATTTCTAATTCCAAACCATTCTTCACTAATATTTTCACCCCACCATTTTGCAATATCACCAAGATAACCAGAATAACTGTTCATCCAATTAATTGATGGGTAGTGTCTAGAGTATGCAAGTTTTGCATCTAATGCCCAGAAAGTCTTGATAAATCTCATTGTGTGTGTTGTAACTGGTTCTGTAAAGTCACCACCAGATGGTGAAACAGCACCAATCAAAGTTACAGAACCATCACGGTCTGGACTTCCAGCTGCTCTTACACGACCTGCTCTTTCATAAAATTCTGCTAATCTAGATGCGAGATAAGATGGATAACCTTCTTCTGCTGGCATTTCTTCTAATCTACCACTCATTTCTCTTAATGCTTCAGCCCATCTACTTGTAGAATCTGCTACAAGAACGACGTCTTTACCCATATCTCTATAATATTCTGCAATTGTAACTCCGGTGTAGATACTTGCTTCTCTTGCTGCTACTGGCATGTTACTAGTATTTGCGACAAGAACAGTTCTATCCATTAGAGGTTTTCCACTTCGTGGATCTTTAAGATGTGGGAATTCAACTAATACTTCAGTCATTTCATTTCCTCTTTCTCCACAACCAATGTAAACAACAACTTGTGAGTTAGCCCATTTTGCAATTTGGTGTAATGTAACAGTTTTTCCAGTTCCAAATGCTCCAGGAATTGAACCAGTTCCTCCTTTTGCAATTGGGAAGAATGTATCAATTACACGTTGTCCAGTAAGTAATGGAACTGTTGCATCATATCTTGTGTTATATGGACGTGGTTTTCGTACAGGCCATTTATGATACATTTTGAGTGGTACATTTTCACCATCTTTTTCGACAGTTGCTAATTCAGTTTCTAAATTATAATCTCCTTCTGATACAAGATTTGAAATTTTTCCGCCAGGATGGTTTGGTGGAACCATAATAGAGTGTTCAATAAGATCAGTTTCTTGAACAGTTCCAATAACATTACCTGGTAAAACTTCATCACCATTGCTTGCAACTGGAACAAAGTGGTATGTCTTCTCCATATCAACAGGGGTAGTTGTGATACCTCTACCAATGAATGATCCAGATGCTTTTGATAATTCTTTTAGTGGTCTTTGAATTCCGTCATAAAGTTGTCCAATAATTCCTGGACCTAATAATACACTAAGTGGGTTTCCAGTTCCAATTACTGGTTCACCTGGTTTTAATCCACTAGTTGATTCATAAACTTGAATAAATGCAACATCTCCGGTTAATCTAATTACTTCACCGACTAATTTTGAATCTCCAACTGTGACAGTTTCATACATTTTAGCATCAGCCATTCCATCAGCTCTAACTGCTGGACCGCTTACCCATACAATTCTGCCTTGTGCTGTCATCTTATTCTTTTACCCCGAATTTTGATGCAATTTCTTTCCTAATTAAAGGCTTTAATCGATCTATCTTTGCGTCAATTGTGTTATCGAATTTCATAGCTCCATCTTTGGACTGAATTTTAACACCACCAATGCATTCAATTGTTTCAGATGATAATTCAGAGCCAGCAAAATTTGCCAATGTTGACTGAACTACATCTCGATCTTTAGAGTTTGTAAATACTATAACTTCAGATGTTCCCAAAACTTGGGTAGATTCATCTAATAATGTTTTAATGAGATTTGCATAGTCGCCACTGCGATCAGAATTTGAAATTTCTTCAACTGCTTTTGTGAAAACTCTAGAAACAGCGTCTTCAACAGCCAAAAGTTGTTTGTTTCTTGCTTCAATGTCAGAACCTCCAACGATTTGTTTTTCTAGTTTATCTGCCTCTTTTCGTCCATCTGCAACAATTTTGTCATATTCATCTTCTAATTTAGTCACAGAATCATCAAGAGCTTGATGAGAATCGCTAAGTGCACCATCTAAGCTGGCCAATACATCTTGTTCAGTCTGATCGAGAATCTTATCAATCGTCTTTTCAAGAGAAGAATTTGCCAATATCACGCGTCTACCCATAATAGATTTTAATGTTTGGAAAAGAAAATTCCGTTGAGAAAGATATTAAAAACTAAGAAATTTTCACAGGATTAACTTGGCAATAGCTGATCTGAAACTTGGAAGTATAATTTTACCCAGATCTGAGTCGCCAAAAGCCATTTCTAGATTAACTGAGTTTGAATGGTTTCACAAAATTGATACTGATAACGACACAGTAACTCCTGAAATTGATGATTTGTTGTTAGAGGCCCAAAAAACATACCAATCCATTGACGATGTAATCAAAGGCCTAGGAGTGCCACCTATGGTAGGAATTCTTGAGATTATGTTCAAAGGAACAATGATCAAAAAGAAAGACTATGAAGTTGGTGAAATTGAAGACATGGTAAAAGATTTGATTCAAAGAACACCATCAATAATTGATGAACCTGCCAAACTTTTAGAAGACCAAGCTGATACAAAACGCTCACTTGAAGAATATACATCACTTAAAGAAACATTAGAAGTTGCAAAAAAGCTAAACATTGATCTTTCAGGATTTGGATTAATGAAATATTTTTACACAAATCTATTTGTTGTTGATTCAAAAGATTATGAGGAAATTAGCAGAGCATTAGATGGCATTACATTTTACAAATATGATTTAGCACTTAAAGAAAAATCTGCAATCCTAGTAATTGCCAGTACAGAAGATTCTGATAAAGCACTCAAAGTACTCAGAGGTTTTAATGCAAATCCATTTTCCATTCCTGAAGGAATTCCTCAAGTTCCATCTGAAGCATATTCAATGGCTGAGGCTAAAATTAAAGAATTGACTGCAAAGCAATCAACACTCTCAAAACAAGTTGCAAAAATTACAAAGAAGATTAGACGTGATATTTTAGCAATCCATGAAGAAGCCCAAGTTGCAAAAGATGTACTTGAAACACTAAGAAAACCAGGTGGAACCAAAAACTTTGCAGTAATTCAAGGATTCATTCCAGTAAAGATGGAAGAGAAATTTAAGAATGCAACAAAACAATGGATGTCTGTATCTGAGGATATTACAGATCCTAAATTAAAAGAACAAGTTCCAACTCTATTTGATAACAAGAAATTTGTTAGAACATTTGAAGTAATTACAGAAAGTCAGGGAATTCCAAGAAAAGGAGAAGCTGACCCAACACCTATGATTGCTTTGATGTGGCCAATTTTCTACGGATTAATGTTTGCAGATGTGGGTCACGGATTATTGTTAATGGGAATGGGATTATTATTCAAATTCAAAGGACAAGGTAATCTTTCGAGATGGGGAATGTTAATTGCAATCTCTGGAGCATCTGCAGCTATTGCGGGTGTCGGAGCGGGTGAAGCGTTTGGATTCCATCTAGATCATATGGGACCATTAGAAGGATTATTAGAAGAAGGAGGAGCTTTGCATTCAATAAGCTGGCTTGTAGGAATTATCAGTGTTGCAGAATTAACATTTGAACAAGTAATCAATATTCTCAAAGTATCATTATTCATCGGAATTGTACATTTAGTTTGGGCAATGATTCTACATGTTAAGAGATTAGCTCAAGAAGGTAAAAAATTTGTAATGTACATGGAGGCAATTCCAAACATCACACTATACGGCGGAATTGTAGTAATTATGATGTGTGCAATTGGTGCAAACTATGATGTGATGAACATGTATTCTAAAGTGCATACAGAAGCAGTTCCTTGGGTAACAGTTTTCTTAGGAGATTGGGCTCAAGTTTGGATTGTCTCAAGAATTGCAGTAATTATCGTACTTGTATCAATGACAATGATGATGATTGGAGGAATTATGCATGCAAAGAAACATCCTGAAGATGGAGGTTCTGCAGCAAATGTTGTAATGGAAGTTTTCCTAGGAAAAACAGTAGAAGCGTTAGCTCACACAATCAGTTATGCCAGACTCGGAATTATGTTACTTGTGCATGCTGCGTTATTGATGACAGTTAACAACGCATTTGTTTCTCTAGGCGGTGCTGAATCAGGTGCAGCAATGGCAATGATTATTGGAGGAAACTTGGGAATTATGATGATTGAAGGATTAATTGTATACATCCAATCTCTCAGATTGCACTTGTATGAATTCTTTACAAAATGGTACAATGGTGGTTCACAACCATTTAGACAAATTAGACCAGAACTAATTTACAACCAATTCATTTGGAAGAAAAAATAAATTTTTTAAAATTATTTAATTGCTTTAATCACTAAACTTGAAATTTTTCTGCCGTTAATTTTTTTTCCATCCATATATGCTCGTTGTTCTAAAATATCAATTTTTTCAAATCCAGCACCTCTAATACATGAAAGATAATTTTCTTTTGTTAATGCACCATCAATGCACTCACACCATTTATCTGAATTAATCTGATCTACAGATAATTCTTGATCAGTAATTAGATCAGAAATAACCATACGTCCATTATTTTTTAAAATTCGGAATACTTCTTTGAATGCATTTGTTTTGTTTGTAGTTAAATTAATGACACAGTTACTAATAACAGCATCAACAGAATTATCATTTAATGGAATATTTTCTTCAATATCACCTTTCTTAAATTCAACATTTGGATAATTGCCTTTTTTTGCATTTTCACGAGCTTTTTGTAACATATCATCAGTCATATCAATTCCAATTGCTTTTCCAGAATCAAGAACTTTCCTTGCAGCTAAAAAAATATCAATTCCAGCACCAGAACCCAAATCAACTACAGTCTCACCTTCTTTGAGTTGAGTGTGGTTAATTGGTGCTCCGCAACCAACACCCAAAATTGCTTCTTGAGGAATCGATTCAAGTTCCTTTTGATCATAGCCAATTAGTTTTGTTGCATCTATGGGAGAATCTCCTGAATCACATTCTCCAGGCATACAACAACAATCATCATTTCCAGAAACAACTATCTTGGAATATTTTTTTTTAATTTCATCTTTGATGGAACTATCCATATTTCAAAATAATTTCAAAACCATACTTTAATTCATTCTATAGGAAGTGTAATGTCATTTCCCCATTCACCCCAAGATCCCAAATAGAGTTTAACATTTTGAAATCCAAGTTTTTTTAAAACCAAAAAGGAATTGGCAGCTCTGTATGCTCCTTGACAATAAGTAACAGTTTCAGAGTCTTTTGGAAGATCATATATTTTGGATAATTCGTCATCATTTTTGAAAGTACCATCTTCAGAGAGATTTTGATTCCAATCAATATTGATAGAATTAGGAATATGGCCAGTTTGAGCAGCTCTCACTACACTTCCATCATATTCACCAGTAGAACGAGCATCAATAATTTTCAAATTATCTAAATTATCTCTAATATGTTCAAATCCAGTTATAATATTAGAATTGATTTTTCCTAAAAATTTTGTTGGTTTGAAATTATTTGCTTTTGTTTCAATTGAGAGATTTTCTTTTTTCCATTTTGTAATTCCCCCATTTAACATAGAGACATTTTGATGTGAAAAATACATCAACATCCATACACCTCTTGCTGCAAGCATTCCAGAAACAGAATCATAAAAGATGACTTTTTTTTCTGGGGTAACACCAAGAAATGAAAATAATTTTCTTGCTTGATCATTGAAATTCTTAATTCCATTTTTTGTTGTATCAATCCAATGAAATGCAAACAAGTCTAAATGAACAGCTCCGGGAATATGTCCTTCAGAGTATTCTTTGAATGAGCGAGTATCTGCAATTATTACATCAGAATTTTCAAAAATTGAATTTAATTCAGATGTTGAAATTAACATGTTTTTGATAAAAATTCAATGATAAATAAATCACATTAGTGTCCAAAATAGCCCAAGATAATTTTAATGAAAATTCCTTACACATAGTGTAAGGGATAATTAAATAAAAAGAAGAAAAAAGGGTGTTTTTTCTATTCGTTTACGTATGCTCTTTCGCCATGTTGTGCCAAATCGAGACCAATCTCCTCTTCTTTTGGAGTGACTCTGATTCCGCCAGGCCAAACGGCATCCATTACTTTTAGAATTACGATGGTTACACCAAATGCATATCCGATTGAGATTACTGCACCTATGATGCTGATTGCTTGCTGTTCCATTCCTTCTGCGGTGCCAGTCCATGCTCCGATACCGTCTCCAGTATCCCAAACGTGTGGGCTAGCTAATGTACCAGTCAAAATTGCACCTGTAAGACCACCCATTCCGTGTATTCCCCATACATCTAATGCGTCGTCCCATTTGCGTGCGTTCTTGAATGCTACACATGCATAACAAACTGTACCAGCGGCAATTCCCATAATAATTGCAGCCATTGGACCTACCCAACCTGAGGCTGGTGTGATTGTTACCAATCCTGCTACTGCTCCTGATGCGGCTCCTACAATACTTGGTTTTCCTGTATGTGCCCAAGACATGAGCACCCAAGTAACTGCAGCCATACCAGTTGCGGTATTTGTAACAGTCCATGCGCTGACGGTAATGCCGTCTACCATTACTTCACTACCTGCGTTGAATCCAAACCATCCAAACCAGAGTATTCCTGTTCCGAGGACTACCATTGGGATGTTGTGTGGTTCCATTGGGACTTTGCCATATCCAAGACGTCTGCCTAGGACTAAAGCTCCGGCCAATGCTGCAAATCCTGAAGAAATGTGTACTACAGTACCACCTGCAAAGTCTAATGCGTATGATGGCGATAGTTCTGGATCAAGGTCTAATGATCCTCCTCCTATGTATCCGCCTCCCCAGACCCAGTGTGCTATTGGATCATAAACGAAGGTTCCCCATAAGAGTACGAATATCATCAATGCGCTGAATTTGATTCTGTCAATCAAACCACCAATAATGAGTACTGGTGTGATGATTGCAAAGGTTCCCTGGAACATTGCAAAGAGTTGGTGTGGTACTGTACCAGGCCAACTTTGACTACAATATTCGCCGTCCTTAAATTCATTCATCTGGTAAGCTGCAGACCATGTGTCAGCACATGCACCAAGTTCACCTATCGGTGCCCAAGCTGATACCATGTTGAAGCCAACATAATCCAAGTTACCCATGAACATATTTGCGTCAGAATCAATTCCACCAAATGCTAGTGAGTATCCCCATAGAACCCATTGTACTGACATGAGACCCATTACAATTAAGGTCATACCGAGTACGTTGACGATGTTCTTTGATCTGGCTAATCCGCCATAAAAGAAACCGACTCCAGGTGACATGAGAAGTACCATTGATGTAGCGGTGAGCATCCATGCTGTATCACCAGTGTCTATAAGACATGGTAGATATCCACCTTCTCCATCATCATACCAACATTCGTTAGGGTTACCAGTGTAAATTCCACTAGTTCCCTTGACGTATCCGTCCATACCATCATCAACGCTTTGTGCATATGCTTGTGACATAGCACCAGTTGCTGTGATAGATACTGCGGCTACAAGTAATAGAGCATACTTGTAGTTTCTAGAATTCATTAGATTTTAACGAAATTGAATATTATTAAAGCACTGAGGACACTAAAATTAATCAAAAAGTAACTTATTATATAATGAAATATTATGATAGTAACATAGAAAATGAAATTTATGTTAAAGGTGATTAAATGAAGGCAAAATCAAAGGGAAAATTAGCGATTTTTGACACATTCAAGACTAAAGATAACGATCTAACAGGAGAAGCAAAAAGACAAAGAGCGATCATAACAATTCTTGGAAGTGGTGGAAATCCAGCTGGAAGAACAAGGACAGGTATTTCACAAAAAATTGCAAAAAAGCAAGAAATAGCTTGGAAGAATATCTACTCTGGAATTTTCAGAGATCTAGACGAAATTTTACTTCCAATGGAGATCGCAGAAGAAGATGGCAGATTACCATTAAAGAGAGGGCCAAAAGCATTACAAGAAAAAGGAATTCCATATTATCATTTAACAAAAAAAGGGATTCTAGTGGGATTGGCAATTAATGGAATTGAGAATATGGGATCACAATTAGAAGAATTTTTTTCAAAATCAGATTCAAAAGAAAAGGAATTTGAGAAGATTTTGAGAAAATTCATGACTAATAGTCCAAATTTCACTTATTCGATTTTTCAAAAATATGTAAAAGCATTTTGTGAAGATAAAATTAACAAATTATTACCATTTGATCTCACAAAATTAAAAGATATTTCAGATGAAAATCTACTGATTCAAAAAGAAATTCTTTCAGCATTTTTGAAATTTACAAATCCAGAAAAAAAGGAAGCAACTACATTTTTAGATAAAATTGGGTAAAAATTCAGCCTAATTGAGATCGCCAAACATTAAAATCCGTAATTCATGATGCATCATTATGGGCAAAAACGTCTATGCATCAGTCAAATCATACAGTCAAAGAGGAAAATTACTTAATAGATCCGATTTTCAGACATTGGCAGAATCAAGAGATCTTGAAGAATTAATGACTAGAATCAAAAATACAATTTATGGTGATGCAGTTGCAGATGTTCAAAAACCATATACATCACAAGGAATAGAATCAGGCTTACGAGGACATCTAGCAGATGTTCATTATTCAATTGCTAAAACAGCTGGAGATTCACCAATTTTAGATGCATATTACATGAAATTCATTATATCAAATTTGAAGTTAATTTTGAAAGGAAAAGTATTAGAGAAATCACAAGAAGAAATTGAAACTCACATTAATTTACATGCTGAAGAATTAATCAAGCAAAGAGACATCATAATCAAAGCACTAGTCTCTAAAGACCTTGAAGAAACAGTTGCTAGTTTGAATTCAGTTCAATTTGGTGAAGAAATTTCAAAAGCTGCAGCATTGTATAACGAACAGAAAAATCTTCAGATTTTTGATACATATTTTGATAAAATTCTATATCTCCAATTAGGTCGTGCCTTAAAAAATACTAGAGACAGAGATGTGATTAAATTAGTTGGAATGGATGTTGATTTCTATAATCTTCTAAGTGTAATTAGAGGAAAATTATGGGGTTTGGAAGAAGCACAAATTCAAGATTTGATTGTTACACAAACAGCAACAATTACAAAAGAATTGTTGGGAAGAATGATTTCTGCAGCATCAATTAGAGATGCATTTGCTGAATTATCAAATACAAAATACAAAAATTTGATTTCCCAAAATGAAAATGAATTAGACGCTGTAGCTGAATTTGAAAGATCATTTGAAATGGCACTTTATACCGCTTCAACTAGATCATTTTCAAAAATGTTTAGTTTTGCTACAATTGTAGGAATTACAAAATTGACATCATTTGAGGTTAGAAATTTAGCTGCAATAGCATATGCAGTTGAGCAAAAAATACCTACGGATGTAACAATGTCAAAATTAATCGTACAAGAAGAATAATTAGTAAAATGATTAGATTTCCTAAAAAGAAAAACGATATTTCAACAGAGACTATGATTAATACAATCTGGGTCAGTACATTTATGGGCATGATTTTCTCATTACCGCCATTAGGAATTTTCTTAGGAATTTACTTTGGTACAGGAAATTTGATTGTTGGGGCAGTTCTTGGATTTGGAGTTCATTTTGTGACATTAGCATTTTCAAGTAGAATCTCTAAATTTTTAACTCAAATAATGAGCTAAAGTATAAGAGGGTAAAAAACGAGGTAATCTATCATGATGGGAGATCGAGATTTTAGAGCAATTATTCAAAATTCGTTGGATTCAATTGGAAGGGAATTACAATTAGACATAGATTCAGAAAATCTTCAAACTATTCATTTACAAGAAGTTGTTCAGTGTTTAAGACGCTCATATTTTGACCGAATTGACCCCCTAGAAATAGAAAGAAGGGGTTTCAATGAACTCCTATCAGGATTATTAAGAAAACAAAAGTATGGAAGTGAACCTAAAGAATTCGAAATTGGAGATATCAAACTAAAAGGAGAAACAGACATGCTCGTTGATGATATTGTATTAATTTTTAGATCAGCTGAAAAAGAAATAGAAAACCCACTTGCAAATGATGTCCTATATCTTAATGCATGTCTATGGATATATGATAAACATGATGGAATTATTGTATACGTTAGTGGAGATAGAAAAGAGACAACATTTTCAGTTACACGAAATAAGAAAATGTTTGAAGAAGTGGTTAGAAGAGTAAGAGTACTAAATAATCTTCTCAAAGAACAAAAAGCACCAATTTTAGAGCCATCGACAGAATGTTCTGAATGTCAATATTTTGAAAGATGTTTTATGAAAAAGAAGAATAGTAAACATGTCGACATTGGAGAAATGTTAGGTTTAGGAAAATTCGGCAGCAAAAATTAGTAAAAGAAATGAAAAATATTGCAAAGGAAATTCCTTTGTTGGATTAATCTAGTGGTTCAGGGTGTCCTTTACCACGAAGAGCGAAACACACTACTGCTAGTGCGATTGCTACACCTGCTGCGGCGCCATAAGCTGCCATTCCTGCTTCTGCCATTTGATAAAAAACATCAATACGTCCTTTTATAGCATATATCAATAATTTTTTTCTAAAAACATATTATCATAATTATATAATTTTATGATACTATC
The DNA here is from genome assembly GCF_001541925.1 of Nitrosopumilus sp. Nsub. GTDB lineage: Archaea > Thermoproteota > Nitrososphaeria > Nitrososphaerales > Nitrosopumilaceae > Nitrosopumilus. Next base: position 18,300 of record NZ_LQMW01000021.1, read on the forward strand.
TGAAGAATTCAAAGGATACAGTATTTTCTTGTCCACTTGTCATGGAACTTAGATTAAAGTAAACGGTTCCATAAACCCACCATTTTGCACTACCTGATTCACCATTTTCATATTCAGATTTCAATGAGTCCCATAATTCACTAGAAGTAGCAGTATTTTTGATAGTCATTTTCTTTTTTAGAACAATTGAATTATCACCTAATAGCGTATAGTAATTTGAGCCAAACTCCACCATTCCTTCAGGTCTACTTCCTATAGTTCCACCAGCAAGTTGTTCAGAACTTGAAAAGCCTGTCTCAAATAGATTATAATCCATAGTTTGTACAATCACGGCACGTGGATTAGGATTAAAAATTTCAAATGCAATTTCAATAGTTGCTGAACGTTCATTGATTTTTGTAACAGAAATTTCTGCCAATTCAACTTCAAGTAATTCAATAGTTGGAGCATTTGTAGCAACATTACTGTTTCCAGGAGTTGGTGCTACCATAGTAGGTCCAGCAAGAAGAATTGCACCCAATATTGCACCTAGCCCTAAAACTGCAGCAAAAACAAAAATTTTTGGATTCATCTTAACTTTACCTCAAATATACCAAATATTAGATAGTTATTATATCATTCCAGAAGGGAAAAATCATGCAATATTTTCAAGCTGTTCAAAAAGGAAAGGAAAGAGCAAGTAAATCACAAATGAAAATGTTTAATGTGGCTGGATTTTCAATGTTGACTTTAACAACCAAAAAAATTGATGGAAAATTCTTTCCTGTTGGAGAAGAAGAATTTACAGCTGTAATTGAATCTGAAGATGGACATGTTGCTGTAATTGTAGATAATGATGGGTTTACTAAAGCTCAATCAAAAGCAGTAGAAAAAGAAGAAGCCATTTCAATATTTAAAAAACTCATAGATTCAGGAATCCCTGAACACTCAAAAAAAGAGATACAAATTTGGTCTCAAACCAGACCTACAATACAAAATCAAATTTAATTATTTTTTAGAGGGTAAGATAATTTCAGTTCCTACTTTTCCACCTTTTATGGCTTTTTCAATAATTTTTGGTTCTGCTTTTAAAATTCTGGTTTTAATTTTAGAACGTTCTATGATTTTTAGAGCAACAATATCCATCAAATCATAGCCTCCAGCTACAGAATCCTCATGAACCAAAATATTTTTTAGATTTTTTAGTTCAATACTTTTAAATTTTTTTGCTTTTTTGAATTTATTTGGATCCATATCATAAACACCATCAACATCAGTAGCATTAAGAAATTGTTCTGCTTTAATTTTTTCAGCAATTAATGCAGCTGTACCATTAGTACTTTGACCAGGATGTAAACCACCAGCTACGACAATTAATCCATCATTTACTGCATGTTTGACTTCTGGTAAAGTAGTTGGAGGATGTGAATATGCTTTATTTTTTAGTGCATAAATTAACAATTTTGCATTAAGTCTTGAAATTTCGATTCCTAATTCATCTAATGTTGATTCATCAGCATCAAAATTTCTAGCATGGGAAATGTAATGTCTAGCAATTACTCCACCACCTGCAATTACAACAGGTTGGCAAAATTTACTGATTTTAATTAGAAAATCAGCATATTTTTGGATAATTTTGGCATTGTCCATACCAAAAACTTTTCCCGATAGTTTTATCACAATTTTTTTCTTCATTCTAAATTACCTAGTATCGATTTTGCTGCAATTTCAACTTTTTTCCTGTATTTATTATGAGTATAGATTCTAAGTATGTTCATAAAGCCTGAAATGGCTGAAACCACAGGTATTTCAGAAATTGGGAGTTCTTTTGCAGAAACTTTCCCATTTTCAGTAGAAATCAATGTTATTGATTTGGATTCATTTTTTGATGGTGCTAAAGGAATAGAAGGCGTAACTGAACTATCAACAAATATTTCATTTTCATCAACATGGGATTTTTTTGAAATTTCAAGACGTAATTCATCGGTTCTAGTTTTTTTCAAATTTTTTTGACTTGTTAGAATTCTCTCAAATACGCATTTGAGTAATTTTCTATTTTGATAATCATTAGCTAATTTCCTAGCTTGTTTAAGTTTTGAAGATTGGGATGAAATAATGGATGATAAAACAAATTCATCAGTTAATTCAACATATTCATTTAGATTAAAAGATGTAAAACCAAATTCATCATCAGATAATCTTAATGCTTGAATTAACATGACTTCTGCAGCACGAACTGTTTTATGAAAATATACTGCTTTGAACATTTGGTATCTTGAATGCATCATAGATTCAAAAGAATATAATGCTGAGCGTTCTAATGCAATTTTTTTCTTATGCACGTTAAGTGATTGAGTTATTCTTTTATGATCAACTTTTGCATGTTCTGCTCCAGTAAAATAACCATCTCTTAGCAAATAATCCATCATATCTGCACTTAATGCACCAGAAACAATTTCATTTAGATATTGAAATTTTGATTCTCCAAATGCGATTTGTGCAATTAATTTTTTATTAAATCCGGTTTTTGATAAAATATCACCAATTTCAGATTTTAAGATAATTTTTTTGCCAAAATCTTCATGTGAAATTTTTTTTTCTTGAATTACTTCTTCAAATAAATGAGAAAAAGGTCCATGTCCTATGTCATGCAAAAGACTTGCCAGGCGTAAAATCTGAACATCATCAGAATTTAGAAATTCTTTTTCATTTAATGCAAATCCAGCTTCTGTAGCAATATGCATAACACCAAGGGAATGTTCAAATCTACTATGTTGAGCAGAAGGATAAGTCAAATGTGCACCAGAAAGTTGTTTGATACGTCTTAACCTTTGAAAAATAGGACTGTCAATAATTGGAAGCTCATAATCATATACACGAATAAAATCATGAATTGGATCAATAATGTCTAAGTAATTTTTTTTCATATTCCCAGTTTCTTTGAAAATGCTTTAACAATTTCTTCATGAATTTCTAATTTAGTTTTTGATGCGTCAATAATTTTCCAGTGTTTTTTCTTTGCTGTGATACGATAAATTTTAGATATTTTTCTTGAAAATGATTCATTTTTTTCAAATTCATCTCGTTTCATTATTTTTCCTTTTTCGTTTCGTGGAGAACGTGAAAAAGATTCTTTTTGTGTTACGTCAAGCAAGATAACAAGATCAGCTTTTGGTAAACCATTATCAAGACTTTCAAGCCATTTTTGTTTTAAGCCATTTGCCAATCCATAAACTAAGTTAGAATGATAATATCTATTCATAATTAAAACAGAATTTTTTTCTTTTGATTTTATTATTTCATCTAGTTTTTCCCATCTATTAGCTGCTAAAAGACAATGAATTACCTGTGGAGGAAATTTACGTTTTCCATCCAGATATTTTCTAATTTCTTTACCAATTGGAGTTTCATAATCAGGAAAATGAAATAATTTTGTTTTGATTTTTTGTTTTCTAAGAAATTTTTGTAACAAGACTGATTGAGTTAATTTTCCTGCCTGATCTCCACCTTCAATAACAATTATCATAAGTTATCCAAACAGAGGAATTAATTGATTAAAAATCTATCAAGATGATGATATTTTTGATATTATCAAATGAATGAATTATCGAAAAAATTAGGCATGAATTCAAGACTTAAAACAAATGAATCAAAAATGAATCTATGACTTGTACGCACACTTTCAAAAATAAAGAAAATCACATGATTTGTTCAAAGTGTGGACATATTCGTGTATTTACTAAACCGTCTGTAAAACCAAAAATTCTAGTAGTTGGATTAATTATCTCTGTAATGATTGTTGGTGGTATTTTTACACTGTCATTTTTTTCCTAAAGATTGATTTTAATTAAATGTCAGTCAAGGTTTATATCTAAAAATTTACCAGTTATGACAAAATGGGATTGATGGAAGAAATGATGAAAGAAATTGGAAATAAATCTAGAGAATTTTACGAATTTGTTTTACCGCCAACAGATATGCATCTAACAGATGAAAATCTAAAAGTAATAATTGATATTCCAGGATTTTCAAAAAAAGATATAGAATTAACTTTATGCGGAAATATTCTATCAATTAAAGCTAAAAAAGTTCTGGATGAAAAAGATTCAAAAACGTTAATTTCAAATCAACGACCAAATATGATTAATAAAAAAGTTAGATTGCCTATTGAAATTAAAGAAGGTGAAGAAAAAATTGAATCAGCAAAATATGAAAATGGGGTTTTAGTATTAATAATTCCAATTACCAAAAAATCAAAAAATATTACAATTGAATAATCTAATATTTTCGTAATAATGCAGATATTCCCATTATAATACCAGAACTAATCATTCCTAATGTTCCAAAGTATTCATTAGATTGAAACAATAACACAGATCCAATAAAAATAGCAGAAGAAAAAATACTTCCACTAATCAATACAACAGGTTTACGTTTTTTCATATAAACTTCAACTTCATTCATTAATTTCTCCATATCTGAACCAACTCTCAAAGTAGAATTAATTGATTTTAGAAAACTATCAAAAGAAATTTTTAATTCTTCAATATATGCACCTGTGATTAAATTTTCTTGTTGTAAAATATTTTTTAAAACTTTTAAAAATTTAAAATCAACATCGTGTGTTTTGTAAATCCCTTCTATTATTGATGTCATTCTCAAATATAACGCCAAATTTTTTGGTAAAATAAATGGAAATTTACTCATAGTTTTATTTGCTAATTCCATTAAACTTTCTACTTCCATTTCATCAGGTTTTTCACCATGCATAGAACGAATTGATAGGTCTATCCCTTTTTCAATAACCGATCTATTGTAACCAGGAGTTAGCATTTTTAGATCATCCATTGCAGAAACAGCTCTAGAAGGATTTTTTTCTACTAATGCAAGATATAGTCTGATCAGATTAATTCTGGTTTTATTATTTATTCTTCCAACCATTCCATAATCATATAGAATTAATTTTCCTTCATCAGTAACTGAAATATTTCCTGGATGTGGATCAGCATGAAAAATAGAATGTTTCAGAAGCATTGTGAAAAAAATCTGATGAACGTCAATGACTAATTGTTGTCTGTCGATATTTTTTTTGTTTAGGGCATCTACATTTGTGACTTTAATTCCAGGTAAATACTCCATAGTGAGTACATTTTTTGAAGAATAATCGTCAAAAACTGAGGGTACAATTACTTTAGAATTGCTTGCCATATCGTTTTTGATTTCTTTGAGATTTTTGGATTCATTAGTATAATCCAATTCTTCATGAATAGTTTCAATAAATTGTGAGAGCATAGTTTTTGCAGAGTATCTTAAATTAGAATCAATAAATCTTAATGCCAAGGGTAGAATTTTTTTTAAAATTTTAATATCTTTTTCAACTACTTTTTCAATTCCAGGTCTTTTTACTTTAATTACTATTTGTTGACCAGATATTGAGCCTCTATACACTTGTCCTAAGGATGCACCTGAAATCGAAGTTGGATCAATATTATCAAAATTTTCACTAATCAATCCAATATCTTTTTCAATTATTGGTTTGATTTGTTCAAAGGGAGCAGCAGGAACACTGTCTTGTAGTTTTGATAATTCTTCCAAATATGGTTGTGGTAAAATGTCTGCCCTAGATGATAACCACTGTCCTAATTTTATGTAAACAGGTCCTAATGAAAGAAAAGTTTCTAAAACTTTAGTTGCATTTTTTTTAAATTGAGTTAAATCAATTTCATTTTTATTTTGATTAATCCATTTTTTTCTATCTTTACGTAATGCCAAAATAGATGGTAAAAGTTTAATCAAAATTTTCACGGTTCTAAGTATATACAAAAAATCACTCCAAATGTTTTTTAATTTTTTTAGTTACATTGTATGCTAAATATCCAGATAACAATGAGGATGTTAATACATTAGTTATTGACAATTTTTTAGAATTTTTATTTGTAATCTTTTTTGCAGTAGTTACTCCAGTAAATATTGCACAGGCAATTCCAATCAATACCTCAGGTGCATCATATACTAAATGACCAATTGGATTTACTCTAGGATCAATTTTATCAGTATGGACTAAAAATTTATCAGCATATTCTCTAATATGCAAATTACCATAACGATATTGTTTTAGAGCTCCATTTTTTTGTCCAAGAATAGTTTCTTTGGCTTCTTCAAACATAAATTCACGTAATTCTTTTGGAACTTCAATTTCCTTACCAGGCATGTAATGAATATACAATAATTGCTTATAATCCTAGATCATAAATTCTTGTGCCTGATTTAGTGTTAATTGATTTTTAATAATTTAGTTTTTTAAATTATCTTTAGTAAATAAAATAAAACTAGCTCCAAATGAAATTAACATTATAATTCCTGAAACATATGCATAGTTAAATCCATCACCAGGATGATTTTGTTCATGATAGTGATTAATCAAAAAAGTCAGTATCAAAAAAATTACTCCAATAAAAGTTAATTTTCTATGGTTTAACAATAATTATCAAATAATTAATTACTATATGAATTTAGAAAATTCAAAATTAGGGATTCTCTTCCATTTGAGATAATTTTATAATTATTTGTTCTAATTCTGATTTATTTTCATCAATAACTCGTTTTAAAACTTCAATTTCATTATTTATTTGATTTATATTTACATCATCAGAATTTTTTATTTCATTTTCTAATTCATTTAAGATTTTTTGGTTATATTGATTAATTTTCTCTAATTCATTTTTGTATTTTAGTAAATTATCATATTGATTAGAAATTTTAGGAATATCCACAAATTTAGAATTTGAAATAAAACCTGTTGTAATTATTATGCTTCCTATTGACAACACTACAATTAAAACAATAATTGTTAATCTCAATTTCATTTTATTACCATGTTTTTTTTCAAATTTAAAATTAATGATGATTTTTTAATTATTTTTGGTTTTTACGCCTACGAATCATAAATACTATAATTGCAATCACAGCAATTATTGGAATTACAGCATATGCAGGATTAAATTCTGTTTCTTTATCAACAGAAATTTCATTAACTAAAATTGTAGTTTCGTATGGGAGGAAAATTTCATCTCTAACACTATCTTTGTATCTTACAGTAATTGTTACATCATGTTCACCGTATTGTGGTTCACCTTCAAATTCTACTGGAATGTTAAATGGTACAGGAGCATCAGTTTCGATCTCATCGATAAATTGAGTATTTGATTTTATGTTAGAATTTCCATTAGCTTCAAGAGTTACAAATCCAAATAATCCATCCTCATTACCTTCATTGATTATTTCACCAATAACCATTTGAGTACCAGATAATTCAATGACTTTTACATTAAAAACAGTTAGATCAATCAAACCTCGAATGTAAAAATCAAGGATTTTTGAAATAGTTTCTTTATCACCATGAGTATTATAATACGAAATAGACAATGGAATTCGTAAAGTATCACCCTTTAGTGATTCTGGAACATAAACATCTGCAACAAATGAATTATAGGATTTTGCCTCTATGTTGTCTAGGTCCCAACTAGATTCTAAAATTAAAACATTTTCAACATTTGTAATTGATGCAGTATTTGATGAAAGCGATGTTTGTGTATTATCTATTGTAACATCTACAGCAGACATTGGTGCAGTTCCATCATTTACAATATCGATTACAATATTGTTTGATTTCAATGATGTAAGAAATGTTTCAGATGCTCTAACGTTAATTGTACTGTCACCAGTTACTTTAAAGTCAAAAGTAGAAAATGAGGATCTAACACCAGATTCTCTTAATCTTGAATAATCAACTTTAACAGTACCAGAATATTGTTGTATGTCTATATTTTTATCAAGATTAACATAGAAAGTTAAATGGAAATTTGTTCCAGCTAAAGAATTAGTATTGGTGTTTGCATCAATTGTTGAACCAGGTCCATCTGAGCTTGAAAACCCAAATGGCAATGCAAGTTTTCCTTCAATTCCAGTAATATCTTGAGTTCCTACATTTGCAAACTCAATTGTAAATGGAACATTGTTATCGCCACTTTCAACTTCTATTTTGTTATCAAGCGTACCAAAATATGCATCCAATAATTTTACATCTCCAAAATCTCTCTCAAATGCTGAATCCCCAAAATTTCCTGATTGTATAGGTCCATCTTTCCAATCAGCAAATGAAGATGAAACAAACAATGGGAAAATTCCAATTAAAAATAATATAATAAATAATTTAGAATTCATTATGCAATTAACTCCATTGTTGAAGGAGGTTGCTCGCCTTCAAATGCCTTTCCATCTTTAATTGTAATAATTTTATCAACATCACCAAAATGTTGTCTATCGTGAGTTACAATTACAAAAGTTTGTTTTAATTTTTTTGCCATAGATTTCATCAAATCTACAATGAGTTGTGATGTAACTGAATCAAGATTACCTGTAGGTTCATCAGCTAAAACTATTGAAGGTCTATTGATTAAACCTCTTGCTATTGCTACCCTTTGAGCTTGTCCACCAGAAATTTTATTGGCTCGTTTATGAATTTGATCTTCTAAACCAACTGCTTTAAGTAAATCTCGAGCTTCTTTTTCAGAACTGAAATTATTTCCAGCAATTTGTTTTGGTAATATGGTATTTTCCAAAACTGAAAGATCAGTTAAAAGATTAGAAAATTGAAAAATAAATCCTAATTTTTTATTTCTAAATGATGATATTTGATCATCATTAAGAGTAGTAGTGTTAATTTCATCGATGAAAACAGTTCCATTAGTAGGCCTATCTAAAAGTCCAATCATATTGAGTAACGTAGATTTACCTGAACCTGATCCACCTACAATTAAAACAACTTCACCTTGTTCAATTGAAAAAGATACATCATCAAGAGCTTTTACTTCGGCATCACCATCTCCAAAAATTTTGGTTAAATGATTAACTTCCAATACTTTAGACATTCCTCATTGCCTCCACAGGTAGCAATTTTGTAGCCCTATACGAGGGATACAATGACGCAATTATAGCCAAAATGAATGATGCCAAAGCTGTTTGAATAATTTTTTCCCAATTGTAAGTAACTTCAAGTGGTAAACTGTTATTGAATGACATTTCCGTTTCTTTTGCATAGAATGTATATCCTAATCCAGCTACAGTTCCAACTCCTGCCCCAATTGCTCCAATTAACATGCCTTGAAAAATGAAAATTATCAAAATATCTTTTCTTTTAGCACCAATTGCTCTCATTACACCAATTTCTTTAGTTTTTCCATTAACTAACATCATTTGAATTGTAACAATTGCAAATGCTGATGACATCATTCCAAAGTAACCAATCATGTTAATCATAGCTATTCCTGATCTAAAACCAGCAAGTTGTTCTTCTGCAGATTCTTCTATAGTTTCTGCAAGAAAGTCGTCATTTGGAAATGATTGTAAAAAGAATTCTTTTACTTCAAATGCTTTAGATGGATCATTTAATTTAACCATAATTGATCCAGTTTGATCTTCTCTATTTGTCATATCACGTAAAGTGTCAATGTGTATAACTGCACTGTAATCAAATCCTTGACCACCAGGGGATTTTGCAATACCAGATACAGTAAATCTTTTTGTTTGTTCTTCACCTGATTTATCAATAATTGTGACTTTAACATTATCTCCAACAACAGCTCCTCCAAGATCTTCTGAAACACTATTTCCTAAAACAATTGAATTTCTTGAGAAAACATAAGTTCCTTCTGCAACAGTTTCATGAACAGTTGATGCTCTAATATCATTAAATGGATCTACACCAACTACAGGAATTCTTGTTTTTTCAATTAATTGACCATTTTTTGTAATTTCCATTTCAGCTGTTGACGAAAGCCGCGGTGTCGCCGCTTCAACATATGAAATTCTTTCAAACCAACTAACAATTGATGAATCAGATTTGTCGATGTAATCATCTTCATTTGTAACAAGAATGTCACCATTTCTATATTCACTGATATCCCTAACTATGGCATCAAAAAGTCCCTGAAAAATTACAAAATTTACATGAATTACTAAAATTCCAATTGTAACAGCTAAAACTGCACCAATCAAACTACCTCTTTTATTGAAAAGCATTCTTTTTGCTAATTTCATTCGGTAATCCATAAAATATAACAAAAAGTCTAATATTTAACATATTTTATTCCTAGTGCTAAATTATAGACAATTTTATAACATATTAGTAATTTATTTAATTTATGAGGCCTGAAAAGTTACATAATGGACAATTTTGATATTAAAATTCTAAGTAAATTACTCAACAATTGTAGAGAATCTGACAGACAAATAGGAATGGAATTAGGGATGTCAGGGGGAGCTGTTAACTCGCGAATTCGTAAAATGAAAAAGTTAGAAATTATTGAAGAATTTGTCATGAAAGTAGAACCGCCTGTATTGGGTTATGGAATTTTGTATTTTGTTATTTCAGGAGAAAATATGAAGGAAATCTTAGAACAAGTTAGTTTAGTAGGAGAACCCAATTATGTTATACCATGTGTTGGTGGGATTACGGTTTGTGGTATCACTGTAAAAGAAAAGTTAGAACAAAAAATTGAACTTGCAAAAAAATTAATGAAAGATTTTAAAGTTTTATCAATTTTTGAATCTGAGAATTCAGGATTTAAAACAGATTTAACAAAAACAGATTTACAAATATTAGATCAATTGATTAAAGATCCAAGACAAAAAATTGAATCAATTGCAAAAGAGACAAAAATGTCAACAAAAACAATTACAAGATGTATTGAAAAATTACAAACAAATGAAGGGATTCAGTTTACTACAGTGTATGATCCTAAAAAAATAAAAAAATTTATTCCATTTGCAATAATTACATGGATAGAAGGGGATTTAAAAGAAACACTAGACATGATGAACAAAGAATTCTCTAATACTTATTTACAAATTCCATTTCTTGCAAAAAATCAAATTGTTTTATTTTTGTATAGTAACAATATTTACAAAATGGATGAATTAACACAAAAAGTTAGAAATCTCAATAATGTTAAATCAGCAGATTTGTTTATTCCTAAAAAGATTTTATTTTATAACAAATGGTTAAAAAATGCAATTGTTGAATTCAAAAAATCTAAGAAATTACACCTAACATACCAAACAAATTAAATAATAATATTATTCAAGATTATTGTGAAAAAAGAAAAAATCTATGAAGGAAAAATTTTAGGTCTTAGTATTTACACCGGAAAAATAGAAGGAAGGCAAGTCAAACGAGAAGTTATAGAACATCGAGGTGCAGCCGCTATACTTGCTTTTGATGAAAATGACAAAGTCATTTTAGTTAAACAACATAGATTTCCACACGGATATGTTTTAGAAATACCAGCAGGAACATTAGAAAAAAAGGAGGCTCCAATAAAATGTGCTTTTAGAGAATTACAAGAAGAAACAGGATATAATGCAAAAAAAATGATTCCTCTGATAACATATTACCCATCAATTGGATATAATGCGGAAGTAATTCATTGCTATTTGGCCTCAGGGATAAAGAAAATGGGTGAATTGCAATTAGATGAAGATGAAATTTTATCTGTAGTTAAAATGGATTTAAAAAAAGTAATTAGAATGATTAAGAATGGAGAAATTCAAGATTCAAAAACAATATGTGCAATTTTGACATATGCTTCAAAAAAGAAACTAAATTAATTATTCATTGTAAATAGGTTGAACAAGATCTGCAAGATCACCCCATGATTGTGCAATTCGTTCAAACATGTAAATTAAATCAAGAAAATCAATTGGAATTTGTTTTTTATTTTCTAAAGTTGTTCGAAATGAGCCTAGTTTTTTTTCATATTCCTTATGTAGAGATATAGATTCTATAGCTAATAATCTATCAGGTTTAGTAAATGCGTCAATTGATTTTTCAGCTATTGAATTAAAATCTCTAACAACGTCATAAATTTTTGTTGCATAGTCTTTTGGTAGAGATGAATTAAAAATCAAAGTTGAAAGTTCTACAATGATATCACCAGCATTTTCAAGAATATTGGCAGCTACTCTATAATCAAGAATATCAATATTTTCTAAATTAAATGTATTAGCTAATCTTCTATCAACAAGTGTACTACGAATTAAACGAACTAGTAAAAAGTATTGACGATTTACCTCAATGTCACGATTAGATAATGATTTCAAATTAGATTTATCGTCAGAAATTAATGCATTAGTAACATCATCATACATACCAAGTGCAATTGAACTCATTCGTTTGAGAATTTTTTCGGGGTTTAATGTGGTAGAATCTAAAAGAAATTGCATGTTAATGTGAGATGCATCTTCTTCGATTATTTCCATTCCAACTAATCTTCTCATTGAATTACGAATTTGTTCTCTATCTTCACCAGATATCATTGATTTTGAATTTATTTCAATTACATCATAACCTAATAGATATGCACCAGTAATGTCAGCTACAATATTTTCTTCTTTATGTAAAGGATAAGAGATAACAAGTTCTTTTGTTGGTCGGATTTCTTTATTTGTAGAAATTGAAATATTATCATTAGCAGTATCAATTTCAACTTGAGCACCTTTATCCAAATTATTTGCATCAATCCATTCTTTGGGTAATGAAACTAAGATACTGCTTCCAATTTTTTGTAGGCGTCGAATAAATTTAGTCAATTTATACTAATTTAACTAATTTAAGCCATATTCTTATATTTTGTCTAAAATTTAAACTCAAAATAATGGAAGCTATTGCATTTTGCCCTGCACATATTACTGGTTTTTTCAAAGCTCACGTAAATCAAGATGAAACAATTTTAGAAAATTTAGGCTCAACTGGAGCAGGATTTTCAATCAAACAAGGAGTTACAACTTCAGTCAAAATTAATATCAAAAATAATGAAAAAGAAAATTTTCAAATCATTACAAAAGGATACAAATCTGATAAAACAAATATTTCAGAATACGTGTTAAAAGAATTTTTGAAATTGGGAAAATTTTCAAATTTATTTTTTGATATCAAACATGAAATAACAATTCCTGTAGGATATGGACTTGGATCAAGCAGTGCTGTTGCATTGTCACTTGCATTTGCATTAGATCAAGCTCTTAAAACAAAATTAGATAAAAAAATAATTGGACAAATTGCTCATAATGCAGAAGTTAATTGTAAAACAGGTTTAGGAGATGTATTAGCATCATATTATGGTGGTTTTGAAATTAGAGATAAACCAGGAGCACCAGGTATTGGTCATGTTGAAAAAATTGATTTAGATAAAATTTCTATCATTATGATATGTTTTTCTCCAATATCTACAAATAAATTCATCAAAGAGAGATTACCACAAATTAACGGTCTAGGTGGAAAAATGGTTAATCAATTATTAGAATCAAAAAATTATGAACATTTTCAAGATATGTCATTAGAATTTGCAAAGTATGTAGATGTGATGACACCAAGAATGCTTAAAGTTGTTAATGAATTATCTCAGAGTAATATTAAATGTGGAATTGCATTATTTGGTGAAACAATTTTTTCAATGATTCCAAAAGAAAAAGAAAATGAAGTTGTGAAAATTTTAGAAAAATTTTCTGATGGAATAATTATTAAATCAGAATTAGATGAAATTGGTGCACGAATTCTTCACAATTAAAAATGGCTTTAATTCCTAAATCACATCCTAGATTAAATTCTCTTTTAATTCGTGAAAAATTAGTTAAAGGATTTGATAATAATTTAGTGGCAAAAGAAGGTCTTTTAGCTCACGGAAGAGGAGAAGCATTTGATTATCTTTTAGGTGAAAAAACATCAAAATCTGCTAAAGAGGCGATAAAAGCTGCTGCATTTATGCTCAAAAATGCGCAAAATTCAGTTATCTCCGTTAATGGAAATTTTGCTGCTTTGTGTCCAAAAGAAATCATCCAATTAGCAAATTATACTAATTCAAAAATTGAAGTAAATTTATTCTATTCAACAGAAAAGCGTAAAAAAGCAATTACCAAAATTTTAAAAAAATCAGGTGCTAAAGAAATTCTTGGATTAAATGAAAAATCATCTATCAAATTGTCAGGAATTGACAGTGCTCGAAGAATTGTTGATAAAAACGGAATTTTTTCAGCAGATGTTGTATTAGTTCCATTAGAGGATGGAGATAGAACAATTGCACTAAAAAAATCAAAGAAAAAAATCATTACATTTGATTTGAATCCACTTTCAAGAACTGCACAAACAGCTGATATTACAATTGTAGATAACGTTACACGTGCAATGAAGTTACTAGTAGTAGAATCAAAAAAGAAAACACAAAAGAATTCTAAATATAATAATAATAAAAATCTCAAAGTATCAATTTTAGAAATTAAAAAAAATTTAGAGAGGCAGGCAAAAAATGCATAAAAATTTCAAAGATATTTTAGGAATGAAAGGTAAAGAAAAAATTACTGTTTTAACTGGATATGATTCCACAATGGTTACACTATGTGATCAAGTTGATGTAATTTTAGTAGGCGATAGTGCAGGAATGGTCATGTTAGGATATGAAAATACATCTTCAGTAACTATGGAAGATATGATTAGATTTACAACTGCTGCAAAGAATGGAAGAAAAAACTCATTAATTGTTTCAGATTTGCCGATTAATTCATACAACACCAAAGAAGATGCAGTTAAAAATTCAATGAAATTGATTGAGGCTGGTGCAGGTGCTGTAAAATTAGAAGGTGGAAAAGAAGTTGCAGAAATTATCAAATCAATTACAGAAAACCATATACCTGTAATGGGTCATTTAGGACTATTACCGCAGACTGCTCAAAAATATACAGTTCAAGGAAAAACAAAAGATAGTGCAATGGAATTGATTGAAGATGCAAAAATAATCACAAAATCAGGCGTATTTAGCATAGTTTTAGAAATGGTTTCCAGTCAAGTCGCAAAAATAATTACAGAAAAAATTTCTGTGCCAACAATTGGAATTGGATCTGGAAAATTTTGTGATGGACAAGTTTTAGTTGTTCATGATATGTTAGGGCTATTTGAAAAAATTAAACCTAAATTTGCAAAAAGATATCTGTCTTTAGCTGACGAAATAAGAAATGCTGTAAAATCATATACAATAGAAGTTAAAGAAGAAAAATTTCCATCAATTGAAAATGAATTTCAAATGGATGAATCTGAATATAATGAATTGAGGAATGAAATTGATTAAAAAGGAACAAGAACATCCATCATTAGATATTGTTGAATCAAAAGGAACAGGACTTTCTGGGAGGAAAATTGTTTTATGTGTTGCCGGGAGTGTTGCAGCTTACAAATCAATTGAACTAGCAAGATTGCTGATGAGACATGGTGCAAAAGTAACATGTGTTATGAGTAGTGCTTCAACAAAAATGATTCAGCCAGATTATATGAAATGGGCAACTGGAAATGATGTAATCACAAAATTAACAGGTAAATTAGAACATATCAATATTGCAGATTATAAAAAATCAGATCTCATTATAGTATATCCTGCAACTGCAAACACACTAGGAAAACTTGCAAACGGTATTGATGATACACCAATTTCAACAATACTAACTGTGGGATTTGGTTCTAAAACACCAATCTTAATGGCTTTAGCAATGCATGCATCAATGTATGAAAATGCTGCTGTCAAAAAAAATATTTCATTTTTAAAAAATAAAATTGATTTCATTTCACCAAATATGATAGAAGGAAAAGCTAAAGCGTCAGAACCAGAGGAAGTTTTAGATTATGTTTTGAAGAAATTTGGATTATCGCCTAAATTACGTGGGAAAAAAATATTGATGACTGCAGGACCCACAATTGAACAAATTGATCCTATAAGAGTAATTACAAATCAAAGTTCAGGTAAAACAGGAGTAAGTTTAGCAAAAGAATTAGTTTCTGCAGGTGCAAAAGTTACATTTGTTTACGGACCGGGAAGTGAAAAACCGCCTAAGGGTGCAAAAATCATCAACGTAGTCACAAGTAAAGAAATGCACACTGTTGTCAAAAAAGAATTAAAAAATAAATTTGATATTGTAATTATGGCTGCGGCAGTGTCAGACTATGTTCCAAAAAATCCAAGTAAAAAGAAGATTAAAAGCTCAAAATCAAGTATTACAATTAATCTCAAAAAAGCACCTAAAATAATTGATGAAGTTAAGAAAATGCAAAAAAATGTTTTACTAATTGGTTTTAAAGCCGAAACAAATGTTTCAAATGCTCAATTAATTAAATCAGCAAAAAGAAAATTGAAAGAATCATCATCAGATTTAATCATAGCAAACGATATTGGAACAAAACGATATAAAACAAATTCTCAAAACAATCAGATTATAATCGTTGATTCAAAAACAAGTATTACTTCAAGTTGGATGAAAAAAGAAAAAATTGCAAAAATTATAAAAAAACAGATTGAATTAAAATTATAATGAAAGTGATTGATTCAAAATATAAGCAAAGAAATATGAAAATTTGGAACGAGATCGCTCCAAGATACCATAAAAGATGGGCAAGTGTGAATAAGGGTCCATTTCAAAGTACAAAAAAATTAATTGATTTGGCAAACATTGGCAAAAAAAATTTAGTCCTAGATGTTGCATGTGGAACAGGTGTAGTAACAAAACAAATTCAAAAAAAAATTGGTAAGTCAGGATATGTAGTAGGAATTGATACATCAACAACTGCAATTAAAATTGCAAAAAAATGGAATGAAAAAAACAATAATTTAGATTTCATAAATACAGATGCAGAAAATTTTACTTTTTCAAAAAAATTTGATATAATTACTTGCCAATATGCATTATTTTTTTTTCCTAATGCCCAAAAGGCATTAAAAAATATGAAAAATAGCCTCAAAAAATCTGGGAAAATAGGAATTTCAGTTCATGGAAGTAACGACAATGTACCATTTTTTAGTAGTATTTTGGATTCTGCTATCAAATACATTCCAGATTATGTTCCTCCAGGGACACCGAATTTGGACAGATTTGGAAATAAATCTGCATTAAAATCTGAAATTAAAAAAGCAGGATTCTCAAATGTTGTTGTAAAAGAATTTATTTTTAATTATAATCCAGGAAAATTTGAAGATTATTGGAAAAATTATATCAAATACATTGCAAAACCTCTAAAAGAAAAAATAAATGCATTAGATTACTCTAAACGTAAAGAATTTCGGAATTCTGTTAGAGAAAAAACACTACAATATACAAAAAAGAATGGTGAGATTGTTTTTCCTTGGCAAGTATTAATTTTAACTGCTAAAAATAATTAATTTTTAAAAAAAATATCTAGTTTATTTGTAGAATGTACCAATTTCTTATTATCTTAATTGAATTTAATCATAATAACCGATCATAGTGATGAGAAGAACAGGAGTCATTTTAGTACCTTTACCTCTTCTCATTACTTCCCTTTCAATATCAATTAGAATTAATAAAAACGGTTGAATTAGATATTGTAATCATTTCTACTGTCTTAATTGGCATATTTTCTTTTTTAGAAATTTCTATGATTTCTAATTTATGTTCATCTTGTAAATGTTTGAGAAATTCTTTTTCTTCAATATTGTTTTGTTTAAAATTACATGAAGAAAAAATACAATTAAAATTCAATATTTTTAGTAATTTTTTCTAGTAAAAAAACTCTAATAGGAAAAAGATTAAAAATATTTTTAAATCTAGGCATGAAATTTAACGAATTTCCTAAATAAGTGTAAAAAATTACCAAATTATGACAAAATCAATTAGTTGTAAAGATGCTGGAAAAGATTGTAGTTGGTCAGCATCAGCAGAAAGTGTGGAAGAATTAATGTCACAAGTTACAGAACATGTTTTAGCAGAACATAAAGAAATTGAATTAAATTCTGACAGTATTGCAAGTATCAAATCATTAATCAAAGATAATTGAAACAACATATTCATAAAAAAATCACGATAATGAGTTTAGTTAATAATAACTTTAGATTTATGATAACTTAAAGGGATTAAAATGGGTAAAAAAGGTAAAAAAGAACAAGAAAAGCCAAAGAAGAAGAATTTCAAAGCTTTTCTTAAAAAAAGAGCTCCATTGTATCTTGCAGGAATTGCATTAATTGTTATTAGTGCAAATGGTGTTTTATCAGAAAAACATCTGGATGATTTTTTAATTGATCTTTCAGAGGAGGAACAAATTGTAGTAGATATTTTAATGCAATATAACGGTCCTAATGAATCAGGATTAAATGTAAAAGATGCGATTGAAAATAAAATAAATGATGAATATCCTAATATGAAAATATTTGATGATAGAAATACTAGAATACATGTAGTCGTAACAAATATCAATTTAGAAGAATATCAAGTAATATTAAATTTCAAATCGGATAAAGGTAATGATATTAATTATGATTGGAATGTAAATATAGATTCTAAAGAAATTAAATCAAATAACCTTGAATCAAAATATATCATAAATATAGTAGATTTTTACGATTAAATTTAGATTGTTAGTAGTTCTTTTGTAAATTTATGCATAACAATTGGTTTATTCTTTACAATAAGAGAATCTTCTATTCTAATTCCAAATTTATTTTGTATATAGATTCCAGGTTCTACAGTGATTGCCATGTTTTCTTTTAATTCAGTTGTACTTCGATAAGAAACAGTTGGAAATTCATGCACTTCTAATCCAATTCCATGTCCAGTAGAATGAATAAAATATTTACCATAATTTTTTTCTTCAATGTATTTTCTACATGCATGATCAACATCTTTACAATCTACATTTGGTTTTACAGATTTTAGACCAAGTTTTTGAGATTCTTTAACAATTTCATATGCCTCATTAGCTTGTGAAGAAATTTTTCCTAGTGCAAAGGTTCTAGTTGCATCAGAAACATATCCTTTGTATCTTAATGTTAGATCAGTAACTATAAGATCACCTTTTTTGAATTTACGTTGACTTACTTGTGCATGAGGTAATGCACCATTTGGACCACCAGCAATAATTAATGGATTAAGTGTTGATTTGTAACCAGTGTCAAACATTTCTTGTTCCATGGCATAAGTCATCAAAATTGTTTGTAATTCTGATTCTTTTTGTCCAACTTTCATTTTTTTAGAGCAAATTTCAAACATTTCATCAATTATTTTTGAAGCTTTTTTTAAGATCTTGATTTCCTTTTCGTCTTTTATTATTCGAGCATTGTAAAATGGTTCTGTAGAAGATATTATGTGAGATACTGATTTTTTTAAGCTAAGCATTGTAGAGTAATCCTTACAATCAGTACATACATGATTTTTCTTAATTTTATTAATAAGAGTAGAAATTAGTCCAGAACCACGTTCAGCAGTTATTACTTCACAATCTTCAGACTCATCCTTTGCTCTTCCAACCTCAAGTTCTGGAGCAATAATGGTTGTTTTTCCATTTTTTTCTAATAATCCTATAGCTTCGCCCCAAAAACCAGTCATATAGAAGAGATTCTCAGGCTCAAATGTTACTAGAGTGTCACAATCTATCTTTTTAGCATATTTTAGAAGATTTTTTCTACGTTGTTTCATAACAAAAGATTGTATTTTCTTAATTTATGTATGATGCAAAGTTTGTATAAGGAAATTTGGAAAATCATTATCGTGACTGAAGAAAAGAAAAAGAAAGTAGTTGCATTACTTTCTGGTGGTTTGGATAGTCAACTTGCAATTAAGATGATGCAAGAGCAAGGGTTTGATGTTTCTGCAGTTGCAATAAAAACTCCATTTTGTGATTTTGATTGTGGAAGAGGATGCGGTTTTGAAATTAGAGAACGAGCAGATGATCTTGATGTAAATCTAAAAACTGTTTATCTAGGTGATGAATATATTGAAATGTTAAAAAAACCAAAACATGGAATTGGTGCAGGATTTAATCCATGTATTGATTGTAGATCTATGATGTTTGATGCAGCAAAAAAACACATGGAAGAAATTGGTGCAGAGTTTATTATTTCTGGTGAAGTATTAGGACAAAGACCAATGAGCCAACATGCACCTGCATTACGTACAATTGAAAAAGAATCAGATTTAGTTGGAAAAATAGTAAGACCACTATCTGCTGCATTGTTACCAGAAACAGATCCTGAAAAAGATGGTTTGATCAAAAGAGAAAATCTTGGAATGATTAGAGGAAGAACAAGAAGAAATCAATTAGACATGGCAAAAAAATATGGAATTGAAAATCCACCAAATGCTGGAGGTGGTTGTTTGTTAACAGAACCACAATTTGGAATTAAAGCAAAAGATTTGTTTGAACATACAAAAAATCCAACAATAAATGATATCGATTTATTAAAAATTGGAAGACATTTCAGATTAGATCAAGAAACAAAATTTGTTGTTGGGAGAAATAAAGATGAAAATGAAATGATAAAAGCAATTGCATTACCAGATGACACATTACTTGAAGCAAAAGATTTCGTTGGTCCAGTTTCAATTTTACGCGGAACAAATTCCAAAAAACATCTTCAATTTGCAGCATCTGTCACTTTAAGATATTCTGATGCACCAAATGACAATACAGCAATTGTTTCGATTAAACAGAATGATTCAGTTGAAGAAATTACTTCAGAAAGTGCAAAAGAAGAATCATACATTCAATTTAGAATGTAGGCGTGAAAAATTTGAAAAATTAGTTAAAACTAAGGAAGAGTTTTTGAGGGAGTAGATCTCATTTTTAATCATAATGCAAAAGCAAGAAAATCCTACATATCTAAAGGCAATTACAATTAGAGATAGTAGCGACGTACATTCTATTAAGGAGGATATCAAAAAAGGAATAATTTTGATACTTAGAGTTACACCATTGGCACAAAAAGATGTGGATCAATTACGTAAAGTTGTAGAAGAATTGTATTCGATTGCTAAAACAGCTGATGCAGATATTGCAAGATTAGGTGAAGAAAGAATTATTGTTACTCCATCTAGCATAAAGATCTGGAAACCAGAATACGATTTAAAATAATTTTATAGCTTCTTGAACTTGAGGATAATGAGCAGGGAGTTTGAAGGTTCTTCTAATATTCATAGCAAGGTTTTCTGATTTTGAGCGTTCACCGTGATTAACTAAAACACGACGAAGTTTTGGTCGTAGTCTTTGTACAAATGACATTAGTTGATTGTAATCACTATGTCCACTGAATCCATCTAGTTTTTCAACTCCACAATTTACAGAAACAACTTCGACTTTACCTTCTTTTCCCAACATAGAAACTTGTTTAGAACCATCAAGTACACGTCTTCCTAAAGTTCCATTAACTTGATAAGAAACAAACACGACTTTGTTTTTTGGATCAGGAGCAATATTTTTGAAATATTCTAAAACTGGTCCACCCTCTAACATTCCAGATGTTGCTAAAATTATACATGGAGAGTTTTCTCTCATTGGTTCTTCTCTGGCATCAGCATGTTCAATATTTGTAAAGTACTCAGAATCAAATGGATTATCATCTGTTTCTAAAATTTTCTGTTTTAATTCTCGTGCAAGATATTCAGGATAAGATTCATGGATTGCTGATGCTTCAGAGATCATGCCTTCAGTAAAAACTGGAGCCTCAACCATTTCACCAGATTTCATGTAATGATCAATGACCATCATGATTTCTTGTGCACGACCAACTGCAGGAATTGGAATTAAGACTTTACCTCCATCTGCCAAAGTATTGTTTACTGCGTTGATAAAAGAAGATTCTACTTGTTGTCTTGTAGGTTGCACATCTTCTCTAAGACCATATGTACTTTCAATTAGTAATGTTTCTACTCGAGGAAAATTCCAACTTGCAGCTTCAAATAAAATACTTTTTCCAAATTTGATATCACCAGAATATACAAAATTGTGATCACCATTACCAATATGGAAATGACATAATGCAGAACCAAGAATATGCCCTGCATTAGCAAGTACTAATTTTATGTCAGGTGAAATATCAGTTACAGTTCCATAGGGTAAAGTAATGGTTTGTCTCATTACTTGCTTTACATCTCTTTCAGCATACATTGGGGTTCTACCTTGTGCTGCTGCAACTTTAATTGCATCTAGTTGAATTAAGTTCATCATAGGCAATGTTGGTTCACTACAATAAATCGGACCTTTGTAACCATATTTGCATAGGGCAGGTAAAAATCCGGTATGATCTAAATGAGCATGTCCAATTACTACAGCATCAAGTTCATCTAATGTGATATCTAAAGAATCAAGTCGTGGGTATGAGTCCATTGGAGAACGTGCACCAGGATTAATGCCACAATCAACTAAAATTTTACTTTCTGGTGTAGATAACAGCATTGAAGATCTACCTACTTGACCAAAACCACCAAGAGTATGAAGAGATACTTCAGTTCTTTGTGACAAGCGAGGTCTAAAAATATCATCACCAACTTGTTTCATTTGTTTACTTCTTTCACCAGAAGCTTGTTTTAGAGTTGCATTAATTGTTTGAATAGTTCTAGATGGAACGGTAGTAGCTTTTCTAATTCTTAATCGCCATCCAATTTTTTCTGTTAAATCTGCATGATTGAATTCTTTGGCATTTCTTTGTAACAACCAAGGTCTTTTTGCTTCAATTGATACTTCACCAGTTGATGTATCAAAAAGAGTAGCTTGTAAGTTGGCCTCTTCTGGTACATGCTCTGCAATAATTTTTCTACATTCATCTTCTGGTTTTCTTATGGATTCATCAGTTCGAATAACAATTCGTTTTTTGATAATATTAACAAGTTTTGAAATTGTTTCATTGTTTTCTAAAAGATATCTAGGTGAATTTGTATAAAGTGCAATTCTTGGTCCTTCATATTCGATTTTTGTGATACTAGCTTCTTTTGGCATACTTTGCAGTATGGTTGCCATTATATTCTGGCTACTAGGAGGTAATTCTTTTGGAGGTTGTTTTTTTTGCATTAAATCAAAGTTCGATAACTGCTTTCTTTTGTTCATCGGTTAATAGACGGAATCCATCTTTGTCCATTACTGCGATGTTTATTCCATCACCAGTACCAATGTTTCTAACAATTGCAGCTTTAACAGCTCTTAAAGCTATTTTTTTTGCCTCTTCAACTGTGAGGTCATTTCGATATTCTTCTTCCAATAAACCATAAGCTACTGGAGAGCCACTTCCAGTGGTAACATAAGATTTCTCTTCAACAGAACCAAACATATCAACATTAAACAATGCAGGACCACTTGCATCATAACCACCGAGTAAAATATCGGCCATGAAAGGATATCCTCTATTTTGATGGAAGATTAATGAACAGAGTCTTGCTAGAGAATGAATAGATATTGAATTTTGTTTATCTACTCTGTGTAAATTAGAATGATATCGTAAAACATCTACAATGTTTTGTGCATCTGCAACACCACCTGCTAAAGTTAAACCTGCATGCTTGTCAATTTGCTGAATTTTCATCGTATTATTATTTGCAATAAAGTATCCAGCACTGGCCCTCATATCTGCGCACAAAACTACACCATCTTTTGCCTTAATACCTACTGTAGTAGTCCCATGCAAAATTTTTTCTTCAACGTTTGTAGACAAAATATACCTCTTAAGATAAAGTAAATGTCATGTCACCCTTTTAAATAACTTTTTGATCCATTGAAATGATAAATAATGAAGAAAAAGGAGGATCGCATGCAATCACACACAATGGAATTACCTAGACTAATAGAGATCGGGGAAAAAAATATCGAAGACTTTGGAAAATTCCTATATTCATTAAATAAACCAAAAAAAGTTTCATTGATTAGTGGAACAAATGTTCAAAATGTTTTAAAATCTAAAATAGAAAAATCACTAAAAATTAAGAAAATTCAACATATTTGGCATACATCAATTGACAATCAAATAAAATCAATTGATAAAATTCAAAAATCTGTTAAGAGAGATAATTCAGATTTAATTATAGGAATCGGAGGAGGTCGTTCGGTAGATACTGCAAAACTAGTTTCATTTAATTTATCCATACCATTTGTTAGCTTACCAACTGCTGCATCACATGACGGAATGGCAAGTCCGTTTGTTTCTGTGAAAAGTGATAAACCTCATTCAATTGTAGCATCAGCTCCATTAGGAGTTTTTGTAGACATAGATGTAATTAAAAAAGCTCCATCAAAATTATTGGCTAGTGGTTGTGGAGATCTTATTGCAAATATTATAGCTGTAAAAGATTGGCAATTAGGTCATAAAAAGAAAAAAGAATACTATGGAAGATATGCTGCAGACTTGGCAATGATGAGTGCAAAAATTGTCATGGAAAATTCTTCAGAATTTGCACGTAAAGGAATAGATCATCGTGTAGTTGTAGAGGGATTAATTAGTGCAGGAGTTGCATCATGTATTGCTGGAAGCAGTAGACCATGTTCTGGGGCAGAACATCTATTTTCACATGCACTTGATAAAATTGCTCCAGGAATTGGACTTCATGGAGAAAAATGTGGAATTGGTTCTATTATGATAGCAAAATTACAAGGACAAGATTGGAAAAAAATTATTAAAACGTTAAAAGATGTAGGTGCACCAACAACAGCAAAACAAATTGGAATAGAATCGGATAAAATTATTGAAGCTTTGATAATGGCGCAAGGATTAAGACCTCAACGTTACACAATCTTAAAAGAAAAAATTATGACTAAAAAAACAGCATTGAATCTGGCAAAATCAACAAAAGTTATTTAATTTAAGAAGTTTTTTCTTTTGCTTCAGGTTTCTTGGCAGGAGCTTGTTTGTTGATGTGAGTTTCAACAAAACTGATTTTTTCTAATGTATTAACAAATTTGAAAATATCCATTTGGATAAAATGTTTCATTATTTGTAAACCATCAGCACGTAAAATATCTTCAGGAATTGTAATACTTGCTTCCTTATCTTTCAAATCAAAAGCAATTTTACTATCTTCAACTGGGAGTCGTTCTTTTAGAATTGCATCAACTTTATCATTTGGTGTATCTAAAGCTTTGAGTACATTAACATCATAAAGAATTGTTTTTCCTGCATATCTATGATTATAATCAATTTGAACTCTACCTGAACCAATAAAGCGAATAATTCCTCTTTTATTATCAACTTCAATTGTATCACCAACTGAAACTTTTTCTGCATCTTCACCTAATTTTCTTAGTGGAATCATTCTAACTTTTGTAGAATCTCTTGCACCAAAACCCTTGTCAGGTGTTACTTCAATTGTAAGCTTATCTCCAACTGATGTTTTTGCTAATGCTTCATCAAATCCTTTTAACACAGGATAAGATGTTTCACCAATTGAAACTAGTTTAGGATGATATTTTGCATTTTCCTCATGAAGTGAATATTTTTTTGCATCTGCTTCTAGAGTGGTATCAAATACCTCATCATCATCTTTTACTTTTGCAGTATAATCAACTAAGATTAATGAGCCTTTATCAAAAGTCAATGTGATCGTTTTCGAATTTCCTTATATTAGTTAAACGTTCTTAATTTTAAGAAGGGTTAGGAAGAGCTTTTAGTTTATCTTCTGCAGTTTTGAGTCCTGCTGCTGCATCAGTCTCATATCCCATCATTGCTAAAGTTGATGAAATTGCTGAAATAGTTCTCATTACATGATATGGACTTACTTCACCCATACATCCAACTCGGAATACTTTACCTTTAAGATTGCCAAAACCGCCTGCAACTAACACTTTGAATTTATCAGCTAGCGTGCTTCTGAAAATTTTGTCTTCTAATCCATCGAGATAGTTTAATGCAACAATAGAAATTGAACGATCTTCTTCTTTTGCAAATGGTGTTAATCCAATTGCACTTAATCCAGAGTACAAGGCATCAGAGCAAACTTTGTGACGATTAAAGACATTTTGTAATCCTTCTTCTAACATTATTGATAGGGCTTCTCGATATGCATACATCAATGGTAATGCAGGTGTAAATGGAGTGTGTTTTTCTTCATCATAATATTTGAAATATCTTGCTAAATTGAAGTAGTGTGTAGGTGGAGGATTTTCAATCATGTATTTTTTGGCTTTAGCACTAACAGAAACTGGAGAAATTCCAGGAGGAGCTGCAATTGCTTTTTGAGAACCAGTTAGACAGACATCAATATTCCATTTATCTACTTCAAGATTAGCACCACCAAGTAGAGAAACAGAATCTACAACATACATTGCATCATTTCTAGATGTTAAATCAGATACTTTATCAAGATAATTTACCATTGTTCCAGTAGACGTTTCATTGTGAACAACATAGAATGCTTTAACATCTTTATTATTATCAAATGCCTCTTTTACTTGATCAAAAGTTGCATTTTCTCCTGGTGGAGTCTGAAGTTTAATTACATTTGCACCTTGACCCTCAATTAATTGAGATAATCTAGTACTAAATTCACCATTAACTGGAATTATTACTTTATCGCCTTTCTTAACTACATTAATTACTCCTGCTTCAACAGCACCTGTTCCAGATGCAGAAAGTGCTACAATATCATTTTGTGTTTGAAATACTTTTTGAGTTTTATCAACTACATCAGTGTATAATTCTACAAAATCATCACTTCTATGATTAATAATTGGTGCAAGCATAGCCCTCATTACTCGATTTGGTACATTAGTTGGACCAGGGAGCATAGAAAGATATTCCATTATTATCTATCTAATTATGTAGTCGGGGTGTATTTATAATTAGAGATTTTTTAGATGATCTTTAGCACTAGTGTTAAGTAAAAAATTTTTTGTACCTTCTGGAACAAAATTTTCCCATTTTTGATCGTTATAAATTAAATTTCTAATTCTAGTTCCAGATAATTGATTCCTTTTTAAAAAAGGAATTGAAAGTACTTTGACATTTCTTTTTGAATACAAATGTTCAGTCATTGGATCGTTTGAAAAAACAATTTGATAATCTGGAACTATGGTATCAATATTTTCAATCCATTTAACATGATTATCTAAATCTGGAATTGAATAAATTGAAATTTTGTTTTTAATTGAATCATCAATAGAAGACAAAATCATCTGTCGTCTTTCTTCAACAGTAAAGGGATTGGTTTTTTCCATTGGTTTATTTGAACTACCTAAGCCTAACCAAAGTTTATCAACTTTTGATAATGCAAATTGTAATGCTGCAAGGTGACCTAAATGAAATGGTTGAAATCTTCCTATTAACAAACCATTCATAGAAAATATAGGAAATGACTTTTTAAAAAACTATCATAAAGAGTGTTAATAAGTAAAAAATATGAATTTTTTAAAAATTAATGGAGCTCATGGAGAAGGTGGGGGGCAAATTGTACGTTCAGCAATCACATTATCATGCATTACAAATCAACCAATTCATTTAGAAAATATCAGAAAGAATAGAAAAAATGGAGGACTAAAACCTCAACATCTTACAGCAATTAGAATTTTACAAAAAATTTCAAATGCAAAAGTAATTGGCGACACAGTTGGCTCAACAGAATTAAAATTTATTCCAGGAGAAATTAAAAATTTAGAATTAATTGAAGATGTAAAAACAGCTGGAAGTATTTCTTTAATTTTACAAGTTTTAATCCCCGTAGTCTCAATTTCACAAAAAAAACTAAATTTGCTAATCAAAGGAGGTACAGATGTTTTATGGAGTCCAACAATGAATTATACAAAATATGTACTCAAAGATGCATATTCTAAAATGGGAATAAGATTTCAAATTGAAATAACAAAAAGGGGATATTATCCAAAAGGTCAAGGAATAATAAAACTAGAAGTAGAACCATCAAAAATAAAACCAATTAAATTATCTAAAAGAAAAAAACAGAAATTGAAATTGAAATGTACATTTTCAAAAATTCCAATACAAATTATTGAAGAAAAAATTAAAGAAATTGAAGAAAAAATTAAAGAGCATAATTTTCAAATTGAAATTGAAATCAAAGAAGAAGAAGCAAGTGATTCTGGAGCTTCGGTACTAATTTACAGTCTTGATGAAAATTCAATTATTGGGGTTGATGGATTATTTGATAAAAATACACAAAAATTTGATTTGGATATTGAAGAAATTTTAGATAATTCTTTGGGGGCAGATAAAAATCTGGCAGATATGTTAGTAGTACCTGCAAGTTTAGGCTCAGGCAAAACAAAATTTGAAGTTAAGGAAATTACAAAGCATTTAGAAACAAATTTGTTTGTAACATCAAAAATTACCGGATGTAAGTATGGTATTGGAAAAATTTCAAATGGTTTTGAAGTAATAATTGAAGGAGTATCAAACACCAGCATCAAGTAAAGATGCAAAAAATAGAATTGCAAGTGAGAGAACCACAGTTATTTCACCAAGAATAATAATTTTTTTTCGTAATGTTTGAATTTCAGGTTCTGACATTTGATTTGACATGATTTTTTCTTCAACATCTTTGCGAATCACTCTAACATGTACAGCATATGTAATAATTAATACAATAACAAGTATTATTTTAATAATTAAGAATTGACCATAACTTGTTTCAAAAAGAATATTGGGTTTACCTAAAATTAAATGTGAATTATACAAACCAGTTGCCATCATAATAATTAATGACGGTACAGCAATTTTGTTAAATCGTTTTCCAACTTTAATCATTATTTGCATTCTTTCTTGTATAGAATTAGTCATAGTTTTTAGAAGCGGTGAAAAAACAATTCCAATAAAAAGTGAACCTCCAACCCATATTGCAGCACAAACAAGATGAATCCATGTAAGAATTGCATGTTCTATTGCAGCCATGTTTAACCAAATACTCTATCAAATATTATGTATTTGGATCTTGACAACATTTTTTACTTGTAGATGAAAAGTCAAACTAAGTTGGCATTACAAAGTAGACTAACAGTTTATGCAGCAATAGCTGGAGTTTTAGCTTTAATGGGAGGAATTGTATATTATGCAAGTTTAGATAATGAATCATTAAACCAAGTTGAAATACAATTAACAGATATCACATTAAGAGAATCTGGAGAAAATGAATCAAAATTTAACATTACATTTCTTGTAAAAAATCCTAGTGAGAAAACATTTACTGTTTCATCAATTGCATATGAATTATTTGGAGATGATCAACTATTAGGGTCTGGAGAATATTCTACAGAAGATATAGCTTTACCAGGAAGAGCAATTTTTTATGCAGGTTCTGAGGTTCCATTGAAAAGTACATTTGTTTTGAATAAAGTTGATGTTAGTTCAACGATTTATGAAGACATGACAAATAACAAAGTAACAAAATTTGTTGCTGAAGGCATCATCACCACTCAAACAACATGGAGTGTTGGTGAAAATGAATTCAGAACTGAAAAATAGATAAAATGGGCCGGGAGAGATTTGAACTCTCGGTCACTGCCGTGTCGAGGCAGTATCATAACCAAACTAGACCACCGGCCCTTTGAAGTTAAAATCAAGGTTCAGACATTATTAACGTTTAAAAAAAGAAAAGATGAATAAAAAGAGAAAATAGGTATAAACATGAAAGAGGAATTTACTGATGAGGAAAAAAGAGGCTTTTACAAGGCAATTTATTCCAGAAGGGACGTAAGATCACATTTCATATCAAAACCAATTGAAGATGAAAAATTATCAAAAATTCTTCATGCTGCACATCATGCACCATCAGTAGGATTTTCTCAACCATGGAATTTTATTTTAATTAAAGATCAAGAAACTAAAAAGAAAATCAAAGAGTCATTTGATGAGGAAAAAAGACGTTCTTCACAAATAGTTGAAGAACCCAAAAAATCAAAATACATATCCTTTAAGCTAGAAGGAATTTTAGAATCACCTGTTAATCTTTGTGTAACATATGACCCAACAAAATTTGGTCCATTTGTAATAGGTAGATCTAGTATTCCTGAAGCTGGACTATACAGTGTATGTTGTGCAATTCAAAATTTATGGTTGTCAGCAAGAACTGAAGGAGTCGGATTAGGCTGGGTAAGTATTTTATCAAACGAAACTCTAAAAGATACTCTCAAGTTACCAGAGCACGTAGTTCCTGTGGCATACTTGTGTTTAGGATATGTCAATGAATTTGCAGACAAACCAGATCTTGAAACTGCAAAATGGTTACCAAGATTAGATCTAAAAGATGTTGTATATTACGAAAATTGGGAAGATAAAGAAAATTCGGATTGGAAAGAAATTCAAGATTTGATTCAAACTAATCTTGATTAGGCTTAAATAATTTAGAAGGTTTTTTCTGCTGGGCTTGTAGCGCAGAGTCAAATTTGACGCGCAACATGGATAGCGCAGTAGCCTCCTAAGTTACAGGTCGAGGGATCGAAGCCCTCCAAGCCCGTTTAATTTTAAAAATTGCAGATATCAAATACAAAGAACATTAGTCAAAATTATGAAAATGGTAGTCATTTCAGGTAGTCCAAGAAAAACTGCCAATACACAGATAATTATGAAGTATGTTAACGAGTATACAAAATCAAAAAATCCAGAGACAAAATTCATCAGCCTTTCAGAAGGAGAAATTGAATGTTATAGAGGATGATGTAGAAAATAATGAAGCAACAAAGAATGCTGCAAAAGACATAATGGAAGCAGATATGTGTTGATTGGTTTGCCAATTTATAACTCGTTATTTAGCTCTGCATTAAAAAATCTCTTTGAATATGTTGATTATAAAAAAACTGAAGGTAAAATTGCAGGAATGGTAATTTTAGCTGCTGGAAATATTGGTTTTGTTGATGTTCAAACAATGATTACATAATTGTTATCATACTTTCGAGTAATTACAAATCCAAATGCAGTATATCTTACAACTGAAATATTTACAAATAATCAAATTTCAGATGAAGATATAAAAAGTAGATTAAAAGAAATGGTAGATGAAACATTACAACTTGCATCTAAATTAAAAAAAGAATAGAAATTAAAATTTATTCCAATATTGCAAAAGTCAAATACCATTCTTGTTAACTAAGTATATTGAGTTTAAAAAAAGATCCAACTGAATTATGTTCATGTAAATGTCATTATGGTGGAGCAGTAAGCTGTCCTAAATGTAAAGGAAATCACGGTATAATTACTTGCCACTGTAAAGATTAAAATTATTTTCTTTTAGATGATAAAGCCTTTAGATTTGCTAATTCAGCTTTTAGTGATTCAATTTGTACAAGTGTTTTGAGGTTAGAAATTTCTTGGTTTAGTCTTTCAATTTCATCATCTTTTAGTTCTACAGATGATTTTAATTCATCTAATTCTCCAGATAATTCGTTTTGAATTTGTTGAATTTGTGATAAGTTAATTTGTTTTGGAACTTCTACTTGAACAGTTTGTGAATTACTCAAGCTTTTTTTTTGGTGAACAACATGATCATGACCATGATTTGTTGCATAATCTACACTTTTTTGAGATATCCAACAAGTTAAAGCCAAAAACCATGTTATTGGAACTGCCATGATAAAGACGAAATTTAGAATTGGTGCATAATCATAGAATGGTGGCCAAAGTCCAGTTAATACTGCAGCAAATCCTGCTGTAATGATGGTTGCCATATGATTTTTCCAATATCCCATATTTTAATGCAAAAATTCATTCTTTATAATAGTAATGCTAGTTATCAGAAAATAAAAGAATTAAAAAGGAAAAGGAGTTGATTTTACTCTGATTCTTCAGGAGTACTAGAGATTTTAGGCATATCAGATTGTAAGATTTGGATCTTTTGTAATAATTCAGTTCTTAGATCTCTTGCAACCCTTCGTACTGTAGGTCTTGGAACACCGAGTTCATCAACTACTTTGGTATAGATGTCTTGTTTGTCAGTAACTCCTTTATCTAAATAGGAATTAATTGCTTCTTTAATTATCGTGCTTTGGTTGGTACGACTCAATAGATCATATTTCTCATCGATCTATATAACACTATAACTTGAAAATTTAGAAAAATTGGATATCAGAAATAATTTTCTCTAATAACAAAAAATAAAATCTTAATTTCTATTACAGTTAATACAAAAACAATTTGTAATTTTTTTAAAAAAATCTAGTATAGAAAAAGTTCAGATGAATTATCAAAAAGACTTTTATGATAATTTAATTTCCTCAACTTTATGACAACTGCAAATATTGAAACTAACCATGGAAAAATTTCATTTGAATTATTACCAGACTTAGCTCCAGAAACTGTAAGAAATTTTGAAAAATTAGCTAAAGATGGATTTTATGATGGAACACTATTTCATAGAGTAATTCCTGGATTTATGATTCAAGGAGGAGACCCAAATACAAAAACTGACAATAAGGGTTCTTGGGGAATGGGCGGACCAGGGTATAATGTTAAAGCAGAATTTAGTTCAAGATCACATTTACGAGGAATTGTATCTATGGCAAGAGCACAAGATCCAGATAGTGCAGGCTCACAATTTTTCATTGTTACATCAGATAGTGCATTTTTAGATAGACAATACACAGTATTTGGTCAAGTCAAAGAAGGTATGGATGTGGCAGATAAAATTGTCAATATGGATAGAGATGGAAATGATTGTCCGCTAGAAAAAGTTGTAATGACAAAAATTACTTTAGAATAAATGAACACAAAAATAATTTCTGCAATCTTAATTTTTGGATTAATTACTGTAATTCCAACAGTTTATGGACAGTTAACAATTGGTTCTGAATTAAAGCAAGAATCAATTGAAGTAAAAATTAACTTAGATGGAGAAATTGATGTTAGACATTTAATTAGTTCTTCAAAAATGCCCGGTTCGGTACCACTATTTACTGGTGACGTTTCAAATTTGATTGTAACAAATGAGTTAGGGGAAAAAATAGAATCTGGAATTGGAAATGATGGACTTGGAAATGAATCCATACTTGTTTTACCATCAAAACTAACTACAATAATAGAATACAATTTAGAAAATGCAAGTTTAGATGACAACTTATTTAGTACTGAAATTTCTTATCCAAAAAAATTTAGTGTTTTATTTGATGAATCAGTTGAATTGATTTTTGTGAATAATAATTTAATATTTTTAGATAATAAAAAAGGAATTTCAATTAATGGTGGAGGAATTGCAGAAATTGAATTTTATAATGATGAATCAAAAATAATGAAAAAAGTTACATGGGAAGAAAATGAATTTGATGTAGAAATTATTACAAATTCAGAAATTCAATATTTTAATTTTAATCAACCAGAAAAAAGTATTAGTTTTCAAGTAAATGATGAAAACGAATTCGTAACTATTTCAATGTCAGAAGAATTGTTAGGTGGCCCATATGTTATATTATTAGATGATGAAAAAATAAAATATTCAAAATTTG
Organism: Nitrosopumilus sp. Nsub; assembly: GCF_001541925.1. Classification (GTDB taxonomy): domain Archaea; phylum Thermoproteota; class Nitrososphaeria; order Nitrososphaerales; family Nitrosopumilaceae; genus Nitrosopumilus. The sequence goes on from NZ_LQMW01000021.1 coordinate 51,517, forward strand.
TTAGAGAAGGAAATATTGTTTCACTAAATTTAAAGCCTGAAACACCAGGCCAAATTACAATAGTCGGAACCACAGTGATTCCAGAATTTTCAATGTTTATTCCATTAATAATGGGATTTATGATAATTTTGACTGTTCCATTAATGAGAAAATTTACTCTCCGCTAGAGCCACATGAACAAAAACCATATTCATCTATTCTAACATCACAAATGAGACATTTTTCACCATATTCAACTTCCCATGGTTCTTTCCCAAAAAGTTTGAAATGATCATCTATTTCTATTGGAACTTCACGTTTTTTATCCAATGATTTGTATAGATATAGAAACTATACATACATTATCTGAGAAAAATCATGAAAATGGAATGTGGTTGTCATTGTATAAAGTGTAAAAGCACAAATCTAGAATCACATAAAATAGGAATTACTGAAAAAGATGGATATTTTGACATGCATCACACGTGTCAGGAATGTAATACACATTTTGATCATCTAGATGGTGAAATTTTTTCTAATTGTTCAAAATGCAACTATTCTTCTAATTAGATAAAGGGATTGATTCAATTGAATAACGAATTTGGTTTTCAATTGAAATTTTAGTGAATTTTTTAGTTAAAGCCATTTTTGCTAATGCTTTTGAAACATCTAATATACTAGTAGCCCACCCATATTCTCTAAGTTGTTGAACAGTTTCACCAACTGATCGTGGTGAATCAAAAAATTTACTGGTTTCTAAAATTTTTAGTTTTGACAAAATTTCACTAGATTGAATATGCTTTGGTTCATTAAATTCTGGCTCAAATGTTTCTGCATCATCTAATGATTCCAAACCAGTATCATTATTAGTGGAAGTTTGTTTAAAATCAGATTCATATACAATTTTTGCTTGATTTTCTGGCATATATTGAGAAATATTATCAATTATTTCGCCTAATGTTTGATTATCAACGTAGAAATCTCTAGAATCAACTTCAATTTCGTTCTCACCTAGTTTAAGCTTTATTCGTGCCAATGAGAATAATTGAGTTAATTTTGATTTATTGAGATAGCTCTAATGAGATTTAAGATTAAATCAAAAATTTTACACAAATAATTAGGAATTTTTACTAATTTTAAGTTAAAAGAAAATTTTTTGAGAATTTATCATGACATCATTAAAGAAGAAAAGTGCAGTAATTGTATTTTTCTTATTAGTTGGAATAATAGGATATTCATAAATTCAATCAGCATCACAAATATCTGTAAATCTTTCTGAAAATGAGATCATTAATGAAAATAAAATAGAAACGAATTACAAAATTGAATTAGAATTTAAAAATCCATCATTGCTAACACTTCCAGCAGGTAACATAGAATTTTTTGTTTCTTATGACAATGAAGTTGTTGGAGAGGGTAAATTAGAATCTTTTACACTATATTCACTAAGTTCTAGTTTAGTTGAAGGCACATTTACAATAAAAAATATTTCAGATGAGTCTAAATCTGTAAAGATTTCAGGAATTACAAAATATGATTTATTGATAACTTCAATTGATGTTTCATTTGATCATTATCCAAATGAAGAACAAACAAGGAAATTTATACAATAAAAATTATTTTTTGATTAATGCTTACTGTTTTTGGTTCAACAGCCCTAGATACAATTAGAACACCAACTAAAACTCTAAAAAATGTCTTAGGCGGAGCAGCAACATATGCAGCAATTTCTTCAAGTAATTTTGTAAAAACAGGATTAATTGCAGTTGTAGGAGAAGATTTTTCAAGAAAAAATCATAATATTTTATCAAAATATCTAGATTTACAAGGATTAACCATTAGCAAAGGTAAAACATTCAGATATGATGGAAAATATGATAATACCTTAAGCACAAGATCTACTTTAAAAACAGAATTAAACGTGTTAGGAGATTTTAAACCAATTGTACCTGACGAATATAAGAAATCACAATTTGTTTACCTTGCAAATAATGATCCAGAACAAAATACAAAATTAATTAAAGAATTTGATAATGTGAAATTTTCAATGTGTGATACCATAGATTTTTGGATATCAACAAAAAGAAGTGCAGTAATTAAAATGATAAAAAATGTTGATGCAGTTGTAATCAATGATGAAGAAGCAAAGCTGCTAACAAAAGAACATAATTTAATCAAATGTGCAAAAAAAATGAGACAGTGGGGTGCAAAATACATTATAATTAAAAAAGGTGAACATGGTTCTTTGATGTTTTATGATGATGTTGTTTTTCCTACTGCAGGATTCTCATTAGAGAATGTTGTAGACCCAACAGGTGCAGGAGATTCATTTGCTGGAGCAATGATTGGATATCTTGCTAGTAAAAAAACAACAAAAATTTCAGAAATTAAAAAGGCTGTGGTATACGGAAATGTTCTTGGATCATTTGCAGTTGAAAGATATGGTTTAGATGGATTACTCAAAATTAAAAATGGCGATATTAAAAAACGTCTAAAATCATATGAAAAAATGATCCAGTTCTAAAAAGACTTAAGTTAAATTATTTTTAAAATTAATAATATCTTGTCAGAAAAAAATGAAGATCGATTAGATGAAATTTTCAAACTTCAAAAAGGTCTGTCTGAAGTAATGAAATTAGATAGATATCCTAAAGATACTGAAGGTAGAGTATCAGCATTATGTACTGCAATTATGCATGAAGCAGTCGAATTACAAAGAACTACAAATTGGAAATGGTGGAAAACACCTACTGAATTTAATCAAAATGAGGCTAGAGAAGAATTAATTGACATATGGCATTTTGTAGTTCAGGCATCATTAGAATTGAAATTAACACCTGATGATATTTTAGATGAATACAAAAGAAAAAACCAAATTAATCATGAAAGACAAAAAAACGGTTACTAGTTTGATTGAATTTTTTTAATAATTAATTGCATATTTGTTTCATTAATCAAATTTACAAGAGTAATTTCTTTTTGAAAATACTGAATTTGGGAATTTGAAACAGTTAGAATCGGTTCAGGACTAGTTGAATTGATAATTCTGTAATTCTTGTCAACCCCATATTTATGCAATTGAAATAATGAGTGACCTGATTTGTGACCCCAAACTTCCTTTCCACATACAATAATTGTTTTAATTTTTTTATTTTGATTAACACATTTTATAATTGAATCAATTCCTTTGTTTTCAGTAAATAATCTTCCAGCTATTGCAACATTTTCAATAATTTCAGAGTTTTTTAATTCTTTTAGTAATTTTATACTAGAAAGTGTACAAATACAAATTGATGAATTAGTGTTACCAATATAGAATTCTTCAGGAATAGGTAGAAGAACCTCACAAAGTTTTCCAATTACGTCACTTAATTTATTCAAAGTATTTCAAAAATTGATTTAGAAATAAATTCAATATTTTTTGTAGTTACTTTAGGATGTATTGGTAAAGAAAGTACTTTTGAAGCAGCCCATTCAGTTATTGGTAATTTTGTTTTAGATTTGTAAAAGGGGGTTTTGTGAACAGGTGTTGGATAATACGAGGCTGCACCCACTCCTTTTTCATTAAGTTTTTTCAAAAGAGTATTACGTTTTGGTGAAGTAACAGTGTAAAGATACCAATTTACTTTTTCATGTTTTCTTTGAATCGGTAAAGTAAGATTTGATTTGGAAAGTAATTCTGTTAAAAGTTCTGCATTTTTTTGTCTTGCTTTCAAAAATTTTGGTAATTTTTTCATTTGTACTTGTGCAATTGCCGCATTTATTTCAGGTAATCTCAAATTAAGACCAAGGATTCTTGTATCATATCCTTTTACCATTCCGTGATTTCTAATCATCAATAATTTGTCTCGTAATTTTTTGCTGTTTGTAACAATAAATCCTCCTTCACCTGCAGTCATCACTTTTGCCGGGTACATACTATAGCATCCCATTTCAAAAAATGTTCCCGTATGTTTATTTTTAAAAGTAGATCCAAGTGATTGAGCAGAATCTTCTATTATTGGTATATTGTATTTTTTAGCAATCTCAGAAATTTTATCCAAATAAGCCACATTCCCATATAGGTGTACAGGAACAATTGCTTTGGATTTTTTTGTAATTTTTTTCTCAAGTTGATCTGGATCCATTGTAAAATTATCTTTTAGAATATCGACAAAAACAGGTTTTGCACCAGTAGAAAGTACAGAATTTGCAGTTGCAACAAAAGTGAATGATGGAATTAAAACTTCATCACCATGTTTGATATCTAAAGCATAAAGTGCTGCTTGTAATGCTGCAGTTCCAGAATTTACAGCAATCGTATATTTTGAATTTACAAATGAAGAAACTGATTTTTCAAAATTTTGAACATGTTTTCCGCCTTGATTTGCTGAAGAAGTTAAAGCACTGTTTTTAAGAATAGAAGTGACTACTGAAATTTCTTCCTTGCCTACAAAAGGAATGTTTATGGGTATTTTCAATAATTTGCCGTAGAATAACTACTCTATAAATCTCGTTTAATAGGTATGAATTTTTATATTTCAAAATTTGGCAAATCATAGAATGAAACCACGACATTTAGAAAAAACTGATTCAGGTTACAAAGTCTATTTGTATATTTTCTATATTTGTGGTGCAATTATGGTTTCATCATTAATTTTTGGTGTTTATGCTACAATGTTAGAATGGTTAGAACATGGAACGTATGTAATGGGAGAAGTAATTCACAATACAACTATTCCATTTGAAAATTTTGCTAGAGTTTCAACTTGGATATTTTTTTCGACAATAATTGGATGGTACTGTTGTACTAGAATTGGTTGGAGACGAACTGCTGGTGACAAAATTGTTGGAACAAGAATGGCTTTACTTCAATTGATGTTACTTGGATTTGCAATAATTTCTTTTTATGAAGTTTTATACAATTTTACAGTTTTAAATGCACAAATGACAGCAGGAGTAGTAAATGGAATAGTACCAGATATTGATAAATTGTTAGTAGCTTATCCAGATCCTGATCGTCCATGGAACTTGGTTTTTGCAACTAAAGTATTTCTTGCAGCATTCATAATTAGTGCACATGCATTTTATCTAAGTGTAAAACCTAGAAAAAGTTTAGATGAATAAAAATTATAAGAAAAAATCTTATTTTTTGAAAGTATTTCAAAAAAAATCTTGATAAAATTATGTTTTATACTATGAGATACTTTGTAAACTGATGGGATTATTTGGATCAAGTAAAAATGATTTGAAATGTAAAAAATGTGGAACAGTATTACTAGATTCTGAAAGATTGAAAAAACACCAAGAAAAAGCCCATAACAAGAAAAAGGAAAAATGTCGAGCTTGTGGAGCTGAATTTGATTATAGTGAAGAATTAAGAAAACATAAAAAAAATTGTAAATAACAATTTTAAAAATTCAATAAACTAAGATTTTGCCGGTCGCAATAGTGATTTTTCTATTGCTTCTAAATTTGCAATTTGATTTTTAGAATTTAAAGTCAGAACTTGAATCATTTCTGAGCCTAATTGGACAGATTGTTCAGGTAATGTTTCTAAAAATTTTTCTAATCCTTTTTTATAATTATTGATTAAGTCTAATCCTTCTTCAAGAGTCACAAGAATAATAGAATTTACCTATATTCAAATATTCTATTTATCAAAATTATTTTAAATAACTTTATAGGCTTAGATTTTAAAAGTTGTTTTGATTTGGATATAATTGAAAAAGTAGATTTAATTGAAAAACCTCCTACTGAAGAGGTTGTAACACGTGAAGAATTAATTGAATTATTTAAAACGAATTCATCTCCAAATCATTACATTGGTTTAGAAATTTCTGGATTTTTACATTTAGGTAGTTTGATCAGTACAGGTTTTAAAATAAATGATTTTGTGAAAGCAGGAGTTAATTGCAAAATTTTTCTTGCAGATTGGCACACTTTAATCAATGATAAATTAGGAGGAGATTGGGACACAATTTCTAAGGTTTCAAAATACTATCAAGATGCTTTCAAACTCGTTTGTCCAAATGCAGAAATTGTTTTAGGTTCTAAATTGTATGAAGAAAAAACAGAGTATTGGGCTGAACTTGTAAAATTTACAAAACATATGTCAATCGCTAGAACAATGCGAACATTAACGATAATGGGTCGTTCTGAAGATGATAACAAAATAGATGTAGCTAAATTACTTTATCCAGCAATGCAAGCAGTTGATATTCATTCTTTAGATGTTGATATTGCACATGCAGGAATGGATCAAAGAAAAATTCACATGTTAGTAAGAGAGATTTTTCCTAAAATGAAATGGAAAGTTCCAGTTTCTGTTCATCATAAATTATTACCAGGACTCTCAAAACCAGCTGATACTGAGAATTCCCAAGTTTTAGGAAAAATGAGCAAATCAGACCCAAACTCAGGCATATTTATTCACAATACCGACAATGAAATTAAGAAAAAGATTAGCAAATCTTGGTGTGAAGAACAAAATGTTGAAAGTAATCCAGTATTAGAAATTGCAAAAAATGTAATTTTTCATGAATTTAATGAAATGAATGTTGAAAGACCAGAAAAATACGGTGGTAATGTTTCATATTCTAATTACGATGAGCTACATTCAGATTTTGCAGAAAATAAACTACATCCAGGAGATTTAAAACAAACTGTTGGGAACTATCTAGTTAAAGTGGTTAGTCCTATAAGAGAAAAATTAAATCTTAGTGAAGAGATTTCCGAAGCTATCAAGAAGAGTTTCTAAACTTTTAGATTAGGATTAGTTTGTTCATGTAAATTATATTTTGATTTGTATCCTCTTGGATTGATCATTAAATCTTTGTAGGTATATGTTGATGAATTACCAATTATCACAGTACTTGTCATACCCAACTCTTCATCAAAATTAAGTAAATTTTCTAAATCAGTCATAACAATTGCTTCAGATTCTCTATACGCACTTTTAATAATTGCAACAGGAGTTGTAGGTTTCCTATGTTTTAGTAAGATTTTTTGTGTATCTTGTAATTGATGAATCCTTTTCTTACTTTTAGGGTTATAGATTACTAGTACAAAATCACCTTGAGCAGCTGATTCTACACGTTTTTGAATTATCTCCCAAGGTACCATAAGATCACTCATACTAACAACAGCAAAATCAGTCATTAATGGTGAGCCAACAATCGATGCGCATGAATTCAAAGCTGATACTCCAGGAATAATTTCTACTTTAAGTTCATCAGAGGGAACCCAACCTGTTGCTGCAAGAGTTTCATAAATCAATCCAGCCATTCCATAAATTCCAGGATCTCCACTAGATACTAAAGAAACAATTTTTCCAGATTTTGCAAGATCAATACACTGATGTGCTCTTTCAACTTCTTGAGTCATAGCATATCGGTGAATAGTTTTACCTCCTATGAGATCTTGAACTAAATTTACATAAGTTTCATATCCAACAATAGTATCACTTTCAGAAATTACTTCTTTTGCTCGAAATGTCATATGATCATGGTGTCCAGGACCAACACCAACAATGTAGAGTTTTCCAGTCAATTAAAAATAATTTTTTTCTCAACTAATTTATCCGTTTAGCGATACTTTTATTGAAATGGATCAACTATTGGAGAATTAATTACGTATTCACTATTTGATGGACGTGCAATACTAACTGTAATTAGATCATTATCTCTAAATGAATCAATATCAGATTTTGTTTGCAAAATTTGTGCAGATTTAGAATCATGCCATTCTACAAGATATATTTTTGATATCGGATTATAATTTTCTTCAGATGAAGAAAAGTTGAAAATTTCTGGTTGAAAATCTAACGAACCAGATCCTTTAATTCCATTTTTGAATTGATACTGATCAATTATAGATGAATGGGTCAAGAGATCTGAAATTGATTGAGAATGTGTAACACCCATTAATTTTGATGGTCCAATAGGAGATACATCAGTAATGATATAGTAAATTGTTTTTCCATCTAAATCCCAGCTTCTATGTGCAACAAAAGTTACAATCATTTCATTTTCATTAATATCAGTAATTTGACCTCCTGAAAATGACATTTTGTTACTAATTTGTTTGTCAGAACGTTCAGTCATTTGATTACTTGACCATTTTATTTGAGGAGTATTTACTACTACATTTGTTTCATTGAATTTAATTCTGCCTGATTTTTCAGCGTCTATAATATCTGAAGCTGATTCAAAAACAATTTCTTTTTGACCTGGCTTCCATGTAACTTCAGTTATTGTTGCTAATGGGGAATAATCTGATTGTTCTGGAGTATTGAAAAAAATTTCATTCTGAAATCCAAAAAATCCATCTCCTTTAATTCCATTCTTAAAAAGAAAAATTTTTTGTAAATTATTTTCTGGGATATTTTCAAGTGATTTTGATAATTGAATACTATATTCTTGTTTTTCTGAAATTGTATTTACATAATCTTTAGTACTCGCATCAGTAATTATGTAAAGAATTTCATTTCCATTGTGCATTCCTTTATGCATTGGAATTTCTACAGGAATACTAGCTCGTGAAAGTAGTAATGAGGGTTCTTCTTTTTGAAATTCAAATTTTTGTTCAAGTACTTGAGTTGGTTGTCCTCTAATCCAACCATCAACACTAACAGTTGTAGTAAATTCTTTTGAATTAGTTGAATGTAATGCAACTCCTGCACCTGTAAATTCAATTGAACCTGATTTTTTTTCAGGATTAATTACAGATTTTCCATAAATTGTATTTTCATTAATAGTCCATGTATCTTGTCCTTTCACATCATTTTGATTAATTTCGTGTAAAACAACAACATTAACTAATTCACTTGAAGTAAATGTCATTGAACCATCATAAATTGTACCTTCATTTGGAGACAAAACAAGAGCTAATTGATTATTCTCATAACCTAATCCAGGATCTTGAGAAGATGTGATTGTTTGAGTAAAATGAACTTTTTTTGTAGATCCTGCATCAACATATTGATCTGAAAAAGTTGAAACTGAAATAATTCCAGTAACAAAAATTCCAATTATTAAAACGATGATAATTTTTTTCAATAATTTTGACTGATTTTATTACTTTAAATTATTTGTCTTAATTGATTTTGTCTAGTGTAAATGCATCATGTATTGCACGTACAGCAGACTTTGTATCAGAATTTTTTACTACCAATGCAAGATTAAGTTCTGATGAACCCTGTGTAATCATAGATACGTTGACTTTATTTTTCTCAATTGCTGCAAAAACTTTAGATGCAACACCAATTGTTCCTCGCATTCCTGAACCAATTAACGCAATTATTGAAACTCCCGTAGTAACTTCTAATTTTTTAATGATTTTACCTAATAGATCCATCTCCAATACACTAACGGCCTTATCAAGATCAGTATTTTTTACTACAATTGTTATACTTGATTCAGAAGGATTTTGAGAAATCATCATTACATTAATTCCAGCTTTTGCCAAAGTTGCAAATATTTTAGCTGCAGTTCCTGGTGTTCCGATCATACTTCCACCTTGAATATCAATTAATCCATTATTACGAATATTACTAACACATTTTACAGTATTTTTTACAGATGCAGAAGGTGAAGAAGTAACTAAAGTTCCTTCATTTTTTACATTTAATGAATTTCTAATTTTCATTGGTATTTTTTTTGCCAATAGAGGTTCAAATGTTCGTGGATGAATTTGTTTTGCACCAAACAAAGCCATTTCAATTGCTTCAGTGTAAGAAACTTCTTTGAGTAATTTTGCATTTTTCACAATTTTGGGATCTGCAGTCATTAATCCATCAACATCACTCATTAACCAAATTTCATCAGCTTTTATACAAGAACCGATTATTGTTGCAGAATAATCAGAGCCACCTCTACCAAATGTTGTTGTATGTCCGTGTTGATCTGCGCCTGAAAATCCACCTATTACAGGAATAGTTTTTTTAGAAAATAATGTATCAATGTTTTTTGAAACTCTTAATCTGGTTGTATCCATAAGTGGTTTTGATTCACTAAAATTAGAATCAGTAACGATTCCTATCTCTTTACCAGTTTGTGGAATAGATTTTTTTCCTAAATCATTTATTGTAGCTGCAAGTAATTTTCCAGAAAATCTTTCTCCAAATGAAATTAAATAATCCATTGATCTGGATGTTACTTCTCCTAACAAAACTAAACCATCTATTAGTGCAAGAAGTTCTTTAAAATCATCATTTAACTTAATTAATAATTTTTTTTGAATGTTAGATTTTTTGATTATTTGTTTTGCTAATTGTTTATGTCTATTGGTGATTTTTGATGCAAGTTGTTCTGCCTTAGATTTATTTTCTTTTTTGATAGATTCAGATATTTCTATTAGATCATCAGTTGTTCCACTTGTTGCTGAACAAACTATTGCAAGTTGATGTTTTTTGGATAATGATATTACATGTTTAGCTACTGATTGAATATCTTTTGTATTAGATATTGATGTCCCACCGTATTTTAAAACAAGTTTCATGTTAAACTATCTGAATTATTCAATGTTTAAATGCTTTAAGTTTCCACACGTGGAGCAAGATAAAAATGGATTCTTCCTATATTTGCGACTTTAAACTCAATTCTGAGTGGTTTTGCACTAGAGAATTCACAGGTGATAAATCCAGCATTACTGCCTACGGCTTTAACTACAGGATTGAGATATTCAAGGCTGTAAGTACCAACACTGTCAGATTTTGAAGATATTTCTTCGATATCATCATCATCTTTATCAAGATCAATAACTACTTCTCCAGAATCACCCTTTCCAGAAAAATCACCTTTTGATTCAGATGTATTAATTGTTAAATAATCAGAAACAACTTGTACATCACCTAGAATTTTATCAAATTTTGAGGATGTTAAAATAATTTTTGAATCATAAGGAATTTTTGGTAATGGCGTATCAGTTGCTGAGCTTTCAATAAGACGAATTTTATATTTTTTATTTTTTCCAACTGTTACAAGTAACATATTCTCTTCAGAAATACTGATTTCAATACTATCTTTTTTATCTGCACGTTTGATAAGTTTTGAAAATTCATCTATTCTAACTCCAAATTTAATATCACTATCACATTCATATTTTTCAAATGCTGAATTTGGCCAAGATATATCAATTAAAGCAACGTGAGAAGGATCCATTCCTCTAAAGGAAATTCCTTCAGATGTTGCAACAAAAGTTGCTTCTTCTACTAAAGTGGATATTGCAGAAATTATGGCTTTTAGATCATCTGAACCATTTGTTTTAGCTCCAAAAGTCAATTTAATTTTCTTGGCTATAAGTTCCAGTTAAACCTTATGTGTAATCACGCCAAGTGTATTTACACTTTTGACAACGATAAAATCTAGTTGTAGGTTCATCTGCACTTCTAGTTTGAAACATCCAACCAACTGCTTCATCATGACCACATTTTTCACAATCAATTTTTACAGTAGGATGAGCTTCTTCGCCTTCGTTTCCTTCAAAAGCAAGTAGTGAAAAATCTGGTTCTTCCTCAATAATCTTTTTCTTTTCAGTAACTTTTTCTCCATCAACGTAACCACATTTAGAACACTCTAGACCTGATTCACCTTTTTTTAGTTTAACCTCACATTTGGGGCAAAATTTCAATTTAATTTACCCCAATTTTGAAGTAAATAATTCTTTGAACTCATCAGCCATCTTTATTGCAGATTCTGCTGATTTTTTGACCTCAGTTAATGGTTTTGAACTAGAATTAATTCTCATCCAGCACTCATTCGTCAATGGATGTTTAACGATAACACCTGCAAAATCAACATTTGAGGCCTTTAGAAGTTCGTGTTGGATAATGTATAATACTCCAATATCAGTTTCTGTGACAGAAATACTGATTTCTTTGGGTTCTGAACTGATTACTTCTGCATTCATGTATTCAGAAAAAGCACTTATTGCGGATATAAATCATATGAACTGTAGCATGGCAGAAAGCAAAATTTCACAAATAACACTAGAAAAATCCAAAGAAGAGTACTCTTCAGATGAAAATATTGAGATAAATGTCCAATTTTCAATTGAAGGAGGACTAAGAGATGCATTCAATGAAGCAAATTGGACTAAAGCATACAATAACAATGATGTTTCAATGAAGCTCAAATATGGTGTAAAATTGACATCTGGTGGATTTAGAAAGAAGGAATTAGGTAGAACAATTGATTCATATCGAAAAGCTGCTATTTTTTGGACGAGAAATCCAAAATTAGTTAATCCAATGAAAGATAGAAGAATTTGGGTTCAAATTGCAAAAAACTTTGAACCATTTATCAGATTAAGTGAAGAAGAAGTTAGAGAAGAATTCTTGGACTTTAATGAAAAGTTCGTATTCAAAGCATCTGATTTAGGAAAAGGTAAACACAAGATAGGAGCCGAAGTATTTTCATCATGGCAAAAGCATGATTATACAGAACAGGGCAATATCAAAAATAATTCTAATGAAATAGAAATTATAATCAATTAGGATATAAGGAACTTTTTTCTTGGATTAACAATGGCAAAATATGACGGTCTATTGGGACAACCAATTCTTGAAGTTGAAGAACCTGATAAAGAAGGTGGAATTACATTCATCCTTAAAGATAACAGGTTTATGTTTATCAAAGCAGTAGATGGAAAAATTGAAACCGTATCAATTCCAGAATAGGAGATAATGAATGGAAAAATTTGATAAAATCAAAATGCTAGAATTGGTAAAAGTTGAAGATCCAGATGCTGAAGGTGGATTAACATTACATTTTCAAGAAAATATTACATTAAAAATTAAAAATGTTGATGGAAAATTAGTTTCAGAATTTGTTTAAACTAATTTCTAACATATTTTTCATAATAACCAATTGCTAATTCTTGTACATCAGATTGAATAGAACCAGGTCTTTCTTTTCGAATTTTTTCAATTGCTTTTTTAGCTGAAAAATTTTCATATTTTATAAAATAGCATGCAAGAATTGTTCCAGCTCTTCCTAATCCTGCAGCACAATGAACCATCACTGATTGATTATTTTTTATTTGATTTTGAATAAATTCAACTGCAGAATCTATTCCTTCCATATCAGGAGCATGGAAATCAGCCGTTGGAACATGTAGATAATCAATTTTACTAGTCCATTCATCTGGTAAAGGATTTTCAGTCATAGTAACAATCGATTTTACACCTTGATTTAGAAGCCAATCAAATTCATGAAGTGAAGTAGGAATTCCTGAACCAGCTAATTTTTCTTCAATTAACCAAGAAAAATTTGTAGGTTTTTTTGTAATTTTTCCGTGAACTTTTCTCCAAATATTACCAGGTTTACTCATACATTCATTTAATCGATACACTATATTTTTAGCATTACGAAAATAATTGCTGAAATTTAAAATTAATTTTAAAGTATGAAAAGTTAAATACTGTTTTATCGAAAATAAATTGTGCCTACTGCTTATGTATTGTTAAATTCTGATTTAGGTACAGACGTTTCGATAATTACTGAAATTAAACAAATTCTTACTGATGAAAATGTAGAATATGAAATAAGAGGAGTTTATGGAGTATATGATATCGTTTTAAAAATATCATCAGATGACGCAGAAAAATTAAGAGCAATAATTACAAATAAAATTAGAAAAATCAGTAAAGTTCAATCAACTCTTACTATGATGGTTATTGAAGAACAAGAAAATCTATAATTTTTTAATTTCATCAATTACTTTTAACATATCAGATTCATTATTAAAAAAATGAGGCGATACACGAATAATTTTTTTTTCCATTATTTCTCTTACTGCTAAAATAATATTTTGTTTTTCAAGTTTTTCTACAACTTTCTCAGGATCAAAATTCTTAATATTAAATGAAACAATACTAGTTCGTTTTTCAGGATCATCTGGACCGTACAAAATTACATTAGAGATTTTTTCTAATTCATCTCTAAATAGATTAGATAGATTTTGATTTTTTTCACGAATATTTTCCATACCAAAATTTAACAAATATTTTACTGAAGATTCTAATCCAACAATTCCAACATAATTTCTAAAACCAGTTTGAAATTTTTCAGGTAGATCCTTGAAAATTAAATTATCATCATTTTCAAGAATTGCAGATTCGCCTCCAATAGTTTTTGGTTCTAATAATTCACTTGATTCCTTTTTACAATAAAATAAACCTGTTCCCATCGGTCCACATAGCCATTTAGATCCATTAAATGACATAAAATCACATCCCAATTTTGAGACATCATGTGTACCAATGCATCCAATTGTTTGTGCACTATCAATAAAAAATGGAATTTCTTTTTTGAGGACAGTAGAAATTTTTTCTGCAGGTAAAATAGAACCAGTATTATACAAAGCATGACTTATAGCTAATAATTTTGTATTATTATCTACATTTGATTTCAAATCATCTAATTTGAAAAATCCATTTGAATCAATTGGAAGATTTCTAACTGAAATTTTATTTTTTAATTTTATCCATGGATAAAAATTTGAATGGTGTTCATGAGTCATTCCTCTAATAACAATATTAGAATTATTATCAAAAGATAGACCATTTGCAACAATATTAATTCCATCAGTAGTACTATGAGTTAAAATTACTTCTTCAGGATTACAACAAATTATTTTAGCAATAATTTTTCTTACATTATCTAGTTTTTCTTCAATTAATAATGCCGAATCTTTAGAATCAGGCCCTAGGGAATTATATGAAATTAAAAAATCATTCATTGCGTTAATACTCTGTAAGGGCATCAAAGAAACAGATGCATTGTTCAAATAGATTTTGTTTGAGATAGGAAAATCATCAGAAATATCTTTTGACATCAAATTCATTATTATATCTGTAAAAACCTACTTTGGTGTTGGATAAAAATCCTGAGATAAATCTAAATGATAATCTAGAATATTTTCAAAATGAATTTAAAAAAAATGTACCTAGCCTCGTTTTATGTTCAAATTCATTTCATAAAATAGAATTTTTAAGTAATTTGATTGTTTTTGAAAAGAATCCAATTATTTTTGTAGATATGGATTTGTTATATTCTGGATATATTGAATCAAAAATAATTAAACAAAAAAAAGATTTAGTAATTTTTAGACCAAATAAGCTTGATTGGAAAGAAAAATTATCAGAAATTATTTGTAAAATTTCAGAAAAAGAATTTTTGATTATTATTGATTCATTTAATGGAATTTACAATCTTTTTGATAATTTAGAATCTGCCAGATTTGTTAATTCATGTTTAATGTTACTTTCATCATTAGGCAAACAAAATGATTGTACAATTGTAGTAACTGGGATGGCTAAAAATAAAGATAATTCTGAATGGGTTTTGTCTCCTGGAGGCAAACACATAATGAAATTATCTGAAACAAACCTATACTTTCTAAAAAAAATTCAAAATAAACTCACAATTAGAATTATTGATTACGATCAGAAAAAATCAAAAGAAAAGAGTAAAGCGATCTAACTCAAACGCCGTTATAAAATTTGAAACGCCGTTATAGCTCAAAAAATCTAGGTAAATTATATTAAGCACGAATCTCGATTGAATTTTGTTATGCCAGTAGGAATTATTCCAGACATAAGTGAACAAATGTGTATCGGATGCGCACTCTGTGTAGAAATCTGTACAACATTAGGTCCTGATGTCCTTAGAGTAAAACCAGTTGAAGGCTGGAAGAGAGGTAAAGCATTTGTTTTCTACCCAGAAAGATGTATTTCTGATGGTGCATGCATCGGTGTATGCCCAACAAAAGCAATCTTTTGGATGAGACCAATGGACTTTACAGTTGGACAACCAGTTCCACTCTACAAGAACTCAGTCTTCGTCAAAGGTTGGACTGAATTAATCGATTAGATTAGTTCTACAATTTTTAATTTCTTTTTATTATTTTTAATTAAGGCTACTTATTTTGAAATCTAATCTTTTGAAAATTTGAATTTTGATTTCCAATTTGATTTTTTAGTTGGTTTTTTAGATAAATTATCTAACATCTCATAAGTAATTGTAAATCCATTTCCTACCATAGTAGCATCTTTATTGTAATTTTCTTTATGAGGAACAAATTCATCAGCTAAATTTTTAATTTTTTTAGTTTTTAGATCAAATAATCTAATTTTTTTACCATTTTCTAATTCTATAATTGCATCTCCACTTAATCCTTGGATAGAAAAAGTTTCAAAAAATCTAATCGTACCATTTTGTTTTAATTTTATTACACAATCAAAAGTTAACTTACTACCATAAAATAGGATCTCACGTGCAGAAAGTATTACATCTTCTTCAACATTTAAAACAATAATTGAATCGCCATCTAGAAATACTGTATTAACAATATTTTCAGCAATAATTTTTCCTTTAATAGCAAAAACACTTGTTCTATGTTCTTGAATTTTAAAAACTCCTACTCTACCTTCTTTGTCTTCAACTCTAAATTTTCTACCATAGATATTGCCTACAACTGCATTTCCATTATCTACAATAATTTGTGCACCATTATCAATTTTGTATTTATTTTCTAATGGATTAATGAATTTGAAATCACCTTTTGTTAAATGAATATTTGTTTTATATTCTTGAGTCCAAGAAGGGCTAGTAATACTTCCTTGCATAATTATAGGTCCATCATACGTTAAAGTTCCAGCCATAAAATTACCTTTAATAGATAATGTACCTGTTGCTTTTCTTTCTAATTCTATTTCACCAAGAGTTTTTGAACCAAATAATCTAGTACCAGTAATATTTGAACGATTTAATGCAGATGCCCATTCTTCAGCAGTTTTCATTTCTTTAGATAATTCTTGACCTAAAATCTGATTTTTTCTTCTAATGTCTTCTTCATTCTCATCAGAATAAACTCTAGAATTTTTGATTTTTTCAATATCGGTATCAGGATATTTTTTTCCAATTTTTAGATCATCATATGCTTGTTTGATTTTAATAAATTGTTCATTTTCTCCACCACGATCCGAATGGAATTGTAATGCTAATCTTCTAAATGCATCTCTAATCTCTTTTTCAGTAGTTCCTTCTACAATACCTAAAATATCATAATTAGATTCTACCATTTTTTATCAGCCTAGTTAGGATCTGTAATCATTTTCCTATACTTGTAGTTTATTACATCACAGAATATCAATGATTTGGAAAATTCTATAAAAAAATACTCATAGATTCAATTTTTTTTTGTTTTTAATAACGCAATGATTGCCATAATGATTGCAATTATTGCAATTGGTAATACTATAACATATGAGCTATCTAATTCATCTTGTTTTTGTTCATTAGAATCTTCTAGATTTTTGATAGTATTTTCCAAGGTAGTTATTCTTTGTTCAAGTTTTGAATTATCATCAATAACTTCAGTTAAAGCCAAATCCGCTGATTGGGGAAATTCAATGTATGATCTTTCTGCAATTGGCGGTGGGTGCATTGATAAATTGACAGGAGTTTCTAAAATTTTTCCAATAAGATTTGCTTGGAAATATCCTGAAACAGTAGGCGTAATGAAAGCATAGTATTTTCCTGGAATATCATGATCTGCAGCTAATGGAAGAGTAATTGTTTCTGTTTTATCATATACAAATTGAATTTTTAATAATTTTTTTAATCCCTCAATTCCATTTTTAAATTCTTGAGAATTTGCACATTCTAAAGGTATAGAAATATCAGGACAGGATTCTAATGGGCTAACATACAATTCAAGTCCATTTGTCTCTCCAGACATAACAGGTTCATTCATCCAACCAATTTCTATACGATATTCACCAACTGCATCAACTGTATGGCCATATGCAATTCCTGCAAAACCGGGAATAAGTAATAGTGAAAGTGCAAGTAGTTTGTAATTCATAATAAAAAATTAAAATCTAATTTTAAAAGTGTTATTTTTGAGATTTGTACCACTTATGCATCTGCATACATAGAAACTTCCCATGCAGTAGGAGTTTGTGCAAAAGCAGTATATTCCTTGTATTTTAATTCAGAATAAGTTTCAAGAAAATCTTTTGTAAAAACTTCTTCTAAAAAGTTAGAATCACTACTTAGAGCGTCTAATGAACCCTTTAACGATACAGGTAAAGAACCAATATTGTATTCTCTTTTTTTCTCTGTTGAGAGTTTGTAAACATTTTCTTCAATAGGATCTCCAGGATCAGTTTTATTTTTTATTCCATCTAGTCCTGCTAAAAGTAATGCAGCTTCTAAAAGATAGATGTTAGCAGTAGGATCTCGGAATGATGACCATTACCCAGACAGCAATGACCTTGTTCCCTTGACGATAGAGCTGCGACCTAAGGCTTCGAATGACACTACTTATGTCGGATTCCTTCTTCCAACTACTGAGGTTTGTGTATATTAGTACATATTGCACATGCAACCCCCACACCACCCATATATGCATGCATGCACACACACACACTCACAACACACACACAGGTCCTTCCAAGCTGTGAAGAGATGTTTTCGGCTTTCATCACGTTTGCTCAACTTACCCTGAAGGAATCAGAGAAATCAAACAGTCACTAGTAGAGTATCCAATTCGCCCAATTTTTACCCATTGTTTGTTGTTGTTGTTTGTTGTTGTTGTTGTTAACAAATTGTTCGTTCATGTTCATGGTGTTCAATAATAGACCAAAATTGCACTGTACTGTATATACTGGGACTCATATACTGGAATGGATCGTTATAAACAGATGCTTAAATCTAAAAAATGAAACATACTCTCTTGGTTTGACGATCATTACTCTGAGAATTGTATGAACTAACTAGCTGAGCTGACCAAACAAAGCCTGTTGAATTGGTGAGTTTCTTTGTGTATAGAATTTACGAAGAAAAATGGCATGTGATGTTGATTTAATAGTACACCGATCGTGTTGTCTGTTCTATGAATTTCTGTTTAGAAAGTGCTCAAAGTAGTTTATATAAAGTCTCTATAGATCTACTATAAATACCATCTATGCTAATACTAGGCCTAGGACCTCACTTTTTGATCTATAATATACACTGTGTAATAGTTGTCATAGACCGTTTTGTCCATTATACATGTATTATTTTGAGCATGGTCTGTGTAGATCTATACAGATTTAGATCAAGGGTAGATAGATGTAGACCTTTATTTTAATCACTGTGACTAAAGTACAAACACAGTTTAGGACATAATTTGAAGAGCCTGGTTTCATGTTTACTATTGTGTTAGTGAAACCTATCTACAGTGACCACCTCTGGGCCACAAACATTTAACCTTGATAGAGAGATGGTCTCTTTACGTAGGACAAAATAGATGGTACAAGCACTATTGGGACACAAACAATATCTTTATAGAGAGGTGGTCTCTGCATGCAGGTGGTCTTTAAGACAGGTTTCACTTTAACACAACAGTTTTGGGTGTGTTATTTTAATTGTGTACGTAGCAGAATGCTTTAGCCAAAACAGGGCATCCAATATCCTTTCTGGCTCTGAGTTTGTTAAAAGAATTCATTAACTTTGCCTCCCTAAAGCTAGCAACCACCATAACATCAATCTAGTTTAATCGTTCATGGCACAAGTCCAATAATTTCACAATGTCACTATGCATTGTCAGGAGGTTTGATAGTGTTGATGTCGGAGACACTAATGTGGAAATAACAAGAATGTTTGTAATTAATACTCACTGTCCACAATGACATGTACAAATTATGTACCTTTGAGATATCCTAATTAGGTCGTGTTTTGTGGCTAAGCTTAACCTTTAACTTGGAAAGTTAATCTGAGATTGTATGAGTTCTATTGCCAGTGTGTGTATACCACAACTGGAGGGAGCTAACACACAAGGTTGTCCAGCTAATAATTATTACCAATGTGTTGCCTAAAGGCAAGTACAGAACTGAACCCAACCCCTGACCTTCCAACCCCTGCCTACTATACTAGTACTCCATAATAATATGTGTATTGATACTGTGCCGCATCACTGTACAGGGCATGCTAGCTATAGACTGTGTTTGAACTTTCAGACTAGAATTTTTTCACTGATAATTCCTTTTCCTCATATCCTACCATTGATTGATGTATGTTATAGGTTCACCTATTCTCTATCAGTGATTAACACCTCGCGATGGCTTGTGGTTGGCTGTGGTCTATCCTTTGGTTTGTCTTTCTCATCTTGATTGCCATTCCTCTCGGCTTCATTGCGGCTTTTCTCTACATCATCATATCTCCGTTTGCAGCCTGCTGTGTCTGTACGAAGCACATCATTGACTTCCTACACAAGGGTGTGCTACTTCCATACAATGTGTCAACATACATGGTCCAACAGAGAGGATGTAGTCAACTGTGATTACCTACAACTTTGACAAATTAATCTGGTTAATTATTACTTAAGTGTGAATAAATCAATAAGTTGTTTTAGGTCTAGTGTTTTAAAACATTGAGTGTTTGTTTCACAGCTGAAATCAAGAACATTTTTATACAACCGTCACTACTATAGATATGTTAATACATGATTGTGTACTTTGTATTTTGTACATAACCCTTATAATTATTACTGTAGTCTCTTTGTACATTACATTTTAGTCAGCTCTTTGTTTCCTAACTAGTCTGTGACATGAATTATATAATAATACTTTAAACTTGGTGGTGTAATGATTATTGTAAGACATGCACATGCATGTGCACTTCAGTTATTAATTATATTTGGCATTTAAATAGAAAAGTAGAATACTCTACAGTGTGTAGGTATAATATTATGCGTACACAGACCATAGTATAACCCTTAAAGGTACACAAAGAACATGTTACTTTAAAGGCACACACACACATACACACACACGATATATAAGCACGCAAAAAACAGCATGAAAGAAAGCTCACATGCACATGTTGAACAAATCATTATCAGTGACGAGTCCACACACACACACACACACACTACTGTAACAGTCATTCCTCTTCAAGCACAGGTAGTTCTGCAATACGGAGGTTAGTTGATCCAAACGGCAATAAGACTATATCTGTAAGTGGATTGGACGACTTAACGGGAGAGAGAGGGGGCGGACTTGCACTGTTGGCCGCTACCTTCCACGAATCCAACAGCCGGCCCTATGAAACAATAATTATTAACGATCAGAAACATGAGGAAATTATGATGCTAATAATAATTTTAAGCAAGATCATTATGAGGCTTTTGATCATGTATGTACCTAGCTTTCAAGCTTAAACGTTCTACATGTCATTACTTGATTATGCCACAAAAACAGCTACTGTATATCAAAGTACCACAATATCATATTATACACTGTCATACTATAACAAATGGTCCCAGTAGAGCACAGACCATACACTGAGAACAAGGTTCAATCCTTTACACTGTCATATACCCACACACTCATCACAATCATAACAATAGCTGTATAAGCTCTCCAACTATAACAGATGGTCCTAGTAGATTGCAGGGCATGTACTGAACCCCCACTAGCCTTCATTTGACCTTCGACCCCACACACTCAATACATGTAATCCATCATCCACCCACCCTACCTTAGCTTTGATCATAACAGGTGCACCATTGGTAGAGAATGGGGACACTCCCTTCTTTATCCCTGTCTCGACTACAACTAGATCCTTGTCGACGTCATCCTCGCTCAGCTTTATGGCATAGTTCCATGGAGACCCAGGAGTCACTTGATAATCCTTGCTATTGAATGCATAGCTACGTAGAGTCTTGAAATCTTCTTGGATGTGAAGGCCATACAACAGAGGTCTGTAAGAGAGAATAATATTATTGTTAACTAGAGACTGAACATACAGCAATCCTGTAAGTAGTGAAACGACATTTGCCCCCCACCCCCTGCCAGTTTTACATTTTAAAATCTTTTGTTTGGGATCACTTCTACTCTTTGGTAGAAATATATCATGGTCTCTCACTCCCAACCCCCACCCACCCACACCCACAGAACAGGCTAAATTAATACCCAAGACTTAATGAGCAAAAAATGGCTCGTAAACTCGCTGAGTCAGCACTCACCCTCTATACACAGCTGTTGAGTTGTTATACCTCCTAGTCACTCTGATCTTCATCGGTAGTTTAACAACAATGTCTGTCTGGCCTGAGCAGGTAAGATTGTACAGGGTGCCTGGAGGAAGGCAAGAAGACAGAGGAGATGTAATCCGCTCTATTAAAGGTATGATGTCATGTGCTCGTCTCTATGCATGCCTAGCATATTGCACTAGTAACAAAAGGCAAAAAGAATTTTAACACACAATGTCATCCTGGTAAAAGTGTAGTGCAATCTTGAAAAAATGTGGCAACCATTTCAAGCGACAGTACTGTGGTGAACTGACTTCATATCAGTAGTAGGCAAAAATTCAAATACAGGAATTCAAAACTCTTTTTTAGTTGACCTTTGACCTACCAGGTAGTGCATTGTTTGGCTTGCCTCCATTAATGCCCACAGTGGGATTATCAGCCCACGAAGGTATCATCAGCAACAAGAGCATAATATCTTTACCACAATTAATATCAATCATGATCGTGTCGCTGAACGGGTAGTCTGTTTTAATATCCATGACCACCTCGCCTCCATTGGATAGTTTGTGTTTGACCGACACAGGGGCGTACATCGGGATGACAAGGCCACGCCCGCCAGCTGCCTCCATCACCAAGTGTTCGGTGAATTTGGGCCATCCCTGGTTGAAGTTGGCCGTACAGCATCCGTAGTTAGGTGCTAGACCATACATTGGTGGTGGTGTTGGTGACATAGGATTGGCACAAGGACGGAGGTCAT
>NZ_LQMW01000022.1 GCF_001541925.1 Nitrosopumilus sp. Nsub
ATATGAGTGGGCAATCTAAATAAATAGATGGATGAGAAACATAGCGAGCGTGAAGGTGAGGGAGAGAAAGCTGACTAGTGCAGGTGCACCACTAAATCCAATCACCTCCTGTACAATAGCCTCTCCAGATACAGCTGCACTAGCAAACTGGAGTACTTGTGGAGGTAGGACATCAGCAGCGATATTTGGGTTATTGATCCAGCGAGCAATCCGGTCACTTTCTTCACCACAGAACATTTCATCGTCGGGCGTGCGTGCCTCGAGAGTGATTTGAAGGTTCTCGGATGAAGTGAAGGACACGTCTAGCTCACAACGATTGGTCGTTTCATCTGAAATAAAACCAGACTCTACGAGTAGTGCGATGAAATCATCAATGGTTCGGAGTCTGGGGTTGAGTTTCACATACTCTCCGAGACCTCTGAAGTCAATAGCTACGAAAATTATTCCACCTGGACACAAAAAAAATTATAGCGATAATCAATCAATCAGAACCAATTGTTTTCTACTGCTGTACACTGAAGCAAAAAGGACAAACATAGTTACCATGGCAATGCTACAGTAAAGGTATGGGAGATGGTAGCAATGCAAGCAAATATAAAAGTTTATGTACTCACCACAAAGAGCACAGCATCCTTCCTCCGGTCTCACAAGGTGACGACAGTTGGAAATGTTATAAACACATCGTCTAGCTCGACTCACTCTCTGACAGACACCCTCAGGGGTCTCTTGTGGGTCTTCATCATCTACATCACACTCTCCGTAGTAGTCCACACGAGCATTGCCAGATTGACTGCGGAGGACACAGATGTTCTCATATGTAACACCATCAGTTCCACACACCTGTAGGAGTGAGTTTAGATCATACTGATTTTAATTTGGATTCACCTAGGTACCTAATTTAATTTTGCAAACCAGACTGTTTATCACAATCACCACTTGTCCAACACAAGCACCTTGTAAGGATGCTCTGTTTACTGAATATGTAATTTCTGTTGGAATATCAGAACCAATGATTTTCATGATTTTTGCATCTATATTTTTAGATTCTCTTTCAATATCAACTTCCACTTCAAGTATTCCTGTTGAATCATCAACACCTAATTTATGAAGAGCAAGTCCAATTTCTTGTAATCTATCCATAGCAAATTCCATTTTTTGCATATCTGCATCAGATATTTCTGCAATCGGTAGTTTGGGGATAACTTCATCCAGTTGAGCAAAGAGAGAATCTATTTTTCTTTCATTTGCCATAATCAAAGGAATAGTTGAATCTTTTCCAACCATTTCTAATTGTTGATTATCTACCTTTAGTTTGAGGATTTGAGTACCTATTTCATCTTGTAGTTCTGCTGCTGTTTTGTCTTCGGCAAATGTAGAGCTTATTCCACTAATAGAAATAATCAATGCAGTAATTAACCCAGCAAACAAGATTGTCTGTGTCTTTTTTGCCGTACTAGTAAAAATGAATGATTTTTGTTAAAAGGTAAAGTGTTGTACAATTGACAATTAATTCAAAAAAACATTCCTCATGGAATCATTCCTTGATCAATGCTCTTTTTGACAAACAATTACGGTTAATCGTAATTTAGTAACTTTCTAGTTATTGGGGATTTGTATATCAGGATAAACCCCAAAACCAAAAACGGAATTCCAATCCAACCATGGTGTCACAAATTTTTGATAGTTTTTTATTCAAATAGTTTTTACGGGTATTTTTAAAAAATGATTTTCTTAAGAATAACACTATATCGATTACAGAAAAATAATATTAATAAAAATACGGAAAAATGTTAGAATCAGTAAATTTACATTATTGTTTTTTGTTAGTTTTACGTTTCTCCACATATCTATTAATTAAAATTGCTACAGGTATCCAAAATAACAAATTGAAAATTACAAGAAAAATAGGATAAATTACATTATCAGAATCAATATTTTGGAAATCATAATTTTTATTGAAATCTATAATCATAAAATCAAAAAAAATATACATCACAGATACTATGGGATTAAGGTAAAACATCATTCCTGGAATTGGGTATGTGTTCCCTGTTAGCATAGGAAAAAAACTA
This sequence comes from Nitrosopumilus sp. Nsub, assembly GCF_001541925.1. Taxonomy (GTDB): domain Archaea; phylum Thermoproteota; class Nitrososphaeria; order Nitrososphaerales; family Nitrosopumilaceae; genus Nitrosopumilus. The sequence continues at coordinate 2,073 of NZ_LQMW01000022.1, forward strand.
ATTAAAATTCCATAAAGAGGAAGTCCAATTAATAGTGAAAAGATTGGTTTAATCATAAAAAAATACCTAAGGTACTGAGACCGTAGATAGTGATGGGTTTGTATCCGATGTATTCATCATATGATTCCATGTATTGCTAACATAGATGGTAGCGCCTGGAGAATAGGTTTTTGTTGCTGTTAAATGACAGCCAACAATGCTTCCAGCTAGACAATCGAAGTCATTTGATGAACTATAAGTATCATCAAATATTATTTGATTATTGTTTTTAATATCAAAGGATTCAATATCCATAATTCTTTGATACCAGCTTATTCTTAAAGCATCATAGAAAGCATCAAGATATGGATGGTCTTCATCAAAGAAATACAAAGTATATGTTCGTACACATGTTGAAGAATTATCACTATACACTACCCCAAATAAATCGTTGTCGCCATTAAAAGAATATCCCCCATAGGAGCCTCCATTAATGTCAATTTGGACTTGTTTGTAATTTGGATGTGTTGTACTAGGACACGCAGCTTCGGCCATCTGGATACCAAATGCTTCTAGAAAATCAATGTTTAATGGTTTAACTGATTTATTTTCCTTCGCAATTTTTAATTTTTCATCTTTTACAGTTTCACGAAAAATATAGTCAATTGCGCCTTGAATTTCATCCTCAGTTAATTCAGTCGTATTTGTTTCAATACGAATTTCTTCTATTGATTCTCTAAGTAATTTGTCATATTTGGCCTTTATTTGTGTGGATTTTTCATCATATGATTTTTTATCTTTCTTTGTATCTTTCAACCAAGTTTTTACATCATTTTTGAGATCTTGTTTTGTTTCTTTATCATAGCTCTTTGCATCTGCCATTTGCATTCCTGAAAATGGCAGAATCATTGCAACAATGAGTCCAGCAAACAATATCGTTTTGATGTTTTTTGTCGTCATTAAAATTTACATAAATTATGAGATTAATAAAAAATAGTTCAATCCAAATTGAACAAATCTTTATATTCACATATTCACATGTCTCGCATGAACTGCAAAGAAAGAACTCAATAGAATCGATATCGGTAATCCATTTTGTTCCACTGCAACATGTATTTTTGTGCCTGTTATCTTCTTGAATCCATCATATCCTATTACGTTGCCCCTTTTTTGGCAGAAATTGATGATGAATCGATGGATACTTTCTGCAGTTGCAGTTTGCCGGACTGATGAGCTGATTTTATTATTCCAGATAGAATATTTTTCCAAATTTCTTTTTGCTGCCAGTTTTGCAGTCTGAGATGCACAGTGGATTTGCTACCATATCTTTTTGGCATTTCACTCCACCTGCATCCAGATATCAAAACATAGATGATTCCATTTATTGTTGTGCGGTCATCACATCTTGGTCTCCCAGTTCTATCTGGTTTTGGAAGGTGCTTGTGTATTCCTTCCCATTGTGAGTCTGTTATTTCTTGATATTTCATGGAATGGTATCAATTGAGATAATTCTTAGATCAAGATGATCGTAATTATTTTACAAAATGATCGGTTTTAGGATGACTTGGTTAATTCAAAGTCATTCTAAATTAGGATTTTAAATGATTGAATATCATGCTAGCTAACACAATTCCAAAAAGTAGTATGCTTGCAACATATGCAAATTTGTATTTTTTGTAAATTAGATATCCTAAAAAGATTCCAAATACTCCAATTACAAAATGTATTGTAATTGCTACTTCACCACTAAATTTTACACCATAAAACCAAGTTTCAGCATTAATTATAATTGGAATGATCCAAAGACCATAAAACAACCAATGTAAAACAGATATTGTTTTTCGAATAAAAGAAAAAAGAACTAGGTAGTCCATGTAGTCATAGACATTCCTGAATTTTCATTTGTTGTATCCATAGCATGATTCCATACATTACTGATATAGACTGGGGAGCCACTAGAATATGATCTTACCTTGTTTCCATGTTGACCATAGAATTCTGCAAAGGTCTTGTCATTATCCCAGATACCATTGAAGTTTATGCCTGCACTTGTGACATAAAATGATTCAATATCGGTAGTTCTACCATATTGTACAGATCTCCAATTATCCCAAAAATCATCCCACCATTCATCTGGGTGGTCTTCATCATCGAATGTTAGAGTATAGGTTACTTTAGTGGACGTATATGAAGTTGACAAGGAAGAAAAGTCGTTACCTCCATCAATATCATAATCATTGCTTGAACTATCAGTTCCAGAACCACCCGTTCTATCCACTGTTACTTGTTTCCAAGATGTGATAGGATATGGATTTCCAGATGCATATGCTGCCTGGTGTTATGTAACAATAGCAGAAGATTATGGTACTACAACTGGTTTATCATGCAATAACAAATCAGGTCAAGGCGGATTAGTTACTACTGATGCTCTATATGGAACATCAAATAGCAACACATCTGAATTCCAAGGTGTTACAGGAATAATCCTCTAACCTTTTTTACTTTTTATGGGGACTACAAAAAATGACTAATATGAAAAAAGCTGTGTTAATTTCAACACCATTAATCGCTGTCACAATAGTTTTAGGATCCGTTTGGATCTATGCAATAAATGAAACTAATGAATACGAGAGTAATTTAGATGACTTGATTTTAGTAAAAAATTGTGTACCAAGCTTATTTGATGATTCACCAAAACCAGACATTCCAATACAAAATGATACCCACAAATTCAATCATGTTATTTGTGAATGGCAAAAGATAGAAAAATATCCAAACACCAACATTGATTGTATTCCTGGACAAAACAAATGGGTAACGGGAGAAGAGATTAGAAACACTACCCACATCTACAACAAACACAAATGTTTATGGGAAGAAGAATTTAGTTGGACTGCAGAATATGGCAAACCCTAAAAACTTTGGCAACCTCCAAATTATCATAATGGACTAGTACTGTACTCTGATAATTTTTATTGCAACCCTACGGATGGCGGAATGCCTGATCATTGCTATTCTCTTGAAAAGATAGTGTTTGGTGATAGCAACAAAAAGAGAGAAACAAGATGGAGATTATATCCCGGCGGATCGGGATGGACACTTCCAGAAGATTCTACACTTACATCTATCTACAAAGAAGCTGAATTTGGAATTCCACCACGTGATTTGCAAGCAATGCTTGATGATAATCTCTTAAACTGAAATTATTCTACAGATACACCATTCCAAAATGCCACCATTCCTTTAATTTTGGAGGCAGCATCATTTGGGGTTTCATAGTACCATGCACAGTCTTTGTTTGTCTTACCATTGATGGTAACTGAATAATAATTTGCCATTCCTTTCCAACCACAAAAAGTAGTCAAGTCAGTTTTTGTGAAATATTCTTTTTTTATAGAATCAAACGGAAAGTAATGATTTCCTTCAACCACTACAGTGTCATCACTGTCTGCAATTACTATTCCATTCCATGTTGCTTGCATGGAAGCATTACAAAATATACCATATTTAATCAAATCTAAAATTATAAGATTATTTGATTAAATTTTTGCTTTGACTTGATCTCGTTTTGTAAAGTCTGGTTTTATTCCAAGAGAATCATAGTTTCCAGATGAACATGTAAAGCACATAGAGTCCTTTGGCATGCCAACTGCATCAGCTAAATTCTCAGCATCATTATACCCCAAAAAGTCAACACCAATACTTTTTCTGACCATTTCAGTTATTTCTTCAGTAGTCATTTCTTTACCATCAGTGTAAGTTGCAAGTTCCTCTTGAGATGGGAAATCAATTCCAGCATAACAAGGATAGTTAATTTGTGGGTATGTAATTAACATACTAATTTTTTTAGCTCCTGCTCTTCTGAGTGCTTTGATTATGGCTTTAGAACTTGTTCCCCTAACCAAACTATCATCAATTACTACAACATGTCTATCTCGAATAATTTCACTAATTGGAATAATCCATCTGTTAATTTCTACTCTGTCACTTTGGTGAGGTTCAATGAAACTTCTCAAAGGACCTTTCTTGCTGTATCTGTCTTTGAGTAGGCCTTCATCAAAGGATACGCCTAGTTCTTGTGCGTAACCCAAGGCTGCAGGTCTTGCAGAATCAGGGACAGGAATTACCAAATCAGCATCTTTAATTGGGAATTTTTTTGCCATAAACTTTCCAATATTTTTTCTAGAGATGTAGATGTTACGTCCTTCCATCATACTAGATGGATGTGCAAAATAAGTAAATTCAAATGAACAATGTGCACGGGATTTATCATCAGAGAACTTTTCAGTCTCTAAACCATTTTTACTTAATTTAATTAATTCACCAGGAGTTACATCTCGTTGTAACGTTGCAGCAACTGCAGTTACAGCTGCAGATTCAGAAGTTACAATGTATGTATCATCAGACTCTTTATGTCCCAAAACCATTGGACGAAAACCTTTAGGATCTCTTGCAGCATAAACAGAATTATCATCAGAAATAAAAGTAAAACAATACGAACCAACCATTTCATTTTTTAAAATTGATAGTGCTTTTCCCATTTCACCGTTTTCAGAAATTAATGAAACCAATCTTTCTGCAGCGACCAAAGTATCACTTGCATTTTGAGGAGTAAAAGAACATCCTCCAACTAAATTGGATAGTTCTTGTGCATTTGCAATTGTTCCGTTATGTGCAACACAAAGATCTTTTACTTTCAATGGTTGTGCATTTGCCAAAGTACTTGTACCCATTGTAGAGTATCTTACATGTCCAATTACACAAGGTGATGCATACTCTTGTGCAATTTTTTTAAATTCTGATGAGGAGTGCGAAACTAATCCAACTTTTTTGAATGGTGGTTTGTTAGGTACTGCAAACCCCCAAGCTTCTTGTCCTCTATGTTGTAAAGCACGTAATGCATCAAATACCATAGGTACAACATTCTTACCAGAAAGACTGTAAATTCCAACCACACCACAATTTTCTTTTACTTTAGGCACGTAAAACCATCTCCCTTAACGAATTAAACCAAGTCTCTTGTGCTTTATCAACGCTTAGATCAATTATTGGTTTAGAATCATTACTAAATTGAATGGAATCACCAGTAAACTCACCAATTACTGAATACGATACATTGTGTTTTTTCAATATTTCCTCTAGATTTTGAATATTTTCTTTTTCAAATGTGATTAAATATCTTGAATGACTTTCTGAAAATAGAATTTTATCAGAATCTAATTTTTCACCAGGTATTTTTTCCAATGAAATGTTACATCCAATTTGATTTGTCATACAAAGTTCAGATATTGCAATTGCCAATCCACCTTTAGAACAATCATGTGCAGATTTGATTAATTTATTTTCAATTATTTCCAATACAGAACTCATATTTTTCTTTGATTCTGTAAAGTCAACTGAAGGGCATTTTCCTCCAATAAATTTATGAACGTATTCAGAATATTCTGAACCGCCCAATTCATCTTTAGTTTCACCAATCATGATTAATGAATTTCCAGAAGTAATTTTTTGAATCCTCAAAGGTTTTTTGTCAATTAAACCAATAACACCAATTACGGGAGTTGGTTTGATTGGACCATCAGATGTTTCATTATACAAACTTACTTTTCCACCAACACAAGGAATTTCAAAGTCCTTTGCAAAATCTGTCAACCCCTTAAGTGATTCCAAAAATGTCCAAAAGATTTCAGGATCATTTGGATTTCCAAATTGAAGGTGATCTAGCATTCCAATTGGTTTTGCCCCAGTACAAACAACATTTCTACATGCTTCTTCAAAACAACCAATTGCACCTTCTCGAGGATTAATGTAACATTGTTTTGGATTACCGTCAATCTTAATTGAAAGAGATTTTCCATTATCTAGCCTCAAAACAGATGCATCATGACCAGGTTTTGTAACAGTTCTAATTCCCACTTCATGATCATATTGACTATAAACCCAAATCTTACTTGCAATATTTGGAGACCCAAGTAATTTCATCAAGGTTTCAGAATAATCAGATAGTTGTGGGAAAGATTTTGCTGTTTCAAGATTTTCAAGATAGACAGGTTTTCTTGAAGGCAAATCAAGTAAAGTTGCATTTGCAACAATATCTGTAGAAATATTTGCAATTGAAGTTTCACCTTTTTTTACATGCATTTTATTGTCAAATGTTACGTGTCCAATTACAGAACATTCGATTCTAAATTTCTCACAAATTTTTCGTAATTTAATTAATTTTTCATTATCAGTAACAATTAACATTCTTTCTTGAGATTCAGAAATCATTATTTCATCTGAATGCATGTCAGATTCACGGATATGTACTTTTTCTACATCCATTTCAATTCCAATATCCAAAGCATCAGCAGTTTCAGATACTGCACAAGATAATCCACCACCACCAAGATCTTTCATTGCATGAATAAGTTGTTCATTACGTGCTTCCAAAATTGCTTCAATGATTAATTTTTCAATAAAAGGATCAGGAATTTGAACAGCTGAGCGGTCTTCAGTTTCTAATGAATCAGATGCAAATTGAGAACCACCAATACCATCTCTTCCAGTAGCACCGCCTAAGAGAACAACCAAATCACCTTTTTTTGCATGGTTTTTAATCAAATTTTCTTTTTTACCAAATCCAATTGCAGCAACATCAACCATCGCATAATTTTTGTAGCACTCATCAAATTCAACTTCACCCCCAACAGTTGGAATACCTAAACAATTTCCGTAATCAGCTATTCCAGTTACCGCATTTTTAAAAAGCCATTTTGCATGTTTATCATTTTCAATATTTCCAAAACGCAATCCATCAAGAAGTGCAATAGGACGAGTACCAGCAGATAAAATATCTCGAATTACTCCTCCAACACCAGTTGCGGCACCACCATAAGGCTCAACAGCAGAAGGATGATTATGGCTTTCAATGTGAGCTGTTACCACATAGCCATCACCCACATCTAAAACTCCAGAGTCATATCCTTTTTCATTAATCACTAATGGACCATCCATTGGTAACATTTTGAGATGTTTTTTAGAAGATTTGTAAGAACAGTGTTCAGACCATTCTGCTGCAACAATTTGTAATTCAGTTGAAGTAGGATTGCGACCAATCTTGGTTTTTAGTTCTTCTAATTCATGTGATTCTAAACTCAATTTTCAATTCCTGCCTTTTTCAATAATGATTCAAAAATTAATGATGAGGGTTCGTTATCTTGAGGATTTATTTCAGATTCTACAGCTCTTTCAGGATGAGGCATCATGCCAACAACATTTCCATCTTCATTACAGACACCTGCAATTTGATTTAAGGAACCATTTACAACTTTATCATATTTGAAAACAATTTGGTTTTTTTCTTCAAGCGTTTTCAATGTGTCATCATCAACATAATAACGTCCTTCGCCATTTGCAATAGGAATTGGTATCTTTTGATTAAGTTCAAATTGATTTGTAAAAGGTGTTTTATTATTTTCAACGATCAAATTTGTCCATTCACACATAAAATTCAGAGAATCATTTTTCAGTAAGACGCCGGGCAACAATCCAGATTCTACAAGAATTTGAAATCCATTACAAACACCCAATATTGGAAGTCCTTTTTCAGCAATTTTTTTTACATCTTGAATGATTGGGCTATTTGCAGCAATTACACCTGCTCGTAGTCTATCACCATAAGAAAATCCGCCTGGCAATACAACAGCGTCAAGATTTTCAGGAAGGGGTTTGTCATGCCAGCAATATTGAGCATTGAGATTAAAAACGTCAGATAACACATGATACATGTCTCGATCGCAATTACTTCCTGGAAAAACTACAACTCCAACATTCACAATAGTTTTTAGTTTCAGAGTTATTTAATTTGAGCCCAGCCTGATACAATTTTTAAGTGAATAATTTGGGGGGATCGCTATGGCAAAAGTTAGAGATATTATGCAAAAAAATGTAATTACAATCGGAAATACGAAAAAAGCACAAGATGCAGCAGTTATTCTTAAAGAAAAAGAGATCAGTTTTCTAGTAGTCGTGAATGAAGGAAAACCAGTAGGAATAGTTTCTGAAAGAGACATCGTGAGAAAAATTGTTGCAGATAACAACGAGTCACAGACAACCCCATTAGAAACAATAATGTCAAAAAAATTCAAATGGGTTGAACCTAATGCATCAATTGAATCTGCTGTTCAAAAAATGTTAAACAATAACATTAGACGCTTAGTTGTTTTAGACAATGATGATCTAGCAGGAGTAATTACTCAAACAGATTTAACAGAATTTTTACGAAGTAAAATTTTGATAAATGCCACTATAGAAAATATTGAATCAGATTAAACATCAAATACATCAATTTTTACTACACTAACCATAGGATTGTAAATTCGTAATTCATCGCAAATTTCCTTAATTTTTGATTGGGCAGTTTCTTTATCAGTTTCATCAATTGAGAATTTTAACATTTTTGCAGTTTTAATTTGAGATATATTTTTGTGAGTACCTTTCATAACCAAATCATTTAAGATTGTTTTTCCTTCAGGATCACTGATTCCAGGCTTATTTTCAATTGTTACATGTACTTGATAGTTTGTCATATATTCAACTAACAAAATACTGATTAATCTATCTTCCGAATAATTTTAAAAATTACAACAATCCACTTTGTTCTAAAAATGATTTTAGTTTTTCTTTTGTGTTTACATCATCGAATTTATCGTTCTGACTAATAGAAACAATTCATGTCCATCTAAAATTAAATTGTGAGGACCCAAATCTCAAGCGTTATCAATTTTCATATCATCAATCAAAGTAAGAATTTGATCATTTGTTGAATATACTCCATCATTTTCTAAAAATGTTCTTAAATCAATACCTTGAATCCAAGTTCTGATATCATTCCTTGAACCGTAATCAATGACAATTTCATCAAAAGTTGATTTAATATCAATTTGAGTATCAGGACCAAATTCATCACCATATTTTTGAGTACCATGCCATGGACGATCAATTGTTTTTGATGAGGTATTTTTTAACAACCACATTTTTCTTTCAAGTTTTTTATTTGTAGAATCACCCAAACCAGATTCATTTTTGTTTAAGAGTTGAGGTTCAAATTTTTTTTAAATTCAGTTTTTCAATTTTAAATCGACGAGAGTTCTTTGTTGCAGAATTTTCTAATGAGTTTGGATGTTCAAAGAAACAAAATGAATACATAGAAACTATGGTTTCAAGAACATCTTGAAAAGGATCATCAAAGTGATGTACCACATTCAAAGCCAAAATAATATCAAAATGCTGAACTTCTTTCAAATTTTTTAGATGTTTCAAATTCATTTGTTTTTCCAAAAGGAGAATATTTCGATTATTGTTTTTTTATGAGTCCAATAAACAACGTTTAGAATGACTCTCCACAATAACAAAAACTCCAGAAAAATCTTCAGACAATCTAAATGTGAAATAACCTTCAGTTGCACCTAAATCTAACAGATATTGGGCGATTAAATTTTTGTAAAAAATTTAAAATTTCTTTACAACGTTATTCAGATTCCCGATATCCAGAAGAAATTGTTTTTCCTTAAATTCTAACATCGTTGTAAGTATCAATTTTTATGGATTTATTTTGAAAATTTGGTTTTTTGTAATTTTATTGATTCATCAGAATTTTTAAGAATTGATGTTAATTGTTCTAGATTTATTTTATTATTTTGTATTTCATTAAAATAAAAATCCAAATCATCCAACGTAGTTTCTCTATCTAAAAATTTCAAATATTATTTGCGAATGGATTTTCGTATCTATAACAAATAATTTCATCAGGCTAGTAATTTAGATTTCTAGAGTCAAGTAGGGTTAGATAGTTATACCAGAATATTTGAACATATTACATATGGCAAGAAAAGACAGAATGAGATATTGGAAAATTACCTCAGAAGAAATGAATGATTTCAATTATGATGAAACTAAATTACTAAATTGGGAAATCAAATGCATTAGAGAACCCGAAGATGAAGCACATTTTATTGGTGTTTTTATGTACAGAAACGGCACAGCTTATGACTATGAATCAGTTAAGGGAATTTGTTATTTCCACAACAACATAGATAGAAAAGAACTTCCAGAAATTACCAAATTTTTACAAGGAAAATTTAACGGAAAAGAAATGGAAAAAGGAGATAGAATATTTTTGAAAGATTCAGACCAAATTTTCTCCAGTAAGGATATTGGAACCCTGGCAAGAGATATGGAAACAAAATTCAATACAAAAGCAATTATTTCTTTAGAATTTGAAGATATTTCGCCAGAAGCATTAAAGGAATCAGGCATGCCCGAAGCAAAACTTTTACCAATTCCAAAATAGTCGATTTTTAAAAAATATACATTTTCATACATCATTGCACAAAACGAGATTAGATGTCAAATTTAGAAAGCATTAATGCACATCTAGAGGAATTAAGAAAAAGATTACTTAGAGTAGTTTTAGTAATTGGAATTATTACAGTTGTGGTTTTGACATTTCACGCAGAACCAATTAACATTGGAGAAGTTACATTATACTACCCATCACCAGATCCTCAAAACAACATTGCAGCTCAAATTACAAATCACATGAGAGAAAATCTAGTTCCTTCAGATGTACAGTTAATTCAAACTGCACCAGGACAAGCTTTCTTTGCTCAGATGTATGTTTCAGCATTAGTGGGAATGGTAATAGGAATGCCCGTAATAATAAAAGAATTTGTAGGATTTATCAAACCAGCATTAAAAGAAAATGAAATTAATGTTAGTAGAAATATTTCATTGCCTGCGTTAGGATTGTTTGTTGCAGGATGTGTATTTTCATATAATTTTGTAATTCCATACATCTTAGAATTTCTGTATCGATATGGAGATTCAGCAGGACTAGTTACTTTCCTAAACGTGATGGAATTTGTAACTTTTGTATTACAATTTTTATTGGCATTTGGATTTTCTTTTCAACTTCCACTAATCATGTATGCAATATCCATGTCAGAGATGGTTGGAAAAGATTTTTGGAGAAAAAATGCAAGATATGCAATTGTCATTATCATAATTTTTGGTGCAATCATTACTCCCGATGGAACCGGAGTAACGATGATGTTTGTTGCAGGCCCAATGATTGGATTGTATTTTGCAGGCATGTTATTCATTGAGCGCAAACAAAGAGAAAAGTTGAACACTTAAATCTGAAATCTGAGAAGTAGAGACATAATGCTTGGAAGTACCGAAATCATTGTTTTAGTTGTTGTAATAGGAGTACTAATTTTTGGTGCTAAAAAAATTCCTGAACTGGCCAAAACATTTGGGAAGGCAAAGGGAGAATTTGAGAAAGGAAAGATTGAAGGAGATAAAGAATTGAAGGATTTCAAAGGTAAAATTGATGAATCTCCTAAAGATAAAGAAGTAAAATCAGACTGATTTTTCACACAAAGTAGTTAATTCATCCAACAATTTAGAATAATTTTCAATTAATTTAGATCTGTCCAATAGTTTTGGAATTTTCATTATCCCCATTAATTTCAAATCTACATCAATCAGAATTTTGGTTCCATCTGGAATTTCAATGAATTCTTGTCGGATGTAACTGCCTTTAGACTTCCCACCAATTACAAAAACTTCATGTAAAACAAAGGGTTTTGAAACATGTTTAGACATTAAAAGAAATTCAATTTCACCTAGTTTGAAATGCTCTTCAACAACCGCAGTTTCTCCACGTACAGAACGAATACGAATTGATGGAAAAAATTGAGGAATCAGTTGTTCATGTTGTTCAAAATTAGAAAATATAGAAAATACATCTTTTCGTTTGGCATGAATGATTTTTTCTAAAGAAAATTTGGGCAATAGTATTTTAGAAGCTACCCCATCGAGGGTATAAATCATGATCAATATCAAATTGATCAAGACATTTTCCTACACCATGATTTACAATATCCTCAATGGTTTTTGGTTTAGTATAGAATTCAGTAACAGGCGGTAAAATTATTACGTTCAGTCGAGATAATTTCAACATATTTTCTAAATGAATTGCAGATAATGGAGTTTCTCTTACCATCAAAATCAGTTTTCTTGATTCTTTAATTGTTACACCAGCAGCTCTTGCAACTAAAGTGTCATCATATCCATTTGCAATTGCAGAAAGTGTTTTCATGCTACATGGTGCAACAATCATACCGTTAATTCTATGAGTTCCACTTGAGACACTTGCAGCCATATTTTTTTCATCTGAAACAGAAGTTGCTAAAGATTTAACATAATCTGGAGCATGTTCAGTTTCCATAGTAATACATTTTTCTCCCCATTCAGACATTACCAAATGTGTTTCAATGTTTAATTTTTTTAATACTTCAAGCATTCTAATTCCATAAATTACACCAGTACTACCAGTAATTCCAATAATTAATTTCATTGATTATTGTGGAAAATAGTAGTATTTAGAATAGACTCACTAAAGAAACATGTTTTAAGCAAAGTTAGTTTCATTTTCCATTACCTCCAATCTAAATTAAATAGTGATCAGATAAAAAGCATGATTTTTTGTTGAAATCAAAATTTACGCTTGAAAACAACAAAACCCAAAATTATTCCAATACTCACAACACCAATTACAATATACAAAGTTGTTAAATCATTACCAGATTCTTTTGAGGTAAATTTTGTTACATCTCCTAGCGGAGTTTCAGATATACGTATTATCTTATCATTATTGCCATTTGCAGTAAGAAGATATAGATTTCCATCAGGGTCAATTTGAGCAGTTCGGATTCTACCAAATTCTCCCTCAAAAAATTTTTCTGTACCAATTAAAGAACCATCATCACCAATATCAACAACCATCAAATGTTCTCCACGAAGAGTTCCTACCAAAAATTTTCCATTAAAACTAGAAATTTTTTCTGAATCATAAAAAACCATTCCACTTGGAGCCCACGTCAACTGACCACTATGAGTAATTGGATTTACAAAATTTTCATCAGAGGAATTACCAACTATGTTTGGCCATCCATAGTTTTTACCTTTCAAAATAACATTTATCTCATCATGCCCATATCCTTGTTCACCAGAAGGACCATGTTCAGAAGATACAAACATTCCATCTGATGACCATGCCAATCCCTGAGGGTTCCGATGACCATAAGAAAAAACAGGACTAGAATCAAATGGATTATCCTCAGGAATAGTTCCATCAGGATTAATTCTCAAAATTTTTCCTGCAAGTGAAGACAAATCTTGGGATAATCCCGGACTGATTGCATCACCAGTTGAGACATACAATTTTTGATCTGGACCAAACTTTATTCTTCCACCATCATGCCAAGGTGCACCAGGAATACCATCAAGAATAATTTGTTTATCCGTTAACTTGTCTTCATTTAATCTAAAACTGTAAACTTTGTTTTGATAAAATTCAAGTTCCAAATTTGTTTGATAAACGTAAATTTTTTTATTTTTTTCAAAATCAGGATGCAATGCAAGACCCAATGTACCACCTTCAACAGAACCACTTTTAGGGAATGTTTGAATTATTTTACCATCGCCAGATTCATTTATTTTCCAGATGCGACCATCCCTCTCCGTAAAGTAAATCTCACCATCAGGACCAAATACAATTTCCCAAGGATTGTTTAATCCATCCACAATTACGTCAGTATTCAATTCAGCATTTACAGGGATCATTATTGAAAAAAAAGAAATTAAAAATATCACAAAGAGAAACTGCATAATTTAATGAAAGTTTTTTTAGTTAAAACACTATGCAATTAATTCAAAAAACGACTTCATATTTTTCATACATGAAATTTTTGATAAATGAAAAAAAGGAATTTAAAAAAATATGTTTTGGTTTTGATCGATATTAGATTTGACCTTTTACCTTGAATATTTTCTTCATAGAGATTAAGCCTATGAATTGTAAGAAAAGGTATGTCCATAATTTCGCATTGTTTGAAATTTTATCAAAAAAGATGCGTATTAATTGTAAACAAAAAGAAACCTAGTTTATTTCAAAAATAAATTTTTGGTAAATCAAATATTTTCAGAAACATCTTGCTCAATTGAATCATCAGATTCTTTTTCTAATTTTCTTCGTTTTATCCATAAGGATACACCACAAACAGCCATAGCAGTTAATAGAATCACACCTGCCATTTGTAATTCTACAGAGTAAAACATGATTATTCTAATCAAGACATTTGAATAAAACATTATGGTTTTTATCGATCCAATAAATCAAAATTTTACATATATTAGATGCCAATATTTACGCATAATATGATAAAATCATCTGAAATCAAAAAAATTGTTAATGATTATTCAGATGTAAAAATCGGGGTTCTTGGAAGCCATTCTGCCTTAGAAGTGATGGACGGAGCAAAAGAAGAAAATTTTGAAACAACAGTTTTTTGCCAGAAAGGTAGAGAAGGACCTTATCAAAGATTTAACAGAATTGCAGATCAAATTATTGTTTTAGATAAATTCAAAGATATGGCATCAGCAAAAAATCAAAAAATGTTAAGAGATTCAAATACCATAGTTGTTCCACATAGATCACTTACAGTCTATTTAGGGTACAAAACAATTGAAGATAAATTTAAAGTTCCAATTTTTGGAAATAGAAAATTATTTCAAGCTGAAGAAAGAACTGCAAAAAAAGGACAATACTACCTATTAGAAAAAGCTCGAATCAAATATCCAAAGTTATTCAAAGACCCAAAAAGAATCAACAAGCCATCCATTGTAAAAGTTCAAGAAAAAAACAGACCACTTGAAAGAGCATTCTTCACGGTTTCATCATACAAAGATTACAAAGAAAAATCCGAAGAGAAAATCAAACAAGGGGTTATTGCAAGAAAAGATTTGGAAAAAGCAAGTATTGAAGAGTTAGCTATTGGAACATACATGAATTTTAATTTCTTTCACACTCCCATTTCAAATCAAGTTGACTTTATAGGAATTGAAAGAAGACTTCAAACAAACATTCATGATTATAATGCATTACCAGCAAGAGAGCAAATGGAAATGGACATAGATTTGCAAAATATAGAAGTTGGACATACCCCAGCTAGTATCAGAGAATCACTTCTTGAAAAAGTCCTGAAAATGGGAGACAAATTTGTGGCTGCAGTAAAAAAAGAATATGCTCCAGGGATAATTGGACCATTTTCACTTCAAAGTGTTATTACAAAAGATTTAGAATTAATCGTCTATGACGTTTCATTAAGAGTTCCAGGAAACCCAATAGTTGCAACAACAAGTCCATATACAAAATATCAATATGGTCAAACATTTGGAGTCGGAAGAAGAATTGCAATGGAAATTAAAAGAGCTCAAGAAGAAGATCGTCTTGATGAGATAGTCACATAGAAAATTATAAACTGTTTATTTTTCCAGTATGTGTTTTAAAATATTCTTGTAGTGCCACGTTTGAACGAACATCTTTGTATGAATCTAACATCATTTCCATAATTCGATTTATATGATTTTGTAGTCGTTTAATTCGTTGTTGTGCAATAGGATGTTGTAAAATTCTGATTTTGTCAAAATGATCAATTCTGGAAATCACCATTGTAACTCGATTAATTTCTTCTTGAATGTGTTCGAGTAATTCCAATCCATCCTTTGTGAAACCAAATCTTCCACCATCACTCATCATAATGGTAGGAGTTTTTTGGATCATCTCAATTTCATATTTTTGATAATCTAAAAAATTATCTAACATTAATGAAAATTGATCATGATTTTGTGGTTTATCTAGTTTTTTATAAAATAGATTATTTTTTAGAGTTCGAGATTCAAGAAATCCCATATAGACAAGTCTGTTAATTGATTCAATCACTTCAGATTCACTTCCACCACATCTTTCTACAATGTCTTTTTTTTCAATCCATTGTGAAGTACAAAATAGAATGTAATCATCATGAATTGTAACCAATGTATTTTGATTGAATATAGTGGATTTCTAATATGTTTAGATGAAAATGAAATGAATCAAGAGCATATGGAAAATGAAAAGGCGTAAACCCCATAACTGCAGAACATTTAGAGATTTCCTCTTGTGGTCAAGCGTCTAAACGCCTGAGTGCCTTTTTCGTTCTGCGGGGTTACGCAAGTTATTCGTTAGATTTTGTAACTAACGACATCATAGTATATACAAACTACAACTATTTAAGATTAAATTGTAATAATTTCAAATTATAATAAAAATATTCAAAATTGTAGGCTTCATAATTAAAATAATCATAAGAAAAACATATTTTCAATAAAAAAAATGGTATTTTGTTAATTGGTATCTCTAAAATTCCAATTTCATTTTGAAATTCCAAATCCCTACCAAAACTTCCACCATGGCTTTGGTGTCTCATTTTGTAATACAACACAATAACCATCTACCATTACAGTTCCCATACCGCAAGTTGGAGTAGGCTCTGGAATGTATTGTGGTTCAGATGGAATCATATCATTTGATTCTACTGGTTCTGAAATGTATGATGCCTCTGAGATAAATTCTACTGGAGATACAACAGAATCAGCTACAGGTTCTGGGATGTATTGTGAAATTGATTCACTAGTTTTTGGGACGTTTTGTTTTTCATTTACCATTTCATTAGCAATAGGTTTTACAATTTTTTCATCAGACATCATAACAACATCTACAGCAGTATTAGCAACGACACCATGTTGGTCTGATGTGTATCCTGAAGTAATTGATGTTCCTTGTTGTTGTGAAGTGTACATGGTCTCACCAGTGTATGTTCTGTTCAAATCATTTCCATGGGGATAATACCTTTCATCAAAAGTATTTTTTTTGTTGTTTACTGCAATGCTAAAGTCAGTTATACCTTCAGGAAGTATGGCACTATACAGTACAATATTTTCATCAATGAGGGGTTGTTCCAATGATAATCCCATAGATTGTTTACCAGAGTCAGTTGTAACACTAGCAGAGACGGTACCGCAAGTAGAATAAGCTTGTAGGGTTACAAGATTTGTATCAATAGAATAATTGACGTTATACACCATTAGAGATTTACCAGTTCCAAATCCCTTAGAGTCACAATTGTTTCCGCCGCCACCTGAACTTGAGGAACTTGATCCACTACCTGAACCTGAACCTCCAACTCCAAATGGAGATAGTGACGTTACAGTACAAGAGATTTTGTTGTTAGTCTCATCTACAGTACAATTGGATTCTGTTTTCCATTCTCCACCAGTATAGTGTATCATGGTCAAATCAGATTCTGCAGTTCCTGCAGGAATGTTTGACTCTGTGTAAGATAGTGTTATGGTAATGTCTCCAGATATGGTTGCAGTTCCAGTTGAGACATTTGTAACTGAACCAATAGTTTCAACAGTTCCAGCATTGCTGGTACTAACTGAAACTTTTCCAGTGTCTCCGACTGCAGTACTTGCAGGAATATTTGCAGGATCATACAGGTCTGATGTAATTGTTCCATCACCAGTTACTGAAGCAAAGGACATCTCCAATCCTGCACCTTCTACTGCAAAGGATTTATCATTTGAAGAAATAGAGTTTGATGTGGCAGCAGGATCTTGTCCTGCAGTTAGAAACTCACCAGGAGCTAAATACTTTGATGCATCATTTGGAATACAGGTGTTTGCAGATGTGTCAGTTCCACAAGTGATTTGTTCAAGCATTACACCAAATGCAGGAATTGTGTTTACTGGAATAGTTTGTGTATCTTTGAATGTAGTTCCACTACCAAACGATGTTCCTTCCATGAAAGTTTGAATTTTTCCTGTGAAATCATTTGAGTCCCCAAAGTGCATGTATTTGTCAAAAGTTTGAGCGTTTGCTCCCCAGTCTTGTGAATCTGCAAATGCAGTAGATTCTCCAAAAGTCATGCCAGCACCAAAGGTTTGTGCACCTGATGAGAAATCAGCACCTACCCCCATGACTTCACCTGCTGAGAACTGACCACCAGAATTGAAAAACATTGCAGCAGCTGAAAAATCATGGTCTACATTTGTGAAATCCTGGTTTGCTGCAAACTTTGCTGCAGCACCAAATGTTTGAGCTGCATTAAATGTCTGAGTACCTGCTGAGAAATCAGCTTTTTCTCCCCATGTGTTTGCAGCTGCAAAAGTTCCACCGCTACCAAACTCTTGGGCATCTCCAAATGTTTGTGCAGAGCCAAAGGACTGACTTGCTGCAAACTTTGTTCCCTCATCGAAGACTTGGTTTGCACCAAATGTCATTGCACCACCAGAGAAATCCTGATTTGCCTTGAAAGTAGTTCCTGCTTGGAAGCGGGTTCCAGTATCAAATGATTGTGTTCCTGTAAAAGTGTAATTTTCAGCATAGTTATAGGAAGTACCAGAACCTGATGAAGAGTAACTTCCAGTGCCAACTGAATTAACTGCTGCTACCTTGAAATAATATGCAGTTCCTTTTGGCAATCCAGTTACAGTTGCAGTTGTTGCAGTACTGGTGCCATCAGAAAATGTACTCCAGTTTGAATCATCAGGGGATATTTGTATGATATAATCAGTAATGGAAGAACCACCATCAGATGGTGCACTCCATGAAAGTGCAGTAGTGTCAGTTCCAGGAGTTACTGTAACTGTTCCAACTTGAGATGGTGCAGTAGTAGAGGAAGTGATAGTAAATGTGGAGATGTAACCATCATTACCCTCACCAGAATAAGCTAAAGCGTAGGTGTCTGAATCCACTTGGACAAGAGAATTATGGGCGCCCCATATTTCATCATGTTCTAAAGTTGCAACTTCTGTAATTGAAGAACCATCATTTGCAAATGAATCTTCAATTGGAATTAATGTACTAGTTAAAAGAGTAACAGACAGAAATACGATAATGAATTTTTTGAAATTCATATAATATAAAAAAATTGGAGAATATTTATTTTTTTTTTGTAAAGTCATAAAAATAAGAAAAATCAATACAATCAAGATAAAAATACAAAAAACAACAGATCTATTCCTACCCAGAAACCTTTAAGATCAAGTTTTACCATTAGAAAGTAATGATAGGGAAAACTTCTTACGTTAGATTGGAAAACAAATCCCTAGTTAATTGGTTAGATTGGAAATATACTGAATACCATTCGTTCTAATTTTGAATGATTAAAACGGTTTGACATTCAAAATGGATTGCTGATACCAATTAACAGTCAAATTCTTTTAGTGTTCAGAGTAACAGAAAATATGGGGAAAATAATATTCATTAAAGAAATCAACAGCATTCAAAAAGAACCTAGATTGTGTCCAACGTGTCAAAAATCAGATAGATTAGAAAAAGATTTGATTAGAGAAGAAAGATCTTCAGGAAAAACAATTCTTTGCACACGATGTGAAGCATTAATTGTAGTTACAACCAATAAAATAATCAAGCCAGAACTATCACCAATAAAAGATGATACTATCATGTTAAAAGAACCCCACATAATTAGACAAATATCAACTTTTAATCATCTAATGTGACAATAGATTTTAGATGAATTCAGATTCTTTTGACACAGTAGATTATCTTATCTTAGCTTCAATTACACATGGAGTAACAAAATATACCAATATTTTTAAAAATTGTAAAAAAACAAATGCGGGAAAATTTAGGGAGCATGTAAACAAATTAGAGAATTTAGATTTTATTACAATTAATAAAAATGATAGTTGGTTTACAAGAAATACAAATCCTTCAATTATTTTAAAAGAAGAAGGACAAAAATTTGTTAAAGAATATTCAACAAAGATCAATCAAGAATGGGAGTTATTTGTAATAAGAGATAAAAAATTATAAGATTAATTTTTTGATTGTGACAATAATTCTTTAATTACATATCCCCTAACATTAGCAAACTCCCATTCTTTTAGATTTGCCAAACGACATTCTTCTTTGATTATAAGACCTGCAAGTCCATCACTCCAAATATGACGTTTTACATCATAAACTTCAATAATTTTACCGCGCTTTGAAATTTTAATAGCACCATGGCATCGACTGATAATTTTTAATGCCACTTTTGCATATAATTTTTCAAAATTAGTCATAATAGAATAACATCATTTCATTTCAAAAAGCTTCTGTTTAATTATTTAACATCAATATATTGGATCAAAAATAAAAACAAATGCTGATGATTAATCAAATTTTTAAGCTACACTGACGAGTGATGAAATTGCCGAATTATGAAGCATTTACAAATTAAGGATAAAATTAACAATGATCATGACCACAGTCACAACTATGATCATCACCCTGAAGGGATCTTAATTTTGTAATCATATCATCATGAATTTTAAGTAAATCAGTTACCTGATTTCTTAAACTTTCATCCATCCAATTTGCTTCTTGTAATGTTCGAACCGTTTCAATTATTTCAAGATCAGTGTTCAAAATATTATCCATTAATTCTTCTTGTTGTTCCATAGCATATCACAAATACACTTAGAAAAAAACCATTCGGAGAGAAAACTATGCTTCCATTTGTTCTTTAAGTAATTTTTTTCTAACCAAAATTGGAATTTTGTAATATGCGCCTAATGCCATTGCATCTGAAGCTCTATGATTTTTTAAAACCAAATCCTTCTTACCAGTAAAATACAGGTTTGCTCGTAGCACATCACCACTTTCATAAATTTTGACTTTCACAAGAGATATTTCATTTTGTTCACAAATTTCTTCAATCATTCGATAAATTGATGGAGATTGTTCATCATCAGGTTCATCAAAACTTGAGATATGTTTTGCAACTTCTCCCGAAAAAGCCCGCATATGAAACTCTTTTCCATTATCAGCTTTTAGAATAACCATTCCTTCTAAAGCATAAGGATCTACAAATCCAACATAATTAATTTTTACAGAATCATAATCAGGATCAGGAGCTTGATCAATTTTCATCGTATTACGCATAAAGTATGCAGATATTATTTATAAAGATAGCAAAAATGTGGGATCAAAATTTAGATAGACCTTAAAAATAATTTATTAATTAAATACTACCCCAAATTATTTAAAATCCAGATATAAGGAAGCTTAATGTCAACAAATCCAGAAAAGGCAGTTTCTTACGTCCTTAGTAAATACGTGACAGAGTACATGGACAAAGATGTTTTGATGTTAAATCTGAAAACACTAACAAGAGAAGCTGCAACAATGCTGCGAAATTATGAAACAGATGACATTGTTGTTGTAGATGAAAAAAAATTTCCAGTTGGAATTGTTACTGATGAAGATATTCTTAGTAAAGTAAGTGATGCATCAGTGTATGCAGAGTCAACCACATTAGAGCAAATTATGAGTAAGCCACTTATCACAATTAACGAAAAATCAACATTACAAGATGCATTACACATTATGCGAGATAACAATGTAAGAAAACTCCCAGTAGTTTCAAAAAAGAACCAAGTTCTTGGAATGATTCTTCAATCAACGATTGCAAATATAATTAGAAACGCAACTGCAACAACACCTCGACTTTTGAGTCCGCCAGTAAAAGCAGTTTTAGGAAACTTAGGATTTGTATTACAATTTGCAGGAGTATTGTTACTGGTTCCAGCAGTAATTGCCACTTTATTAGAAGATACAGTTACTGCATCAGGAATTTACTTAACTACAGTTCTATTACTTGTTACAGGATTTTTCTTAAATTCATATGGTGAAAAATCAAGTCTGAATTTGCAGCAGGCGTCAATACTGGTATTTTCAAGTTTATTTTTACTATCTTTGTTTGGAACAATACCATATCTGTATGTCTTTCCTAGTGATGAAACAAATGTAGAAGTATTTGCAAATGCATTCTTTTCTAGTGCAGCAGGATTTACAACTGGAGGAATTTCCCTGTTTGATGAACCTGAAAAATTAACACAAAGTTTCACATTTTTTAGAAGCTACACACAATTGGTAGGAGGAATGAGTTTCATATATCTAGTAATTACAGCATTCTACCCAGAATCAAAGTTGCAAGCTATGCGTGGTTTTATTTCCGGCAAGACACTTCACATGAAAGAACTCTTTCTTACAATTACAGTAATTTTTGCAATTTACATTGTAATTGTTGCATTCTTGTTATATCTATTCGGAGAGAGAAATATAATTGATAATTTTTCACTGGCGATGAGCACACTGTCTACTGGCGGATTTACACCCACATCTACAATTCTTGAAGGACTTTTGTGGCAAGAGCACATTGTACTAATGGGTGCAATGATTCTAGGAGCTTTACCATTTACATTTCACTATGCATTTGTTAGAAAAAAATTCTTATCACCAAAATTAGGAAAGGAAGTACTTGCATATTTTGCAATTTTAGGTGGCGCCACGCTGTTGTTTGCAGCAATTAGTGGATTAGATCCGATGCAAAGTGCATTTTATTCAGTTTCAGCTAGTTCAACTGCAGGATTGCAAATTGAGAGTTTAGCAGGTCTAAGTGGAGGAGCTCATACAATCCTAATAATTTTGATGTTTATTGGAGGATGCGGATTTTCAACTGCAGGTGGTTTGAAAATTTTCAGATTATTTCATCTAAAAGACATCAAATCATTTATTTCAAAAGTTGGTAGATCAAAATTAACTAGTCAAAATAAAAAAGAAATCATTTCAACATTGATTATTCTTGCATTATTTCCTACAATTTCTGCAATTACAGGAGCTCACCTTGCAGCAATAGAAAATGTACCATATCAAGATGCATTTTTTGAAGCAGCAGGAATTATCACTACAGGAGGATTATCAGCAGGAGTAATTGATAATGGTACGGATCCTGCTACAATGATAGTACTAGGATTTTTAATGATTTTTGGAAGATTGGAAATAATAGCAATCATCTATATTTTTGTGCCCAAACTCAGTTAAGATAGAATTTAATTTCACGGTAAAATCAAGACATCATGGAACAATCTAGTCTAGTCAAAAAAGGGAAAAAAATGATAATTTTGGGATTTATAATTATAGGAGTTTTGTTTATTTTGTATGGAAGATATCAAGATCCAGAACTTATGACGCCTAGTGCAATTGATTCAATTCAAAGAATTGCATATGGATTTTACATTACGTTGGTAGCAGCATTTGGTGCAATTGCAATTGGAATGTTCAGATATCATAAAGGAAAAGTTGAAACAAATGGAAAAGATCTTTCAACAATTATAGCATTAGTTACATGGAATTCAAAATCAAGGAGGATTTTCTTATCCACATTTATCGGATATGGAATATTTTTTGCATTAATTTCAGGAACACTAGTATACCAACCAGAAATTAATTTTGTAACCCATTATGGAGCAACAATTCCATCAGGATTTATTGCACCATGTTGTGACGGACCAGGATATATGCCAAAAATAATAATCTACATTACAGAACATATTGGCTTACAAATTATTCCAATTAATCTAGTTCTACAAATTATTGTTTCATATTTAGTTGGTCTTAATGTTTCAATTGCAGTAACAGCATATTCAATTTCCAAAAAAGGTGGAGGAATTAGCACTATTGGAGCTGCAACAGGATTATTCATTGCATGTCCAACATGTGCAGGAACATTTTTGTCAATTTTTATAGGAACTGCAAGTGGAATTGCATTGTCAGTAGCACTGTCACAAATGCAGACATTTTTGATTGGAATTTCAATTCCCATTTTAATTGTAACACCATATCTAATGGCAAAGAAATTAAGAAATTCGGATGGAAGTTGTAAAATTAATTTTAAGAAATAAATGCCTTAACTTCAGGAATTTTATAATTTCCAATATCATATCCATCTCTTCGAAGAAATTTTAATGATAGTTTGTAAATTAATTCATCATGATCTACTACATCTAGTATTTCACTCCACAGAATTTTTTGATTATTTTGAATATTTTTTTTGAATTGAGGAATTAATGACTCAGCTATTGCTTTACATTCATCCATCGTTTTTCCATTTTTATAAGCACGAACACGATGATCACAAGAATCCATATGTCAAATACCAAAAAATGGTAAATAAACCTAAGTTGAAAAGATTGTAACAAATACTAGCCACAAACAAAGCAGATAATGGCAATAAATTCAGAAAAAGAATATGTTGAATTTTTCATTAATTTGAATATGGGAGAGAAAGTGACATTACTTAGTTTTGTTAACAATGAAAGAATGGTACTAAAACAAAAATTGAAAAATAAAATCAATCAAAAAGAACCAATTCAAAAAGGAATAGTTATCTTAGAATCAATAATTAAAGAAATTTCTGAAAACGGAGAATCAAAAATTTTGGCAAAATATCAAACATCAGATGAGAGATAATGAATAAAAATTCAGAAATTATTAAAACAGAAATTATTAGAATTTTAAATGAAAACGGAAAGATACGTGGAAATGAACTAGCAAAAAGAGTGATAGAAAAAGTAGGCAATGAAAAAATAGTATATAGAGAAATTAGCGAATTAGTAGAAAAAGGAGAGATTGAAAAAACAGTTCACAATAGATCACACATTGAATACGAACTAATAGATTTACATGAATCAGTAAATACTCAATTAAAAAATTTGCATAATGAAATAAATTTAATTTTTAAAGAAATAAGAAAATTTCAACAAATTAGCAAAGAAGAAAATTTTTCATATCATCAAAGATTAAGAGATACAATCCACATTATACATACAATACAGTCAGCTGAGAGCATAATGAAATTGCTATCATATTATCCCACATTTAAAAAAGATAGAATGTTTTCACAAATTAAAAGAAAAATTAGTGATTGTTGGGAAATTATTATGAATAGTATGATACATCAACCTGAAGAAGGTTTTTTGAATGAAATAATTAATAATTTACAGGTTGGAAGAAAAAATCAAAGCAATGTCAATTAAAATTTTTTAATTTATCTAAAACAATATTAAAAATAGAAATATTGTCTAACAATACATATGGTAAATCATTTTCTTCACAGGCTTGACCACTTTCAGTATCACGGGTAACTAAAATCATATTATTTTCTTTAGCATAGTTGATCACAGAATAATCTGTTTTTAATTTGTAACCAGCCGTGCGTAATTTTTTGACACTATATGCATCAAAACCTAATTCTTTAAGTTTTTCATCCCAACCATCATCCATTTCATCAATCAAAATTTTCATACAATTATGAAATCGTTTTACAATATTAGTGTAATACGCACAATTTGAAATAGTTTTTTGATTAATTTAGCAAAAAAAATTTTTTATCTAAACAGCAAGAAAAATTTTACATTGGATATCTAATAATTATTTTTCAATTTTGGATTATGTCAAGAATAGAAGCATATGACATCAAAGCAAGAAAAAAAGTAACCATGAACAATCCTAAACCATATCTAATGAAAAATGGTTCATGGGCATTAAAAGGAACTAGTTCAGAAACAGGAATTTCATTATTTAGAATAGTGGGCAGAAATAAACCAAAAATTTCTCAATCCCGATTTGAATCATTCAAAAATTTGTTTGTAAGTAGACAATGTGAATGTGAAAAAATCTGCTAGTTTTATTTTTTTCAAAAAATTAAAAATTTAATTAAAGAAAAAAATATTTTAAATTAATGAAAGATTTAACAAATGAGGAGATCAGAGAAATTATTTTAAAAGAATTCTACAAAAGGGCAAAAGGGAAATCAGAAAATCCAAAAATTCACATGTACAATTTTCCAGAATTAAAAGAGATTGATAATAAAAAAATTTTTGAGAATGTCAAATATTTAATAAATGAAAATTTAGTAAGAGGTGGAATCGATCAAGATGAAAATCAGTCATTTCCATGGGTTAGTAGAATAACAACCACAGGAACAAAATTTGTAGAAGATGAATAATATAGAGTAAATTAGTGTAAAATAAAAAAGATCAAGTACTTATTTCTAAAAATAACAATAAAAACAATGGATGAAAAAGAAGAAGATAAATCAGAAAAATCAAAACAAAATCACATTATTTACTACAAATCATTAAGTAAAATAATTTCAAATATGGAAAAAGAAATTGACGATGAAGGAGAACCTGCTGTAAAAGAACATCTAAGAAGTAGAATTGATGCAGTAGAAAAAGACAGAAAAAGAATCAGAGATCTATTTCCAGATATGAAAATGGAGGAATGGGATGACAACACCAACTGAAAAAAACCACAACAAACACCTAGATTTACTACATGATTACAAAATACATTTGGTCAGACAGGTTCAAGAATTAGAAAAAATGGATAAAAAATCAGAATTTTTAAAAAAATGGAATGAAACTACTATTAATGAAAGGAAAAAAGAAATTCAAGTGATAAATAAAATTTTAAAAAACATGATCAGATTTTAGTCATGAAATTTTTGTGCCAAATCATAGATACTAGTACATACAAAACCCATATTCTCAATTGAAACACCATCAATCCAAATCACTTCTTCATCAATGGTATAATCATAATGTAAATTACTATAGTTTGAATTTACAAATGATTTCTCATTATCAATTAATTGTTTTATTTCATTTAATTCAGGTTTTGAAAAAACATAGTTACAAGACATCAAATCAACATTTACAGTATAATTACCATGAACAGGATTGATTTTTGATTTGATAAATGGTTTGTTTTGTTGTTGACATTCTTTGTAATGTTTATCATATTCAAACATTTTAGAGTCTGCAAGATACTTATGAAAAGTCATCAGATTTTAAAATAATAAAAATTAGATAGATGCAGTTATCTTTTTAATTTTTTCAATTAATTTAACTTTAGTTGTCATAGGAGTGTTTGGTTCAACTGTAAAAAACACAATGTTTCTTTTTGTATAAAGTACTAGTTGAGAAACTTTTTCTCTTTCAACATGAACAAATTGAACTTTACCTAATGAACGATCAAATTCTTTTCTCATAGTTCGTCTTTGTGCAACTTGTTTACAAAAATGCTCTTCAGCTTTTTGAGAATTAAGACTAGTCTGGCCTTTTTTCATGATACCTTCACGAATATTTCCTTTAGTATCAATAATTGCTGCAAATCTCATTTTTGAATTTAAACTAACGATTTTTTCAACAAGATCTAGAAGATCTACTTTCTTTTTTACAGCCATAGTCATAGAAGGTATTTTGTCAAATATAAGCCATTAAAATAAAAAATGATGCCTAAAAATGCCTATTTATTAATTGGAAATATGACTAAAATTTATGAAAACTGGAATGCCATGGATGATCATAGGTGTCAGCATGTTCATTTTAGGACTAATCTTATTTTATTCAATGGAATATAATGAAAATTCAGCAATCATCAAAAATTCAGGAACATTTGTAGGTCTAACAGGAATAGGCGTAGCAGTTGCAGGGATTCTACTATATCTAATTAACAGAAAACCTCAACCAATTCAAGAAAATTATGATATAGAATAATTTCTTACATGAATCAAATATCGAAACAAAAAATATGAGAAATAAACTATAATAGTACAAAAAAAAGAATTGGATAAATGTCTGAAAAAACATGGATGGGAAGAATTTATCTAAAAGAAGAAGGAGGTTACAAAATTATCATCAAATCTTTAACTCATTATAAAAAAAGATTACAAACAATCCATGCAAGTCCAGAAGTAAAGGAAGCAGCTGCAATGTTTGCTCCAGTATTGCAATCACAAGCTAAAAAAAGAATTCCCATGATAGAAAGTGCTAAAACAAATATTGAAAGATTTTTAGTAGATTCAAAATTATATGAACCATTAGAACAAGATTTAGAAATTATTGAAAAAGCATTAGAGTGTAGAAAATCAGATATTGAAAAAGTAGAAAATACATCTGACGAATATTTTGTAAAGTTATTAGAGAATGTTAGCGAATCTAAAAAAGATTTACCAGAAATAGAAAATGCATTAAATAAAATTAAGATATATTCAGAATAATCTATTGACCCTGCAAATACCAGTCATAGTAGGGCAAAAGCAATCTACACTGTTTTTTCTTTTCAGATTCTGACGAAAGTTCAAGAATTTTTTCAACTTTGCCGTTTAGATACTCAACAGTCAAATTACTTTTAAATTCAAGCATGATTTGAGCCAATATTTCTAAAAATTCATCAGATGACACATCATCAAAATTATCAACAATGTTTTTAATTTTAATTTCTAGAGACATTATAATTGATCGTTATGATTTAGATAATTTAAACAAATCTTCATCATCCCAAGTTAATCTAAACTTTCCAGTAACTCTAAACATACTGAGTTTGGCACCATTTTTGAAAATCAGTTTATAGGTTTTATGAGAACTATCTTCAATCTCTAAAGATACTTTGTCTTTCTTTGTTTGAAAAACTATGGGATTATTAGATATCTGAGTCCATTCCTCATCATCAAAATCCATATAGAATTTTGAATATAGTAATCCCATAAAGAATCACAGAAACTACCGGAATAAAAACTAGATAAAATCATGTTTCAAGATCATATTGTGGAACATTTACCTGATGGTGACTTACAATGGTTGGAAAAATTAACTCATAATCAACATCTCTTTTAATTATTTTAAAAAGTTGTGAGATCAATTGTTGAATCATTAAATGTTCGTCACGATATAATGTTTTTTTAGGATTTTTTATAGAATCTAAAATAGTAAATCCTGTATCAGTTTGTAACAAACTTTTCAAAAACATAGTTCCAATCAAAATTTTTTCATCAACATCCTTGTGGGGAAACGAAACATCGAGATTTTTTATCTTTAATTTTATATCATGAAATGCTTTGTTTGTGTTTTGTTCTAATTGTTGTTGAGATTTTTCTTTATAATTAGGAGTAGGAACATAAAATTTCATATTTCCTTTCTTTTTAACAAACAAAATTTCTTTTTCAATTAAGGAATTTTTTGACTTTTCAAAAGTAGTTTTTGCCATATATTTTGGAACTAATAGAGTAATCAAACCATTATGATGTAAATCAGGATTATCCTTAATTGTCTCTAAAATTATTCTTTCACGTTCATAATTTTTAACTGTGGGCTCAAATCGACTCATCATATTTAGGTCGACCTATATTTAATGGGTTATCTAATAAGGTTTATTGTTAAAAATTTTAAAAAAATTAACGGAACAATTCCAATTCTTCAAGTATTTTATTCATAGAATGCTTCCAACGTCTCATTTCATCAATATCATGAGGTCTATTATCTTCCAAAGATTTTTTCATTTTTAATAATTCTTGATAACGAGTATTATCAACTTTAACCATCAAAATCTATAGAAAAATTAGAATAATTATTCTTTATCTATAAATTCATTAACTCCAGGTGGCTCAGGAGCTAATCCTTTTCTTTTTCTAATATCAGCTACAGCAGAAGACAACATAGATTTTGGAACTTCAGTCCATTCTTTAAAGGAAGTATTCCAAGTTGCACGACCAGCAGTTTGACCTCTCATTGCTTCAGATAAAGTAAAAGTTTCAGATGCAGGTAATTCACCTACAACAATACTTGATGCACCTTTTTGTTGCATATCAAGAACTTTACCACGTTTACCAGAAAGAATTGTTGCAACATTACCAACAAGATCAGTTGGTACACGAACTTCAATTGCAAGTGTTGGTTCTAAAACAGCAGTACCTGCAGTAAGTAATGCACCCATACAAGCTCTTCTGGAAGCAGGACCAAGTTGAGATAATCCTCTGTGAGCAGTATCTTCATGAGGTACAAAGTGTGTAAAGATGAATTTACAATCTCTCATTTGTTCTTTACAAAGGGGACCTTCACGCATTACTTCATCAAATCCGGAATTTATAGAATCAGTAGATTCTTGAACAAATTGAACACCTTTTGTTCCATTAATCAAAACATTTCCACGAGAATCAAATTTCATTACTCTCTTAATTGTATCAGTATCCCATCCTGCACCCTTTAGCAAATCAGCAACAACTTTTTTGTCTTTCATATCGCTGATTTCTCCAGTTCGTAACATGTGAGCAATTTCAGGTTCCAATGGCTCAACTTTCATGAAAATTTTATTGTGTCTATTTGGCGATTTAGACATGATTGGTTCACATCCAGCTTTAACAGTTTCTCTATAGTTAATCAAAGGTTCAGATGTAATGATTTCACATTTTGCGTCTTGAATTCTGTGAGTTGCAACATCTAAGTGTAAAACACCCATTCCTGCAACAATTGTTTCACCACTCTCTTCATCGATTTTTACAACTAAGTTAGGATCCTCAATAGTAAGTTGTCTTAAAATTTCAACAAGTTTTGGTAAATCTTTAGGATGTTTTGGTTCAATTGCAATTTGAACAACAGGTTCTGAAACGTATTTTACACCTTCAAACATTGGAATGTCTTTTACAGTAGACAAAGTGTTTCCTGCACGACATTCAGTTAAACCTAACAATGCGGGAATATTACCAGCACCCAATTCACCAACTTGTTCTCTTTGATTACCCATAAAGAAATTAACAGACTGTACACGTCCGTCTCTTTTCTCATCAAGGATATGTAATGTTTGACCATCCTTTATAGTTCCAGAAAACAATCTTCCAATTGCAACAGGACCAGCTGCAGGATCCAAAACCATATTTACAACCATCATAATTGTTGGCCCATCATCTTCACCAGCAAGCAAAGCCTTTCCAACATCAGAATCTAAATCACCTTTCCAAATTTGTGGAATTCTATACTTGATTGCATCTTGTGGTGCAGGATGGTGTTTTACAACCATTCCAAGAACAGCATCAGCTAATGGTGCTTTTTCAACTAGATCTGGAAGTTTTTCTGCAGTGTATGCATCTATTACATCTTTAAAAGTAATTCCACGTTCTTTCATTAAATCAGTGTTAATTGCCCATCTATCTTTTGCAGAACCAAATGTAACACTTGCATCTTGAATAGATACTTTCCATTTTTCTTTGTATTCTGGTTCAGCATATGTTTCAACTAATTGATTGAAAGTTGAAACAACTTCAGCTAATTGTGCTTGCATTTTTTCAGGGGTTAATCTTAGTTCTTTGATCAATCTATCAACTTTATTGATAAACAAAACAGGTCTTACTCTTTCTTCAAGTGCCATTCTGGTTACAGTTTCAGTTTGGGTCATGATACCTTCTACAGCATCACATACTACTACAGCACCATCAATTGCTCTAAGACTTCGAATTACTCTACCACTGAAATCAACGTGGCCAGGAGTATCAATCATGTTAATGACATAATCATTGTCATTTTGAGAATAAAGTAAAGTAACGTTAGCTTGGTAAATTGTAATTCCTCTTTCTTGTTCTTCCTTATCAAAGTCCATTGCAAGTGCTTTTCCAGCAGCAGTAGGGGCAATAATTCCAGAATAAGCCAAAAGGCTGTCACTCATAGTTGTTTTTCCATGGTCAACGTGTGCAATAACACCAAAGTTACGAATATTTTGTTTATTTTTGATAATTTTCATTACTTCTTGTGTTGACTTGAATTTTGCCATAATGCGAAAACCAGTCGAGGATTATATAATGTATGTGATATTTAGTCGCAAAATTAAATTATTAATTTTTTTAATTTTAAAAAATTTGGAATAGAGAAGAATTTTCAAAATGATCGTCATCAAACAAACAACAGTATCAAACAGCGAGGATTTGGATTTTTATTACGACTCATTAAAAACCAAATATGGAAATTTCAGTAGGACATACTCCAGATTCTGATGATGCATTCATGTTTTATGGAATGTTTACTGATAAAGTACCATCACCAGATTTTACTGTAAACCACGTAATCGAAGATATTGAAAATCTGAATCTTAAAGCAACAAATCCAGAATTAGATGTAACAGCAGTATCAGTACATGCATGTGCATACATACCAGGATACACCATTTTGAGAAGTGGGGGAAGTTTTGGAATTAATTATGGCCCAATAGTCACAGCAAAAAAACAAATGACAATTGAAGAATTAAAAAAATGTAAAATTGCAATTCCAGGAAAAATGACATCAGCTTTTCTATTACTGCAATTAATGATAGGAAAATTTGACTATGTTGAAATGAATTTCAGCGATATTCCTAAGGCCGTGGAATCCGGCGAGGTGGATGTAGGATTAGTAATTCATGAAACTCAATTATCATATGAGCAAGAAGGAAATGTAAAAATTTTGGATGTTGGAGAATGGTGGGATAAAACCACAAACGGTTTACCAGTTCCATTAGGGATTAATGTGATGAGAACAGATTTAGGAATGGATACAATTGTAAAATTTGATAAATACTTACAATCATCAATTGAATTTGGAATAGAGAATTTTGAAGATGCCATAGAATATGCAATGCAATATTCCAGAGGAAAAGAACGTCCTTTGATTGAGAAATTTGTTAAAATGTATG
Source organism: Nitrosopumilus sp. Nsub (assembly GCF_001541925.1). Taxonomy (GTDB): domain Archaea; phylum Thermoproteota; class Nitrososphaeria; order Nitrososphaerales; family Nitrosopumilaceae; genus Nitrosopumilus. The sequence goes on from NZ_LQMW01000022.1 coordinate 34,330, forward strand.
TAAACCAAGTAACAGTCAATATGGGAGATTCTGGAGAACAAGCAATTAGAAAATTATTTGAAATGGCAAAAGAAAAAGGATTAGTTCCAGACTTTGAAATTAGTATTGCCACCAAGTAATTATAGAACAAAAAAAATATTCGATTATGTCTGATGGATTAGATGGAGATGGTATAGGTGGAGCAGTTTTAGAAGTATTAACAGGCAATGCATTTAGGTTATTGGTAAGTCACACTAGAAAAGACAACAAAGGAGATTATGGAAAAACTGAAAAGATCATCATGGGGTTAATCAAAGAGACTGAAGAAGGACAACGTCCAGAACAAACAAAAGAAGATTTAGAACGGGCATTAATTGGGAAATTTGTCACATGTAAAGTTCAGTACAGAGATTCAAAAACGGATGCATTGGTATGCAATGTGTTTGTTCAAAAACCACCAGAAGGTTCAGTATAATTTTAAAACAAAATAGAGATAAGAAATATTTAGTTCATTACTAACAATTATGTGCTGATGATTATGTCAACGGGTTCTCTCTGATTTTCCTCAAAACTGATGAATATTGCCGAATTATGAAGCACGAAATTTAACAAAAAAATTGACCAAAATGATATAATACAGATAAACTAGATAAGGAACATGACAGAAGATGTATGTGATTTTTGTAAAGGAGTTGGTTCTAGTTCTACAAATGTATGTGTCTATTGTAATGGAACAGGGGAATGGAACCAAGCTGCTCAATCATATGTAAAAAACCACATTTGTCAGTGCATTGTATTGGATAGAAAATTTTGTCCAGTATGTAACAAGCCATGTCATCATGACACTAGCCTCAATCCAAAACAAACAATTGATTCAGGACATGGTGGAATGTCAGTACCTGAAATTCCAATGTAATAAAATTAATATTCAAAGATTTCAAAAAGACCAAAATCAGATAGTTTTACAATGGTTTAATTACAACGCCATTTGATTAAACCTAGAAAACATGTCATATAATAAAGAAGATAGACAAATGTTTGATGCAAAATGCGGTGATTGTGGTACCGATTGTCAAGTACCATTTCAACCAAAAGAAGACAGACCTGTATATTGCAGAGAATGTTTCCAAAATCATAGACCAGCACCAAGAAATAGAGACAGATTTGGTGGTGGCAGATTTGGTAGAAGAGACGACAGACCACGACAAATGCATGATGCAAAATGCGGTGATTGTGGAAATGATTGTCAAGTACCATTTCAACCAAAAGAAGACAGACCTGTATATTGCAGAGAATGTTTCCAAAATCATAGATAATACAAACAAATTGTTTTGGGAAAAACACTCAAAACTTTGTAACTTTTATTAAATTTTCCAAACAAATAGACCGCATAAGATAATAAAAAATCAATTATGAAAAAAGATTGATTCCCTAATATATGATGAAATTTAATAAAATCCATAGATGGTTCTAGTAAATAAAAAAATGTTAGCAGGAGGAATGGCAATGGTGATTGTAGGATTAGTATTTACGATCAACATCAATGCTGCAATTCCAGTAGGTCAAGCAGGGATGACAGAAGAAGAAACGTTGGACTTGATGTTGGCTGAACAAGAAAATAAAGATTATGGGACATTAGCAGGAATTTTGTTTGGTTTAGGATTTTTACTAGTCTTGATTAGTTTTGGGGCACGAAGAAAGAAAGGCGACAAACCAACAAAGAATGTAGAAAAAAAAGTAGAATAGAGATTCTCCGTTTATTTTATACGTTACAACATATTTTGATAGGTACGTTTGATTCCAAAAATCGCGTTAACCAATTCGGGTTAACAAAACGTGGTAAATGTAGAACGGAACTCTCCAATCTACATGAGGTTGGTTGAGACTCTTCATCTCACCAATCTCACTATTTAGAAAATTATCAAACATTTTAAGTCAAAATTAATTTGAAACAAGTAATGATTCAAGCAGAAATCAGCATATACCCATTAGCAACAAAAACCACCAGTGTGAGTTTCTACATTGCCAAAGCAATAGAATCAATAAAAAATATAGAAAATTTAAGATATGAGATTAATTCTATGGGTACGATTTTAGAATCAAATGATATTGACAGTATCAACAAAGCATCAAAAAATATGGTAGAAACAGTTCATAATTTAGGAATAAACAGAGTTGAAGTAATTATAAAAATAGATTCAAGGACAGATAAACATCAAAAAATGGAAGAAAAAATAGATTCTATAAAAAAACAAATGAGTTAAAATTGTTTTAAAATTCCAAAATGAGTGTTTCTTTGAGCAGGTGTTCGCCCAATTTCTTTGACCATAGTAGCTAATTCATCTACAGAAGAAGTTGTAGGTTTTCCTGCAGCACGATAAATTTCTTCAGAAAATGCAGTTCCAACTAAATCACTTCCACCATTAGATAATGCAACTTGTGCCAATTTCTTACCGTATGCAACCCAATAAACAGAGATATTGTTTAATGTATTTGCAAGCATCAATCGTGATAATGCAACAATTCTCAAATCATAAACTGAAGAGCATTCATTAGTTACTAGATCATTTTGTTCTAATTCAGTATTGTCTAAACTAAATTTTAAAGGAATTAAAGTTACAAAACCATTTGTTTTCTTTTGAAGTTCACGAATTTTTATTAAATGATCAACAATGTGTTCTGGTTTTTCAATATGACCATACAACATAGTAACATTACTTTGAATTCCCATTGTATGTGCTTCTTCAATAACATCTAACCATTGTTGTCCAGTACATTTACCACGAACAATTTTACCACGTACATCAGGATGGAATAATTCTGCTCCTCCGCCAGGCATAGAATCCAATCCAGCGATTTTCAAACGAGATAAAATTTCTTTAGTAGAATTTTTTGTAAGTTTAGATAAGAAATGAATTTCAGCTGCAGTTAACGCTTTGATATTTAATTCAGGGTGACTTTTTTTGATGGTTTTCATCATATCTTCATAATATTCTAAAGGAAGTTCAGGATGAAATCCACCAACTATGTGTACTTCAGTAGCACCCATTTGTTTTGCAATTCCAACTCGTTGTTCAATTTCTTTAGGGGTTAAAGTGTAAGCGTCCTCTTCATCGCCTTTTCGATAAAATGCACACATTTGACAACTTGCAGCACAAACATTTGTGTAATTCATGTAATATGAAGCAGCAAATGTTACAGTGTCACCAACTAATTTTTTTCGAGTAGAATCTGCAACAGCGCCAAGTAAATGTAAATTATCATAATCCATCAACTCCAAGCCATCCTTGTAAGACAATTCTTCTCCAGCTAATGCACGATCTAATGCCTGAGAATCACCAACAAGTTGTTCTAACATACATTTTGACTCTCCTTTTAGGATATATTCCATACTCTTAAGAAATAAGTAACCAAAAAAATTAGAAAACTCATGGTACTTCCATTAGTTGATGAACATAAACCAAAATGTTACTTGTGCCACGAAGGTTTTGAAAATATCGAAGATTTAAGAAAACATCAAAACTCAAAACATCAAGATTTCTTTGAAACAAATGAAAAACAAACCAATCGAGAACCAGCACCAGGCGATGTTACAGTTTTTTAGAACTGAGATTAGTAGATTTTAAAAGTTCTTGTGCAGTATCCTTAGAAACTTGAGCTAAAGTACAATGTTTGTCAATAGATAGGGCTTTTTTGAAGTATCGAATAGCCTCTGGAAGATCATTTAATTCACCTAAAGAAAGCCCTTTGTAAGCCAGTGCCATAGAACATTTTTGATCAATTTCTAGTGCCTTGTCATAACAAGCAATTGCATCAAAATATTTTTGATCAAGATGTAATGCAGAACCTTTGTTAATTAAGGCATCAATATTGTTTGGAGATAATTCAAGAGCTTTGTTAAAACTATGAATAGAAGATTTTATTTTTCCAAGAATTTGTAAAGTAACGCCCTTATCAATTAAAGCAGAGATATTTTTGGGATCTGTTTTTAATATCAAATCATAAAACTCAATTGCTTTTGAAAAATTTTCATCATCAATGCAATTATTTGCCTTTAAAAATAATTCATCTACTTTGGTATTCAACAAATCATCTAATTTGGTGTCAATAATATAGTGATCCTTAGTTAAAACTTTATTTTGTTGAATGGCAACAAGTTTTGACATATAGAAAATTAACATGTTTTTGAATTAAAAGACAAGTTATTCCAACATAACCAACGACAAAAAATAAAATTATGGTAGGCTCAAAAAGGATAAAAAATGAATTAAGATAGTTTAATTCATTTATTGACAATCCTTGCAATCAGGATCAATGCAAATTGGATTATGCTTCCCATCACGCGTAGGATGAGCAGTATCTCTACGTCTTTGTGTTCTTGTCATAACATTACATGGTTTTCATGATTAAAAAGGTTAATTCAGATTACCACATAGTGGTTATGAAGAAAATTTGTCTCTTGGATCAAGTTTAAGAGAATTATTGAAACATTCCATAGATTCAGCATAACGACCTAAACTCCTAAGAGCAGCACCCTTGTAATTCCACAAATCAGGATTTTTTGGATTTAACAACAGTGCCTGTTCAAAAAAAGACAAGGCATTTTCAAAATTACCATTTTCTAAATGAGATTTTCCGGTGGAGACAAGATCATCAATTTTGTCCATAATTTTGTATAAATTACATATCTATTAAATTTGAAGAGTTAAGAAACTCAGAGAAAAATATACTACTAAATAGAACAAAAAATCATTTTCAATAATATAGGTTTGAACATATGAATAAAATTGAAATTTTTGTAATTTTTGTAATGATGATTGGTACTTTACAAATGGCTAGTGCCCAAGAAAGTGATTCTGAAAGAATATTGAAAGTGTCAGACGATGAAAAAATAATTTTGTTTGCAGGATTTTCTGTTGCAATAATTGCAATATTTCTATTTTTAGCCAGAGACATCATATTAAGAAAAAAGACAACATATGACAAACAAGAACATGATTCAAAAAAAGATAGAACATATGAGAAATATCATTCTGATTGGGGGGATGATTATGAAGAAATTGGAAAAAGAGGAAATACTAAACAAGAAAAAGAATTCAGAGAAGAATTGGCAAATGAAAACTTGCCAGATTATTATGAAATTCTAGGAGTCAAAAGAGATGCAACGGCAGAACAAATCAAAAAAAGTTTTAGAGAATTAGCAAAAAAAACTCATCCAGATAAAACCAAAGAAGATTCTGAACAAGAAATGATCAATATTAACAAAGCATACGAAATATTGTCAGATGAAAAATCAAAAGAAAAGTATGACAGATATTTTAAATCAAGTTAAAGAGATTTTAAATTAATAATTATCATACTTAATTCGATAGAATCAGGTGTTTGAACACTATTTGTTAAATTAGTAAAAATCTCCAAAGAAATGGGTTTATCATCTAATTCAATTAATGTAGAGATTTTTAATTCACCAAATTCAGTATTAGGTCCAAGCATTTTTTTTGTAAGTAATGGAACAACAGAAAGATCTTTGAGTACGCCTTTCATTTTATATGCAAATTTTCCAGAAAAATATACCCCACCACGAGTAGTAGGTTCGTTTACAGGAACAGATGAATTTTCAATTGAAACATCAATTAGATCATAGTTTTTGTCATTAAGATGAAGTATGAACTTAGGAGAATTTTGACTAGTAAAATTCATTAAATTTTCAAATAAATCAGAATCTATAGACATAAAAAAAATTCTCATGTCTAAATTATTGAATCTTGTGATTAAAGATTAAGAAAATTGCAATTATTTTTGTTATTTTCAAAAAATATTGTGGAATAAATTTAAAAACTTGGATTATAATCGAAAAATAATGCAAGAACTTGCAACTACTCATTCAATGAGAAATGAGATTCTTAGTTTAATGGCAAAACACGGATTAGAAAATAATTGCTATCAAGAAATGCTAGATTATACAATTGATCTGTTTGATAGTCAAGGTTTGGGAACAGATTATTATGGATATCACAATATTAATCACGAATTAGAAGTCACATACGTTTCCCTACTAGCAATTAATCAGGAAAAAATCAAAATCACACAAGAAGATAAAAAATATCTGTATGCTGCAGCGCTATTTCATGACTTTGATCCACAAAAGAGTATAGATAAACCACACGAAGAAAGTGTATTGAATTTCATTTCATTGGATAAAAAATTAAGAGAGTTACTAAATTCTGCAAATATTGATTTAGAAATTATCAAAGTGTTGATACTAAGAACCACATATCCATGGAACGGAGAAATGAAAAAAAATGCAGAAATTGAAATCAAAAAATGTTTTGAAAAATCAGAAAAAACAAGAAACAACATAGCTTTACAAGAACACATTATGGAAATTGGGTGGTATTTATCAGTAGTAGATAGAATTAGTGGTTATGTATTAGGAGATTTTTCAAAAGCAATGGAGATGGCAAAAATGAATGCACATGCACTTGCATGGAGGCCATCAATAATTATCAGAACAGCAGTAGCATATTTTGAAGAAATTTTAAACAAGGAAACAAAGATGACAAAAACAATTCTTAAAACACTACCAAAAGAAATGAGAAAGAATTTTTTTGATACAGTATTATCTTTTATGAAAATGAGAGAGCAAGAAGTATGTGTTCAGGCAGATGTTTCATACGAGAATCTAAAACTAGTTTCAACAATTGAAAATAAAACTACGCAAGAGGATCCAGATTTTGCTCAAAAATTATACAACATATTTTTAGAATTACCAAAACCATTACAATTTGGAAAAGAAAATTTCAAAGAATCAATCAAACAAAAAGATACAATCATCAATACTTTAAGATTAAATGATTGTCAGGGAGAAATTATTGGATTTTCAAAAGGAGGGCCGCTTGAAAATTATCAATTACGTGAAGAAATAAGAGATGAAAATTTTGGTTTGAAAAATACAGTATTTTTAGAGCCTTTAGCGTTAAAAATGGGGTATTGGGGACTTAGGGGAGGCAGCGAGATGAGACACATGTTCATCATGCAGGCACATTCAATGAAATACAAGTATTTGACTAGTTTTGCATTACGAGATGTAATTAGAGCAAGAATCACCAAAGAGGATGCAGAATTTGTACAATTATTTGATCCTGAAAGGTGGGATTACTATAGAATGAAATTATAAAATACAAATGAAAAAATCAATTTTAAAAACACTTGAATCCAAAATTAAAGGAGAAGTACATAATGAGAAATATTTCAGAGATTTTTATTCTGTTGATTCAAGCTCGTATCAATTAATTCCACAAATAATAGTAATTCCAGCAGATAAAGAAGACATCATCAAAACAATAAAAATTGCAAAGAAGTTTAAAACATCAGTAACTGTACGAGGAGCAGGAACAGGGTTAGTAGGAAGTGCATTAAACAACGGAATAATTGTAGATATGAAAAAAATCAATTCTGTTAAGATTAATAAAAAATCAGCAATTGTTGGTTCGGGAATTTTGAAAGGACATCTAGATAAAGAACTACAAAATAAAGGAAAATTTTTTCCTCCAAATCCATCTATTGGTAATTTTTGTTCGTTAGGAGGAATGTTAGGAAATAATTCTAGCGGCAGTAGAAGCGTGAAATATGGTAGCACAGTAGACAACGTTAAAGAAATTACATTTATTGATGGAAATGGGAAAATCATTACATTACCAAAAAACAAAAAGATTGGTGAAAAAATTTTTCAAAACATTACCATAGATGACAAAAAAATTCCCAAAACTTCCAAAAATTCTTCAGGCTATCAACTAAAAAAAGTTACATCAAATAAAGAGACACATAAAATAATTATTGGTTCTGAAGGAACATTGGGGATAATTGTTTCAGCAAAATTAAATATTTTAGACATTCCAAAGAAAAAAATTCTATTCATAATAGAATATAATTCAATTTTTGAAGCAGCAAAAAATAGTCAAAAAATAATAAAAACAAGCCCATCTACGCTTGAATTTGTAGACAAAAATACGCTCAAAAACATAAAATTTGATTTTGATAAATCAACCAAGTGTTTACTCTTTATAGAATACGATGAAAATATTTCAAAATCTGAAAAAGAATTAAAATCAATTATTTCTGGAAAAATTATTCAAAAATTAAATTCAGTTTCAGATATGGAAGCATGGTGGAGACATAGAGATTCCTCATTACACTATAGTTTAAAATCAATCAAAAGAGAATTAAGAATTCCACACATCATTGAAGATGCTGCAGTTCCATTAGATAAAATGCCCAAGATGTTTTCAGTGTTAAAAAAAATTGAAAGAAAATACAAAGTAAAAATGATAATTTATGGACATATAGGGAATGGAAACATCCACGTTAGATTAATTTCAAATAGAAAAAATACAAAAATGATTAAAAACATTGCAATTGAATATTTCAACGAAGTAATAACAAACAAAGGAACAATTTCAGCAGAACACGGTGATGGGTTAGCACGTTCAGAATTTGTTAGAAAACAATATGGGCAAAAAAACTATCAAACATTTAAAAAAATAAAAAAGATATTGGATCCAAATAATGTTTTAAACCCAGGGAAAATAATTACAAAAAAAAGTACAATTGTTAAAAATTTAGAAAAATGTTAAAAATTTTGAATTGACCGTTACAAAAAATCTTGTTTAGGGTGATAAAAAATAAGATCGGATATTTGCCTATTAGTAAAAAAAGTTCAACAAGTTCTCGCTAATATAAGAACAAGCCTACAATGATCATGACAATAGGATATTGTGTAAAGTGCCGCGACAAACGAGAAATCGGTGGCGCCGAACCATACACCATGAAAAATGGAAAACCTGCAATCAAAGGTACATGCCCAACATGCAGTACAGCCATTTTCAGAATAGGTAGAGGATAGAAGTTCGTAAGAAACTCAATCTTCTATTTACTAGTTAAGCCTTGCCATAGCGAAAGCAATGGCGATGGATCTTTTTCAATTTCTTGAATAATTCTATTTTTAAAACAAATGAAAAATTCTCAATTGCATCATCACCATCATTAAAAATTTCTTGTCCAATCTCATTAATCCTAGTATGTTTTTCAGGAATTTCTGAAGAATCAGGATTTTGTAAACAAAATTTCATCAAATCAATTAATTCCCATTTAAGCATCACATCCACACATTTGTACAACAATAATTCTCAATGAACCTTTTTTCAAATCAGAAAATTTCTTCAAATCGATTTGTCACATAATCCCAATTAATGATATTCCACCAGGATTCAACATAATCAGGTCGTTTGTTTTGATAATTTAGATAGTATGCATGTTCCCACATATCAATTCCTAAAAGAGGGGTTTTTTGAAGTGTCCAAGGACTAGTCTGATTAGCAGTAGTAATTATTTCAATTTTATGATACGTTTCATTAAAAACCAACCAACACCACCCACTCCCTTCAACAGAAATTGCTTTTTGAGAAAAAATTTTTTTGAAATTGTTAAAATCATCAAAATAAACATCAATTTGATCCTCTAATTTGCCACCAGGAACCTTATCACTTTGAGGAGTTAATGTTTCCCAAAATAATCTATGATTTTCAAAACCACCACCAAAAAAATTAATGGAGTGTCGACCAGATTCGGGAATGGATTGTAATTCTGACAATATTGCAGAAATATATTTTGGATGAGATGCAGCACCTATTCCAGCAAGAGAAGTGTTTAGGCCATCAACGTATGTTTGATGATGTTTTTGATGATGTATTTTCATAGTTTCTTTATCAAAATAGGGCTCCAATTCATCATAACCATAAGATAATTTTGGAAGTTGGTATAGCACCATAAATAAAAAAATGATAATCAACATATATTATTCAAACTGAATTAAATTATGAGAAAATTAGGAACAATTGATTTAGAAGTATTACAGTTAGCAATGAATGAAAATGGAACATTTGATGAAACTCATCTAGAAAATTCCAATCTAAAAAGACATGGAGTAGGAAAAATTTTAGACACTCTAGCATCACTTAAAGATAGAAAATTTATCTCAATGAATCAAAATGGTTCATTTACTATTACAAATTTAGCTAAAGAAATTCTTTGGAGTTCAAAAATTCCCACATGGGCAAAAATTTTAAGACTATTACAGATCAAGTCATGTGATTTACAACAAATCATTGAAACAATAGATAATTCTGAAGAGAATGTATTTAATGAATTAGAACAGTTAAGAAAAAACCAACTTGTTTTAATGTCACCACAACGTCAAGATGATAAGATAATCAAAGTATATGAGATTTTACCAGAAGGCATTCAAGTAATTGATAAAACAGAAACTCAAGGATTTGAAAACATAAAATTTGATAAAAGTAAATCAAGTGGAGAAAAATTAGAAACAATTGAAGAAATAATTAATGAAGTTAAAAATATGAGTTGTTCTGATAATGAAAAAAATAACATCATAGAAAAACTGAATTTGTTAAAAAATAATTTAAAAATTTAAGAAATTTGAATGTAGATTAAGGATGTGAGCAAAGTTCTGCTAAAACACCATTAAGTGATTTTGGATGAATAAAAGTAACTTTTGTGCCTGCAGAACCAGGTCTGATTTTACCTAAAAATTGAATTCCACAACCTTCCATTCGTTCAACTTCACCTTCAATATTTTCAGTATCCAATGCCATATGATGTAAGCCAGGTCCTTTTTTATCTAAAAATTTCTTAATTGGACTAGAATCATTTGTTGGTTGCATTAATTCAATCCGACCATTTTCTAATGCAATTATTGCAACTTTAACTCCTTCAGATTCTACAGTTTCAAATTCAATCTCACTAACACCCAATGCCTGTTGATAAATTTTTGCAGATTCTTCAACATCATTTACTGCAATTGCTATATGATCAATTTTCAATTAAAAGACCTCCTTTGGACGGTATTCCCCAAAGACTTCTCTGAAAGTATTACTAATTTCACCAGTTGTAGCAAATGCTTTTGCAGCAGTTACAATGTATGGCATCAGATTTTCTTCAGTGTCAGCAGCGCTTTGCATTGCAGACAATGCTTTTTCTAATTTTTTAGAGTCTCTATCTGCACGCAATTTCTTTAATGCTTTCTTTTGTTGAATTTCAACTCTGTCATCAATTCTAAGTAATTCAGGTTGTTCCTCTTTTTCAGCATATTTGTTGACACCAACAATTACTCTGTCAGCATCATCAGTTTCTTTCTTTAAGCGATATGCATTTGCTCTAATTTCAGATTGGAAAAATCCTTTTTCAATGGCTTTAACTGAACCTCCCATTTTTTCAATTTTCTTCAAATATTTCCAAACATCAGCTTCAATTTGATCACATAATTCTTCCAAGTAATATGAGCCGGCAAGAGGATCTGCAGTTTTTGTGATGCCACTCTCATGTGCGACAATTTGTTGTGTTCTTAATGCAATTTTTGCAGATTCTTGAGTTGGAAGAGCCAATGCTTCATCTCTAGAGTTCGTATGTAGAGATTGAGTTCCACCTGCAACTGCAGCCATGGTTTGGATAGCAACTCTAACAATGTTGTTGTTAGGTTGTTGTGCTGTTAAAGATTCACCACTAGTTTGTGTATGGAATTTTAATTGTAAGGAACGAGGATTTTTTGCATGGAATTTTTCTTTTAATATTTTTGCATAAACTTTTCTTGCAACTCTAAATTTAGCAACTTCTTCAAAGAATTCAATTGTACAACAAAAGAAGAATGATAAACGTGGTGCAAAGTCATCAATTTTTAGTCCTTTATCTAAACAAGTTTGAATGTAAGCTATTGCATTTGCCAATGTGAATGCAATTTCTTGTGTAGCTGTACAACCTGCTTCTCTCATATGATATCCAGAAATTGAAACTGGATACCAAGATGGAACTTTTTCTGCACAAAATTCAATCATATCACCAATTAATCTCATGGAAGGTTGTGGAGGATAGATGTATGTATTACGTGCAATGTATTCTTTTAAAATATCATTTTGAGTTGTACCTCGAAGTTCATGACTTTTGAAACCTTGAGATTCACCAACTGCAATATAGTATGCAAGTAATGTTGATGCAGTAGAATTAATTGTCATTGATGAACTAACTTTTCCAAGTGGAATTCCATCAAAAGCAGTCATCATATCTTTGATAGATGTAATTGATACTCCAACTTTTCCAACCTCGCCTTCTGCTTGTGAAGAGTCAGAATCATATCCAATTTGAGTAGGCAAATCAAATGCCATACTGAGGCCAGTTTGACCTTTTTCAAGCATGAATTTGAATCGCTCATTAGTTAATTTGGCATCACCAAATCCAGAATATTGTCTCATAGTCCAGAATCTTTCACGGAACATTCCAGGATGAATTCCTCTAGTGAAAGGATATTTGCCAGCATCTTCAGTAGGTCTCTTTTTAGAAGATTTTTGATAAATTCGTTTTACAGAATATTCAGAATCAGTAAAAATTTTCTTTTCAGGTGTTTTTGATTTTGTTACTTTCTTTGTTGCCATAGTATCACTTCATTATTGATTTGCTAATTTTATCAGCTGCTGAATAAGGGTCAATTTTCTTGGAATTTATTTTTTTAAGATAATTTGCAAAAGTTTTGTTAGTTTGCATCATTTCTTCAACCTTTTCATTAATGCTATTTAAAACAATGTCTTTCAATTCGACTTCAAAACGCTCCAAATCCTTTTCTTCTTTGAATTTCTTTTTTATATTCATCATATCCTTGAGAGTTTTTGCAAAAACAGTAATTCCAGCATTTTTTTTTACAGATGTTTTTAAAATTGCAGGATTTCGATCAGAATCTCCAATAAAATCACGTACTGCATCAAATAATTGATTTGTGCCAGGAAGATCACTTTTGTTTACTAAGTAAATATCACCAATCTCAGTTAATCCAGCTTTTATTGTTTGAATACTATCTCCAGTATTTGGATTAAAAACAACTACAGTAATATCTGCAATATTTGAAATTTCTACTTCAGTTTGTCCAGCACCAACACTTTCAATAATTATTGGATTGAATCCAGCATATTCTAAAATTCTAATACTATTTCTCAATGATCTAGAAACAGCTCCAGTTGCACCTCTAGATGCAATACTACGGATATAAGTTCCTGAATCAGTAGATTCACTCATTCTTACTCTATCTCCCAATATTGCACCCCCAGTTACATGGCTAGTAGGATCAATTGCCAACACAGCTGGTTTTGAACCAAGTTTTTTTAATGAAATAGCAGTCTTGTTGATTAAAGAACTCTTTCCAGCTCCTGCAGGGCCAGTAATTCCAATTACACTAGATTTTCCAGTATCTTTAAAAATTTTTTTTAATATTTTTCGTGTTTCTTTTTGATCATTTTCAACAATTGTGATAGCTTTAGCAATTGCACCACGTTTACCTTTTTTTAAATCAGAAAGTAAGTCCACTAGAAATATGATTTAGAAGGTACAATAAATGCGTTAAATAATATTTAGAAAGCATACGATCAAACAAATTTCAATCTACTGAAATTAAACCTTCTTTAACTAAAAATTCAATTCCCGTAATGAAAGTTGAATCATTAATAATATCGTCTGCCCACCATCCAGCATTATTTTTAATCCATGAAGGAATTTTTGGTTTAATTTCCTCATCAGTTTTTGGAGAATCTCCATGAACTATTACAAATGATAATGGAGCAAAATCCACATCATCATGACTACATTCTAAAGTATATTCTCCAGGATTCCAATCAAGATTTAGAGATATAGGTTGTTCAAAACTGTCATCAACATACTCTCTTAAAATTGTGAATTTGTCTGAAAAAGGCTCATTTGGTTTCCATAATTCGCAAGATATTGTAGATTGCTTATGAGATTCATACCATCCAGAAATTTTGATTTCTTGAGAATCATATTTAGAAACATAGTATGTTTGAGAATCTAATTCCATGTTAAATTTCTCTCTGGGAATATTTATTCTCAGAATTTCATTTTTAAGTAAATATTCTAATGATGAGAGAAATTCTTTTTCCTCAATGGCATTACTAGCCCACCATCCAGCATTATTTTTAATCCAATCAGGAATTGTTGCAACATAATCATTCGTTACAAAAACTTGATCAGGATCATTAAGACAGCTACTAACTTCTCTATTTTCCTTATTTTTTATGATTTTTTCTATGTTAACATTATCAGATCTATCTTTATCTGGATAAAATTTACTTTCTCCCATGAATTTTATCGGATGTTTATCAAATTCAGGAGAATTATTGGTTTCGCCACTTTCCCAATCATTATACCCCCATGCAAAAATTTCATAATTTGCAGGTTTACCATAAATAAAATTATCACCATGAGATTTAATTGGGTATCCTTCAAGATATGCAGGAATTTGAAAATGCTTGATTTTGTCAGGTCCAATTGATCCAGTATAATCACCAAGTATTGCAAATAATTTTCCATTTTCATCATATTTTGATACAAGTACAACTGAATGGTCCAAAAGATTGTCAGAAGGATTGTAAATTTTTCCTTTTATTACACCTCGTTCATCTTTAACAGATTTTATTTCTAAATCATTTCGAAGTACTTCATCAGATATACCTTTGAATTTATTTTCTAATTCATAACTCTCAATCCATACTTCATAACAATCCCAACCAGAGGTTCCAGGCCATAGAGAGAATTGTGCAGATTCACCAGGACGTATAGAAGCTTTCCAAGGACTAATAGCTAATTCAGTTTGATCATTTTCTTCTAAAGGAAAATTGTATCTAAAAACATAAGGTTGTGAATAACCAGTACCATCCAATAGTTTTCCATCTTGGTAAACATTGCCACGAATAATTACATAGTACAAAGAATCATCAGACACATTTACCAAATCTCCAAAAATCATAGAACTAGAATGAAACCATAAAGAATTTTCTTTTAATGATTCTTGTACGTAATTATATCCATAATGATCTACAATGGCAATTTTATCATCCAGTACAGGAATATGACCATCTGGTAGTCCATCATCAGGCATTGTAGTAAATGCAAAAACACTTGGAACCATAACTCCAATCATGGCAACTGCTACTATTGCAATAATTAAAACAGATTTCATTTTATTTTTTTTAGAATGACTAGTATTTATCACATTATTTCTGGTTTTAAAAAACAAGCATTACATTATCACATGTGATTTTAGGGCGCAGTGACTTTTTTTACAAACTAAATTAACTTCTCATTTACAAAAATCATGCGTAAAATGATCGTTAAAACTTAAGTCATGTTTTGTTTTACAACATTCAATGACTTTAGGCACGAATAATTCAGACGACCTAAAAAATTCAGAGAAAAATGAGTTGTACCTTGTAAGTGAAATTACAAATTACAATAAAATCTTGTATGCGATCTAAGAAGGATCATAAATTATGTTTGGTACGGGAGTATTCATTTCATGGATTTCAGTCTTGATTTGGACATGACCAAATTCTTCATGTTCAACTTCTAAAACGATTGGATGAATTGCCCAACCATACTTTGGTTTATTTGGAAATTCTATGATTTCAATAAATTCAGAATCAGAAAAAGTTTTTTGAAAAGAATTTTCCATTCCAAGAATTTCAAGAACTACAGAAGTAGTTTTCTGGGATTTGTCAAAATAAGAAATTTCAACATAACCAGTTTCATAATAAACTGCTTCTAATGAAAAATTTTCACGAAGGGGATTTTTATCATCAGTAGCGCCACCAGTTAAAAATACAAGTGCAATTACAGTAAAAACACCTAGAAATATTGGAGGACCTAGTTTTTTAGCCATTTTTGAATTCTTTACGCATTGCTCTTAAAAATTTAGAATTAATGCGAATTCTTTCCAAAGTTTGTTTTTGAGTTCGTTCAGTTCCAGGAGTAGGGTTCTTTTTGAAAAATAATTTGATTTCTTTTTCCATGGAATCATCAGCTACGCCTGCAATACTAGCAACAATACGATTGAATAATGGATTTCCATGTCCAACTTTCTTGTTTAGGTTTTTCCAATTTTTCTTCAACCAAGACCACAAAATCTTGTCCCCGTAAGGATTGGCAGCGATTTTCATTATAGGTAATTGCATATTTTGGGATCTCACTTCAGATGTTTGAGAGAAATCAAGAGTTTTAGCAAGAAGTTTTTTGTCTTGGAATCCACACATTGCACCTAAGAAACGAAGTTTTTCTTCCATAGTTTTTGAATTTGTGTATAATTTTTTTAATTCATTGAAAGTTTTTGAATTTCCATTCCAAGCCGCAATTGAACAAATTGGTTCAATTAAGTCAGGAGATAAACTACTAGGAGATTTTAAGAATTTTTTATATTTTTCAATTGCCTTTTCAGTAACAGAATCATCATTCATTTTTCCCAATACAGATATTGTAAATGAACGTAATAGTGCGTCAGTGTGTTTGTCAGTTTTTCGTGGTTCCCATCCAAGATTAGATAAAAGTTTTCTAAAGTAATTAATTGCATAACTGCGAATTTCTTCTACAAATTTTTCATCAAATGCACGGAAATACAATGATGCCAAATTATGTGCAACATTAACAGAAGCAAGATAACTATCATCATCAAAATACGCATCAGAAAAATCAAGATAATTTCTAACTTGTTCATCTCCAGATACACATAATGAAAATAAATCATTTTGTACTGCCCATCTATCAATTGGAGGAATACGTTTTTCATCAACTAGCATTTTTAGATCAAGTAAAATTCCTTCATCATATTTTACACGGTAGAATCCTTTTCGACCATAATTTGCAACAAAACCAATTGTATTTTTAGGTAATTTTACAGACATTGATTTTTTTGAAAATAATTTATTGGAAATTTCTTTTTCCAGACCTAATGATAACGGAATCGACCATAAACCTTTACTAAATTTAGAGTTAGATTCAAGCAAATAGCGTTTTTGTTTAATTTTGAGATTATCTCCATTTTGATTAATTTCTACAAGTGGAAATCCAGGTTGTTTGAGCCATGTGTTAATCATTGAAGTTACAGGCATTTTGGATGCTTTGCCAATTGCATCCCACAAATCTTGACCCTTAGCATTTTTGTATTTAAAATCTGAAAGATATTTTTTTAATCCCTTTTGGAAATTAGGCTCACCAACATAATTTTCTAGCATTCTCAAAACACATCCACCCTTGTCATATGAAATAGCATCAAAAATTTCACGAATTTCAGCAGGAGAATTAACATCAACATCAATAGGATGAGTTGTTTTCAGAGAATCCAATCCCATTGCAACATTCATTGCATCTTCAACAAATTGATTCCACAAATCCCATTCAGGATAAAACTTATCCACAAATTTTGTTGCCATAAAAGTAGCAAAACTTTCATTCAACCACAAATCATTCCACCATTTCATAGTAACTAAATTTCCAAACCACATGTGTGCAATTTCGTGAGAGATTACTTCTGCAATGAATTGTTTAGTTCTAGTTGAAGATGTTTTTGGATCATAAAGCAAAATTGTTTCTCTGAAAGTGATTGCACCCCAATTCTCCATTGCACCAGCAGCAAAATCAGGAACAGCAATCAAATCAAGTTTAGGTAATGGAAATTTTATTCCAAAATATTTCTCATATGAAGTGAGAAGTCTTTTTCCCAGTTCTAAAGAGAATTTTCCTTTTGAAGTATTTCCTTTTGTTGTAACAACTCTAATCTGAATTTTTCCAGCTTTTCCTGTGAGATATTCGAATTCACCAACTCCAAGATAAATCAAGTAAGTTGAAACAAGAGGGGTTTTTTGAAAATTATAGATAGTTTTATTGCCAATTTTTTTCTTTGTTTTTACTGGCATGTTTGAAATTGCAGTGAATTTATTTTCTGCAATAATTGAAATATCATAAGTTGCTTTAGCTTCAGGTTCATCCCAACAAGGAAAAGCACGTCTTGCGTCTGCAGCTTCAAATTGTGTTGTTGCAAGGTATTTTGTTTTGCCGTTTTGTTGGTATTTACTTCGATAGAATCCAAGTAACCTATCATTTAAGATTCCCTCAAATTCTAAATGAATAGTACACGAACCACGTATTTTTTGTCCCAGTTTAATTTCTAATTCTTCCTTTTTTTCATTTGTTTTTGGAGATGAGTTAATTATTTGTCCGGCAGATTTTACAATGCAAGATTTTATTTTTAATTCAGCACAATTCATTCGAATTACATTTACTGATTTTTTACAATTTACAGAAATAATCTCCAAACCAGAAAAAGTGAATTTTTTTAGATCTGGTTCAAAAGTTAGATTGTAGTTAGTAGGACTAGTATCCATGAATTATAGAAAATTTTAGGCTCTTTATGTAGATTTTCCATTTGAAAAAATAGTCAAAAACGATGAAAATTACTCTGAATCATCTTTTTTTGGAGTTTGATCAGCTTTCAATCCCTTGTATCTATTTCTGATTGTAACTTCAGTAACACCTGCTGCTTCAGCAAGATCACGTTGAGTAATAGACACTCCATTTTTTACACACGATAAGTACAATGCAGTTGCAGCCAGTCCCATTGGGTCTTTACCTGCAGATTCTTTTCGTTCTTGTGCTTCTTTCAACACTTTAACTGCGTAACGTTTAGTTTTTTCAGAAATTTCTAATTTACTTGAAATTCGTGCAATACATTGGATGGAATCAACTACAGGCATTTTCAATTCTAATTCATGATGCAATAATCGATAACACCTTGCAATATCTTTTCTTTTAACATTGGCAGAATCTGCTATGTCTTTTAAAGTTCTAGGGGTTTCAGTATCTCTACATGCAGCATATAATGATGCAGCAATCATTGCAGAAATTGAACGACCTCTAACTAATTTTTTTTCTAGTGCTTTTCTGTAAATGTATGCAGCTTTTTCAAGAACATTTGCAGGAACTGAAACTTTATCTTTTAATTTATTTAAATCACTTAGTGCTTGTCTGAGATTTCTATCAACTGGTTCATGAACTTGACTTCTACTGTCCCATGTTCTGAGACGTTCGATAGTACTCTTCATTGAAGTTGATAATGGTTTTCCAGATGCATCTTTGTTTAGTGGATTAATTACAGTTGATAATCCCATGTCATGTATCATTAGTGATGAAGGAGCACCAGTTCTAGCAGGATCTGCACCGCCATCTTTTTGAAATGATCTCCATTCAGGTCCAGATTCTTGGGACTTTTCTGAAACTACATAACCACATTTTGAACAAAATTGTTCACCAGTAGCATCATCAGTAAGAAGAGAATTTTTCCCACAACGTAGACAACTTGGAGTTGAATTGGCAGCAACCATTTTGATTATCCTAAGAATTTTTCCTAGTTATAGTAATTTCAATAGCTGAGACATCCCTGTTTTTTCCATCAGTGGAAACAAGCGATTCTGAATTTATTGAAACGTTACTAATTTCAAATGCAGGGTTTGTTTTCTTAAGCACTATTTGAGAAACATCAATGGCTGTCGAAGTAGTTAATCCTCTTGCTTTGATAGTAACGCTTGGCTTTGTAGCTAATTGAACAATAGTAGACGTGACATAGGTCATTAATGGTTTTTTTCCAATGAAAATTGTATCTTTTGAATTGTTTGACATACAGGATTAATTTTCAGGTCTAATTTAAACAGATAGTACAAATGATCAAAATCAATTAGGCCAACCAAAGTATGTTAGATCTCCATCGATCAGTGGATTTTACAAAATATCATGTCTAAAGACACAAAATAATGGATTTGTTGACAAAGACTAAACCTTTTAAAATATACATTATAGAACGAAATTATGAAACAAAAAGCAGCATCACGAAATATAAAAATTTTAGTTGCAAAATTAGGTCTTGATGGTCATGACAGAGGAGCATTAGTCTTGTGTAGAGCATTTAGAGACGCAGGAATGGAAGTAATCTATTCAGGATTATTTGCAACACCAGACAGAATTGCACAAATTGTCGAAGATGAAGATGTGGATGCAGTTGCAATGAGTTTGTTAAATGGAGCACACGGCACATTGTTCCCAAGAGTTGTTAAAACTCTAAAAAAGAAAGGAATCAAAGACGTGCTAATTGTAGGCGGAGGAGTAATTCCAGAAATTGATCATAAAGATTTAGTGAAATCAGGAGTAGACCACGTGTTTGGTCCAGGTACACCGTTACCAACAATTATTGAACACATCAATAACGGTGTGTCCAAACTAAGAAAAATATAAAATAAAAAAAGATTATTCTGTGGAATCAGGCCACATCATTTTTCGCATTTCTTTACCAACTTTTTCAATTTGGTGTTCATCATATTTTTTCATGTATTGATCAAATGCTTCTGAACCTTTTGATTGATATTCAGAAATCCACTCATTGTTGAAAGTACCATCTTGAATCATGGTAAGTACTTTTTTCATGTTATCTTTGCTTGCTGCATCCATAACCATAGGTCCACGTGTTAAACCACCATATCTAGCGGTTTCACTAACACGTCTCCACATACCATTAATTCCATATCTTTGAATCATATCTACAATTAATTTGAGTTCATGTAAAACTTCAAAGTATGCTATTTCTGGTTGATAACCTCCTTCAACTAGAGTTTCAAATGCGTTTGTTACCATAGAAGCTGCACCACCACAAAGGTCTGCTTGTTCACCAAACCAATCAGTTTCTACTTCCTCTTTGAAAGCAGTTTTGATTAATCCAGCTCTTGCACTACCAATTGCTTTTGCAATTCCTAAAGTTCTATCCCAAGCCTTTCCTGTAAAGTCTTGTTCAACTGCAACAATTGATGGAGTACCAAAGTTATCAAGATAGGTTTCTCTAACTTTTGAACCAGGTCCTTTTGGAGCAACCATAATAAGATCTACGTTACTTGGTGCTTCAATCCATTTCCAATAGATTGCAGCTGCATGAGAAAATGACAATGCTTTTCCTTCTGAAAGATTTGGTCCGATTTCATCTTTGTAAACTTGACCCTGAATCATATCTGGAAGTAAGATGTGAATAATATCTCCTTGTTTAGTTGCTTCTGCAACAGACATTACTTTATGACCATCAGCTTCGGCTTTTTTCCAGCTTTTTCCACCTTCTTTAAGACCGACTATAACATTTAGACCAGAGTCTTTCATGTTATTTGCTTGTGCATCACCTTGAATTCCATAACCAATTACAGCGACTGTTTGATCCTTTATAGGATCTAAGCTGATATCGTTATCTTTCCATGTTTTTGCCATACCTACCGTAAAGAATGTGCAAATATTAACTATGGAAGTATAATCAGACCGAATTAACTAAATTTCAATTATTTTGTCACAACTTTTACATTTTACAGTGACTTTTTCTCCTGGTAAACGTATGAATCTTTTAGAACCACATTTTGGACAAATTGGACAAGAACGTGCAGGCTTCATCAAATAGTTATGCCATGGCAGATTTTATTAAATTACACTATAGGATTTTTCCACTGCCCAAGATTCGAATAGTAGTCGATTCAGGTTTTAAGATAACTGCAATATCATTTTTTTTGCACACAATAGGCTTCTCAAAAATTAATTTCAATGGAGTAATTGAAGAAAATTTTGCAGCTTTGATTTGTAACCCAATACTTACAAGGCAACCTTGGTTTTCAGTAATCTCGCTTTTATAAAATGGACTTTTCTGAAAATCCAATTCAATTTCAGTTTTAATGTCAACGGCATTTTCAATAGAAATTACATCACCGCGTCCTACTTCGTCAGGTTTTGCACCCTTAACTGCTAAACCAACTCTTGCTGGACAAATGGATTCAGTTACAGGATCATCATGCATCTGAATTGATTTTATTAACACATCAATATTATGAGGATATAGTTTTAGATTATCATATTGTTTAATTGTTCCATTTGTCACCTTACCTAAAATTACGGTTCCAACGCCTTTAACATCAAAACAATGATCAATTAACAACTCAGCAGGGTTATCATTTGTAATAGGTTCAAGAGCATTCATCTCTTCTTTTACTTTATCTTGTTCAACGCGAGTATAATTTTCAACTACAGTTCCCTTAATCATTAAATTTAGTTTTGATTCATCAACATCAAAAGTATGAGTTAGAATTCCCTTTTCTTTTTTTAGAGAGTCCAAAGCAATTATTTGCTCGCCTGTAAATTTATCTAATTTATCTACATGAAATATTACATATTCAGCCAAATTAATTGCCTGAAAAAGAGGTTGAATTTTTTCAGGAAATCCATTTGGAATAACCCAAGTTTTGATAATGTCAGATTCCTTTCTATCATAAAGCGTGAGATCTGATTCGGTTCCTTTTTTTCCAAATTCAGATGCAGTTTCTTGTTTACCTAAAACTACAAAATTTATTGATTTTACCAATACGATTCAAGAAAAAACAGCCTCTAAAAACCATACTAGTTGAGATTTATGGGAAATTATTCAAAACTTGAGCATAACTTGCAAATCTATGATTTTTGGGTCTGACAAGTTTTTGACTGTATTTTGATACAGGTTTTCCAATTGAGCCATTTAATCCAAGAGGGCCTTTAACATGTTTTTCAGAATCAGCCCATTTTAGAACTTCGTCAGTTGGAGCATAGTGATTTACAATTTTTTTATTTACAATGTTTTGAAGAATCTTCCCATATTTCTTAGAAGATGGAATTTCTTCAGTTATGGATGCACCAAAAAAGTAAACACCTTCAACAATTCCAAAATTATTTTTCTTTTTTGCAAGATATTCTAAAGTACTGAGTATAACCTGAGTACCAAGGGAGTGTCCCATTAGACGGATTTTGATATTAGGGTTTTCAGATTTAAAATCTTCAATAAACTTTCCTAGATTTTTTCCATTTTTCTTTGCAATTTTTTGTCCAACTGACAAAGAACGTTTTGCATATTTTACCAAATGTGCACCAGTAGTGTTAGAATCATAACTATACCCAATTACAGGATGAGAATAATTTAATTTACGAAGTCTATTTTTTGCCAAAACAACTTTAGCAATTGCACCAGCATTATCATTTCTCAAACCATGAATCATAATTGTTAATTCTTTTGAATCAATTAATTTTTTGAAATCTTTTTTTGGGTATAGATAGTATGAGTTATTTTTTAGAGTTTTACCAGTTAACAGATCATAATACCCTCTAGTAGAAATTCTGGGAATTGGCTTCATAATTATTCAGATGGACCTAATTCTTTTTTGTATTTCTCAATATCAGAAGTTTCGATTCTAGCAAATAATGGCGAAGACTCACCTAAAATATGTCCAGACAAAATTCCCAATTCAGATAGAGAATCCCAAGGAATGTCTTGGATGTTTCCATCCAGACCTAACTGTATCCAAATTTTTTGGGCAGATTCAGGAACAAATGGGAATATGGCTATGGCCAGGCTCCTTACAGCATTTACAGACAGGTAAACACAGTTTGCAGTACCAGGACCATTTTTCCAAGGTTCTTTGTGTTGGAAATATTGATTGAAAAAGGAAGAAACTTCCATGATTTTTTTCAATGCCCGGTCTAAATGATTTTGTTCCATTAATTCAGAAACATCTTTTGCAAGTGATTTTATTTTTTGTTCTGCTTCAGAATCTTTTTCATCAAAAGATTCAATTTCTGGAATTTTTCCATCAAAGGCTTTTTTTGTAAATCCTAATGCACGATTAACAAAATTTCCAAGATTGCCAATTAGTTCGGAATTAATTCTTGTTGTAAAATCATCCCAATCAAAATTCAAATCATCTTGAGAATAAGGATTTATGGAAACTAAATAAAATCTCAAATAATCAGCGGGATAATATTCTAAGAATTGTTTTAAACCAATATACCAATTTCGGCTTTTAGAAATTTTTTTTCCTTGAAGTGTAAGATGACCTCTTGTTGGAATATAATCAGGTAATTTGTATTCTTTTTCCATTCCCAATCTCATTGCAGGTAAAAAGAGATAATGATGATAGACAATATCTTTCCCAATAAAATGATAAATATCTGCAGAATTCCAAAATTCTTTTCCGTCAATTCCTTTGTCGTTTAAAAATTTGATTGCAGTAGAAATGTATGCCAAATGATTATCAAACCAACCATAAAACACCTTACCATCTGCATCATCAAGAGGTACAGGAACACCCCATGGAATATCACGAGTGACATCCCAATCAATTAAACCATTTTTAATCCAATTTTGCACATATTTTTTTACATCTTTTTGAAGAGTAGTAGTTTCATCCAGCCATTGAGATAAAGAATCACCAAAATTTTTGAGTTTGAAAAAATAGTGATTAGTTTTTTCTTTAGTAGGAGTTTGCCCACAAAGAGAACATTTGGGGTCTGTGATTTCTTCAGGAACACGTCCACAACTTTCACATAAATCAGAATATTGATCATCAGCCTTACAATGTGGACAGATTCCTTTCACGTATCTGTCAGGAAGGAATTTCTTGTCATTGTTACAATAAAACTGAATTATTTCTTTTTCATAAATATGACCAGCATCATTTAATTTCTTAAAAACATCTTGAACAAATGCAATATTTTCTGAAGAGCTAGTTTTGTAAAAATAATCAAAATTAATTCCAAATGCAGTAAAATCATCATAATCTCGTTTATTCCAATGTGCAACATATTCTGCAGGAGTTTTCCCTTCTTTTTCAGATTGGATCAGAATTGGAGTTCCAAAATCATCAGATGCACAGACATAGTATGCTTCAACTCCATTTTGTTTTAGAAATCTTGTAGTTACATCTGCAGGAAGATAAGTTGATGCAACGTGACCTAAATGTATCTCACCGTTTGCATAAGGCAACGCACTTGTAATTATAGCCCTTTTATTCATGATACAGTTTTCAAAGATTAGATTAGAGTTAAGAAGTTTTACCAGTTATTTGCATATTTTACTTGTTCTGGAGTTAATTTATCAATTTTAACATCCATAGCCTTCAATGCATCATGTGCAATTTGAATATCAATTTCTTTTGGAACGTCAATAATTTTATTTTCCATTTTTTTGTGATTCGTAAGAATATACATTACTGATAAGATTTGGTTTGAAAATGATTGAGCCATTACTTCTGGAGGATGTCCTTCAGCAGATACCAAATTAGCTAAACGTCCTTGTCCAATCAAGTAAACTTTTTTGCCGTTTTTCAAAGTACATTCATCAAGAGTTGGTCGTACTTCTTTTACAGATTTTGATTTCTTTAACAAAAATTCACTGTCAATTTCAACATCAAAGTGTCCAACATTACCCATTATTGCACCGTCTTTCATTTTCAAGATGTGTTCTTTTCTAATTACACTAGTCATTCCAGTACATGTGATAAACATATCACCAAGTTTTGCAGCTTGTGTCATTGGCATTACTTCAAATCCATCCATATGAGCTTCTAATGCTTTAACAGGATCAACTTCAGTTACAATTACTTTAGAGCCCATTCCGCGACATCTAGATGCAACACCGCGTCCAACCCATCCATAACCTACTACTACAACACGTTTAGATGCCATTAGCAAATTCATGGCACGCAAATAACCATCAATTGTACTTTGACCAGTTCCATATTGATTATCAAACATGTGTTTGGTAACAGCTTCATTAACTAAGATTACAGGATATCGTAATTTTCCTTGATTTTCTACTGCTCTAATTCTAGTAACACCAGCAGTAGTTTCTTCTGTTGCTCCAAGAATTTCCATATCTTTGAATCTTTTATCAAAGTGTGCTTTGATGTTCATATCTGCACCATCATCAGTTAGAATTGTTGGTTTGTGTTTGAGTACTTGATCAATACACCAATCATAATCTTTTACAGATTGTCCATGCCATGCATAAACATTGATTCCTTGTGAAGCCAAAAATGCTGCAACATTGTCTTGAGTGGTTAAAGGATTTCCGCCACAGCAAGCGACTGTTGCTCCTAACTCTTTTGCACCCATCAACAATACAGAAGTTTCTTTTGTAATGTGAAGACAAAATCCCAAAGTAATTCCTTTAAGTGGTTTTGATTTTTTTAATCTGTTAATTGTATTATCTAAAATTTGCATATGAGACTTGGCCCATTCATAAGATAATTTTCCTTCTTTGATCAATTTTGAATTAGACTTTACTTTACTCATAAAATTTTGCTCTTTTGAGGGGTATTAAATGCTATCATGCGAATGTAAATAAATGACAAAGAATTCAATAAACCAATGGCTTGGAAGAAGATTGCAGATAAAGGCGAAGTACCAGAAGGCGGAGGTAAAGCATTCAAAATTGACGGAAAACAAATTGCAATTTTTAATCAAGACGGATATCATGCCATGGATGATCTTTGCGTACATCAAGATGGATCAATTGCACCAGGTAAACTAGAAGGAGACATTGTAGAATGTCCACTACATTTCTGGCACTACAATATCAAAACAGGAGAATTAGTCGATTATCTCAAAGATGTCAAATTAGAGACATACAAAGTTGAGAAAAGAGACGACGGTCTATACGTAGACATTTAGAAAAAATCAACTAGTAATTTCTTTAAATTCATTTAAAACTTTGATATCAACAAAATCAATATCACATTTTGCTTGTTCCTTATAGGATGAATCAAGTTTGATTAATTTGGATAAAAGTACTAAACCATCAGTTACATTTCCAGATTTAATCATTGAGGAAGATTTGTTATATAACGCAGTCTTATTTTGTGGTTTAACTTTCAATACAACATCAAAGCACTCTATAGCCACATCATATTGTCCAATGTTATGATGACATAATCCTTTATTCAGTAATGCCAAGAGATTTTCTTTTTCTTGCAAAAGAACTTTTTGATAACAAATTATAGCTTCATCAAATCTTCCAAATCTTCCAAAAATGTTACCTTTTTTCAGTAATGCTTCAAGATGAGTAGGTTTTTGATCAAGAATTTTTTGATAAAAAGACAAAGCCTCCTTAGGATTGTCTAAATTTAATGATCTTTGTCCATCTTCTAACAATTTTTCTATTTCAGACATGGTAAAAAATCTCAAGCAACATCATGGACAAATACATTTCCAAATGTTTTAGGTTTATCATCAATTATCACATTGATTGGAAGAGGATCTAAAGTAGAATCCAACAAAGAATTAATTTCATTTTTGGTAAACCACTGACTTCGAAAACCAAGACTGTTATGAAAAACTCTGTTTTCTTCATCAAAAGAATCACCATCTATTTTTTTAATCATTGGAATCATTGAATGATACATTTTTGGTGCGACAAAACCAAAGTCATCACCATTAAACATAGTTAGTATAACCAATCCATTTTTTCCAGCAATTATTTTCATATTATCAATGAAACTTTGACGTTTATCTGAAGGAACTACACCTAATGTATTGTATGTGCACATTACAACATTAGCATTCTTTAAATCAAAATTTTGAGATAGATTTGAATCAGTAAGATCATGTTTTAGAAAACTTGTTTTTGAAAATCCCCTACGAAGTTTGTTTTTTTGATTTGCATAATTTAACATCAAATCAGAATTTTCAATACCCAAAAAGTCAATTGAGTTATCATGTAATTTTTCATCAAGGGCAAATACCACTCTTCCAGTACCAGCACCCATGTCAATTACTGAGAAATTTTTGTTTAAACGACTATGTTTTTCGCACAAATTTCTGAGAATTTCAATTTCCTCCTTAAGATAATTAATAATTAAAGGACTCTGGTTATCTTCTACACTTTTATCATAATCAGCAGCCAAATCATCCCAGGATTTATTATTCATAATTTTTGCCATTTTCCAATTAATTTAAAGTCTAAGATGATTATTTGACTAGAGATTATTTTTCCAGATCAATTAATATTCCAAGAAATTTTTTAAAAAGATCATTGAATCAAGACATCATTAACAAAATAATTTCTCAAGACTATGCTGCAATTACAAATAAAATTGAAGAGTTTATAGAAAATGAATTAAAGAAAAACAATGCAAAGGGGGTAATTTTAGGACTAAGTGGCGGAATTGATTCAGCAGTTTTAGCTTACATTTGTAAAAGAAAATTCAAAGAAAAAACACTTGCATTGATTATGCCTGATACAGATATCACACCAAGCAGTGAAACTGAAGACGCAATGAAAATAATCAGTCTGACTGGAATTGAACATAAACTAATCGACATAAAACCAATTGTAAATGAATATTCTATGTATTTGGTACCTAATGAGAAATCTAAAGGCAATCTAAGAGCAAGAATTAGATCAAACATTCTATACTATTATGCAAATATTGAAAATTATTTGGTGTTAGGATCCAGTGACAAAAGTGAATATCTAATTGGGTATTTTACAAAATTCGGAGACGGAGCATCAGATCTGACACCAATTGTTTCACTGTATAAATTACAAGTGAGAGAAATTGCAAAATATTTAGGAATTCCAGAAAACATAATCTCAAAAAAGAGTAGTCCACACCTTTGGAAAGATCATGAAGCAGAGACGGAGTTAGGCACACAATACGAAGAAGTTGATTCCATTTTATACTGTCTTATGGATAAAGGACTTTCAATTGAAGAAACTATTGAGACAACCAAAATAGATAAAGAAATAGTTGAAAAAATTAATAATTTAAACATAAACAGTGAACATAAAAGATTACTACCGCAAAAACACGATGTAAAATAATATGAATATTCTAGACACTCTTTCAAGTACTGAACAAAAATTAGATAATTCAGAAAAAATTAAGATTTATCTTTGTGGGGTGACTGTTTATGATGAATCACATATAGGCCATGCCAGAACAATTATTGTATTTGACGTATTAAGAAAATATTTAGAAAATAAAAATATCCAGGTGGAATTGATTCAGAATTTTACAGATGTGGATGACAAGATCATCAATAAAGCAAAAGAAGAAAATGTGTCAGCTCAAGAAATCAGCAATAGATACATTGAAAATTATTTTAGAGATTTTGATAAATTAAACATCAAACATGCAACAAACTATCCTAAAGCAACAGAACACATTGAAGACATTATAGAATTTATAAAAAAATTGATTGACAAAGAAATTGCATATGTGTCTGATAATGGAGTATATTTTTCAGTATCAAAATTTCCAGAATATGGAAAATTATCTAAGAAAAAAATCGACGAGTTAGAATCAGGGTCTAGAATTCAAATTGACGAAACAAAAAAGAGTCCATTAGATTTTGCAGTATGGAAATTTTCAGATGTTGAACCAGTATGGGAAAGTCCATGGGGAAAAGGAAGGCCAGGATGGCATATTGAATGCTCAGTAATGAGTATGAAGTATCTAGGAGGAAATTTTGACATCCATGGAGGCGGAAGAGATCTTATTTTTCCGCATCATGAAAATGAAATAGCACAATCAGAAGCACATTCAGATTGTCAATTTGCCAAAATCTGGATGCATGTAGGCATGGTAACTATCATGGGAGAAAAAATGTCAAAATCATTAGGGAACACAAAATCTATCAAATACGTATTAGAAAATTGGGGACCAAATATCATCAGATTATTTTGTTTATCAGGACATTATGCCAAAGTCATAGATTATTCAGAAGAATTGTTAAAAGAAAATCTTACAAAATGGAGACAAGTAGAAACATGTTATTTTGAATTAATTCATGCCAACAGCAATCAGCAAGAAGACATTTCAGAAAAAGTTAGAAACATAGGCAATGAATTTGATAAATCATTAGAAGATGATCTGAATACACATTTAGCATTATCAGCATTTTTTCAATTAGTAAAAGAAACAAACAGATTGGCAGCATCAGAAAAATTAGGAATTGAAAACTCAAAAATAATAATGAATGAATTTAAAAGAATTTCAAATATTCTAGGATTAAAAATTCCCCAAATGAATCAAGAAGAAAAACACAAAATCGACACCCTAATTTTTGACAGAGAAAAATTTAGAGCGGAAAAACAATTTGAAAAAGCAGACGAAATTAGAGACAAATTAAATGAAATGAATATTGAATTAATTGATCATAAAGGAAGAACAATCTGGATGAAGAAAGAGAAAATTGAAAAAGATTGTTAAGAATTAATTGAATTTATTTTTAAAAACTACTTCATCCAATCTTAACTGACCGCCACGTTCTTTTGCAGGTTCAAGGGATTTTCCAACAACAATCATTAAAACAATCAAGTGGTCATCAGGAAGTTCAATAATTTTTGCCATTTCATCATAATCAAATCCAACCATTGGACAGGAATCAAGACCCATTTGTCTTGCAGCAAGCATTATTGTTTGGCCTGCAAATCCACAAGAACGAATTGCTTCATCACGTCTATTTTGAGGACTCTCAGAATATTTTTTTTCCAAAGAGGCTTTAACTAACTCTTGTTTTTCAGTAGGATGATTCTTCCAATATCTCAACGGATCATCTTTCCAGGCATTCATGTTTCCACATAACAAGATGACCAAAGAGCCATCAACAGGTTGTGCCTGATTTCTAGCAGCTACGCTAATTTTTTCCTTAATTGACTGGTCTGTAACAGTAACAAATCGCCAATTTTGTTGATTATAACTAGTTGGGGAGAGCAAGGCTAGTTTCATCAAAGAATCAACCTCCTCAGATGTCATTTTATGAGAAGGATCAAATTTCTTAATTGCACGTCTAGTTGAAATTGCTTCAAAAGTGTCCATATACGGATTAAATTCAATTATCAATTTAATTGATTCTAAATTTACAAAAAATGATCGAGTATATTACAAGATAACCTTTGTTTCATATATTCAAATTAAAAAAAAAGTTATGGGAATTCAAGACTTGAGTAAATTATTTGAAATTCATAGAGAGATAAAAAAAATAGATACAGAAAATAAATTTAATTTTGTGATCGATACAGACACAAAAGAAGGAAAGACAAGAATTGTTATCGATGAGTTTGGAACATGGAAAAAAACCCCATGTTTAACAGAACAACAAGCAACAGAATTTAGAAAAAAAGGATTTAGACAGTTCGTTCCAGATCTGATTGATTTTAAAAATAAATTGATTATCGAATATCAAGAAGAATGTAAAGGTAGAGAAGGAATTCTAAGAAGACGAGGAAAAATTAACAAAAAAGGACATGACGAGTTTAGTGATGAAGACAAAGATATCTTCTACGAATTAGCAAAGTTTAGTCAATTAAAAATTTGGGAAAATACAGATGTAGAAGAACAAAAGAAAGAGATGAAAGAATTTTTAGAAATCTTTTCAACTAAAAATAATTTTAAAAATTAAAAGTTAAAAAAATACAATTATGGTAGTGGTTCATGCCCACGTTTGTAGCCACTCCACTTCCTATATTCATAATCAGTTAATGGAGATTCACATCCACATTTACAAAATGTTTTCATAATCTTAATTGGAAACAATATCTATTTTTAGATTTTCTTTACCTCAGGTTAGCTAATTGTCAACAACATTTCAATTTTTTGGGATTAAAATGATCGGGTTTTAAAAAATCAATAACTATTTTGACTGTATTTTATTTTGAATTTGGGCCAAAATTAGAGCAGCTTTGTCTTTATTCTCATAGGTATCCACAGTTTCATCCATAATAGCATCAATTTCATAACTTTTGTCCACTAAAATACTGGCAACGTGATCATCTAAAGTTCCATTACCAATCAAATAATATGCAAAAACAGTATTTTTTTGACCAATTCTATGAAGTCTATCTTCTGCTTGTCTGTGGATTGCAGGACTCCAATCAAGTTCTGCAAAAATAACATATTTTGCCCGAGTTAAATTGATACCAACGTTACCAGCACGAATACCAGCAATCATTAATTTAGATTCACCCTTTTGGAATTTGTCAATTTGATCCTGTCTTGTTGCATCAGATTGTCCACCAATAATTGAAACCGGAGAAAATTCTTGCAAACTGTCATGAAGTAATTTGTGAATAACCTTATGATGACAAAATACAACTACACTTTCTTCAATTTCCATGATGTTTTTAACAAAATTAATTACATGAGGAAGTTTTGCAACCCCTGCAATTTGACGTTCACTTTGAATTGCTCTATGATAAGAGGCAGATTTTGAAAATTCTGTTTGAGCGTCCTTTTGTTCTTCTTCTAATTTTTTCCAAATCTTGTCTAACTCTTCAAGATAGTAATCAGTATCAGATGCAATTACTTCTTTGTATCTTACTTTGTCCTTTAATTCTTTTAAAACATCTGCTTTTTTTCTTCTAAGCATTACATGTTTTTGTAATTCATTTCTTAATGATGCACGTTTATTTTCTAAAACAATTGCTTTTCCTTTATCATTAACATAACAAAAGTATTCACAAAATTCTTTAAAACTTCCCAACAATCCTGGTTTTAAAATATCAATGATTGGCCAAATTTCTGAACCACGATTATAAATTGGAGTTCCAGACAATCCAATTCGGTATTGAACAGTAGACAAAGCAGCAAGTTTTTTGACAGCTTTGTATTTTTGAGTAGTTTTTGACCTCAAATTATGAACCTCATCACAGACAATAGTTCGAATTCCTACTTGTTCTAAATCACCAGAACGTTTGAGCAATAATTCATAATTAATAATGTAAATATCACTTTTAGGAAGTTCCTTAGATTTACCAGTTCGAATCAATGTCACACTAGGTGAATTAGATTCAAGAATCCTACCGTTTCGACTTTTTTTCTTAAGAAATTTTTCAACTTCACGTTCCCAGTTGTTCAATGTTACCAAAGGGGCAACTATCAATACAGGAAAAGTTTGTTTTTCAGTAGAAACATAAGATAAAGTTTGAACGGTTTTACCAAGACCCATTTCATCAGCTAGTAGTGCATTTCCAGAAGATTTTAACAAAAAATCCAAACCTTCTTTTTGAAAATTCATTAGTTTGCCTCTAAATTGGTCCCCAGGTTTTGCACGTTTGAGTTTGTGTTTAATTGGAGGCAATTTAGGTTTTGGAGCATATGTTTTTACGATTTTTCTTTGCCATACAGTTTTAGATAATAATTCTAATGGGAATCGATCCATCAATAATTTTAGTTGTTTGATACTATCAGTAGAATCTTCAATGATTACCTCATTTTCATTTTCACCATACCAAGCTTTTGAAGACAAGCCAGAAATTTTTTCAATAGCCAATTGACCAGTGATCTTCCAGCACCATAATTTTGAGTACTTGTCTTGAACGTATTCTAACGTACCATAGTTTTCCAGCGATGTGGTCATAATTTGTAGCTAGAAATTTTTTTTGTCTTATGAATCTTCAGGTTTCAAAAAAAATTTTGAAAAAAAATAAAAAATCAAGAAGAGTTAAAATATAACATTAATTGCAGGTTATGGAATAAAATAAAAAATATCTGTAGGCTCAAATTTCTTAAAAATTTATAATAATGTGTATTAAAAATTTGAAAAACCAACATACGTTTAAAATTAAATGAAAATAATCATCAAATGTGGAATTTATTCAAACAAAAGATCCAAGTATCAAAAAACCCATCATCATAGCTGCCATGCAAGATATGGGAAATGTGGGAAGCATAGTAATCAATTTCATAAATCAATCACTAAAAACAGAGTCATTTCGAACTGCAAAAGTTTCGTTTCCAACATATGTAATAGATAATGGCGGAAGCATTGATCTTCCAAACGAGAGTTGGGATTACAAATACACCGATGACCTGATAATATTTGGAGGAGGAAAAGGTCAACCTCAAAACAATAACGAATTGAATTTACTTTGTCAAGATGTGATAGATGTTGCAAAAAAGTATTCTGCAAAATTCATTTACACGTTAGGAGGGTTTCACACAAACAGAATTTTAAAAAACGAACCCAAAACATACGTCACTACAACAAATACAGAACTTAGAAAACAAATGGAAAAATTAGATTTGGATTTGACTCCTCAAAAGTCATTAATTTCAGGATTTAATGGATTAATTCTTGGATTTGCAAAAAAACATGACATTCAGGGAATTGGGATGTATGGAGAGTTAAACCAACCAGAAATCCCACAATATAGAGCAGCTATTAGCATTATCAAAACAATTGAAAAGTTGACATTTAGAAAATTAGGAAATACTGAAGAACTAGATATGCTAGCCAAGGAAATAGATCAGAAATTTCGAAATTAATGAGAGCTTCCTACTTTATGAGGAGCAGTATTCTCATCGTGACAGTCACAACTACACATATGAGTCTGGTGATTGTTCATGCAATCAATGCATTCAAAGTGTTTTCTACCCTCACATGCAGCACAAATCATAGTTAATCATTACCAATAGATGAATTTGAATATTTCTTCAATTAAAGAGTTTTTAAGGCATATTTTAAAAATAAAAACAATTGAAAATTTATCACAAAACATCCTGCATTACATGCAAGAAAACAATTAATGAATTCCAACGAATGAAGGTAGATGTGGAGTCTAGAGATTTCTTCAAGGATCCATTTACAGAAGCAGAATTAAAAAAAATTATAAAAATGACAGGGAAAAAACCAACAGAATTACTTCGTAAAAGAGACAAGACATACAAAGAAATGAAATTGGATCAAAACAAAAAAACAGATTCAGAAATAATCAAACTAATGGTTAAAAATCCAGGATTGATTTTGCGTCCAATTATTATTTCAAAAAATAAAGCACTGGTAGGAAAAGTAGATCCTAAAGAAATTAAAAATTAATCAGAATTTTCTTTTTTAAAAATTCTAATTGCTTCTAAATGAGAACAATTAGCTTTTTGTCCATTCCCATGATGAAATTTATAGTAATTTTTGAAACCAAAACATTCACAAGTATCAGAGGTTACAAAATATGATTTGTTAGGGTCTGAAGAGGACCTGATTTGAAACAAATCATCTTCAATTTTAGATACACAGTCATCATCAACGAGTTTTTTTGCTTTTTTGATAGTATTAGGACTGCTCACATCATACTGAAAATCCAATAATGAATTAATTTCTTACCATTAGATTTTAAAAATTTTAATTATTTTTCAATACTACAAAAATGGTTTTTGGTTTGCTTTTGGTTTTATGGCCTTTTTTGGCTTTTAGATACATTTGTTAGCTAACCGATTTTGGCTTTTAGGTGGTTTTGAAAAGTGACGTGTGATTTTTATCCAAATTAGGCACAAATTTGCTTTGGTTTGGTACCATGTCTAGTTTTGATTTAAGGTGGTTTTAAGATGGTTTTTAGCTAAAATTACGCCTTTTTTGTATCGTGCCTGTGCCAAAATAGCCCAAAAGCACGTGGTTTGTAGTTGGTTTTTGTGGTTTTTTGACACATTTAGATCATTATGAGATTTCCACAATTGCAACTTTGTTGGTTTGAAGTTTTTGTAAATGTAAGAAAACTCAGAGAATGTGACAAAATAGAACATGCCCCCAATCAACACATATCATGTAACACCAAATACATCCAACAAAACAAAAAATGCTATTGAAAATAACACCAGTACAGATAAAATAATTTTCAAATACATAAGATTTGATCCAGTTTTTTCCAACATGTAAAATTATTTAAAAAATCAGACAATTCTAGGCACAAATATTTCAAAATCACGCCTAAAATAGAATGTAACGAAAAGATGACAATTTCTAATAATATTATAAGCTATTTCTATCAAAAATCACTATTGAGTATGAAACGATATATCGCCAAACGTGCAGCTACAATGTTTGGAGTTTTACTAATTACATTACTAATCACAATAATGCTTGTTGGCTCAAACATGGATACCATACTCAAACAAGGAGTTGTTTTTCAAGTCAGGTCAGAAATTACTGAAAATCCCGAAATAGCTCAAAGTTTTTCATCGGTGCAAGAATTCGAAGAATACATTCAAGATAGAACTGATGAACGGATCAAAACTTTAGGTTTGGATGAACCGTGGTATTCTCCACAAAGAATCGGATTGACAATGTACAAAATAATTTTATTAGATTTTGGACAGGCAACTTTTCTTACTAGTGATGTTGGCTCATCAGATGTAAAAGATATTATTTTTGAAAAACTTCCAAGGACAATCTTACTATTCACTACAGCTACAATTTTAATTTCAATTATAGGAATTTTTGTTGGAGCACTGTCAGCAAGTAAGATTGGCTCTACAGTAGATAGAATAACATCAAGTTTTGCAATAATTAGTTCTAGTTTTCCGGTTTGGTGGATTGGAATGTTAATGATATTTTTGTTTGCATTTACGTATCAAATTTTTCCAGCAAGGGCAACACCAGATATTCTACCATCAGACCCAGAGTACATTGGTTCATTGTTGTATCATATGACTTTACCATTAATTACAATTGTAATGATAGGTTTTGGTTCATGGGCATATCTTGTAAGAAATTTCATGGTAGGAATAATGCAAGAAGATTTCATTACAGCAAAAAAAGCAATTGGAATCAAACAAAGTAAAATCACATACACACATGCACTAAAAAATGCAGCACCACCAATTGTTACAATTTTAGCACTCAGTCTATCAGGTTCATTGGGAGGGGCCATAATTACAGAAGCCGTATTTGATTGGCCAGGCATGGGCAGACTATACTTTGAAGCCATCACAGTCATGGATTTGCCAGTAATTATTGGAGCAACATACATCCTTACAGTATTTTTCCTAGTCAGCATATTCATTGCAGATTTACTTTATGGATATTTTGATCCCAGAATTAGGACAAACACGGAGTAATCAAAATGAGCAGCATTTCACCTCAAGATATCAAAAAAGAATTTTTCAAAAGCAAGATGGGAATTGCAGGAATTATTATTCTTACAATTCTAATTTCAACATCACTAGTTACAATTACAACTATTCCTGTTGAGACATTTCAAGAATGGAACAATCCTGGAAGTTGGATGGAATATCCAAAGGCAGCAACTCCAG
Source organism: Nitrosopumilus sp. Nsub (assembly GCF_001541925.1). Lineage (GTDB taxonomy): Archaea > Thermoproteota > Nitrososphaeria > Nitrososphaerales > Nitrosopumilaceae > Nitrosopumilus. The sequence goes on from NZ_LQMW01000022.1 coordinate 71,106, forward strand.
TTTGGGTGAATTTATTTTTAATAGAAAAAATTCCTGAACATAAAATTCTAACACAACCAAAAGTTGAGGATTTTTCAAATAATGAGATAAATCTATCAGCGTATCAATTCAGTTTTAATTTTGAATATGATCAATTCCCAAATGATTTCATTTATTCATATTCAGCAAAATATTCAGATTCACCGCTATTAGAAATGAGTGTCATACGTCCTGACGGAATAAAGTTAAAATTAATTTCATCAGCATTGCCATATTCAAGTACAGATACAATTCATGAGGATAAAATATTTTCAACAGATGCAATGTTAAAAAAAGAATTAGTTTTACAAAATGACAAATTTGATTTTAATATTGAAAAATTATCTGCAGAAAAAATTGTTTTTTCAAAAGCTGAGACAAATGAACCACTCAAAGGAAATTATGCATTTGTAATTGAAATGTTTGAAATTGGTAAAAAAAGCGAAATCATTGAATCAGATTTAATCATTGGTGGAAAAGCTTTTGGAATTATGGGAACTGATGAATTAAGACGCGATTTAGCTATAGGGCTGTTGTGGGGAACACCCCTAGCATTGTTCATAGGACTTGTGGTATCTATTGCATCAGTAATTATGGGATTGATTTACGGAGTTTATTCCGGATTTAAGGGTAAAAAAACAGACGAGGCATTAATGAGATTCAACGATGTCATCTATGCACTGCCAGCATTGCCATTTTTGATTATTCTTTCAGTAACAATCAGCAACAGTATTTTTGTCATGATTGGATTTTTAATGATTTTTGGATGGGTAGGTATAGCCAAGGTTTCAAGAAGCATGTCACTTCAAATCAAAACAAGAGGTTACGTAGAAGCAGCTGCAATGATGGGTCAAAAGGATTCAAAAATGATATTCAAACATATCCTACCACAATTGTTGCCATATGCATTTGCAAGTGTTGCAATTTCAGTTCCTGCAGCAATTACTACAGAAGCAGGATTGAGTTTTCTAGGTTTAGGGGATCCTTCATTTCCTACATGGGGTCAAATTTTACACGATGCAAATACATTTGGTGCAGCAGCTAGAGGGTTATGGTGGTGGATAGTCCCACCAGGAGTAATGATTGCCATTACAGGATTGGCATTTGTCTTTATAGGAAATGCTTTAGATTCAATAATTAATCCAAAATTAAAAAGATGATTAGAAACTATAACTTCGAATAATTTCTAATGCAGAATCATTTAATTTTATTGTGTAAGTTAAGGAATTAGGATCATCTTTAGTTTCAGATAAAACTTCAGTGAACTTAGTTTTTTCTTCCTCTGTAGCGCCAGCTTCATGAGCGCATAGATTGAATGCTTTGAGATTCAAATTGTTGGACAACAAATATGAGATGAACTTTTTGTAATCCTCAGGATTTGACCAAGGTTTGTTTTTTTCAGAACATGCAGCAATCCAAACATCAACAGAGTTATGAAAAATTACTTTTTTACGAATTTCATCTAAGGACAATTTTCATCTAAAAATCTGCTCGTTGCATTTTTGAACCGCAACGTGGACATGATCCACCTTTGTGCTTATTGTTGCAAACAAGACAAACATAACGAACACTACCAGAATCGCCTTGACCTCCAGAACCAAAGAAACCGCCACCAGCTCCACTAGATCTGCCACCATAATTTCCCATTTGGCCCATTTGTCGTCTACGCATATACATTGGAAGTAAAATGAAAATTGCCATAACTAATCCAATACTGATAAACCAAGGAACACCAAGATATCCCAAGACAATTTGCAAACCAATACTGAAAACTAGTGAAGCACCTAGAAAAATATAATATTTTTTTAATTGAGGATTCAAACCACTCAAATTTCCCCTAAAATGGTTATAAAGCTTTGTCAGTTTTTATCAGTTTCAGGCTCATCATTGATAGATAATGGAATGGTATTGCCGCCACTATCCCATGCAAAAATTGAATCATCGTCATATGGAGATTGGATGATTAAAGAAACTAGACCAAAGAAATTATTCAGATCAGTTACAGAAGGTTCAGCTGAGCCAGAGGGATGAGAATGAACAATTCCAATATAGCTATTATCAAAAGGTAAGAAAGAGTGTGGAAATCCTGCAAAAGTAGGGCCAGTGAAATTAAAAGGAGGAATAGCTAGTCCATCTATTTTGATTTGACCATTTTTGGATTTTCCTTTTAAAATTAAGATTCCCTCATTAGGATGTTTCATTTTACAAAATGTAATAATACTGTCTAGGACGCTTTTATCAAGAAGTACTTTACGTTCAAATTTTTTATTTTTAAAAAACATAAGAATCGTGAGAGTACTTGGTAAATAAATTTAAGATTTAGATATGGTGTATCGGGTAGATGAGAATATTTGCAATTTATTCTCAATATCAGATATTAGAGCAGGAATTTGTGATTCCATTTCATCTATTTCTGACAAAATTGTTTTAGATTTATCATTTGCATCATTTTCAAAGTCATTAGTTTTTGTAAGTTCATTTTCAGTAGAAGTTAGATTTTCAGGCTTCAAATTTTCTACTTCCTGCTGCATGGAATCAAAGACAGTAGAATATTCAGACACTTTTTTGATAAAGCCATCTAAAGACTCTTCAGTTTCAGTTAATTGAGTTAGAGTCTTTTGAGTATCTTTAACTGAAATTGAGCCAGAAGAAACAGCCTTTCGGATGTTTTCCAAGATAAGAATAACTGAATCTAAGTTTTCAGGAACAAGAGCATCAAGAGGGTTATCGACTAAAGCAGAAAGAACACGATTTTGATCCTTATCTAATGAAGAGGCATAAGCATATCTGCCAAGAGGTCTAGAAATTTTTGTGAATTGAGAATCTATTTCAGATTTAATTTTAGATTTTTGTTTAATAAAGTCATTTAATTTATTTTGTAAGTCAACATATTTTTTATAATTTTCAGAAGAATGGATTTCATCCATTAAATTTTGCAAAGATGTTTTTTTGTCTTGTAAAGATTTTAAATTTTCTTGAATCTCAGTGTTTCTTTTTGTCTTATCAACACGCTCTTGTTTAAGAGAATTAATTTTGAGGATCATTTCATCAATTTCATCAAAACTAGACTGAGTCGAATCAAAATGCTTTAGAAGTTTTGAAATATTTTCAGAATTCTCATTCATAATTTTCAAATTATTAGTTAATTGGTTGGCATATTTTTTTGCAAAAATATGAATTACTCTGGTCTGTCGTCCTAAGACATCACCTACTTTTTTCAATAATTGAGTCAAAAAATAATCTAGTTTTTTTGCTTCATCCATTGTTGAAACTTGAATCAAAGTTTTAACATCTTTTTTCAAAATATCAATTACTTGTTTTTTTCCTCTTACTACAATTATTGCCAAGTGTTTATCGATATCATCAATATTTAGATCATCTTTTTCTAAAACAATGCCAATTTTCATAAGATCATCAATTAATGGAGCGGTTTCATTTCTCAGATTTTTTATCTCTGAAAGAGTTTGAGATTCTCTTAATTTTCGTAAATCATTGATAATTTTAGGAACTTCAGAAAGGTCAATTTCTTGGTTAGCAGGCTTACGTTCAACAGGTTCTTTTACTTGCTTTTTTTTACCCCATCCAAAGACCATTTGATAAGATTATGCTGGAGGGATTAAAAATGATTCTTACACATATCTTAAAATCTAATAAAAACTCCATACAGATATGGTAAAAAGCCTTCAAAAATCATTTCATACAGGAACAGTCAAAAAAACAATCAAAATTAAAGCATCAAAAGACAAAGTTTGGAGAAAAATTAGCAATATCGTAGGATTACCTTCATGGCTAGTGGATGTTACAAAAACAGAGTATCTATCTCAAAAGAAAAAAGGAGTAGGAGCAATCAGACTAATTACATTTGGAGACGGAAATGAAATTGAAGAGCACATTGTTGCATGGGAAAAAGGAGAGTATTTCACATATGTTGCAACAGAAGGTTTGCCGTTAAGGGCATATGTAGCTACAATTTCAATTAAAAAGAAAACTAAAACATTGACTGAATTAACATGGCAATCATATCTAAACAGTCAAAAAATGTCTGAAAAACAATTTCTAGAATTCCTAGTCTTTATGGGTTCATTCTATGAAGCATCTTTAGAAAATTTGAAAAATTTGTTAGAAAAATAATACTAGCCATATGAACTGTTTTGGTTAATTATGATGTAGTTCTAGGAGTAAATTGATGTAACACAATAACCAACCCATCTTTAACTAAATTACAACAAGTAAATCATGTTTGTTCCATGTACTTTATGCAAAAAGATCATGCCATTTAATGAAAGAAGAATTAGAAATCAAAGAGATTACCATAGAAGATGTGTTTGGCATGTTGCTCACTTGGTAACTATGGAACACTTCTTTTGAGACGCGAAAGATAATACCTCTATCCAAACAATGATTTAAAGAAATTCAACATACCATCAAACCAAAATTTTGGTTGTGGTAAGACTATTTTGTCAGTTTTGGCAGTATGTGGGCGGGACATTAGAACTCCATTAGTTGATTGTTTTTGTTATCAAAGTAATCAATCATAATTATAAAAAATAAAAAGAAAAGGGGTTAACCTTATTCTACAGTAATACTACCTATCATCCAAGGATGTAATTGACAATAGTAATCATATTCGCCAGGTGTTTCAAAAGTATGCATAAATGATGCACCACCGGCCATAAAGTCACTATCAAATCCATTTCCTCCTGGATAGTTTTCTCCTATTTGGTCAGAATCTGGCCAACCAGAAGTTACTGTGTGTGGAATAGATCCATCAGAATTTATCCATGTTATGGTATCTCCAGCATGTACAGTCAAATGTGTTGGATAGTAACACATTTCATTTTCTTCACAACCTGGAACTCCTGCACCTGCCGGCATGTCCACAGTATTTGGAGGCAATTCTTTCATTGAAATTTCTCCATCAACTGATTGAAGAGCAGCCATTTCAGCTTCTATTTCTTCAATTTCTTTGTGAATTTCATGTAGTACATGTTCTACTGAATCGTTTCCTGATTCATAGATGTTGATTTGAATTCCAACATTTTCAATCAAATCAGATGTGATGTATAGGGAAGTTAAACCCTCATAGGTATCAATTACACCTATGATAGTTTTATCTGCTGTCATCTTACCTAATTCGAATTTGTGTAGGTATTCATCTAATGCTCCGATGAATTCAGGATTAACATTTTGTGGTTCAGCTGACAAGTGAATTGCTTCAACTGCATCTGATCCTGATAGTTTACCAGAATCAATCAATGCAATTTTCTCATCTACTGCTTCAATCAAATCAGATGTGATGTACAAATCAACAAAACCATTGTGTACTTCCTTGATTCCTTCTAGTGCTTCATTAGCTGAGATTTTATCCAACTCGAATTTGTGGATAACTTCATCTAATGCACCTTGGTACTCAGGATTAACATTTTGTGGTTCAGCTGACAAGTGAATTGCTTCAATTGTATCAGATGTATTCAATACACCACTGTTGTGAAGTGAGATTTTTTCTCCAACATCTTCAATTATTTCCGTTGTAATTCTTGCATTTACATATGATTTGTGTACTTCCTTGATTCCCTCTAGTGCTTCATTAGCTGAGATTTTATCCAACTCGAATTTGTGGATAAACACATCTAGTTGTTCGGGAAATTCTTCATCAGCATTATGTGATGAAGGAATTACACTTTTCATGTGATGACTTTTTGAATCACTGACATGATGAACTTGTGAAGATATTCCTCTGTATTCATTGTACCAATTTTTCTGATATGCTTCTTTTCCACCTGGATAATCTGCACAAAACATCAATCCACAGATATCTGTTGCATCAGCTTGTTGTACAATACTTCCTGCTGATACACCAATAACTGTAATTGCGGTCATGACAATTATCAGATTTCTTGTTAACATGCCCCTTCCATTTACTGTTGTTACTTAATACATTCATTGATTTTGTTGCGATGTTTTTGTTATTTGTTTTATAAAATTAGAATGACATTTCATTTTTCATTTTTCCCAAACCCTTAGTGATAGTATCAACACTATTGAAGATTGAACCTATCTTATCGATTTGTTAGAACGTCTAGAAGCCTTATACATTCTTCAAACCCTCAGTTAATTCTTCATAGAACTTGTGTCCTGACATATCTAAAACTTCAACAGTATATCCATTCCATTTTACTTGGTCAATTAATGGAGATTCAGTATAAAGAATTGTATCAACAAAATATCTTCCTTGCAATTGTGATTTGGTAACAGCTTCAGAATGTTCAAAATCCCCAATGAAGAATATGACATCATTACACCATAACAAAGGATTAGAACCCATTGCATTGATTCTAGCTAATCGATTAATATCTAGTTTGAAGATGTGATTGGCACTACATTCTTGAATTTCTGTTTCTATTAGTTTCATTCCATCACTTTCCTGAAAGTTCTTTTCATCTCTCTTATTGCAAGATGTAAATCCCAATGGCTAGTTCCATGGACTAAAGTTAGATGTCTATCAAAGTTCATAGTTCCTCTAAGTGTTTCATTGCACTTTTCTGTGAAGATGCAGAATTAGAGTTTGTTAAAATATCCACTAACCAATCTTCTTTTGTTGTGTATTCTTTTTTCAACGAAGGTATTTTTTCCATGAGCATAAAAAAGGAAGATGATAATTTACCAAGATAGGTCAAACAATACCAGTTATTTTTTAGGTTAAAATCTAAATACTGTGAATCATTGAAAAAAAATTATGAGTGACATGCGATTCATAATTTTAGGATCTGTATTGATTTTTGTTGGAGTAATTGTATTGGGGGCTTTTGGTCATGAATACCAAGCTGCAACAATAGAGTCAAATGAATTTGGAACGTGTTACGAATACTTTGACGACAAACCTCCACAAAAAATCAACTGTTCATTTAAGATAATGGATCAAACAGTATTCTTTGGATTAGTATTAGCATTCATAGTGGCTGGAATAATTTCATTGATTAAAGGAATTAGAGGAGACTGGGATAGTAAAATTAAGCCAGAAGATGTAGTTGGTCCAGGTAAAGAAGAATAATCCTAAACTTTAGAATTACGAGAATTAAAGATCAAATCAGAATCACCATCAATTTTTTTTTGTGATTCATATTTCATCTTGGATTCAATCATTTTTTTTCGAGTGTCATACATAATTTTATCATCTACAGTAAGCACATCATAGTGATTTTCACCCAGATGATGAAAATGAGATAAAATTAAATCATCATTATCAAAAATTTTATCACAATAATTGCATTTCATTTTACATCTAAATCAAAAAAGTAGAATTTATGTTATCATATTTTTGTAAGAATTCACCATCAGAGTTTATCAGCACAGAAAGAGATTCAGCTCATCTGGATTGACAGAATTGCAATCTTCTAATCTCAGAAGACTTACTCCTCATGTGGCAATTTCTTTCAATTATTATCGCAAAATTTACATTTAAGCACAACAAGTAATAAAAAAATCAAGACGGAGATTCAAGAAGAGTTTTCATAGAAAATACAAGTTTGTTGATTTTTTCAACTCTGTCATCAAATTGAAAATCAGTAAGCTGTGGAGGTTTAGTTAAAACAATCACTACTTCAGAAAAATCACCATTTGGAATAATACGCATCGGAATATGCCACGATGATTCCTCATCAATATAGTGATGATCAATAATTCCCAAGGATCTATTGGAATTAAACTTGAGTTTAGATTTTCCATATGGACCAATAAAGGACCACCAACCATTGGCATTAATTTTTGCATCAGGAATTATTTTTGGAAATAAATCTATAATTGCATCAAATGTATCGCCTGCAATTTTATTAACATGCATGGAAACAGTTCTAGTTCTTATCACAATAAAAAAGTCAGATATTCATTAAAAAGAGTATAGTAGCAATCATACTAATCAAAAATTTTTTTAACCATTAAGAAATTCTTTTATTTTTTTTAAATTTTCAACATTGGATTCATGAAACATGATCATCGATTCAGATAAGGAATTAGGCAAAACCGTTTTTAAATTATTTACTAATTCATCGCCACTTTCAATCATAGTATCAATTAGATTATCAATTTCATTTTTATCTCCAGTCATGGTTTCCTATGAAATTTATCATAATTAAGGATTAAAAATCATCAATCTTTTAATTTCTTAAATTCTAGACATTTTTCATTAAATTCATTCAAATACGTTTTAGTATTAATTTGAGAATCCATGATGTATAATTCACATGTTTCGGGATCAATTAGAGGTTTAGAATTATCATTTGTGGCAAATTGCAGTAAAAGAATTCCCACTAAAACTAGAATCAAGATAATTGGTAATTTTGTTGAAGAAATATCCATAGTACATCATAATCAAATTCAAACTTAAGCATAATGAATTATGGATTTAATTGTCTTTTTTGATCAAAGTTGCAGTAGAGCGCACTTTATCCAATTTTTGTATATTCCAAGAAACAATTTCTCTGATTTTCTCAAAATTTTCACCTTGTAACTTTACCATCATATCATGGGTTCCAATTGTTTCAAAAACATCAGTAACTTGTTCGATCTCTTTTAATGCTTCAATAATTTTTTCTTCTGCTCCAAGTTCACAATTTAACATTACATATGCATCAGTCATGTAAATAAGAAATGTGTTTGATTATTTAAATCAGAAGAATGTTTGATAGGGTTACCAGACTACGTGTACCAAGTCTTTTAGGTTTCTCCTAGGTTTAGGGAATTTTGTCTGTTTTGGATATCCTATACATAAAACTGAAGAGGGAACAAGGTCAGTTCCAATCACATCCATTACTTTTTGCTCATCAAACATTCCAATCCATATAGAACTCAGTCCCAATGCTTGTGCTGCAAGTTGAGAATATCCTGCAGCAAGTGTAGCATCTTGAATTGCAAATTTCTTCAATATGTATTCAGGAAAATCCAATTTTACCCTAGAGGGATTTTTGCAAAATACTAAAACCACAGGAGAGTCAACATAAGGTTGTTTATTGCATGCATCAACTAGAAGTTTTTTCTTTTCAGGGTTTTTTACATAAAAAATTTCAAATCCCTGATAATTACCTGCAGTAGGGGCAGTATCAGCAGCAGCAATTATTTTATCAATTTTCACGGTTTCAACTGGTTTGTCAGAGAATTTTCTAGTTGAACGTCTCTTTTTCATTACTGCAAACAAATCAGTGTCAACTACTGCAGGTTCAGAACGCAATACAAAATCCAATAGTTGATTTGGCAGACCAGGATCAAAATCATCAGGAGTGGTTTGAGGAACATATTCCTCAGGTGTGGCAAAATCATCGTCAGGGTGAAAGTCCCTCATTAACAGAACGTATAATTTAATGATATTAAAGAATAGTCAAACATTCAACGTTATTCTGAATCAAATTTATCACAACCAGAAGTACAGGGTTTATTCATTACTCCTTCACATTGTCCAAATTCATTATGCATAATTCTGTGATGTCCACAAATTTTACATTTTTTTCTAAAATAAGTAATTAATTCAGCAGTTGTGATTCCAGAGTTTTCAATTTTTGATTCAATTGTATTCATTGTAAAAAAACTAACATAATGCAGTTATTTTAAAGATATGACAAAAATTAGATACAAGTTATACAACTACCAAAAAGAACGAATTCTTTTTACAGTTCTATATCTTTCACTTACTACAAATCCAGACATTAGACCCAAAATAGAACCAAATATCACATGCATAAATGCACCATACCACAATACATGAGTATTGTTTATCAAAACATGTTTCAATGCAGATATTTCTTCAGACAAAAAATCATCAGGTTCACTTGAGAAAATATTTGCTTCAACTGCAGGAATTAAAACTCCAGTATGTAACGGTACAAACACTAAACCAAAGACAATAGCACCAGTTACAGCACCAGTTAAAATTCCTTTAGTAGGAGTAATAATTCTAAATGTTCTCCATTTATCAGAAACTAAATTATAGATAATCCCAATTATTGCAGCACCACAAAAACCAATGAAAATAGCTAAAACAGGATCAACACCGAATGCATGTTCCAATGTTTTAAAGAATACACCATTTTGAAGACCTAATTGTTGATCAATAGACATCAATGATGCAAATAATGCAACACATGCAACTAGCCCTACAGTAATTCCTACTTTGATTGTATCCTTAGAATTAGATACATATTCAGAACTCATACTAAATTTGCAAAATTACCCATTTATTAATTTAATAGACTATTATCAAGATCTCTTATCAGCCATCCAAAACATTAGAATATTTTTAATTTTCTTCAAAGTCTGACTAATTTCTTTTAAAGCCTACTCAATATCAACAATTCCACCCATAGACAAGATTTTTCTAAGATTGTATGACCAATTTCAGAGCAATTATACAACAAATTCCAATAAGGATGATGTTTTACAGCAGTATTAGATAATTCAGTTATGTCATTAAGACCGTTTTAAGCACGTGTCAAAGAAGTGATTTTTGTACCAAATATTTTGATTAGATCATATTCAAGATCTTGTTCAATTTTCAATCCTAGATCAATCTCATCTTTTTTACCAAATTCATTAAATCACGATGAAAAGCATCAAAAGTGATCATCACAATAATCTCCTATGTTCAGCCAACATACACCTGTTAAAAACAACAAGTATTCCAGCATTTCGAGCTAATTCTTCAGATTCAAAATCATGAATTCCTTCTTGTAGCCAAATTACTTTAGGTTTTTTCTCAATACATTCATGAATAATAGTAGAAACTTGTTCAGAGGGTCTAAAGACGTCAATAATATCAACAGGACCTTCAATTTCAGAAACTGAATTATAACAAGAGATATCTAAAATTTTCTCAGCATTAGGATTTACAGGGGTAATATCATAACCATTATCAAGTAAATATTTTGGAACATAATGTGCAGCTTTTGATGAATGTTTTGACATTCCAATTACAGCAACTGTTCTTAGTGATAAAATATCAATAATTTGTTGGTCAGTAAAAGAATCTCGATTCACAATATATCATCAATTAAACATCATATAATTTTTAAATTATGGCACCAGGTAAAGAAATTCAAACATAATAAAAGGTAAAAAGAAGTGAGAAGAGTATGGCAAAATCAGTATTAGTTACAGGGGCAACTGGGTTCATTGGTTCAAGATTAGTAGAGGCGTTAATCAATAAAGAGTATGATGTAACCAGTTTAATTCGTGAAGGAAAAAAAGGAAATTCAAAATCAAATATTATTTATGGCGATTTAACTGATGAAAAAATAGATTTCAAAGATTTAAAATTTGATTGCATCTTTCATTTGGCATCACATACACCTTTGGAAAAAAATGAAAAAATTTTAGAAAAAGTGAATTTGGAAGGAACAAAAAAATTATTTGAAGAAATTAAAAACATAACAAATTCAATTATCTATATTTCAGGATTAGGAGTTTATGGAGAAACAGGTGATAAAATAATTAATGAAGAGCAAAAATACAATCCAAATACAAATTTTGTCAAAATCAGATTAGATGCAGAAAAATATCTAAGAGATAATTCATTAAAAAATAACATAGATTTTGCAGTTGTTCATTTTGGAGATGTGTACGGTCCAGGCGGATGGTTTAATGATATGTTAGTGAAAAGATTACAAAAAAATACGTTTAGAATGCCAGCTGGAGGAGATTACTATAAAGGATTTGTTCATGTCGATGATGCAGTAGGCAGCATGATTGCAGTTTTAGAGCAAAAATCATTTGGAGAGTCATTCATAGTAGCAGATTCACAGCCAGTAACATTCAAAGAATTTTCAAATTTCACAGCAGACCAGATAGGGGCAAAACAGCCTGGAAGCGTACCAACATTTTTGGCTAAAGCAGTTTTAGGCGGAGATTTGATCAAACTATTAACAACATCAATGAAAGTGTCAAATGAGAAAATTTCTAAAATTTATCAATTCAAATATCCAGATTATAAAAATGGAATCATACAAGCAATATCAGAACTTAAAGAAAGTAACAAGATCTAATTCAAATCAGAGAGTATTTTAATTATAAAAAATATACAAAATTCATGGATACAGAACCAAAAGATGTAATTGTATTAGGATCAATTAGAAGAGGTAAAAAGAAATTTTCAAACATTCAAAACGAAACAAGAATCAGCCCTGAGGAATTAAATTCCATATTAGAGCAATTAGAAAATAACGGATTCATAAGAGTTGAGGAAAAAAAAGGATGGTTTGGTAAAAAAATTGAATTGAAAATTACCGATAAGGGTTCAGAGGATCTTGATAAAAAAATTGTAGAAATACAAAACAAGTGGAAAGAAATGCAATCAATTTACGAAAGCGGAGACAAACAAAAACTCCAGCAGAAAATGGAAGAAAATAAGTCATTTTTACCAACTATGATGTTTTTTGGGGTAATGGATATGATGATGTTTTCAATGATGTTTAGTATGATGGGAATTGGAATGTCAAATTTTGTAGCACCAGAAAACATGCCAGCAGAAAGTATGGATGATGGAGGTATGGATGATGGAGGTATGGATGATGGAGGTATGGATGATGGAGGATTTGATTTTGATATCGGATTCTAAAACATGTGTTGTTACTAAAATGAAAAAAAATGAACGATGATTTATAATTCATTTGAAGATACAGGATTATCGAGAGTTTTAAAATTTTTAAAAGCACATGATACAGAATATCTTTCAGGTCAAGATTTAAGCGATGTTTTACATATTAGCAGAGTTGCAGTATGGAAACATATCAAAAAAATTCAAGCATTAGGATACACAGTTGAATCAAAACAAAAAGAAGGCTACAAGCTAACTAAAAAATCAGATTTGTTATTGCCGTGGGAAGTGATTTCAGAATTAGGAACAAAAACATTTGGTCAACAGGCGTATTATTATGATTCAGTAGAATCAACACAAAATGAAGCATTAAAGATTGCAAACAAATCAAATGATGAAGGAATTATAGTTATTGCAGAAAAACAAACAGGAGGAAAAGGAAGATCAGGTCGAAAATGGATTTCTCCAAAAGGAGGGATTTGGTTTTCCATAATCTTACATCCAAAATTTGATATTTCAAACATCACATTATTTCCAATTGCATCATCATTGGCATTATCAATTGCCATTGAAAAAACATGTAAAATATCAACTGAATTAAAATGGCCAAATGATTTAACAATTAAAGGAAAAAAACTTGCAGGAATGCTAGTGGATGCATCATTTGAATCAAATAAAATAGAAAATTTAGTTTTAGGAGTCGGAATAAATTTTAAAATAAACAGTAAAGAAATTGAAAAAGTTTTAAAAAAGACACCAAATTTCTACGGAGTTGCAAGTTTAAGCGAACAAAAAAATAAAATTGAATCAATAAAATTAATCCAATCATTTCTGTTAGAATTAGAAAATATTTATGAAGAACTAAACAACAATCAAACTAAAAAAATTATTTCCAAATGGACAGAGAGATCATCAACAATTGGAAAGAAAATAGAAGTCGATACACATCAGGGAAAAGTCAAAGGAGAGGCAGTAAAAATAGATGAAGACGGAGGATTAATTGTCAAAGATAAAGAAAAAAATAAAAAAATTTTTGCCGGCGACATCATACATTTAACAAAATAGATTATTTTTTGGATTTAGGTTTGGATTTAGGTTTGGATTTAGGTTTGGATTTAGGTTTGGATTTAGGTTTGGATTTAGGTTTGGATTTAGGTTTGGATTTAGGTTTGGATTTAGGTTTTGTTGAGGAAATTAAAGACGATTGTTCTTGTAAAATAGTTTTTAATTCATTTTGTATTTCAAACAAAGAAGTCAACATCAATTCCATAGATTTAGTATAAGCAGAATAAACAGTAAGAAGTTCTGTCTTTTTTTGATCTGTATTTACAAGAAATTCATTTTTACGCAGTAAATTTGAAGAATCAATTAGTTCAGGCATAGATTCTGGAGAATCAATAGATTCATTCAACTCACGTTCAATTTGGTCAATTTTTTGTTTAAATCGATACAAATTATCAGTAATTTGAACTTCAGTCAACATAAAAGAACAGAATAGGAATGAATTAAAGATTTTCGTGAATTTTTTAAAAAAAATTGTTATCCAAGTGGGCAAAAATAACAAAGTATAGAAATAAACAAAAAAACAAGAAATAATGAAAAAACTATCAAAAATATTATTTTTTTCTTTAATAGCTATAGCATTTGTTTCGTATTCTGAAGACAGTGTTATTTTTGCTCAAGAACAAACACGTGAACAGACACAAAAACAATTAACGATATTATTTAATGAAGCAACAGAACTTTTTCAAAATGGAAATTATAATCAAGCAAATGTAATTTATGATCAAATTTTAGAAACAAGTCCTAACAATATTTCAACATTAAACATGAAAGGTATTGGATATAGCAATATGGAACAGCATACAAAATCACTAAAACAATTTTACAAAGTTTTAGAAAATGACCCTAACAATGTTAAAGCCCTATTAGGAATGGGCATAGGTTTTGGAAATCTTGGAGAGTATTCTGAATCATTAAAATATGTAGAGATGGCCGATGAGATAAATCCAGATAGTACGGTTATTCAAAATTATAAAGATGTTATTGAAAATACTTTAGAAAAATATCCTTACACACCTACTGAAAAACCCACAAATACCATGAAACAGACTATGGGCAAAATTCCAGAATGGGTAAAAGATATTGCAAATTGGTGGTCAATTGGCAATATATCAGATAAAAAATTTACCGACAGTATGGAGTATATGATTAAAAACAAAATTATGATAGTGCCAGAGAATAAAAAATTTGAAAATACTAATGAATTAAAAATGATTTCATTTGTTAGAAATAATTTTAGCCAATGGAGTCAAAATGAAATCCCTGAGGAAGAATTTTATAAAAATATGAATTGGTTAATAGAAAACAAATTCATCAAAATAAATTTTGAAAAAACAGTAGAAGAGATAGAATATGAAAGTTATTTGTTTGATAGATATTTACAAAAAATTTTAAAAAATAAAGGTTCAGAAGTCAGATACATTGAATATCCAAATCCAAGTCAAGATGTAATTAAAAAATTTCTCAGAGATGTGGAAAAATGGAATTTTGAAGCAGAAGTTGAAAATTCATCAAATAGTTTTCCAAGTCCAACATATGAAATAATCGATGAAACCTACATCATAAAATACAAAATATACATCAATGAACAACCTCAAGGTTTACCTTTAGATCACACTAGTACTTTACAAGACAGTTTTGATTATTGGGAGAAAGTTGAATTAAAGACAAATAATCAAAATGCACGAATCATTTTTGAAATTACTCCCACAAAAGCAGATGCAAATGTATGGGTCACATGGATAGTAAGAAACATCGGAGAGGGAGTACTAGGACATGCTCATTTAGGTAAAGGCGTAGTAGAAGTTGCTCTTGGAGATTACAACTGTGACGGTAGTTTTCAATTATATGATGTCAAAAGTGTAGAGACAATTATGAGACATGAATTAGGCCACTCCATAGGACTACCACATACAAATGATCAAGAAAACATCATGTATCCATCTATGACACCATCTTATGCATATTGCATTCTAAGTTAAAGTAAATATTCAGAGTTGTTCTAGGAAATTAGAATAAAGTTAGCTTAACTTACATACAATTAACCGTAAGAAAATTCGTAAAATCATTAATAACTAATTTTGAAAAATCATTTCAAATATGTTAAAAAACACATTTTCAATGGGACCAAAATGCCCAGCTTGCACAAACACCAAAATTGTCACAGATCAAGATACAGGAGAATTGTTTTGCGCCAATTGTGGATTAGTAATTACAGACAAAGTAACAGATACGAGTGCTGAATGGAGATCATTTTCAAAAGACGGAGGAGTAGATCCAACAAGAACTGGTGCACCAACATCATTGACAATGCATGACAGAGGACTGTCAACAATAATTGGGGCAGTGAACAAAGATGCATCTGGAAAACCATTATCAACTTCAATGAAGAGTTCAATTGAACGTCTTAGAACATGGGACAGTAGAAGTCAAGCACATTCATCTGCAGAAAGAAATCTCAGACAGGCACTAAATGAAATGAGTAAATTAAAAGATAAACTAGCATTAACAGATACCGTAATTGAAAAAGCTGCATACATTTACAGAAAAGCACTAGAAAAAAAATTAGTTAGAGGCAGATCAATTCAAGGATTAGTTGCAGCATGTCTATATGCAGCATGTAGAAATACAGAAACTCCAAGAACATTACAAGATATAGCAGATGGAATGAACATTAGAAGAAAAGATATTGCACGTTGTTACAGATTAATCTTTAGAGAATTGGAGTTAAAGATGCCAGTAATAGATCCAATAAAAGGAGTATCAAGAATTGCCAGTGTTGTAAAACTAAGTGAAAAAACTAAAAGAAAAGCAACAGAAATACTCAATCAAGCAAAAGAAACAGGATTGGTTGCAGGAAAAGACCCAACGGGAATTGCAGCAGCATCACTATATTTAGCATGTATCAGTACAGGGGAAATAAAATCTCAAAAAGAAATATCAGAAGCATCAGGAATTACAGAAGTTACTATAAGAAATAGATGCGTAGGTTTGAGAAAAATGCTAAAAAAATAAAACAAGAGAAATTATTTCAAAGTTTTTTCAAATTCAAATTTATCCCAAGGAAAAACAACATAGGAATCATCAAATGTTTGTTGACCATAAATTAATTGTTCAGGAAGAGTCATACCACGTCTTACAAATAAAGTAGCAAATGTGATTTCTGAAGAATTAGAAACTTTGGAAATAATATCAGAGTAGGTTTTTCCAGTATCAAAAATATCATCTACAAATAAAGAATCTGAAGAAATAGTTTTTTGATCTACAAATATTTTTTCAATACCAAGTGAATCAGCTAATAATCTAGAAGGAATTAATCCACCTCTACTGATAGTAGATATACTAGAAAAATTCTTTGAGAGTTTGGAAATTTTTTTTGAAACGATTTGAACAGTATTTTCAATATCATTCCAGTTTACATATTGTGAATTAACCATAAAATTTATGGAAATGTACAGAAAAATAAATCATAAGGAAATTAGATAATTTTGGAACGAATAGAAAATTCAAAAATTAGGAATAAATGCAATAGTATTGTATTTTAATATCAAAAATAAGGGAATTTTGTGATTAAAAAGAAAATTTCTAAAATTTTTGTTCCATTAGATGGATCAAAAAATTCAGAAAGAGGCCTAGAAACAGCAATAACGTTAGCTAGAAATTGTGGCGCAACAATTACAGGATTTTATTCAATAAATGCACAGCCACATTCAGAATTCAGAGCCAGTCCATCAGTTGAGAAATCATTACATAAAGAGGTAAAAAAAATCATGGAAAAGGCAAAGGCACGAGCAGCACAAAACGGAATTGTGTTTAAAGACAAAATAGCACTTGGAGAGATAGGATATAACATCATCAAAGCAACTCATGGAAAAACAAAATACGATATGATTGTGATGGGTTCCAGAGGCAGAAGCAAAACAAAAGAAATATTCTTTGGTAGTGTTTCTAACTATGTTATACACACATCAAAGATTCCAGTTCTAATTGTAAAATAATTTTTTTTAAAATCCCTGTTTTTTAAAATATTTTTGATGGTATTCTTCTGCTTTGTAGAATTTTGGAGCAGGAACAATTTCAGTAACTATCGGATCACCAAATACTTTGGAATCATCTAGAGTGTTTTTAGATTTTTCAGCAATTTCCTTTTGTGTTTCATCATGATAAAAAATTGCAGAACGATACTGATGTCCAACATCAGGGCCTTGGCGATTTAATGTTGTAGGATTATGATTTTTCCAAAATACATCCAATAATTCTTCATAAGAAATTTCAGCGGGGTTAAATTCAACTTCAACTGCTTCAGCATGTCCAGTTTTATCAGTACAAACTTCTTCATAAGTTGGATCAGGTAACTGTCCACCAATGTATCCAACTGCAGTGGATGTAACTCCCTTTGTTTTACCAAGTAAATCCTCAACATGCCAAAAACAGCCTGCACCAAAAGTTGCTTTCAATTCATTACTAATTACAAATTACCAAATTAAAAGGATATCATTAATTAAAAAATTAATTTACATCAGTGAAAATTTCTACAACTTTTTTTGCCAAATTTTCAATGTTTGCAGTTGGTTCAGCAGAAATCAACAATAGAATTTGAGTGATAGGAAATGGAAAACTAACCAAAACTGCCTTGTCACGTCTTGCTGCCAGATAGTTGATAGGGCCCAAACTTTCATCATATTCTTTTCGAATTGATGCTTTGGAAACAAATTCTAAAAATGATTGAAGTCTTGTTTCGTCTCCTTCATGAGGTACCAATCCATCCTTAAATCCACCTGCAACTAATTGGCCATCTTTATCAACAATTCCAGCAAATCGAATTTCAGATTCGCCTAAAAGTTGTGTGCATTTCTCACCATATAGTTGAAATTGAGTTGAATCAGCCACTAGATAAAATTGAGTAAACTCAAGATAAAAACTATACTAATGAAAAAGATTTTTCGTTAAGATACATCGTCCAAGATACATTTCAATAAAACATAATCTATGATTTTTTCTTCTGATGCTTTTTTCATTTTTAACAGTGATTTGTAAAGAATTTTTTCCATATATGCAGGATAGTGTTGAAGAATTTTATTTCTCAATGACGTTCTATTTTGTACATAATAGTCTGCTAATGGATCATAGACATTTGTTCCAATCAATGTTTCATCAATTATTTTAAATCCATTAGATGAGATCAGATTTTTCAAATAATCCAACCCATAATGTTCTGATGACCAAGTAAATTTCAACAAACCCAGTCTACTGAGTGAAGAATTTTTCAACGTAATTGGAACAGCCATTACTAAAAATCCAGATTTTGTCAATACTCGTTTAGATTCAGAAATAAAATCATCTAAAGGTTTGAAATGCTGTGCAGACTCTAATGCTAAAACACGATCTACAGAATTATTTGCAAAAGGCAATTTAGTAGATGTTGAGTTTAAAAATTCAATATTTTTTTCATGTTTCAAAAATTTTAATTGTTGAAAATTGATATTTACATCATACAAATTTAGATCAGGATAAGAATCTCGCCACAATTTTGAAGGAGCAGACAAACCACTTCCAACATCAATTACGTTTTTTGCAGCAGATAGTTCAGATAAATTTCCAAAAACATCACATAAATTTTCCTGGGCAGAAATAGGGTCAGAATGATTAGCAGACCAATAACCAAAATTTAGCATACTTCCACCCGTAGCTATTTGCATTACAGGAGACAAAGTGTTGTAAAGATTAACAACATCTTTTTCATTTTTACGAAATGTCCATAAAAATACATCAATGGGATTAATAGATATCAAAAATTATTTCATTTTAAATTATAATTAGTACTATTAATGCCTAATCGAATTTAAAAAATAAAATAAATTAAAAAATTAACCTATTTTACTAGGTAATTAAAAGAAAAAATAGTGAACAGTTCAAATAATTTTGATTCATCAAAAATTATTCTTGCAAAATGGAAAGACAGATTTTTTGCATGGGTGATAGATTTTGTAATTATTTCATTGATATCAACATCAATTGTCTTCATATCATTTCAATACCTAAATCAAAATTTTGAAGAATTTATTACAAATGACGGCATGTATGTTCCAACAAGTGTTTTATTTTTTTCATACTGGATTATTTTGGAATATAAAACAGGTCAAACGTTAGGAAAAAAAATATTCAATTTAAAAATCACAAACATTGATGGAAATAAACCAGATTTGATATCAATAGTTATCAGTAGTTTTGGAAAATCATTTATTCTTCCACTAGACATCATACTTGGATTAATTTTTACAAATGAAAAAAGACAAAGAATTTTCAACAAACTTGGCAGAACAATCATAATTAAAATTAAAGAATCAAGTGAAGATTCAGATATCAAATATATCAAAGATTAAAATTTTAAAATGAAATCAATGATGCATAGCTTACGCTATGTATGATTTAAAATGAAATCAATGATGCATAGCTTACGCTATGTATGATTTAAAATGAAATCAATGATGCATAGCTTACGCTATG
>NZ_LQMW01000023.1 GCF_001541925.1 Nitrosopumilus sp. Nsub
AATGACGACAAAAAACATCAAAACAATATTGTTTGTATCTCTAGCTGCAATCATGGTGCTCTCCATTTCTGGATTGAGTATGGTTGATGCAGCTCCAAATGAGAATGCAAGTGATGTAGCAAAAGATAGACACAACTACAAAGTAGAGGTACTTTCTAAAACTCTTGTCAGTGAAGAAATGATTAATGGTGTAAAAGTTACACATTTCAAACAACAAATCAAACAAACTGATTTTCCAACAGTCGCAGATTTTAAAGAATTAAACAAAGAATACTTTACAACTTTAGAAGCTGAACTAGGTGAAAAAGAGGGTAAAAAACTATCAAATGAATTAGTTGCAGAATTTGCAAAGAATATCAAAAATGCTCCAGAAGTTTCTGAGATTGAAACTGTTAAAATCGGCAGTCACTCAATAACTTTTGAAAAATTTACTAGAGATCTTCCTTCAACATGGGGAGCTCAAAAAGATCCGATTAATTTGGTCTTTTATGATAACGGAGCAGGCTCTACTGTAAATTCTAGAATTGACAACAATGCTCCACATAGTTGGCATGCTGCATCTGGCGGTCTACAATGGACTTTCATAGATGAAACTGCTCATGGTGGCTCTGCATATTGGTCATTTGGATATGGATATGAGGAAGGATCCTATATTGATAGATACCATGTAAGAATCTTCAATGGTGGGGATGACACTCACTCAGGTGGATTTGATAAATGGTCAGTAGGTGCAGTTCATAGAGAAAACTGTACTCCATCATGTCATACTCACTATACAAATAGTTGGGAAACTGCTGAAAATCATTTAGCAGGAGATTTGGCAAATACTAGTGGAATTGGAGTAGTAAGTTCAATCAATATAGGAAATGCTGGAAACTATCAAGGTATCTACAACAACGGCTATGCCGCACTAATTCAAGTACAATAAAATGTACTATTTTTTTCTTTTTTATTAATATGAAATTAAAAAATCACCCAAAATTAATTGGGATTTCTCTTATTATTGGCAGTATACCTCTTTTTTCTTTTTTTCTAATGATGTTCATTCCTGTAATTCTTCGACCCGAAGGATTAGCCGATGGAGAAATGATGTATATATTACAAATATTCTTTTTTGATACTGCTTCTATTGTGTTTCATTATCCTGCATTTGTTTTAATCATTTTAGGAATTTACTTTTTAAGAAAAAAATCTGAGGTTCAATAACCTTTTTTTATTTTTATTAATTTTTGATAGATATGTATCGTGGTGGAAATAAAGACATGAAAACAAAATCTAGTACATTAACAGCCATTGGTACAATTTTAGTTAAGGCATATCTTGACGAAAAAAATAATCTACAATTTAAAACAGTATTTGGTGGATTTGATAAAAAATGTCCTCAAGAACTTAAAAAAAATGAAATTATTGATGATATTTTCAAGCTTAATGATAAACTAAAGAAAAGATCCCAAAACAACTCTGATGATGAATATCAATCCTAATCAAGTAAAAAATTAATAAGAAATTCATTGTGTGTGACCAGACCCTGGTATTCATATTGGGCAGAATTTGGCCCAACAATTTTCAATGTTTTGATTGTCTAGTTTAGTAGAACACTTTAAGACAATCATATTTGGAGAAAAAGAAAATGAAAACTAGGCTCTTGATAATTGGAATATTCATGATGGGATTTGTTTTTCCTATAATGGCACAAGAATCTAATCTTGTAGGTGACAGTTCAGTGGATTTTGATTGTGTTTTTGGTGAGAATTCTACGTATTGAATGAATTGTGAAACCAAGTATGCCCCAAAATATTACACTAACAACAGTTCGTAGAATCATTATTTGATCCTGTAGTAACGCATCACCCATATCATTTGCAAAATAAAGCAAGGACGGAGGAATGAATAAATGTTCTACTGGCCAATTCAATAATGTGTAAATTATGTATTCTCCTGATTTTTCCATAGATATGTTATTTAGAATTGAAACAACAAATCCGTAGACTAGAAATGCTATGATTATTTTCATATCTTAAAAAAAATAATGTGGTGGAGTATTTATGTCAGCTCGATTAGACGTGCAACGCCGTTATTGTATTCGCCTTGCCAGTAACCTGAATTTCCTTGATTGTATGTTCCAACATTCCCTACACCAGTTTGACCGACCAGATCATTCCTAAGCTCGGATTCAGCATTTTCCCAAGAATCAATCTCATGACATAGACACAAAGTATTCCATGTTTCTTGATGTGCAGTACCTACAGACCAATAATCGTAAACACTGTGTGTGTCATAATCTCCGCCAAACAAACGTACATGTTCTCTTTGACCTACAATGTTTCCTTTGTACTGTTGATGATCACTTTGTACCCAATCCAAAGTTCCTCCATGAGGCACATTGTTGATTAGAACATATTGTTGTGGTGATACTCCATCCCCACCCCAATTATTGTCTGCGTAGGAATCAATAACAGTATCTGTTTGAGAGGTAGTAGCATCTTCATAAAAGACCATGTTTACTGGATCTTTTGCATTTCCCATTGGTGAATCATATGATTCATCTCCAAATAGAATAGAATGATCTCCTACTCTAACCATATTTACGGTCATTACATCAGGTCTATTGTCAACTGTTTGCTTCAATTCTGCCTTTAGCTCTTCTACCTTCATTTCACCTCTCTTTCCGAAATTAGAGGTTAGCCAATCATAGTATTTTTGATTGTCTTCAACTAATTCTTCAAAGGTTGGAAGTTCTTTGGCTTTGATAGTTACCTCTAATCGCTGAACTTTAGTATCGCCAGAATAATACACATTCTTTACTTCACTGGAAAGAATTTCTGCAGTGTATCTTTTAGGAGACTCTATCTCTGCTGCATTCACTTGTACTGCGTTCAGGACAATAGAACTAGTAACAAGTATGCCCGCAATGATTGACATCAATGCAATTGTTTTTGTTGTTTTCGTAGTCATTATTAATTTCCATAATTGGAAATCATAAAAGAATTTAGTCAATCCAGATTGAGCTAATTCTTATATTCAAAACATTAAATTTTCATGCCAAGTGCAAAGAAATTGTAGGAAATGATCAATTAGAAAAATTTGTGAAAAAAATTTCTTTCGTCATTCCAAAATTAACATCTGTCATAACTGCCTGGCAGCGAAGCAGTTTATCAAATACAACACAACCACACCATAATTGCTAGAAGGTGACTTTCAAATTATAAAGAAAATGCAAGTATCGATACTTTGATTTTTTTTTAACTGAAATATCTGCACTTGTGTTTGTTACCAACAATCTAAAATACATAAGTTCATCTATAATCGTCTTTTTACGGTGTAGTAACACGATAATGTCAGAACAAATTTTGATAAAACAAGGCATATTCTAGATGGCTAAAATTATAGAAAATGGAAATTATGTTTAAATCTTCAACAGATCACTAAACCAAACCTGTTAGGATTTGCTACAATGGATTAGAAGTACTTATGAATGTCATGTCTTTAGCTTGAATAATTGAAAACTAGAATTCTAGTACTGCTTATTGCAATTATTTCAACAGGCATCATTGCAATCATTACATCAACTGTATTGTATAGTTCAAACAATGCCGGTGACGGGGAAAAATTCCTGGAAGAAAATGACGAATTGAGATCAAATCCTATGTTTGACGATCTGCTCAAGGCGGATTCGCTTAATTTTTCTGATCATGCTTCGTTAAGTTCTAATAACTTTGGTTTCAAATTTTACAAACATCTATCTGATTCTGATGAAAACTTGTTTTTTTCGCCCATTAGCATTGATATTGTTTTTGCAATAATCTATGAAGCTGCACAAGGTGAGACTAGAGAAAACATGCATCAGATATTTGCATTTGAACAAGATTCGGAAAAAAGGCGACTAGTTTACAAAAATACAATTCAAAACCTAAACCAGAAAAATCATGACTTTGAATTAAGTGTCAAAAATGGGATATGGGTTTCAGACATGTATGAGCTAAATCCTGAATATGCAAAAATAGTAACAAATGACTATGCTGCATCCTCTCAAAATGTTGACTTTGTCTCCAATGAAGGCGTTCAAACCATAAATCAGTGGGTCAAAGAAAACACTAACGGTAAAATCGAAGAAATTTTTGAAGACAACAGCACTGGACCGCTAACTTTGATGGCTGCAACTAACACAGTTTACTTTAATGGGCTATGGGAAAAACAATTTCCTGCTGGGAAGACATATGAAAGGGAATTTTTTGTCACTCCTGACAATGTACAAATGATAGATATGATGAAGATTAAAAATCACCATTTTAATTATTATGAAGACGATGCAGTAAAAATTGTTGAACTTCCTTACAAGGGTAACAGGGCATCCATGTATCTTTTACAATCCTTTGAAATGCATAATCTAAAACAATTAGAAGGCAATCTGACTGCAAATTATTTCAATGATCTAAAATCCAAGCTATCTGAAAAAATGGTATCAGTGATCATTCCAAAGTTTTCAATGGAGATGGATTACGATCTCAGAGAAATTCTAAAAGAAATGGGGATGACTCATCCATTTTCCAAGGAATTATCTGATCTAAGTGGAATGGCAAATTATCGGGGCATCTTCATAGATGAAGCAGTCCACAAGACTGCAATTGATCTTCATGAGTTGGGAACAGAGGCCGCTGCTGCAACTGGAGTGATGGCCGAATTACAATCTGGTCCTCCATACAGGTTTTATGGCAATCACCCTTTTGTCTACATTATACAAGATCATGAAACTGATCAAATATTGTTCATGGGGCGATTTGTTAATCCTGAACACTGAAACTGTAAAGTCAAAAAATGACTTTGTTTATGTTTGGAGAGGAAAATGAAGACTAGACTTTTGATAATTATTGGAATTTTACTATCTCTTGTCATTATCATAATTTTTACTTCATCCTTCACTATTTTTGGTTCATTGTTATTTCCATCAGAGCACTGCCCGGATTTAGGAATGAAAAAACTTTTGGGATTAGTTGATCCAACCGCTGCATGTCTTTAGAATTTAGATTGAAGAAGGGTATTTTTATCATAAATGTGAATTACATCAGCACATATCATTTCATTCTGATTCATTTCTTCATACTCTTGTTTTATCAATTCCCTTTTTCAATAACCAGATACCAGGGATGAAAAATATCAAAAAGAAAATCACTTGAACAAATAATACGGTGTGACTTGCAATCTCATGCAACATTTCTGTAAATACTCCGCCTACTGTATGATGTAAGATCATCAATGCAATAGGATAAAAAAAGTAACTTGACACACCAATTAAACCAATTCCACAAAATACAAAAAGATAGAATTTCTTATTTGTCATGTTCAGAAAACAGTTTAGAAAAATAAAAAAGGTTAGTTGGCAATATGCCAAGCTATTACGTAAGTGTCCCACCAGATAACAGGTGCTGTATAGGATAGAATTTCAGGGTTTGGTTCATGTTGTTGAGAATTGAAGTTGGTGTAAGATGTTACAACTCCTTGTGCTCTCATCTCACCATTACTGCATCCAAATGCAAAAAGGTGTATTTGTAATCAAATCATATCAAGAGATGCTTAAGATGGTTGAAATGATAGGTTCTTGAAAACCCTATAACTTCTACACTCCTAAATTAGGCCCTAAATTAGCCTAATTTTTCCCTAAATTAGCCTAAACCAAACCTAATTTAGCCTACTTTGCCCTAAATTAGCCTAAATTAGGATTAAATTTAGCCTAAACCTTAAAACACGCACGATTTTTTTAGCCTAATTTTAACTAAATTTAATTAAATTTAGCCTAAACCAAACCTATTTTCCCTAATTTTTTCCTAAATTAGGCCCTAAATTAGGCCCTAAATTAGCCTAATTTTTCCCCTATTTTCCCCTATTTCTTCATTAATCTTTCCCTAAACTGAAATTAAAGTAAATTAAGTTAGAATAATTTATTTGATCAAAAATCAATTTTGAGAAATTTTTAACAATTGTTTCAAAATATTTAGAATTTGCATTTCATATCCCCAGCAGTTAAATTTCATCAATATCTATCAAAATTACGTGAAATTTCTAACTAGTGGCAAAGTAAAGGATCTATATGATGTGGATGAAAATACACTACTTTTCAAATTCTCTAACCGCGTTTCTGCATATGATGTAAAATTTAAACAAGATATTCCAAAAAAGGGGGAAGTTTTGTGCCATTTTGCTGAATTTTGGTTCAATAAACTAGATGTCTCAAATCATTTCATAAAACGAGAATCAGATACCGAAATTTCAGTCAAAAAAATGCAGATGATTCCTATGGAATGTGTGGTTCGAGGATATTTTTATGGCAGTTTAATTAGTCGATGGAAAAATGGTGATGTCAAATTACCTGAAAATACTGATACTCAAATGGCTGCAAAATTAACTGAGCCTTTTTTTGATCCGACTACAAAGTCTGAACATGACATTCCCATTGATAAGTCAAAAGCATTAGAAATGAATTTAGTTTCTGAACAACAATACTCTTGGTTAGAGAAAACATCCATTGATATCTATAATCAAATGGCTACTGTTGCTGATGATGCTGGTTTTATTTTAGCTGATTTAAAATTGGAATTTGGTATTTTAGATGGTAAGATTGTTTTAGGTGATTCAATTGGTCCTGATGAATATAGATTATGGCCAAAAGATACCTTTGAGGTTGGAAAAATTCAAGAATCTTACGACAAACAAATCTTACGTGATTGGTTAACTGAAAATGGTTATCAAAAACAATTCGAAGATGATCGAAATAACGGAAAAGAACCCGTTGCCCCTGAAATCCCATCAGAAATTATTCAAACAATTACTCAACGATACATAATTGCGTATGAGAAATTAACTGGATTATCTCTTTAGATAACTTCTATACGTAATGTTGACTGTTAGCTAACTTTCAACTCTAATATTGATTTTCATATTATCTTAATTCCATCTCCATATGGCATATTTGGCAACATATGTTTTGAAATCTCATTTTTTTCATATTTTTTTAACCCCTACAACATTACTCAATGTGGTACTAACAATTATCAAATGCTATTATAATGATTATAGTGCTACTATATTATTTAGATATATTACAATAGTTTTCGTAGCATAGTGTATTTTTTAGAATTGGTACTAAGTTTATTAAAGTAAACAAAAATTGATGCGATTAGACAAAAAAATATGATACAAGGATCTTTTAGATCAGATTAAAATCAATTCTTGTATGTCTACATTATTAGAAAAAGAGATTAAAGTAAATCGTATTGTTACTACGAGCACAGATGATGCACGTGCAATTGAAGACCCTGCACGAGCAAAAATAGTAGAAATTCTATATCGACAGACAATGTCTGCTGATCAAATATCCACTTCACTAAAAAAACACGGATTCAAAAAAGCACTAACTACAGTAAGACATCATTTGGAAATTTTAAAAAATTCTGGATTAATTGAAATTGCAAGAATTGAAGAATCTAGAGGTGCTATCACTAAATTTTACAGCACTTCTACAAAACTCTTAGATTTTCAAACACCTGAAAACTTTGATTCAACATATTCGAAAATCATTGATAATACATCTGAGAAAATTGAAAAGATTCTCAAATCTCTTGGACCCAAAACTGGTAAATCTAAGGGTAAGAAATCTACTGAATATTCCCAATACTTGGTAATGGAAATTATGAATAGAGCAATGACTAATGTGCTTGAAAAATCCAATAAAAAATAATTTGTATTGTTTTTTATTTTGCGATCTATTCATTCTTTCATTGTTAAATCAAAATACTCAAAATTTTGATAAAAATATGACAAATTTTGCATATCCAAACTTTATTTTATGGATGTCGTAAATAGTAGAAAAATGACTGATGAAAAAGTTGTAAAATTATTTTCAGAAAAAAATCTTGTTTTTATTGCAACTGTAATGAAAGATGGTTCTCCCCAGGTTTCTCCTGTTTGGGCAAATTATGAGGATGGGTTTATTTTAGTAAATACTGCAGAAGGTAGAATAAAACACAAAAATATCTTACGTGATCCTCGTGTTGCAGTATCTGTTACCTCCAATGATAATCCTCTTGATATGACAACAATTAGAGGTAAAGTAATTGAAATAATTTCTGACTCTGAATATCTTCATGCTGACAAATTAACTCAACAGTATATGGGACGTCCTAATTATCCGTTTAAACAAGAAAATGAGAAACGAATCATTTTGAAAATAAAGCCTGAAAAAATTTTTGTTTTGCCTGAATTACAAATGTCTGATTGATTTACATCTGTGGATTTATAATGTTTCTAAATTCGAATTTAGAAATATAGTATATCTAGTAAGACAATTTTTAAAAAAGGTGATTAGACAGCTTAACGTTTTTGTTTAGCTGCCTTTCTCTTTGGAGCTGCTTTCTTTGCTGCTTCAGCTCTTTTGGCTTTAGATATTGCCATGACTTTTTTCATAAATAGTATGTGTTATGTAGTAAAAGTCACACAATACTATTACTAAAATAAAATTTGACGCTTTTTTTTATTTTTATAATTTATCGATCAACAATTTGTTAGACAAATTGATGCAGTATCTACTGTTGCTTGATCCTTTTGTGGTCTTATGACAATTTTATAATTTTCATCCTCGTCAAATGGAATGTCAAATTGTGTTGTAACTTCAATTGGTTTGTTTGGTTCTAATCCTACCAACCATAGGTCTTTTGATGAAAATTCACCAAAAACTGCTTTGTGTTTTTGATCTTTTTCATCTATTAAGAAAAATTGTCCTCCTGACACAACTGTATTTTCATCACTGATATTTTTTGCAATTATACCAATTTTTACAAACGTGTTTTCTGGTTCTGTCTCTTTATCGCCATCATGTGTGCCTTCAAAAGTTACTATGTATTCTACTGGTCCCACAAGGACTGTCTCACCTTCACTAACTTCGATGAAATTAGTTTGATATTGCATGTACATGTAATTTGCTAGTACCATGGAACCAATTATTGCTCCAATTACAATTACTAAACCAATTCGTACCATAATTTGCCACTCCTTTTTTGATATATAGTTGCAACGTAAATTTGCATTTTAGTATTTTGAATTTTTTTATGTTGTAGGGAAAAACTATGTCAAAATAGGGGGGTATTTGGGCCCTGATTAATTGACTATTTTTTTATAAATTTCCTTATTTTGATTATTTTTAACCTGGATTGTACTTCTTTTCAAATTCATTTTTGGGACATATTTGGTCAATTTCTATGGATTTTTTCTACAAACTCACTTAATTTGTGGGGGTTTAGCTTTTACGCCTACTTTAGAAAGATTGCCCCTTCTTTGTTGGGATACCTTGGTGGAATTACCCTTGCTTTTTGTATCTAGGCACAAGTGTTCAACCCCCCATCAAAACACCCATTTTTCAAAATTTCACCCTGTGCCTAAATCTACTTTTTTCATAGGGGGGTTTAACACCTAGGCATAATTTTAAAAATTGCACATTTTTTGCTATTTTTTCAACAAAATTTTTTCATCGTTATTTTTGTTATTTTTTAAAAATTTTCAATTAAATTATTTTGTAAAAATTTCACCCTTAACCATTTTTTTCTTTTTTGTTTACAAATAATGCTGGTTTATCCCCCCCCTTTCAAACAAAATAGTATGTTTAATTTTCTACTTGGCGACTGTACAATTTTTTAAAATGTTTTTAGTAAGAACCTGGCAGTTTTTTCATGTTTATCTGAAACACTATCAATTGCATCAAACATTGTTTGCTGGTTGATGTTTTCTTTATCATCTAATACAACGTAAACTGCAACTTTTTGTTTTCCATCTTCGCTAATTATTTTGCTTATTGTTTCAATTGAATTACAAAAATCTAAAACTTTGTTGGCAAATTTGCTTCTTTCTTCTTCATTAAATCCTCTATATCTGATGATTTGATTACTTTTCATTTCAATTTTTGCACCTATCACTAAAATCCCTAATTGTGCTTTTGGTTCAAAAATATCTATTGGGATGCCATATGGACCTGCATGTTTTACTAATACTTGGAATGAGTTTTCTTCACTTTTGACTTGTTCAAATGGTAAACTTTCATGAATTAACCATCTTTCAACATTATCTCTCATTCTAGAGGCACTCAATGTTGAATTTTTGAATTTACTTCTATATGATTCTAAATCTGATAAATCAGGAGTCTAAATAACATATGTTTCTAAATTCGAATTTAGAAATATCTTAAATTTAGGATGGGAAATTATTGTATTTGCTAGATGTTTACATTAAATCCTGGATTGCCTACTACGTCACCAGATCCTAATAGTAAAATGTTGAAAATAATTCCAATAATCATCATTACAATTCCTATGTATATGCAATTTTTTGCTTTTCTAGGATCATCTTTTCTAATAGCTAAATATCCGATAATTCCTCCAATCATTCCGATAAAAATTGGCAGTAAATACCATGCATTGCTTCTTGGTCTTTCTGAATATGTCATGAGATTATTTTGCTAAAGCTACTTTTTTCTGTAACTGTGTGATCTCAATTTCCACTGTTTCTAGTGGATCTTCCACTTGATTTCGTCTAATTGAAAACATTTTTGGTTTTTCAAAGTCATCCGTACAATCTGGGCATGCATAAACTAGAACTCTATGTTCATTTGGTGCTTTTGGATTGGATAATCTGGGATAATATACCAGTCTTGCCCCACAATCCACACAATACCTATTGGCTCTTCTAGTTCTAACCAATGTAAATCTCCTGCATATTGTATCTGTCCGATCATCTATTAGATCTGCGTTGTCTAATTGAGTACACCATTTACTAACAACCGATCAATGTTTCAAAACTCGAATTTAGAAATATTAAGAGCGCCTCCCACCAGACTTGAACTGGTGACCAACCGGTTAACAGCCGGTTGCTCTACCACGCTGAGCTAGGGAGGCACATGGATTACCCTTGACAAAAGTGATTTAATCTTTACGACTTGGGACTTTGAACGATTTATTGAAGTTAATTGTTAAATTTTGAAAAGAATTCTTTGATTTCCTTTGAACGACTTTCAACTAAACCCACAATTTCTAAATGCTCTTCTGCAGTAGGGTCTCTTTTTTGTGAATATTGAAAAGCACTTAGTATGGAACCAACTAATTCTCCAACAAAAAATCCACATAGAAAATCCCCTACATTTTCACAATCCCAAATATCGCCAACAGTTGGTGAAACTCCTGCTGATTTGTAAGCTTCTAGAGTTTGATCAATAAATTCTGTTGTAGTTTTTACAAACTCAGGATCAATATTCATGAGTTATTTGAAAATTTATTTGTCTATGCCTTTTTTCTTTTCAAAAACATAGATACCGTCTAGGAAAACTCTATGATCTTTGTTCTTTACTTTGGTTTTTAATTCAATATTTGCTGCTGTTTGAGTAATGTCTGTCCAAACTTCCCCTGTAAGGATTACATCTTCACCCTTTGGAACAACTTTGGTATTTCCAACTATGACCGTTTTTCTTGGAGCTCTTTCTCCTTGGAAATTTTCAATGATGATGTCTTTTCCTTCTACTTTTACTGTAATTGGAAAGTGTGCAAAAACAACTTTCATTTTAATTGTGTAACCGTTTATCAATCCTTCACAAATATTTCTGATCAATGATCTTGCTGCATGTAAAATAGCATAATCTCTTTTTCTTTGATCAATTGTTGTAAGTAGAACTTTACTTTCTGTAATTTCTATTTTTACTGGAATTTTACGGAAACTTTGATGTGTTTTTCCTAATGGTCCTACAAATGTTAACATGTGTTTTTTTTGTGTAATTGTAACTCCTTCTGGAATTTCTACTTCGTCTTGAAATTTTTCTAATTGACTAGTAGACATATCCGATTAAAAATCCTCCAATTCCTTTTTCTATTGCATCGTGATGTGACATAACACCTTGATTTGTTGTAACTAGTAACATTCCTCTATCATATGAAGGCAAGTATTGTTGTTCCCAGTTGTTATATTCATCGTTTTTTACTTTGAATCTTGGTGATATAGCCCCACATTTGGTAATTTTTGCTAGTAAATTTATCTTAAATTTGCCACCTCTTTTATCATCAATATGTTCGAATTCTCCGATATACCCATCTTTTTGAAGTGTTTTTAGAACTTCAACACCTAATTTTGAAGTTGGTAAGATGATGCAATCTGATTTCCTTCTTGCCTCGTTATTGTATAACGTGACAAACAAATTTGCTAAAATATTAGTTGCTGGCATCTATTATCACCGATTTTTCCTGAACCCTAAAGATGTTGCTACTTCTCTAAAGCATCGTCTGCATAACATTAAGTCGTATTTTTGAATAACAGCTGTATAGTCCCCACATCTCTTACACCATCTGGAACCTCTTCCAAAATCATGTTTTTTTCTTCCAGTAGTTTCATAAGATCTATCTTTAGGCATTATACTATCGTAACTCCATATTCTTTTGCTAGATAATCCTTTGCTTCTTGATTAGTGATGATATGTGATTTTCCTACACTAGCTTTGTGTTTACTTCTTTTGCGGATTGAATAACCTGGTCTAGTTAATGTAACTGAAATTCCAAGACCTAAAATTCCTATTTGTGGATCATACTTTACACCGGGAATATCTATGTGTTCATTAATTCCAAACGAATAATTTCCAAAATTATCAAATGCTCTACCATTGACTGTGTTTCCTTTTGCTTCTAACAATCTTTTCAATAATACTATTGCATCATTACCTCTAATTGTAACTGCAACTCCAATTGGTTCACCTTTTCTTACTCCCCATTCTCTTTGAGTTTCTTTTGCATTTCTTGTTGATGGTTTTTTACCTGAAATTTGCTCTAATGCTCTTTTTGCAATATCAATTATATCTCCTGATTTACCAATTCCCATATTCAATACTACTTTCTCTAAAGAGATTTTTTTCATTGGAGATTCTGTTACTTGAGACATGTTATCACTTTAATTGAATTACAGGCTCCTCTTTACCTATTGGCATAATGACATCAGCTGGAATCTCGATTTTTTTATCGCCTAAAATTAGAATAACTCTTTTTGGAAGAATGAATGTGCCTTCTTCTACACTTTCAACTTTACCTACTTGCCCGGCATTAACACCTCTTGTAACTAATCCTTGACATCCTGCTTCAAGTTTGATTATTTCTAAAACTTTTTGATCTGGAATTTGCATTACACATGTATCTCCAACCTTTGCATCTACTTCTTCAAGTGTTGAACGACCATCATGAAATCCTATTTGTGTTTTACCGTTGTTAATTGTTGTTTTAGTTACAACTCTAACTAATTTTTTAGATTTTTCTGCATCTGTAATTTTAATTGGTTTTAAGATTTTTCCTTCAGTTGGTACGAGACGATAGATGTCTGGAACATTTTCTAACTCTATTACATCCATTAATCCAATTGCGTGATGTAGTGATTTTCTAACAACTCCGTCAATCTTGACTTTGCCTGCATAAATTGATGCTTTAGCTTCTCTTAAACTTGAAACTATCTTTAATGTGTCTCTGAGAAATACTGCTGATGGAATTGCATAATTCTTTTTGTGTGGACCTGGTCTTGTAGTAATTATAAATCGTTTATCTTTTCTTGCAATTCCCCAGAATTGTGGAGCCATTTGTCGTTTGAGTTTTTTACTACCTGCAATACTTACCATTAATTCTCATCTTCCTTTTTTTCGACTTCTTTTTTTACTTTTGCTTCTTTAGTATCTTTTCCATCTAATTTTGCCATTCTCCATTTGTCATCTGTGTTTAATGAAGTAATAACTAGATTTGATGTATGTATGTAAACATCAAATTTATCACCTTTAGTTTTCTCTTTCTTTACTCCTTCAATTGCAACACTAGATTTTTGTGTAGAAATGTTTGAAACTTTACCGTCTACTCCTTTGAATTCTCCTCTAAGTATGGTTACACTATCTCCTTCTACTACTCTAGCACTTTTTTTACCATATTTTTTTTGCAAGTCTTTTGATAAATTAGCACCCATTTGTTTACTTCTAGTTTGCATGGTTGCTTGGAAGATCATTCGATTGCGCATTTTAGTTGGTTTTACCATTTTATCATACCACCGTTGATGCCAAGTTAGCAACTCTAGGCCATTTTTCTGAGGCTTCTGCTGCTACTGGTCCTTTGATGTCAGTTCCTTTTGTTTCTCCTTCAGGAGTAATTAATACTGCTGCATTATCTTCAAAACAAACTCTTATTCCGTTTAATCTTCTAATTGCATATTTTTGTCTAACAATAACTGCACCGTAAACTTGTTTTCTTAATTCAGCTGGTCCTTTCTTTACAACAACATTGCAAAAGTCACCTACTGCTGCTGAAGGAAGTCTTGATGCTCTTGTTTTGTGTCTTGGTACGTTAATTACTTCTAAAATTTTTGCACCAGAATTATCTGCACATGTGATGTTTGCTCCAACTGGAATTGATCTTGTTACATATGGGCGGAATTCTTCAACACCTTTACCAGCTTGTTTTGCCATTATGCTTTTACCTCAATTACTACGTATGAAACAGATTTTGCTAATGGTCTACATTCTGCAGCGATAACTGCATCCCCTTCTTTTACTTCTAAGTTTGATGGTACGTGTGCATGGATTGTACTTTTACCTCTAGCATATCTTTTGAATTTGTTAAAATAAACTGGAGCTTCTTTTTGAATTACAACTGTATCTTTTGCCTTTGATTTTATGACTTTGCCCTCAAATAATTTACCACGAATTGGTAATGTTCCATTAAATGGATTTTTGTTATCTCCCTCTTGTGGTTCTTCTTTAGGTGCATTTACTTTAATTCCTATGTTTCTAGTCATGCTTTTGCTCCTATTCTTTCAAATGGTCTTTTTGTTATTGATGATCCTTTAACCAGAATGTTTTCGCCTTTAACGAAAAATTTCAAATTACTTGTTAATTTTGGAATCATTTTTTTGCCTTTTTTAGTATTTATTGTAATCATAGATTTTGTTTCATTGATTACCCTTCCATTTAATCCTACTAATTGTGAATTATTTGATTCAACTACTTGTGTTTCTAAACCGATTAACTCATGTCTTGAAATTGTGTCTTTAGTAATCATTGTTTTTTCTCCATTTGATTTAATCTGGTTAACATTCTTGCAATGTTGTGGCGAATTGGTTTTAGTTTTCCACTTTCTTTTCTTAATGTTCCTTTAGAAGAATCTATTCTTAGTTTTGCTAATTCTGATCTGCTTTCTTGAATTTTACTTTTGAGATCTTTCTCATTCAAATTGTTAATTGTTTTCATACTGATTTTGGTCATTTCATCGTTGCCTCATCTTCTTCTAACGTTTCTAATGTTTTCATTTTTTCTTCTTCAATTGCAATTTGTTCTGATTCTGATTTTGCTTTCTTCTCATCTCCTTCGACTTTAACAACTTCAACTTTTACGTCTCCTTCGACTTTAACTTCTTCAACTTTTTTAGATTGTTTTTCTTTTGTTTCTTTCTTTTTCTTTTCTTTAATTAATTCAAATTCTGGAATTACTTTTTCTTTATTTGCAATTCTTATTCTAATTCCAATTAGCCCCATTGCTGTTTCTACGTGTGCAATATCTTCATCAACTATTACATCTGCATGATGTCCTGCTCTAGGTAAAATTCCTGCAACGTGTTTTTCAAATGCAGAACGGTCTCCTCTAAGTTTTCCTGAAATTGTAATTTGAACTCCCATAGCACCACTTTCCATAATTTGTTTCATTGTCCACATGGTTGCTCTTCTAAATGCAGTTCCTCTTTCCAAATGTGATGCCATTCTGTTACACATTACGCTGGATGATAAGTCTGGTTTTTCTATTTCATTAACGGAAATTTGAGGATTTTTTAAACCAAAATCTGTTGCAAGTTTTTCTGTAAGGTCTCTGATTCCTGAACCTTTTCTACCTATGACAATTCCAGGTCTTGTTACGTGTAATGCAACTCTTGTACCTGTTGGGGTTTTTGAAATTTCTGCATGAGAAAATCCTGCATCTTTAATTGCATTTCTCAAATAATCTTTTAACAACATCATGTTGTAATTGTCTTTGATAACGTTCTTTACTGCTGACATATCTAAATCTCCTGGGCCACCAATTCCACATGTGTTAATACATTATTCTTTGGAGTTGCTCTGCCCATTGCTCTTGGAATAAATCTTTTTACAATAACTCCTTTGTGCACTGTAGCATTTACAATTTTTAATCTATCCAAATCCATTCCTTTGTATTCTGCATTTGATTCTAAATTATCTAAAACTTTGATGAATTCTTTTGCTGTTTTTTGTGGGTAACGTCCTGCCATCATTCCAGGATCTGCTTTGTGTCCAACTTGGTTTTTATATCTTCTGAATGCAACAGCTCTTTTTTGATTAATTACTGCTAACAAATAATCTCTTGCTTTTTCAATAGATAGACCTTTGATTGCAACTGCAACTTCTCTTGCATGTTTGTGTGACATGTCTTTTTCTCTAACTGATGATCTAACATGTCTAGTTGCATCATAATTTTGGAAAGCGTAATCGAATCTACCCATATCAATCACTTCAATGGTACATAAAGGCTGGATCTTGATGCTCCTACTCCTGGTGCACCGTGTTGTACCTTCTTGTTTGTTATGACATATTCTCCCAAATAATGACCCACCATTTCTGTTGTAATGGTTACTGGTCGAAATTCTTTTCCTGAGAAAACATTTACTGTAACGTCTACCATGTATGGTAGAATAATTAAATCCCTAAGATGTGTCTTGATAGGATTTTTCAATTTTCCTGCTTTTGCAGCTTTAATTTCTTCAATCAATTTTCTTTTTCCATCCGTAATTCCTCTAGTCAAAGATCTTCTTTGTCTAGAATTGAATAGCAAGAATAATTTTTCTAATGAAGTATTGTCTAACTCTTCTTTAGTAAGTCCTCTATATTGAAATTCTTTAACCAATTTTTTCCTCCAATGTTAATGTACTTCGAGTTTTATTGTCCATATTAGAGCATTCCTATCTTTGTTGCAAGATCTCTTGCTTTTTCAGTACTTTCGAATTGAACAAATGCTTTTTTACCATAAATTGTTCTTGCTGTATTAACTTTGATTACTTTTTCTTTGTAAAGTGTATTGACAGCTTCAGCAATTTCTGGTTTTTTGGCTGATAATTCTACTATGAAACAGATTTTATTTTCATTTTCAATCATTGCAAATGTCTTTTCTGTAATGTATGGCTTGACAATTATTTTCATTGCTGTATCTACGTTCATTGTGTTTTCACCATAACCTCTAGATGTGTTGATTTTATTTTTGCAATCTCTTCAATTGCTGATTTTGAATATACTGTTAATCTAATTGGATGTGAACCTGGAGCTAAATCTAAAACGCTCAAGTCTTTTACACTTTTTACTTCTATTCCTGGTAATGCTCCAATTGCTTTAGAAACTTCATTGGAATCTTTTGTTACAAACAAGACGCTTTTTCCTACTTTCTTACTTCTACCTCTAAGTCTTGATTGTCCTGAACGTGATTTTCTAGATTCTAATCTTTCTGTATCTTGTGTTAATTTTAGAGAATCTAAAACTTTAGTCATATCATTTGCTTTTGAAATTTTTTCAATATCATCTGAAACAATTATTGGGAATGATTCGATTCCTTCAATCTTATGTCCTCTTGATTCAATTAGAGTTTTTGATGATGTAGCTGCAATTGCAGAACATAATGCTAGTTTATTTTCTTTTTTGTTTAATTTTTTGTAAATTACTTTACCTACAATTGGTGGATGTGCTTGTCTTCCGCCTCTGGTTGAAGCAACTTCTGCACCTTGACCTTGTCTTCCACCGCCACCACCTTGAGCTCTTGCAACACGAGATACACCTTGACCTGTTGGTGGATCGTTAGAATCTGCTACAACATCTTGACCTGCAGATGGATGTCTTCCTTGTGGTTGAAATTTGTGAGATGTAAGATTTGTGTAAGCTTTATGGATTAATTCTCTTCTAAATGGAGTTGAGAAAATTAATGGTAATTCAATTTCTCCATCTTTAGTTCCTGTAGTTGTATATGTTGTTATTTTCATTATATCACAACCTCCAGAATATTTGGTTTGTTAACTTTAACTGGTGCATTTCTAATTTGACTTCTTAATTTGATTAATCTTCTATAAGTTCCTGGAACTGAGCCTTTCAAAATAATGAAATCACCTTTTACTAATCCAAAGTGCTTGTAACCTCCGTCTGGATTAATTTTTAATTTATCGTTATCTGTATTGCCCATGACTAAAATTCTTTTATCATATTCAACTCTTTGATGAAAACCTGTTTGTCCTGCTCTTGGAACTGTATACATGATACTTTGTGGGGAAATTGGACCTAATGAACCAACTTCTCTAACAGTCTTTCTTGATTTATGTTGTTTCTTTTTTACATTCCATCTTCTCATAACTCCTTGCCATCCGTGACCTTTTGTAATTGCTGCAACATCTACTGTTGAACCTGTTTCAAAAATTTGATCAATCTTAATTTCTTTTCCTAGTAATTCTTTAACATGTGTAAATTGTTTTTCAATATCTCCGCCACTGACCATTGCTTCAAAAATATATGGTTTTTTCATTTCTAATCCTGCAGCTCTTGGTGATACTGCAACGATTGCAAAAATTTCTTTAATTTTCTTTAGACTTTTTTCTGCATTTTCCAATGCCCCTTCTTTATTTTTGAAAGTCATTTCTTTTGAAACATATTTTGGAATATCTTCAGCATAAACGTCAAATTCTGCATGTAATCCATCATGATCTTTTGAATATCCTCTAACTCCTAAAATTAAAACTGGTGGAGTAACTAATACAGTTCCTAAACTTACTAATTGTTTTCCTGCATTTGGAACTTTTTCACGATCATCAATACTTACTACTTGAACACATCCTGCTTTGAATCCACAATGTGCTAAAATTTTTGGTTCTTCTGATGCAGATCTACTTGGCCAAGCTCTTATTCTTGCTTCCATAGTTTTAGCACGTACTCTACGTGAGTATGCTAAACTTCCTCTACGTGGTGAATGTCTTTTCCGAGCTCCCATTGTTAATTCGTCTCTCGAATTCCCTTTATTAAACCCTGTTAGTTATGGTTAACCAAAATATTTTCACAGGTTAACGACCATGACTGGATTTGATTATTTTAAAACATCTGAAACCATATTCCAAATGGTAATTGATCCAATAATTACTCCCATTACTCCTATACCTATTGCAAACAACAAAAAATTTTTTCGTTCAGCCATACCCTATAATGATTTTTGAGTATTAATTATTGCTAATGTTCCAAGCAATGCTTCTTCTAATCGTACTGTTTCAGTTGCCTGGTTTGGGAAGAAATTCAATGATTTTGAATTTTGCACCTTGTTCATTCTTCCTCCGATAATCTCATGAACCCCTTTCTCTGGAGAACCAAAAACAACAAGTAAATTTTCTTTAGATTTTGTATATTTCTCAAGATTTTCTTTTGTTACTGTTTTACCTTTTCTTGATGTAATGATTATGTTCCCTTTCCACTCTGATAACAATGAAAATAAGTTGGATCTCTCTTTGACATCATATCCCCAATAACTTTCTGATTCGCTATTATCAATTTCTTTAACTGATAATCTTGGATATCCTTCCTTGAATTGAATGGTTACTCTTTTTCCTGTTGGTGTTTTACCATAAAATTGAATTAATTGATTAATTCCTACATCTACAAATTTTTTACCTTTAACAGTTACTATTACTCCTTCTCTGATGTCTCCTGCAACAATTTTTTTTGCATTTGTTGGAGTGTTATGACTTGGAATTCTCAATGGATGTAATACTCCTGCAAATTTGAGATCATTAACTTTTTGAAATAATCTTCTTCTCAAGAATTGTGGTGTCTCCAAATATCTTAGAATCATTGTCATGAAATTTCCGTCAGAACCATTGTTGCCTTCGTTATAGACATAGATTGTATCAATTTTAAAAATTGCACATGCTCTGGCTAAAACTGAAATTTTTCTAGTTTTATCTATCTTTAATGATTCATCTTGTAATGAGGATGTGGGAATTGCAACAGATATTTTCAATGTAATTTGATCTCACAAGTAGTTTTAACTAATTAATTTTTTCCGTGTGGATATTTTTCTTTAGCATTATTTGCATAACTGACGATTTGTTCATCAGAAACTAATTCATAGGAACCTGTTTCTGTTTTAATATGTGCCATTCTGATGTGACTGGTTCCTTCTTTATCTTCACTTGAAAGATAAATTCCTGCAGCTGCTAATGTTGATGCTTCATCTAATGTTAATTCTTCTTTGTATGTTTTTTCTAAAAAGTCAGAAACACTATCAGAACCTGAGCCAATTGAAATTGCATCATATGAAATGTAAGTTCCACTTGGGTCTGTAAGGTATAATTGAGGAGTATTGTTTACAACTCCTCCTAAAATTAAAGCAACACCGTATGGTCTTACACCTGCATATTGCGTATATTGTTGACATTGATCAGCTAAATGTTTTGCAATTGTTTCAACTTCTACTTCTTCATCATAAATCATCTTATTACTTTGAGAAAAGAATCTTGCATTGTCTACTTGACTTCTTGCATCTGGAATGTATCCTGCTGCTGCAACTCCTACATGATCATCAATTTGAAAAATCTTTTGAGCAGTTTCTGAAATTTGTAATTTTCTTGGTTTCTCTTCCACGGCAATGACAATTCCTTCTTTACACTTTATTCCTACGGCAACAGTTCCTCTTCGTACTGTCTCAATTGCATATTCTACTTGATACAATCTACCATCAGGTGAAAATACAGTAATTGCTCGATCATAACCTTGTTGTGCAGGAAGCATTTGATCAAAATGCCGTGAAGGATTAATTTAAGTCTAGCCTATTTGATTTAACGTGAAATATGAAATCGAATTTTTTGGCCATGAAAATATTAGATCAAATCATAAAAACACTATAGAGATTACAAAAGAATCTCATTTGACCCCAAGGGGTGATTGCATAGTGGGAGTTAGTGCTAACTCTTCTTGCAAAGATTTACCTGAAGAATTAAAAAATAAATTAAAAAATCCTGAAAATACATTTGAATTTTTATTTAAAGTTGAAGGTATTGAATTTTCTCTAAAGGGAAAGGGACATCCAAATTTAACATTGACTCATCAAGAAGATATTGTTTTACGAAAAAGTGATTTTACTTGCCCTAGAACACTTTCAGTCAAATGTGATAAAGCCTCTGATTTAGTGCCTAGAGAAATGGTAACTAAGTTACAAAATCCCAAAACCAAAGGACTTCTAATTATTAGCACTGATTAGAAACTGTCACAACTTTATAGGCGTGTTTCTTTACTTTTTTCATGGGACGAAAGACTAACGTTTTCCTTTTAATTCCGTTGGCAACTTTTGCATCTGTAATTTTGGGTTTTGCAGTATACAATAC
Organism: Nitrosopumilus sp. Nsub; assembly: GCF_001541925.1. GTDB lineage: Archaea > Thermoproteota > Nitrososphaeria > Nitrososphaerales > Nitrosopumilaceae > Nitrosopumilus. Next base: position 21,444 of record NZ_LQMW01000023.1, read on the forward strand.
ATTGTGTAAAAATTCAAATATTCCATTAGGATGTTAAAAACTTTATAATTTTTTATTCGTCGTCAGTTTCATTTGCTTTGTCACGAACTTTTTTCATTATACAAAACTTTGCAAGACTCTTCTTCAAATTCATGATTATTTGAGATTTCTATAGTATTTATTTCTAATTTATTATGATCTCAAATTTGATCTTTTTAGATTTTTTTTGTGCCTGTATTGGATTTGTTTTTTAATTTCATAATTGTTTGATTTTGAATTTTTAAATTTTGATTGATTGTTTCTAGCAACGTAATTGTTTGTGGATATTTTGTATAATTTGTAAGATCTTTTTCAATTATTGAAAGATAATATCTTAATTCTCTTAGTATTCGTCTTTTCTTTGTTTTTGAAATAACTATAGTTTTTAAAGTCCCTAAGTTTGCAGATATGACACATAATTTAATCAATTTTGCATCCGTTTCTGATTCTTTTATCTTAATTCCGTATTCTTTTTGTCTCTGTTTTTTTGAAACTGTTCTTTTTTTTGTTAATGATAATGTTGTATTATCATTTGTATCAATTACTAGTTTGGTTTTTGTTAATGATAAAATTAATGTTGAAACTCTCCTTCCAAATTTTTCAAACAATTCATCAAAACTAGTATCTGTATCTTCTAAAATATCTTGTAACCATGCTGCACAAAGTACTTCCTCATCGATTACTCCTAAACTTTTGAGCCTACTTACAACATTTTCTAAGTGATTTGAGTAAGATATTCCGATTTCATTCAAATCTCCTCCATGTTTTGTCTTTGCAAATAATTCTGCTTTTTTTAATGGTGTCATTGACTTGCACTACACATAATGGAAAAAAAATCTGAAGCCGCTTTTTTTGATAATTTTTTATTTTTTGTCTGACAATAATTTGTTGTAAATGTACATTTTGGACAACCTCCCCATTCTTCTGATTCTGTATTTTGTTTTGGTTCAGATTTACAATTACATTCAGTAACTAGTTCTAGACAAGTTTTCATAATTTTTTCAAAATTTTCATAAATCATTTTACTACATCCATTATATCCATCAGATGTATTATCAAACAAATGAATTATTCCGTTTTCATAATACGCATCAATATCATTTGATTCTGATTTTGTTAAAATTTTACTTGCATTAACTAAAACATGTGTGATTGTGTGGATTTTTGAATCTGCTGTGAGTGAATTTTTTAAATCTGAATTTGTTTTAGATGTAAATTCCGTTGGCATGGCAATACTTGTACAATAATGCTTTGAATTCCAACTAAAATTATTCCAATTTGAAATTGATTTGCCATCAAACGTTTGAAATTTATCTGCAGTGTCGTTATAATTTCCTTTTAGATAGCCTGTAATTGTTCTATCCATGCTAATCAATCCATAACGTAATGAGATTTTTTTAACATGTGAATTGATTTCTTTTTTAATTGATTCTTTTTCTGATACTTGAATTAATGATGTTTTTACTATTGGGATTGTTCTTTTGTGTATCTCATTAGATTTTTTTAAAAATGCATTTGCGCCATTTTGAGTTTTAACTATTGATTTAACTTGATAATTTTCTTTATTGAAATGATATATTCCATTTTGATGAAGTTGGTAATATCCTACAGGTGTGTCTCTAGTTCCAATTTTTTTTGAATCATGAAAAATAGTAATTTCTCCTGATGCTCCCCTTAGATTAATGCTGTTTGCAAAATCAAAAAATTTGGATTTGTTTGATTCTAGTGCTGCATGTTTTTCCATTCCAATTGATGCTGCATGTTTTTCTGAAATTATGGAATTCTCTTTGTTAATCTCAACATAGTGATTTTGACTAAGATAATCTGGAATGTTTCGTGCAAAATAATGACAAGCTGCATCTTCAGGATCAAAAACACATATCGCATATGATTTCTGTCCTTTTCTTCCTGCTCTACCTATTCTTTGAATAAATGAATCATATTCATTCTTGAATGCAGAAATTACTACATCTACATTTCCAATATCTATTCCTAACTCTAATGTAGGCGTACATGACAAAACATCTAATTCTCCATCCTTCATCTGTGATTCGTATAATTTTCTATCTTTTTGTTCTAGCCCTCCACGATGAATTTGTATTCTGATTTTTTCATTTATTGATTCTACATTTGAAGCTAAAAATTCTGCATCATTATGACTATTACTAAAAACTAATTGTTTTGAATTTTTTTTATTACATGTTGCTGTAATCATTTCCATAGTAGTTCTTTGACCATACTTTCTTGGCATGATAAAAAATCGATGCATGTTTTGTTTTCTTTTTGAATTACTTTTGATATATGTAAAAGATTTCTCAGGTAAATCATACATGTTTGAAAAAAATTCTTTAGAATTATCTAATGTTGCAGAAGATCCTATTATTTGAAATTTTTTCATATAATTTTTCATTCTTTTTAATACATGGTAAACATTAGAACCGTGAAAACTAGTGTATGAATGTGCTTCATCCATAACAATAATTTTTGCATTTTTAAATAATTGATTCCATTTTTTATCTTGTAAAATTAAATGATAATTGATAAAATCAAAGTTTGTTGCTAGAATTATTGATTTTTCATACGATTCTAAAATTATTTTCTCTTTGTATTGTGAACTTTGTCCGCCGTGAATCGAATATGTAGAAATTATATTGTTTAACTTACATTTTTCAATTAAATCAGAAATTTTAGAAACTTGATCATCAATTAATGCATTTAATGGGTATACTAGAAGAACAAAAACCCCTTCAATTGGATTTTCTAGTATTTTTTGTAAAATTGGTATGATGAACGCTTCTGTTTTGCCAGAACCCGTTGGAGCTGAAATTATGGAGTTATTTCCTTTTAAAATTGAACGTATTGATTCACTTTGAAATGGCAGAACTCCTGAAAAGCCGTATTTCTTTAATCCCTCAATAATCTTTGTTGATAAAACATCTTTTAGATCTTCAATTGGTATTTTTTCTGGTTCTAAAGAAACTAATTTTTCATAATGAATAATTGCAAATGTCTGATTTCTATGTCCTTCAACTAAATCATGAATAATTGTGTCATTATCTATTTCTAATTTTGGAATTTTATTTACGTCAAATAAAATATTTTCAGGTATTGCAATTTTTAATTCTGTTGTAATTTTTTTAGGTGTGATTTTATTTCCAATGTTTTTTATTTCATCTGGAAAGTATCCTGCTGAACTTTCTGGACCATTACAACTATGTGGTTCATCTGTTCTTGCATCTATTGGGATGAATTTTCCACTATCTGATTTGAATTCCTCATCCCAATAAATTTCTGCACCACAACCCTTTGAACATTGTTTTGTTCTTCCTGAATAATTTACTCCGTATGTTGGTTTTCTTGGAATTATTTTTTCTGGATTACATTTTGGACATATTCCTGGTGCTGCAACATCTTTCAAATTTTTTGAAAGCTTTGTATCGCATATGGGGCAAAACTTCATCTCTCTTGCTTTACTTTATTTTTGTCATAAAAGGATTTTTTAATAATTTTATTATGTTGTTAATTGACTACGAGCTATTGGTTTACTTGAATTAAAAGGACAATCTTATTTTCAATATCCTTGGATGTTAAGTATGAAAAATCAGAAAGAATTGAGATCATTAAAAATTGAATTAATGAAATCTCTTAATGGATCAAATGGTGAGTATTTTGGACTATCTTTAGAAACACTGGTAGATAATAGATGATTTTATGACTAGATTTTGTCAATAATTTCATTTTTTCAAAATTCTTAAGTTATACTGTTTTAGGAATTTTATGACTAAATTTAGTGTGGAACTTCCAATTTCAAAAAAACCTACCGATCTTGAATTAAAAAAACTAAAAGAATACTTCAAAGAAATGCCCGTAAGCGAAATAATCACAGGTCTAAAATTTGCTAAAAGTAGATGGCATGCAAAAGATACAGGAACACTAAAAGTTGGAAGAAAAAGTATTGTTCAAAAAGAAGTACATTCAGTAACTACTGAACAAGCTCAATGGAGATTGAAAAATTGGAAAATGATGATTTCAAATTATCGTCGTCGAGGTTATAGTTATCCAACTATATCGAGAATCAAAAAAATTCTTATTCAAAAAAGTAAAAAAAAATCAAAGTAAATTATTCAATCAAACTACAAAGTTCTAAATGAAAATATCTGTTTTTTTCTGTGCTACTTGTTCTCTTAATTCTGTTGGAACTTCTGGTATTGATGATTTTGTTTGTCCTGCAATAACATTGTGTGCTTCTTCTAAAATTGCAAGTGTATCTGGATTTGTATCTGTCTGTGTAGTGAAGTTTTCTTCCATTCCTACAGATGAACCAGACATTACATCGCCTAAAATTTGTGACAAATCTTGCATTGAAGCATTTGCCTCTGGCATAATTCCACTTAATGATGGACTGAGTCCTTTAATTATTGACATGCAAGGACTCAATGTTACAACAACATCTCCTAATTCTGAAACTGTATCTAGTCTAAGTTTAACTTGTTCCATGGATAATTTTGCTCCACTAACCATGTTTTTCATTTTTCTAACTTGTGCTAATTCTCCTGCATATGCTTGTGCATAAACTGGTTTGTTATTTCGTTGTGCATTTACACATTTTTCAAAAATTTTATCGTGTTTTGCTTGTAATTTTTCATTAATTCCTGATAATTTTGTTATTTGTAACTGTAATTTTTTCTGAGCAAAATCAATTCTATTTTTTAATGGTGCGTCAGGCTTGACTTTTCCCATTACTTTTTGAGATATTGATTCTCCTTCTGTTTTATTCCATGAATTACTTAGCATGTTTATTTCGTAATTTTTCTTAATTTTTTTCTATTAAACAGATTTGTAACCCTAGTCTATGTACCTTCAGTTACACTACCTATGGTTACATTTTATCCAAATGTAAAAGTAAAAGCCTGAAATCCTTTACCTTCGATAATTATCTCTAATTCTCCTGATATGCTTGTTTCACTATCTATGATGTTATACATTCCAGGATCTATGACAAGTAATTTTCCATCTGATGAAATGTCTCTTCCAATATTTTTCTCACTAAGAGGTGACCCGTCAAGGTATATTTCTAATTCTGCATAGTTGTTTGTAACAATGTTAACTTCTTTTGCTTCGAACAACATTTTGATACTGCCGTTATTTCTTACCAATTCCATATTGTCTGAATAATTTTTCCAATCCCCAATTGGATAAAATTTGTTTAATTCTATTTTTTGAGGTTCAGCATAAGTTACAATTCTTTCTGGTTGAAATCCTTCGTTACTTCCTAAATGGTTTCTATTTTGTGCAAATTTATATCCAAAATATAATTCCGGAGTTCTAAATGGAGTATGTTCAAATTCCTCAATATTTACCAATTTTTTATTTGATGTTGTTTGCATTCCCATATCTTGTGCTCTTTCATCAAGTAATTGTTGAATAATTTTTTCGGTTTCTTGATATGCACCTTCGCCAATATGATCATATCTTAAATTCCCTTCATGATCTGCAATGTATTTTCTTGGCCAGTAATTATTTTCAAATGCTTTCCAAGTTTCCATTTTGTTATCCATTACTACTGGATAAGTGATTTCATATTTTTCTATGGCGTCTTGTACGTTGTTTGGATCTTTTTCAAATTCAAATTCTGGTGAATGTATTCCGATAATTAATAATCCCTCTTCAGAATATTTTTCATTCCATGATGTGATGAATGGTAATGTTCTGATACAATTAATGCAACTGTAAGTCCATATGTCGTAAAGTACCACTTTGTTTTCTATTTCTTGTTCTAATTCTTCTGGCGTTGTATTGAGATAATGTTCTATTCCTACTATATTTGGTGCTTTTTTTATGCCTGAATCATTAATATTCAAAAATACTCCTGTTGTCGAGCCCTGATTTTGTGATGGTAAATCATCTAATCCCATAAAGATTATGCCTAAAAATACTACTGCTGATACCACTATGCCTCCAAATATTGATATGGTTTTAATTTCTGAATTCATCCTAACATCACCAATTCATTGAGTAATGGAAAATTTGCAATATATGCAAGTTGATTTGTAACTATTAAAATTCCTAACATTATGATTAATCCTCCGATAATCAAATTATAATATTTTAGATGTTTTGTCATCGACGAAATTATTTTTGTTGCTTTGGAAAAAAATATTCCAATTAAAATAAATGGAATTCCTAAACCTGCAGAATATGCTAATAGTAAACTGAATGAAACTGATGGAACTGTGGCAGCCAGTGTAAGAATTGTTCCTAATATGGGGCCCACACATGGTGTCCATCCAATTGCAAAAGCCAAACCAAATACAAAAGACATTGGATAACTTGATTTGAAATTTTTGATTTGTAATTTTTTTTCTTTGTTAAGAAAATTTATTTTTTGAGATAACAATAAGAATATTCCAAATATTATCACAATACTTCCTGCAATTGAATTTAAATTTATTAAAATTTGGGTTACTGAATTTGATAAAACACTGTTTATTAAAACTCCTAAAGTTGAAAAAACAACTGAAAATCCTAACACAAAAAATATTGTATTTGCAATAATGCCAACTCTATTAATTTGAAAATTATTTTTTTGATTCTGTTTTATTTCGTTTAATGTGGTTCCTGAAATATATGCCAAAAAAGCGGGAATCATTGGTAAAATACATGGTGCAATAAATGATCCTAACCCTGCAGAAAATGCAATTAGTATTGTGGGATCAGCCATATATTAAATTCATTATTTTTGTTTTAAAGCCTTATTCCGAATTCTGTCTGTTTCTAACACACTCCTTTTTATCTAAGTATTCTTGATGTAACTTATGAATACAAGATTTGTGATTGTAGGAATTACACTAGGTATAGTAGTTACAATTGCCGTGATTATTGGCTCTCCAGCTAATCCATTAAACTTAGACTTTGGTGGAATGGATGCAGCACGATAATTAGTAAAATTTCTTAAAACCTTTTTCAAAAATTTGTAAGGCTTTTTCTATATCTGATTGTTTTAGCCATGCTGTGACTGAAATTCTTAATCTGGCTTGATTTTTTGCAACTGTAGGATATCTGATAGGTTGTGCAAAAATTCCATTTTTAAATAAAAATTTTCCAAACTCCATTGCTGTTTTCTCATTTCCTACAATAATTGGAATGATCTGAGATTGAGAATTAATTTCATAACCAATTGATTTTAGGCCTTTTGATAATCTCCCAATGTTGTTGTGTAACTTCTTTTGTTGATCATCTCTGTTTGATAATATTCTCTTAATTGAATGTTCGACTAAAAATGATGGTAAAGCTGATGTGTAGATAAATGATTTTGACTTATTTATACACGCATCAATTACATTATTTTGTGATGACACATAACCGCCAAAAGAACCTAATCCTTTGCTTAGACTACTGATGTACAAATCAATTTTTTTTGCAACTTTGAAATGATTTGGTGTACCTTTTCCATCTTTTCCCATAACAAAATCTCCATGTGCGTCATCTACAATTGTTATTGCATCTGTTTTTTGTGAAATTTCTGTAATCTCTTTTAATGAGGAAAAATCCCCATCCATACTAAAAATTCCTTCAGTTATGATGAACTTATTTTTTCCATTCTTTTTTATTTTTTTTAACAAATCATTCATGTCATTATGTTTGTAAATTGAAATTTTTGCTCCTGATAACTTACATGATTCAATAATACTGGCATGGTTTAATTCATCACTTAGAATTAAATCTCCTTTTTTTGCTATTGCTGAAATTGAACCTAAATTTGCCATATATCCTGTAGGGAAAATTAAACTATTTTGTTGTGATTTATGTTTAGATAGTATGCTTTCTAATTTTTTGTATGACTCATCGTTTCCTGAAACTAGTCTAGAACTTGATTGAAGTTGATCTGTTTGAATTTTGGTTATTGGAATTCCCAAATAATCATTTGAACATAAATTGATTAATTTTTTTTCTTTAATTGTGATGAATGCACCTTGTGCTTTTCCATATTGTAATTTTCTATGTAAATTATCATTCTTGATTCTGGATAATTCTTTGTCAATAAAATTGAGTTTATGCTTCAAGACCAATTTTTTCTATCATTTTACGGTCTTTTTGGGCATTATTTCCATCCATCGTTAAATATCCTTGAGTAATAATCCCATTTGCACCACTTTGTAACAATTCTTCACCTGAATCATCCAAGTTTGTTTCCCTTCCTCCAGAAATTTTAATCACTGATTCTGGTAATAAGAAACGTATAACTGAAAACATTCTAGTAATTTCTGAATTGGGCAAATCAACTTGCAATTCTAAAGGTGTTCCTGGAACCGGAACTAGGATGTTAATTGTTACTTCTTCAGGATATATTCTTGCTAACTCTAATGTCATTTCAATTCTTTGTTCTCTTGTTTCTCCTAATCCTATAATTCCTCCAGTACATAATTCCAGACCCGCTTCTCTTGCAATTTCAAGTGTATCTAATCTGTCTTGATAAGTATGTGTTGTACATATTTCAGAGAATTTTGATTTTGCAGTTTCTAAATTGTGATTGTATCTTTTTACCTTTAGTTCTTTGAGCTTTGTTGCTTGTTCTTTTGTTAGAAAACCCAAACTACATTCTACACTGATTCCAACTTTTTCATTAATTTCTGTAATTATTTTACAAACTTTAGTAAAATCTTTCGTTGAAGGTTCTCTCCATGCTGCAACTAAACAATATGATTCTGCACCTTCCTCTTTTGCTTTTTGAGCTTTTGTTACTACTTCTTCAGGTGATGGTAACTGATATGTTTCAATCCCTGTATCAAAAAATGCTGATTGTCCACAAAAAGTACAATCTTCACTACATGCATTTTTTTTAATATTGTTTAATTGTTCAACGTCTACTTTATTTCCGTTATAATCTCGGGTAATTTCATTGGCACATTCAGCTAATTCTTTAAGATCTTCATCTGGAATATTGAATAGTTTTCTTGCATCATCTGATGAAATTCTCTCACCAGAAAATACTTTTTCTTGACACTCTTTAATGAACTCCAAACTGCTCATGTTGAAGGATTTTCCATTCCATTTATAAAAATATGGGAATTGTTAACCTCTAAAAATTATCTAGTTAACAGTCAAATTATTTGTGATTTTGCTGCCTGAATGGTCTTAATTGTCCTTTTTAAGAGTAATTCTAACTCATTTTCTTGAATTGCTAATGGGGGAACTAACATCACAATATTTCCAAGAGTTCTGAGGTAAATTCCATTTTTCTTTCCTTCTTCAAAGAATACTTTGTTAATCGATTTTTTTGTTCGAATCGGAGTTTTCTTTTTCTTGTCTGATACCAATTCAATACCCATTAACATTCCCTTATGTCGAATATCTCCTACTATGTCGATTGCTGAAATTTCATCATAATACTGAGTAAATATTTTTGATGTATTTTTTATTTTTTTAATTAAATTGTATTTTTCATACATGAAGATATTTTGATTTGCAACAGATGCCGCAATTGGATTTCCTGTATACGTGTGGCCATGAAATAGATGTTTCCATTCATTAAATTCTCCAGAAAATGAATCATAAATTTTTTTACTTGATAACGTAGCTGCCATTGTTAGATATCCTCCAGTTAACATTTTTCCATATGCTACTATATCTGGAATGCTTTTTTGCTCTGTATATTGTGCCATAGATCCTAATCTTCCAAAACCAGTTGCAATTTCATCTAGTACAAATAAGATGCCATATTTTTTACATAATTTGCTAATTTTCCTTTGAAAATCTTTTGGATAAATTATTACTCCTCCTGCCATTTGTGCACCACTTTCCATTATGAAAGCTGCAATGTTGTTATTTTTAGAAAATCTTTTCTCCATTTTTTCTAAACATTCATTTTGATAATCTGTTAATGTGTATCCTTTGGGAAGTCTATACTTGTTAGGTACTGGAAATTGAATTGTTGAAAATAATTGTTTTTTAAATTTACCAAAAAACTCAGGAACATATCCTACGGACATTGCTCCAAATGTATCTCCATGATATCCATTTTCTATAGTTGCAATCTGTGTCTTTTTTAACTCTCCAATATTTTTCCAATATTGCAATGCAATTTTTATGGCAATTTCCATTGCAGATGAACCATTATCTGAGTAAAACACTTTATTCATCCCTGGTGAAATCTTTATCAGATTTTTTGCTAATTTTTCAACAGGCTCGTTTGTAAGATTAAACATTGATGAATGTTGAATTTTTTTACTTTGTTTTGTTATTGATTTGATTAATTCTGGATTTGAATGACCCCATACATTACACCACATTGAGCCTACTGCATCGATAATCTTGTGTCCCTTGGAGTCAATTAACCATATTCCTTTACCTTTTGATATTGTATCAAAAGAACTCCACTCTCTCATCTGAGTATTTGGATGCCATACGGAACTTGTCAAGTATTTTGATATATTTTCAGAACTTAATAATTTCTTGTAATTATTTTTATTTTAAATAATAAAATATGCTCAAAAAATTACTTTTTTGCAAGTTTTTTCTAAATTCTCTTTATGATACACACGTTGTTTTTTCAAATTTATAATTTCTCTACATTTTTCACGATATCTTTTATCCTACTTTCGTCGTAATTATTTATCTTCTTTTTTTAAATCATTTAGAAATTGTAAATTCATAATTGACCCTATTTTCCATTTATATTAAAATAATATTTTTTTCATGTTGATTAGAAATCCCTCATTTAGTTTCATCCATTTGTCGTCGTAATTTCTTTTCATTACCCTTCCAAATTTCTTCCATTTCTAAATGGTATTTGATCTTCTTTTGATACTTCTCATCGATAATATTTGAACTTGCCATCTCTTTTTCAAGTTTTTTTCTAGTTGACTCGTGAAATTGTATTTTAAACATTATTTCGTCTAATTTCTTTTCTTGAAATTTTTTTATCTTATTTTTAAAAAAATCCATATTCTAAGTATCTGATGATTTAACATAAAAATAATTAGATTATAATGGAGAGAAACATAGATTACTACATGTCTGATGAATCAAACCCTGTCAAGGACTATCTTTTTAATTATATTGAAAAATCCAAAACTATTCCAAAATTAATAGCCGAACAAAAATTTGATGTAGTCATCAATGAAATTGTCCAAAATTGCTATGATGATGTTATGTTGATTGATAAAAAAGATGAGGCTGTAGGCGTTTTGGCTACAGGAATACTCCATTATTTACTCACAAATGCACTTCTTACCAGTCAAAGAAAAGTCCCATACCGTGAATTGGAACTAGATATCGTCATTCCCGATGTCAGAACATTGGAAAAGGATCCAAAGATGTCTCTGTTAATTTTAATTCCTAAATCTTCAGATAAAAAAATTATTGATCAAAAAATTTCTCAACTGAATTCCATTCAACCGATTAAAGAAAATATCTGGGTTGTTTTATCTGAAAATATTTCTCTGGATTACAAAACTTTTATTTTATCTAAGGGTGATAACTCCTTTTCAAAGTTAATTTTTGAAATTGCACAGTTTTCAAATGTTGGAAAATCAAATAAATTTAAAATTTTAAGAATTTAAAATTATTTTAAAATTAATTTCATGTCAATATTTTTTTTAAAAATTCTGTATAGTGATTTATCACTCATATCTTTAATGAATGGAATTGAACCTAAAACCTTGATTCCAGTTAAACTCTCTAAATCTTTTTTTAATTGATTGATTGGATACCCCTTATCAAAATTATTAATTATAATTCCTTTTATTGGGATTTTGTATTTTTGACACATCTTTACTGTCATTATTGTGTGATTAACAGTACCAACTTTACTTCGTGTTACTATGATTGTAGGAATTTTCATATCTTTAATCAAATCTGTCACAAAATAATTTTTAAGAATTGGAGTCATGGTTCCGCCCATTCCTTCTATTAACATCATTTCATGTTTTTGAGATAATTTTTTAAAACTGGATAGAATTAGTGAAATCTTTGGTTTAATCTTTAATTTTTTCCATGCTGTATATGGTGATGCAGATATGGGGAAAAATTGTGGATTTAGCAATTCTTCAGGATCATCTACCTTGGAAGAATTTGATAAAATTTCTACATCTTCGGATTTGAATCCTTTTTTTTGTTTTACACCTGCAGCAAAGGGTTTCATCACACCTACATCTATGTCCATTTTTTGTAAGGTAATTGCTAATCCTGCAGTGATGTATGTTTTTCCTACGTCTGTATCAGTTCCTGTAATGAAAATTGACTTCATGTTTTTCTAAACTGCTGTCCCTTGATTAATTCATCGATTTTATGATTATTGATGTACATCTAAGAAAATTTTTGGTTAGTCAGTAAAGACATAACGTCTTTCGCCTCTACTTTCTGTTTCAGTTTTAACATCAACCAAAACAAATTCTTTTTTGGTGTGCATTTTAGATTCTTCTGGGGTGAGTTTGTTTTCGTGTAGGTCTTCATATTCGCTCCAAGTTAATCTTCTTCTTGGACCAATTTCTGCTTCTAAGTTCATGGCTTTGACAATGTCTTCGTATTCCGGTTGTACTACTCCGCTGAAAACCATTGCACTGCTTCCACTTCCATATGATCCAAATCCTATTCTTTTGCCCTCTAAATCAACTCCCTTTTGATACTCAAATTCTAAACTACTTCTAAATCCTAGATATAGTGATGCCGTATACAAATTACCAATCATAGATGATGCAATTAGTGAACTTGATAATTTTGATTCATACACATCTTGATACTCTTGTGTTTTTGTAAACATCTTTGTAAATTCGTGATCTTTTGCCATAAATTCCTCATCGCCTAATACTGATTCAATTGTTCCTCTTGGATCTTTTGGAACTGGCTCCTCTATTCCTATTTCTTCTAAGATGTTTTTCCATCTTGGTAATTGACGCCATTCGTGTCTAACTAAATAGGCTAGTGCTTTCTTTCCCATGTTACTGTAAGGTAAGTGCATGTTAATGTAATCCATATGATCTAAAATTGTTTCGCCATCTTTTAGTTCAATTAAATTTGTTGAAACCACTTTTTTCTTGTATGCTTCTAATGCTTTTCTAACTTGAATCATGTATAGTAAATTAGAGTACTGTCCATGTACGATAGGAGTTTCTTTTCCAAATGGTCTGTAGAAATCATACTCATCTTTAATTGATGTTGATGTGACTTTAGGATCAAATTCTAACAGTCTTGGTTTATCATTTAGTAACATTACAACTGAACCTGCACCTTGGGTCATTTCTCCACTAGAACCCATGTCATATTTTGCAATATCTGAAACAACTACTAGTGCACTTTTGCCCTCTGATTCTCCTGCTCTAATCCAATTGGTATTGTCATATAGTGCATAAGATCCACTGACACATGCAAATTTTGTTTCAACCCCACCACAGTGTTCAAATGATCCTTGACCGTAAACTTGCTCTAACATTCCAATAACATAAGAATTCATTGCTTTTGATTCATCAAATGCAGATTCTGTGGATATGTATAATCTTCCAATATCATCTGGATCTAAATTATTTTTCTCCATAATTCGTAAACATGCATTTGCAGCCAAACATGCTGGATCTTGATTTGCATCTACTATTGCCATTTGAGAAACCCCTAATCCTTTCTGTAATTTTACAGGATCTAGTCCTCTTGCATTTGCAAAATCTGCTGCATCAAGATATAATCTTGGAATGTATATTGCAACATCATCAATACCGGCTGCCATAAGCTTCGTCTTTTATCTGAGTAATTAAGTATTTGTTGTAAATTCTAGTTAACTAGGAATGAATTTTTTGTTCTGTTTTGGAATTTTTAGGCATTGATCGCTAATTTTCAAGTTGTTCATCAAACACTCTTTTAAATACCTCAAATGGTTGTGCCCCAAACAGTTTTGAAACTTGTCCATCTGAATTGATCACAAAAAATGCAGGGGTTCCAGTCAATTGTAACTTTTCAGCATCCTCGTTACTTGAAAGAATTGTTTTTGAATGAGGTTTTTCATTCATGCATTCAGTCCACTGATCAATATCTAAATTGATTTCTTCAGCAAACACTGTCAGATTTTCTGGAGATGCCCAACCATTGTTTTCTCCTGTCCAGTTTGAATAAAGAATGTCATGATATTGCCAAAACAATCCTTGATCTTTGGCACAATGGGCTCCATGTGAAGCGTTAATTGAATCGGGACCTATGATGTTATAATCTTTAAAAATAATTTTTACTTTTCCAGTTTCAACATAGTTTGTAATGATGTCCCCTTCAATGGTCTCAAAAAAGACATTACAGTAATGACATTGATAGTCGCCAAATTCTACTAATGTAATTGGTGCATTTGGATTTCCTAATACTGTTGAACCATTTTCTAGAAATGTTTCTATGGTAATTTTGGCTGGTCCAACACTGTTCATTTCTGGTGTTGGCATAATTGCTAATTCTGACTCGTTAAATGTTCCATTTAGTCCAAACATAACAACTACTATTGCAATTGATGCAATTATGGCGCCTATGGCTAAAGAAGGTGGATGTATCAATAAATTGCATTTTTTTAAAGTACATTTAGCCTTTTAGGATATGATTCAGAGATATTCTTTTTTGACAAAACAAAACTACAGACAGTAAAGTCCTGTGATGTAGATTTTAATTCTTATACTCGAGGGGTAATCTAATACATGCCATACAGACAACAGTATTGCATCGTAAAGAAGATTGATCAAACCAACGAGTCTGAAAATCTAAAGGCAATCATATCTTTGATAAATCAAGGAAATAATTTTACAGTTCAAGGTATTGGTGAGAGTTTAGACATTACACCATACTATGTCAAAAAGATAATTGATGAACTAGAGGCAAGTGGGATTGTCAAAAAAACTGGCATCATATCCTTGGAGGATTTTGTTGCACAATACGAGACAGTTGGATACTTTGCCAAACAACTCAAAAAAGTCCAGTATGTCAATCTCAAAAAGATAGGAGGCACCAGAGGTACCTATTTACAAATCCTCAGGCACTTTCACTACTATCTTTTAGGCAAGAAATTCACATACAAAAAAACAATTCAGACAGGTGTTGACTCTTTTAACATCAAAGAAGTAACTGAAACCTTGACTGGAGTTGATCATTTCTTGAGACTCTATCAAGACTCCTTTAATTCTGAGGTGTATTTTGTCAAGATGATCAAAAACTACCTCCTGGATGAATGCCATGAAGGAAAAAAGCCCAATGTCATGAAAGGAACATGCAGCGTTATCAAGTCATTTTTTGATAAAAATGATTCAAAGATAGAGTTCTCATATGATCCAACAACGAATCATCAAAACTCTACTGATGAAGCAAAGATGGAACTAACTGATTTGCTTGCAATGCTAACAGAAGGACAACCATCAATTATGGAAAAGGCAATGATTCTTTGCAAGTTTCACAGAGGACTAGATAATACAACCCTTGTTGATTCCTTTAACTTTGAAGCATGGGGGCAATTAGTGCAAGCATTTGGAACCGATGAATACCAAAGATGGGATACAGCAAAATGTCCAGTCTTAATTAAATTGGTCAGAGTCAAAACACAATTTCCGCATGTTGGATTCTTAGATATTGATGCAATTGATGCACTAAAAAAATATCTCAAATACCGATATGAGTTGACAGGAAAAGTAATGACTGTAGATCAACCTTTGTTTGTTACCCAACGCAAAAATGCACTTAATGCAAAACAGATCTCAAACATTGTTCGAAGACTAGCAAAGGATTCAGGAATACAAAGACAACTCAAAGGATATGTCCGAAAGGTACGATATGAAAAAGGCTCTCATGAATTAAGAGATTTGTTGGATTCAACCCTTGACGTATGTGGGGTAACTCCATTTTTATCTGAACATGTAATCGGACACAAACAAAGTAGTTACAAAAAACAACATATCTTGTATCCTGAAAAATTACGAGAAGATTTCAAAAAGGCATCACATGCCATCAATATTTTCTCAAACATAACATCCTACATGAAAGAAGGTGGTTTAGATTCTGAGACAAAAGCAAAGGTGCAGAAACTAATGAACTACTATGAAAAACGAGAAGCAGAAGATTCAGAAAATAAACGACAACTATTCTCTGATGGGTTTGAAAAAGCAATTGATGTACCTAGTTTCAAAAACTAGGACTCACACTATTTTTCTAAAAGAAGAAATTATTCTCAAAGAAGAAGAGATCAAAAGAAGAAGAAAAGTACAATTTGTTCATGGTCTTTAAATGCAAAATGACTCCATTATACTTTATGAAAACTGAATCTAATGTAACATGGGAAGATTTGCAAGGATTGTCATTTTTAATCACAGAAGAATAAATCTGTTAAATGGACCGCACTTTGCACCAGAAATTTCTAAGGGTCTACACGAACCCTTAGGCGTTTGTTGTTATGATGTGCAGTAAACATTTGTCAAAGTATGGTTAATTGCACCATACATCCATGCAGAGTATGACTCATTTCTAGTTCAAATTTTTACAAAGTTCTAAGGGTTCACAGGAACCCTTAGAGGATTATTTTGAAGATACCTTTCAAATTGACTCCATTTTAACAAAAGAGATTCATTTTTTATCAAAAATCACCTATTTCGTGCGTAATTTTTTTACATTAGTATGGTAAGAAAGTATAACGGATTTAGAACATGTGCCTCTTTGCCCTTTTGCTGTAGTATAACCTGAAAAGTATAACCTGTATGCTGTTGATAAAAAATTATTTCATGCAAAAAAAGACTCTAGTTTCAAAAGCAACTACGATTTTTTGGGGAGATTTATTTCAAAAGGCAAAACTGTTATGGAATCACGTTCATCAAAAGTAAAACTGTTATAATATTTGATGAATAATTTTGAATTAAAACAAATTTCAACTTATTGATACGTAATTGTTTTATGATTTAAAATCATAATAATATTGTAGGAATCGCCCCTGCACAAGTACGAAAAACATTCTTGACATGAATTTTGGGGAACATGTGTCCCCAATTTTATTAATTTTAATATGTAATACTATTGCACAAAAATAATACCGTGAATGCTTTATATTATTTTTTTTCAAAAATTTTATTTTTTGATAATTTAACACTGTTTATTGATTGCCATTAATGTCATGGTTGAACGAACATTTTTGATATTTCTAATTGTACTGATAATATTTTGTCTTAATTCCTCATGTTGTTCACATTCTAAATTTGCTAAAACATCATAAGCTCCAAATACTCCTTGAACAGATTTCACACATTCGATATTTTTTAAATCTTCTAAAACTTGAATTTCTGAACCCAATTCACAATTTATCAACACAAATGCTTTATTCATAACTAAATTTCTCCAAAAATAGATTCACAATAAAATTAGATAAAAATTATATTTTAATTGAAATAGAAAAATTCTTAATATTTGTTAATTTTAATAATACTTATCAACACAAATGTTTATTATTTAAAGAATCATTTAAGTAATATTTTGTCATAAACTTATTGTGACTTCTTTTGAAAATCTATTAACAAAAATTATGAATTCAGATGTGAATATCAGACATAGCATAATTACCGATATTGAAGGAAAAATATTGACAACTAATCACAGGGATGGAATTACAAATTATCTATCTCAAGAGGAAACTGAGGCATCCCTTCAAAGAGCAGCTACTGCATGGAAAGCTAGAAAACAATTAAGTCAAAAAATTGGAATTGGATTATATGCTGTTGCTGCATTTGAAAAAATTACTAGAATTACTTTTCCCTTAGGTGATGAAAATTTAATTTTTGTTAGTATGGGATCTGATACAGTTAGAATGGATCTTCATGAAGGAGGTCAAAAACAAATAATCGAACATGTCTTAAACATATTAAGTCGTGATCCTACAAAAGAATAGTCTAATTATTGTAAATTCTAGATTGCAAATTTATTTTGAACATTCTGTCATATGTTCTCATTACTTGTCATCCTGGTTCTGAACCAGATGTGATCTCTGAGATTAGTTCCATTACCAGTTCTAAATCCGTGATTTTTGTTTCAAATTCAAGTTCAGAAGAATCTCAAGAATCTAACAATAAGACAGGACATTTTCCAATTTCCACAATTTTTCTTGAAACACTGCCTAGAGATAAAAGTCTCTTAATTCCTGACAGTTTTTTTCTTTTTGCCATTACAATTAGATCAAAATGATGATTTTTAATATATTTTGTAATGACTTCATCTGCATATCCTGTCATTACTTTGTATTTGATGTTGACGTTTTTTGATTTATAAAATTCTGTTTTTCTTTCCATTTCTTTTTTTCTATTAATCAATGATTGTTTTGCAGCTTTTTTAAACTCCCTTACCAATGCCTTGCTTTCTGTTCCAGATAATGCAAATGTTGGTGGTCTTTGCAATGATTCTACAACATGTAAAATTAAAATTTCTGATGAATCATATTTTGCAATATGTACTGCATGTTTGAGTGCTTTATCGCCTGCAGAAGTACCTGCATGAGGAACTAAAATTTTTTTGTACATAATTTGTTTTAGATAAATGAAGTATTTCAAGATTCAAGACATTTTCTTTATTGATATTCACATATGAATATTGCATAACTTTGTTAAATATTATTTTTACAAATGTAAGTTATGGTTACGAAGCGAACACCTGAAAAAATATCAAATAATGCTTCTCCTTGGTACGCAAATTGGGGTGATCTTGAAAAAGTATTTGATGATTTTAGAAGTGATCTTGAAAGATCGTTTACTTCGTTTCCATCAATCCATGTTCCACAAATAGTACAAACTACTCAAAATTCATGTGATGTAATTGATGAAGGCAATCATTACAAAGTAATCATGAACATGCCTGGAGTTGAAAAAAAAGACATTAAGCTTAACGTGACTGATAATTCAATTGAGGTATCTGCAGAACACAAAGAAGAATCTAAAGAAAAAAAGAAGAACTATCTGAGAAAAGAACGTAATCATGTGTCTTATTATAGAACTCTTCCTTTTTCTGAAAAAATAGTTTCTGGAAAAACAAATGCAAAACTTACAAATGGAATTTTAGAAATTCACATACCAAAACTAAAACCATCAAAAAAACAAAACAAAAGATCTATATCAATACGATAAAATCCAAAAACATGTATTTTCTAATTATATTTTCAATGTGCGTTATTTTATTTTCAATTCCTATTGTATATGCAGAGGAATACTTGGTAGACATTCCCTTTGGGGCATATAATCCAGAATTAAATACGCCTGCAGAAGTGTGGTATGACCCTCCACAAATGTTCATTACAGTGGGAGATGCAATAACTTGGCATAATGGGGATAGAGAAGGACACACAGTTACTAGTGGAGAGAGTTCTGGAAGATTTGGTTGGATGAACAATAACGATTTTGGAAAACCTGATGGAGTTTTTGATAGTGGTTTATTCAAACCAGGGGAATCTTGGAAATATCAATTTGATGAATCTGGTGTTTTTTCTTATTATTGCACAATTCATCCTTGGATGGAAGCAGTTGTCATTGTAGAAAAAGAAATTCCAAATTTCCCTCATGATGCGACAGGCAAACAATTGGAATTTCCTCTTTTACAATATACTCCAGATAGAAATATTGAAGTAAATTTAACGTGGGATCCTCCTGTAATTAGAACTCACGAAAAAGTTCAATTCGTATATCAGTTCTATGATCCTGATACAAACTCTAATCTTGCAAAAATGAAATATGATTTTATAATATTTCAAAATGGAGAAAAGATTTTTCATGATGAAGGTTTGAGTCAAATTGGAGGAGATTATCGAAATTTCATTTTTGATGATTCAGGCTCAATTGTTATTCGAATTCAAAAAATTCATTCATCTTCTATTCTTGCAGAAGAGGGTGTTACAGTTCGTGGAAATATTCATAATAATGAACAAAGATCCGTAGATTTTACTACAGTAGTATATGATAATCCTGAAAAAACTAATCATGAAATTTATCATACAAAACCTGCTCAAAGACTTGAAATTTACTATGAATTAATGATATTCATGATTTTTATTCCAGCTGTTTTGTTTATTGCAGCATTACTTTGGTTAAAGAAAAAACCAAATTTTTCACAAAGCACACCAGGTGCGGTGAAAATTTAAAATAATGTCAAAAATATGTTTACATGGCACATCATTAGTTAAATCCGACATATTGTCTTGAATTTAATTTGAGGTATTTCTTCAATTTTTAATATGATTTCAGTAGCCATAAAGAAGATTCTTTTAGATTGTAGTAAATAACAAAAACAATTTTCAATAATGCATTTTACTTTTAATAATGTTAATTAAATTATAATTCCATTAAAATCATGAAACAAGTTAATTTCATATCCAAAAATATGTAATTAAAAATAAAATCAGTTGTTGAGTATCAACTCTACTTCTATATTTCCATCTCGAAATACGCTTTGAATTCCTCTGACTTTACTTTTGTATAGGAATAATTTTTTTCCATCATCAGTAATAATTCCAGATATTTTAAGCAATTTGTGATCGTGTAATAATTGAATTTTTCTGTATGCTGTACTCATTGGAATTTGAGTTTCTCTAGTAATTTCCATTACTGATTTTGGCTTATGTGTTATTGATTCAATTATGGTTCTACAATATTTATCAGATAAAATACCAAGTAAATTATTTTTTTGATCTGTTTCTACAATTTTGAATGTGTGATGAAATGTTTGCATAAATAATATTGGACATATTTTGATATAATGACTAAGACTACGTTGCAATGCAATGCACTTCTTGAAATGAATGTATGAGAATCAAATTTTAGAGTATTTGGATAAAATTGGACATAATTATTTGTTCATCCATTTTTGTATGATGTGCGAAATGTATACTTAAAAATCTCAACAGAAATGTTAAAAAAACTAAATCAAGATTTTCACCTCGGAGAACGTGACTACTTTTTTTATCTTCTAAAACACATCATAAAGGATGGTGGAGATAAGATCTTTTACACAATCTATTCCTCAGATAAAATATCTCATAAAGAAGAAACTTTGGGCACAGGTTCTGTTTGCATTGTTTGTTGGATTATTAGTTGGTCTTGTATTGGGACCAGAAACAGGATGGGTTGAAAAAGAGACTGCTGAAACAATAACTGATTGGTTATCCATTCCTGCCAATTTGTTTTTAAAAGTTATTCAGATGATCATAGTTCCGCTAATTTTTGCATCAATAATCCGAGGTTTGACATCTTCAGGTAGTTTAGAACAATTACAAAAGATTGGATTAGGAGCTGCAGTATATTTTGTAATAACCACTGCAATTGCACTTACAATTGGCATAATTATTGCAACTACGATAGAACCTGGCAATTTTATTGATAGTGACTTGATTAAAGAAAGTTTTGGGATTGAAGATTTAGAACCAGTTGAGAGTTATAATCTTTCGATTCATGACATTCCTCAAAGTATAGTGGGTTTGGTTCCAAGCAATCCACTTTCCTCGTTTATGTCTGGTGAAATGTTAAGCATAATCATTTTTGCGTTAATTGTAGGGGTTGCAATGATCACATTACCAACTAAAAGCTCAAGACCAATTCTTGATTTGTTGGAATCCATTCAAGATTTTACAATGAAGGTAGTGTCTTGGGCAATGCGTCTTGCACCATTTGCAGCATTTGGTCTTATGGCAGGAATAATATCAAAAGTTGGACTTTCTGCATTAGCAGGGCTTGGCGCATACATGGCAACAGTAGTTGCAGGTCTTTTTATCATGATGATGGTATACATCATAATCATCAAGTTTTTTGCAAAAAGACCCTTGTCCTCTACTTTGTCAACAATAAAGGAACCTCAACTCTTAGCATTTTCAACATCTAGTTCTGCAGCAACAATGCCAGTATCAATTAAAACTGCAGAAGAAAAGTTAAAGGTCAAACCAAAGGTTTCTCAATTTATCATTCCCCTCGGAGCCACAATTAACATGGATGGTACTGCAATGTATCAGATAATTGCAGTATTTTTCTTGGCTCAACTCTTTGATGTTAATCTAAGCTTTACAACAATAATTCTAATTGCATTGACTTCTCTTGCAGCATCAATAGGAGCTCCATCTGCTCCGGGAACTGGAATTGTAATACTTTCAACAATTCTAATTGCTGCTGGACTTCCTGCAATAGGTGTTGTTTTACTTTTGGGAGTAGACAGAATACTGGATATGACTAGAACTATGGTAAATGTTACAGGTGATCTTACTGCTTGCATGTTCTTCAATAAAAGAATAAAAAATGAGTCACCTGAAGAACAATAATGAAATCATTTTAGAGATATAGTATTTTTGGGAGAGTTTGGTTCACAGACCAATAGTCGTATTACAAGCATTGATTTGAGATAAATTGCTTATTGTTAAATGAAAATTAATCCCAAAGTAGGCTTTTCTTGAGATATATTTCTGATGAAAGAATGTGGATTTTGATTAAAAACTAGAACTAAGAAATGTCATTTAATTCTGTTTTTTCACATTATAAAGATAAATTTGGAAAATTTCTTTATATGCAATAATTTTTTGCAATCCTGTTTGGCAGATTTACTTTTTGTACGCCATATGCTATTTTTTAACAAATTCTAAACTATCATTTTATGACTAGTACTGGTTTTTTGGATTTATGCATTACATAGTTTGATACACTTCCAAAAAATAATTCTTTTGCGGCGCCTATTCCTCTTGCACCAATTACTATAATATCAATTTTATTTTTAGGATTGTTTGCAAATTTTACAATATCATAACCTGGATCTCCTGATATCATTTTTCCATTCAGTTTAATCCCTTTTTTTTCTGCACGAGTTTTTGCAGAAGCTAGTAATTTTTTTATTTCTGAGGATTTGTCAAAATTCATAAATCCCAACGGATGAAAAGCATAGATGTCTGGTATGGGTTTTATAGATAATGCTGTAATTGTTCCGTGTGATTGTTTGGCTAAATCAATTCCCATGTCTAACCCTCTCAAAGAGTTTTTTGAACCATCTAATGCAACAAGAATTTTTTTAATCTTTGTCATATGGTAATTAATTTCAAGAATTTAAAGTAAAAATGTTTTATCAATTATCAAAATTGATTGCCACTAATGATAATTTAGAACCCTTATCATATAATTAAAAAATATTTGTAATTTATGAAAATGATTGCAAATGATATCATGAATGAAAATGTAGTGTTCACTGAAAAAACAAATTGGATACAAGAAGTTGCAGAAAAAATGAATACACTAAATGTCAGTTATGTCATAATAGTTGACAAAACCAAACCAATAGGAATTGTAACTGAAAAAGATTTTGCTGCCAAAATTATTTCTAAAGGACAACCATTATTTACTGAAATTCATGAGATAATGTCATCGCCACTAATTACTGTTAGTCCAGAAAAAACAATACATGACATTATAGAAATAATGAAAAAGAGAGAAATTCATAAACTGCCAGTTCAGAAAAATGGAAAAATTATTGGCATGATCACTGCAATAGATATTGTAAAAAATTCTTCTTCAGGTTAAAGCAAATTAAAGTACAAAATATGGTTCAAATATTTTTGAGAAATATGCCTGATTTTCCATAAAACAAATTGATTTTATAAAAAAAATTCTAGGAGAAATATTTGCCAAGTTATTTTTATCTGCTGTTCCTACTGAAATAATCCCTTGGGAATCAATAAATTTTTTAATTTTAGAAGAAATTTTCCTGATATTTGAAATTATTTGACAATAGTTACAGGAGCCTTTGCTTTATGCAAAATAAAATTTGAGGTGCTTCCAAAAAACAACTCCATAGGAAATCCCATTCCTCGGGAACCTATGACGATTTGATCAATTTCATTAGCAGGATTATTTGCAAATGTGGTCAAATCAATACCTGACGTATGACCTCCAATAACAACTGCGTTAAACGGAATTTTGTTTTTTTCCATCTTTTTTTTAACCTTATTCATTATTTCTCTTGCATTTTTCTTCCATTTTTTTTCTGGAAGTATAGGAGCTCTAACAGCAGAAAATGCACTAAAACTTGTATCACTATGAACGCCAATAATGGCCGCACCAGATTGTTTTGCAAATAAAATTGCTTTATCTAACCCTCTCAAAGAGTTTTTTGAACCATCTAAACAAACCATTATTTTCTTTAAACTCATACTAAAAAATTGATTTAATCTCTATTTATCTAACGTACTTGTTTACTAAGATTGAAAATAATTCTACAGTGTGTTTTATTGCCAATTATGATGTCAAAATATACAAAAATAATTTAAAATTATTGCCATCTGTCTCTAAATTGATGACAATCACAGATACATCCTTTTTGGCAACGCATTCTCTTACAATCTGTACAGATTTTTTTATTCCAATATGGTGCAGTATTCATATTTGATTCAATGAAGAGATATTGCGAACTTTTAAAAAAATTAATGTAGTAAAGATCACAATCATTATCTCATTTCTAAAGATAAGGACTATAATTGGCAAAAATTTTGACAACTGAATGAAAATACATATCTCGGACATCTTGTTCAGTACATGTTGCCAACAAATTAACAACATCTCTAGCAGTTATGATTCCTACAACATTTTCATTGTCAACTACGGGTAATTTCAATATTTTTCTATCGTGCATTAAATCTGCAGCAGTTCTTATGGATTCATCAGAATTGATTGAAAATAAAGGAGATGACATTATTTGTTTAATTTGTGAAGTAATTGGGTATGCGTGAGCTACAGCTTTTATTGCAAAATCCCTATCTGTGACAATGCCTATTGGAGAATTATTTTCCATGACTATAATTGCGCCTACTTTAGCATCTTCCATCATTTTTGCAGATTCATTAATCGTCATTGAAGAATCAACAGAAACAACAGATTTTGTCATTACATTTTCAACAGTGAGAGTTTTACCATTATTCATTTATTCTATTATGTTAAATCCAGTATATGATAAGGATTCTAAATTATCAGTGGTGGTAATCAATTTCGATAATTAGTGTGGTCTTTAAACTTTATAATGTTTTATTTTAATATGTGGTAATTAAAATTAAAAAAATTCTTGTTGCATTAGATGGTTCAAAAAATTCTTTCAAATGTCTTGATGTTGCCATTAATTTGGCTAGACAGTGTCAAGCTTCTATTACTTGTCTATATGTACTAGAAATAGAAAAGCCTCAAACAAATCAACAAATTTCTCCATTAGAAAAAAAATTATTATTATTTGCACAAAAAGTTATGGAAAAAGCAAAGATTGAAACAACAAAACACGAGATTTTATTTTTTGATGAAATTTCTTATGGGGACAGTGGGAAAAGAATTGTGGATGTTGCACAAAGAAAAAACTTTGACATGATAGTAATTGGTTCAAGAGGAATAGGCGCCGCAAAAGAATTGTTTTTTGGAAGTGTATCAAACTACGTTTTACATAAATCAAAAAAGCCAGTTTTGATTGTAAAATGAAATTATCAAATTAGAACATGCACAATATCCGATTTGGTAATTATTCCGCATAATTTTGATTTTTTAACCACGGGAATCCCACTGATATTGTATTTGATCATAAGTTTTATGGCATATTGGATGTCTTTATCGCTCTCAACTGTAACGGGATTGGGTGTCATTATGTCTGTAGCATGAAATGGAAATAGATAACTCATTTGATTTGAATCCATCTCATTGAATCCTTTTTTGAATTTGTATTCTTGAACTTCTTTAGGATCTGCGGAATCTGCAATCCATTGAGGTATTTTTGCAGGAACAAAATCTCTAAAAGTTATAATTCCCACAGGTTTTTGGTCCCTTTTTATAATTATTCGAGATATTCTATATTTCATCAATAAATTTTCTACAAGTAATATTGGATCACTTGGTTCAGCTGAAATTACCTTTTTTTTCATAATTTTTGAAACTTTGATTGGTGTTGTTTCAGTAGTGAGGAAAATTTTCACAAGACTTGTTTTTGTAACAATTCCTTCTAGTGTGTTATCATCATTTAATATGATTATTGAACTAATACCATACTTTTTCATCATCTTTGCACATTCTTGAATAGAATTGTTTCTAGTTAATGTGAATATTTTTTTTGGTTTGAATTCTTTTGCTTTTACTGATTTTATTGATTTTGTGCCTAATCCATAAATCTTTTTAGCAATATCTTTTTCAGTTATAATTCCAACTGGTTTTCTTTTATCTACTACTATCACTCGTTTTATTTTATTTTCTAATAGAATTTCTCTTGCTTTAACAAGCGTTGTGTTTGGGCTTATTGTATTTGGTTTTATAATGATTTTTGATAATTTTAAATTTTTTGTATTCACAAAATCTTTAGTAGACAATTTGTTAAATACATCAACTACAATATCTTTATTGAAAATCACATATGAGAATTTACGTGTTAATTTAAAGAAATTTAAAACAAGTACAAGTTATGAAAAACATTGTAATTAATTCAGTATTAAAAAATACAGTAATTATTGCAATCAAAAAAAATCCATGGGATGTGTAAACATGTCAAAACAAGTTCCTTTGTTTATAATTGGTCTTCCAAAGGATGAACCTGCAAATGAATTTTTAATGCTAAAATTCGGAGATACTTTAGAAAAAGCCAATAAAATATTCTCAAATATTATTGAAGCTAAAATTGCAATAAAGACCCAGAATACAGAAGGTGAAAGAACACATTATGATGTTACAGCCACTGTAATTACTACTGACAATCAATTAATTTATGCAGAATCAGGATGGGACCTGCTCAAAATTACAGAAAAATTATGTAGAAAATTGGAAGGTGAATTATCAAAACATGTGGATAATCGTCAAAGAGAAAGTATTAGGAAAAGAGGTTTGAATTAAATGCTTTTTCAAAATATTTTGGTTCCAGTGGATCTGTCTAAACAATCTACCAGAGCTTTTAAAATTGCATTGGATATTTCAAAAAAATATAATTCAAAATTAACAGTAGTTACTTGTATAGAACTTTATCCTTCTTTTCATTTATTTTATCAAGAGAGACCAATCCCTGAAGAGATAAAAAAAATAAATAAAATGTTTGAAGATCATTTGAAAGAATTAGAGTCTCTTGCAAGCAAAAAAAATATTTCTTTAAAAAGTAATATTTTAAAATCTCCTTCTGTTGTTAAAGCCATTCTAAATTTTGCAAAATCTAAAAAACATGATTTGATTGTAATGGGTTCTCATGGTAAAACTGGTTTTGATAAATTATTGTTAGGCAGTGTTGCAAATGGTGTATCTCAAAAAGCACATTGCCCCATCATGATTGTAAAATAATGGGATAAAGTATAATGATTACAATTATCGGTAGTGGTTTGGTTGGAACATCTATTGCATTTCTTTGTGCAACAAATGAATTGGATGATATTTTATTAATTGATCATACCAAAAACAAAGCAATTGGAGAATCTCTAGATATTACAAATTCCATTTCTTCTACTTCAAAATATTCTATTAATGGAACTGATGATTATTCTAAATTAACTGGATCTAGAATTGTTGTAATTACAGCAAGCACAAAAACTAATTTAAAAAACAGAACAGAAAATATGGCTCAACATGTAAACATGATACAGGATATTGCTAAAAAAATTAAACAATATTCTCCAAATGCAATCGTTTTGATAGTTTCCAATCCTCTTGATGTTTTGACTTATTTTTTTCAAAAAGAGTCTCAAATTTCCAGATTTAAGGTAATTGGAATTGCATCTAGCCTTGACAGTAGTAGATTTCAATATCATATTGCAAATAATTTCTCTATCCCTCAAACTTCTATTACTGATGCTTTAGTTGTTGGAGAACATGGCGATACCATGGTGCCGATATTTTCTAATGTTCATGTTGATGGGAATTTTTTCCCAATATCTGATAATGATCAAGGTATTATTACTTGTAATGTTAGAAATTATTGGAAAACATTGAGAGATAATCATTGTCAATCAAAGTTTGGAATTGCTAAAAATGTTTATGATGTTATTGATACAATACTCAATAAAAAAGAAATATCTATTCCAGCATCAATTGTTCTTGAAGGAGAATATGGAGAAAATAATGTTGCTATTGGAGTCCCAATCAAAATTAATCATACAGGGGTTAAAGAAATTAAAAATATAGATTTTAATCAATCTGAAAAAATTTTATTTAAAAAATCATCTGAGACAATAAAAAATAATATTCATTCTGTCTAATCTAGATTTTATTAGATTCACTCAAAAATGAATTTAAAATTAATTGTTTTTTCTGGTCCATCATTAATGCACATGTACTTGAAAAATATTAGAAAAAATATGGTGCCAAAAGGAAACATGGGTGGTATGTGCTCCGATTGTAAATTTACATTCAAATATTTTGTAAAACCTAGATGTGCTGATGCTGAAATTTTGAAAAAGAGTCGATATACAAAGTGTGGGAATTTTGCGTTAAAATTGAGAAGAGAGATAAAAAAACAAAATGCAATTACCTCTTTGAAATTTTAAATTATTAAAACCACATTACACAACAATCTCCCTTTTAGTCTGAATTCCCCAGTTTTCTTTCTTATGTTGTTTGAATCTTGGCAAATTAATTGCAATAATATTTTAAAATAAGGTATGGCATTTTGGATATTGTCTTGTTTGTAATGTTTTATGTAATTTGTTTTTGACACAAGTAAATTTTCCAAATCAAAGCACAACAATAGTGTTTTAATTTGTAAGAAATGTACTAGTGAATTATAAAAAATGGTTAATTATCATTTTGATTTTTTACTTATCCACAAAGAGATAATTTTTGTAGCTAACTCTTGTGGTTCAAGGGATTCATCTGCTGCCATCTTTGTAAATAATTTTGCGTTTTCTGTAGATAGTTTTATTCTGATGTTTTGTTTTTCTCTGAAATGATTTGCCATTCGTCTTATAGTTGCATGTGATGCTGTGGGATCTAATTCTAATGCATCAAGGTACCTCTTTTTTGCAGAAGGAGAATAACGTTTGATTTTATTTGCAATTTCTATAGAGTCCTCCACTTTAGGTAATATTCGATATAATCGAAGAACATCATTTTTTGAAATAATTTTGGGAACAAGTTCTTGTAATTTTAATGGAATACTTGCAAATCCGGCATATTTTCTAAGTGTTTGAGGTGTAATTCCTAATGCTTTTGATGCTTTTTTTGTAGATTTCATGGATTTTATTAAAAAATCACATGCTTGAGCCATTTCTGCAGTATTCATCTGTTTTCGATGTAGGTTCTCAATAATTGATACTGCCTTTGCATCCTCATCATCGTATGGTTTCTTTACAACTAGAACTGGAATAGTTTTTGCACCAATTCGAGTTAATGCCTCTAGTCTTCTTTGACCTGCAATTAGTTTGAATGTTCCATCTTTGTTCTTTTGAACTACTGGTGGATTTTGTAATCCTTCTTCTTGAATACTTTTTACTAGTTCATCTATCCCGTCAGTATTTAGTAATCTTGCTTCTACTTCATCCCATACAGTAACTTTTGATATTGGAACTGTTTCAATTTTGTGAAATAAAACGGAATTTGGTTTTGCCAATATAATTAATTTTTACCGTTTACATAAAAATATTGTTACATTTTTTATGTTTGAAACTTTTATTAAAAATTAATAACTGCTCAAAACATCTTAAATTATGGCAAAAGTAATCTCAAAGTCAGTTAAAAAGTCAAAACCTACAAAAAAAGTTACTAAATCAAAGACTACAAAATCCAAAACCAAAAAGACAGTTAAATCAAAATCCTCAAAAAAAGACGAATTATCTAAATTATTATCACAAGTTGATCTATTGGAAAAAAAAATTGATGAATTACTAGCTAAAAATTCTGCTTAAAAATATTGTACCTTAATTTCAGTGGTTTGATTATTTTTTGATTTTAAGATATTGTTACAGCATGGACAACGTATACTCTTACACATCATAAAAATATCACATGAGAAACATCTCTTTGCACCGTTTTTGTAAGTGTGAATATCTTTATCAAATTTAGTACATCTACCAGTGCATCAAAAAAAGAATTGATATGTTTACTATACTAAAGTATGACCGTGAGTTGTAGGCCAAAATTTAAGAGAGAATTTAGTTCTGCAATTCTAAATAATTCATTCATTGTAATTTATCTGAAAAATAATTTTTAAAAAAGGAGTTGCCAAGCCATTTCAAGGTAATTAAAGAAGTGACTCGACACCTCATTGAATCGTAATTTTAATTCAATTTTATCCTTTTAAAACATTTTTTAGATTTTGAGCCTAAAAATCAAACAAAGTAATATGTGATGAATTTCTAATCATTTTATGAATTTGATCAAAGAATGTCTTCATTGTGGACGTGAATTTCAAGACGTATCAAGTGATTTTTGTTCATCTAAATGCGCAGCAGAAGTTTCTGATGAATAATATTTTAAAAAAATAAACTGCATCAAAGAACTAGCATTGTCAAAAACATTCCACCATTGAGAAATAATATGAGTAGTGTGTTAATAGATACATGATACACACCAAAACTGATATAAAAAATATATCTTCGAATGGTGTTCTAAATAGCCTTTTGTTCAATTAGTTAATAATTAAGGTGATTGAAGAGTTATTATGAAAAAGGTGTTTGTTAATGGATATGGTTCTATTGGCAGTAGAATTACATCTTTTCTAAAAGATGATCCTGAAATCACAGTATTTGGAATTGGAAAATACTCTCCTGATGAAAAAATAGATGTTGCAATATCTCGAGGATTAAATGTATATGTTCCAGAAAGAAAATTGAATGATTTTTCAAATTATAAAATTTCAGGAACTATTGAGTCTGCATTAGATGAATGTGATTTAGTAATTGATGCAGCACCTGGCGGTCATGGTTATAAAAATAAAAAAAATCTGTATGAGCCCAAAAATATTCCTGCTATTTATCAAGGTGGAGAATCTACGATTGGAGATGAATCTGTATCTGATTTATTGTTTAATTCTCGTGCAAATTATGATCTTGCATTAGGCAAAAAACATGTCATGCAAGGAAGTTGTAATGTTACTGGAATGGGTAGAATTCTAGAACCTTTACGTGAAAAATTTGGAGAAAAGTTAGTTAGATTTGATGTAACTTTAGTTCGAAGATGGGCAGATATTGAACAAACTGAAAAAAAAGTATCTGATACAATTGAAATGACTGAAAAACCTCATCACGGAGATGATGTTAAATTGTATTTTGGAAAAGATGCCCCTCTTTATGTTCGTGCAATTAAAGTTCCTACAAGACAAATGCATTTGCATATTATGGATATTCGATTCAAAGAAACTGCTCCTAAACCATCTGAAATTCATGAGTTATTTACTAATGAATTTGGTGTAGCCACATTATGGACTGCAAAGGGTACTAAGGATGTTAGAGATTATGCTCAAAATATGGGATTTAACTTTACAGACACAAATATGATTCACATTCATGCAAATATGACTACTTCAATTGGTGACACTGTTCAATTGATGTACTCTGATGATCAAACAGGAATTGTAATTCCTGAAAATCACATGTTGTTACAAGCAATGTTGTTTGATAAATCATACGATGAAGCATTTACTCATACTGAATCTATTTTCCATATGAATGAAAAGAAAGAAAAACTTCAAACAAATTTTGCTAAGAATGATTAATTTCTAATTCGTTCAATTCTAATTTTTTGTGGAATATTTTTTGAAACTTTTTCAACCACTATTCTAAGATCTTCTAATTCAATCTTATCTCCTTCTTGTGGAATGTCTTGTAATCTTTCATGTAGTAATCCATTGAGTGTTGCATAATCATCCCCGTCGGGAATTTTTTTTGTAAAAATTTTATTAATTACATCAATTTCTACGTCTCCATTTGTAATTATTGTATCTTGATCAATTCTTTCATATCCTTTTTCTCTAGTAATGTCAGTTTCATCTTCGATTTCCCCAACAATTTCTTCTAATAGATCTTCTAATGTAACTAAACCTTCTACGCCTCCATGCTCATCTACAACCATGGCCATGTGTGTTTTCCTTCCTTTCATTTCTTTTAGTAATGAACTAACCATTTTTTCTTGTGATGCAAAAACAGGTTTCCTTGCAATCTGTTCTAAACTAACTACTTCGTTTTCTTTTTCTAATTCCTTCAAAACATCTCTTACATGAATAAAACCTACAATGTCGTCTCTGGTATTTCCGTAAATTGGAATTCGTGAATGTCCACTTTGATTAATTAGTGGTAATGCTTCAAAAAGTAGAATTTTTGAATTCAATGTAAACATCTTTGTTCTTGGGGTCATAACAGAACGAATTACTGTGTCATCAAAATTTAATGCACCATGTACTAACTCCATTTCTTCTTTTTCTAGTGCTTTTTCTTCTAATCCTTGATCAATCACTCCTTTGATTTCTTCTTCGGTAATTGGAGGTGGGGTGTGACTACTTCCAGTAATTTTTACAACTCCTTTTGTAATGACTTCAAAAAATTTTACTATTGGATAAAATACATAACTGAATGCTAGTAACACTGGGGCATATCTTAATGCAACTTTCGTTGAATTTGCATTACAATATGTTTTTGGTGTAATTTCTCCAAATACTAATATTAAAAATGTCATTACTCCTACGGCAATTCCTAATCCGTCATTTCCAAATAATCTGATTGCCACACTAGTTGCTAATGCAGATGCACCAACATTCACTAAATTATTTCCCAGATTAACACTGGACATCATCCAACTTGGATTCATTTTTAATTTGTGTAATGCTTTAGAACCTTTTTTTCCTTCATTAAATAATTGAACTACTTTTGATTTTCTAACTCCTACTAATGCAACTTCTAGACCACTAAAAAATCCCGATAATCCAATTAAAACGGACAATGCCGTTATTTCAATCCATAAATCTACCATGATTGTTTCCTTGAAAATTCGTTAGAACTACTATTTTTCATTTAGTTTTTTTGCACCATCTTTTGGTAAGGTGATTTAACAATTGATGGATTTAAACTCTTCAGTTTTCTTAAACTTGATATTAAAAATTTTGAGGCTAATTTTTTGGAGGATTTGCAAATGTATTTTCTGAATTATTGTGATAATCTACTGGAATCATGGCATCTTTTTGTCTGCCTGTAAGTATGCCTACCACTGTGTCGTCTTTTTTAATAATTCCTTCATTCATCAATTTTTTTATTCCAGCAACTGACGCACCTGATGCCATTTCACAATCAAATCCATTCAGTCCAACTACTGACATACCATCTAGCATTTCTGAATCTGTTACTGTTGTAGCTACGCCATTTGTAAATTCTAATGCTCTTAATCCTTTCAAAATATTTGCAGGTCTTCCAATTTGAATTGCAGTAGCTTTAGTTTTTGGTCTAATGCCTTCTTTATCCAAATGATCATAGTATCTTGAAATTAATTCTGTATTTGGTTCTCCCTTATTCCATCTCAATTCTTCATTTTCAAATTCGCCATTATACAAATCAGATAATGTACTTGCACCTTCTGAATTAATCACTGCAATTCTTGGTATTTTTTTAATCCATCCCCATTCATATAATTCCATTAGTGCTTTTCCACAACTTGAAGTATTTCCTAAAGCTCCTCCTGGATAAACAATCCAATCGGGTACATCCCAATTCAAATATTCTAATGCTCTAAATGGAATTGTTTTTTGTCCTTCAATTCTGAATGGATTAACTGAATTTACTGTATATCCATCATGATTTTTTGCATCCTCTAATGATTGTTTTAATGCATCATCAAAATTTCCTTCAACTTCTACAATTTGAGCTCCAAATTGATATGCTTGACTAAGTTTTCCTGGTGCAATTTGTCCTGCAGGAATATATACATCACAGTCAATTCCTTCGTTTGCTGCAAACATACCCGCAGAAGCGGAAGTATTTCCAGTTGATGCACAAACAATTTTTTTTGCTCCTACTAATTTGGCATGAGTTACTGCCGTTACCATTCCGTTATCTTTGAATGATCCGCTGGGATTGTATCCTTCTGGTTGTAACCATAATCCTTCTTTATTAATTCCTAAAAAATCTGCAGCTTTAGACATGTGATATGGTTTGGATTGTCTTCCTTCTGCACCATCTAATGACACCAAAAACTTTGAACATTCTTCTAAACTTTCTGTATCAATTTGACAAAAATTTAATAATTCTCTAAATCTCCAAATTCCACTTTCATTAAATATACTGCCTTTTGAATTTCGTCTTTCATAAAATGTATCTTTTAGTTTTGTGGAAGGATTATTTTTGTATTTTACATCTAACACATGTCCCTTCTCACATTGTACATTTGTACTGGTAATGGGATATTCTAAACCACATTTTGGATGTACACATTTTAGATAAGCATCTTCTTGCATGTGTAATTGTTGAAAATTGCTAATAATTTAAAGCAAACGTGAATAATATACACAAGTCTAGTTAATTTCCTAAACTTTAGATTGGTGTTGTTTTTTTGAAATTATATGGTCACATATGTGGAATATTTGAAGAGTATTCTAAATCGTATTGTAGATTCTTACAAGGTTCTTGAGGCTATTGAGGATAAGCCAGGGGATCTTAAAAAAATTGAAAAAGAAATGCTAAAAATTAATGGATTTATCAAAGTTGTGTCCAATAAGATTGAAATTGAAAAGATCCCTTTAGCTGATTTTAAAATTATCAAAAAAAAATTTGCAGATTATTTGAATGCATATTCATTTGAAAAGGAAATTGAAACTATGGCCCCTTTGTATTCCAATGATGTAAATCGCATTAAAAATATGAGGTTGAAAATTATAGAATCCTTAAAAAATAATAATATGATGAATACTGTTCATGAATTATTGGAAAAACTATGACTGGTCAAAAAAAATGTGTTTTGTGTGGATGTAAAGATCATCGATTAATTGGATGCTCTAAACATCTTTCAAAAAAATGTAATTGTTTCAAATAATCTTATTTTCTTCTAGGGCCTGATCTCTCGTGAAAATTTAAACAACATTTGCATTCTTTTTCTAAACATTCATTTTCATAATGATGATCACATATTCCACATTCACAACTTTTAGACATATCTCTAGTACTGTAATTTTTTTTAGAATTTATCCCTTGCCTTAATTTAATGTGATTTTAAGGTCAAATTGGAATTATTTTTTTGATTTTGATTTTTTTATTGGTTTTTCTTTGGCTGCTAATTCTTTTTCAATCTCTTCAGCCTTGTTATCTACTGCTTTGATAATTTCTTGAATTAGTCCATCAAGATCACTATCTTCAACTTCTGGTTCGACTGTGCTTGCAATATCTGTAATTGTGCTTGAAATTTCAGCACTAACATCTTCGAAACTTTCTGGATCTTCATATGCTGCATTGTACAGATTTTTTAAATTATTTACATGTCCAATTACTTGCTCAGTTATTGTAACTGTATAATCAGTTCCATTAATGTCAAATTCTTTTGAACTCATACTGATTTTCAAATTGAGATGTTTATAATGTTTTTCAGGACCTGTCTAGTTTGATGTTGAATTACTAAAATATAATATAGTCTAATGCTGCTGCATCACTAATCAACCTAGTATGTTTTGAACCTACCACGTAACCATTTTTGATATCTTCTGTAGGAATCCATCTATTTGTGGATGTATAATGTCTTTTTTCTGACAATTCTCTTTCAATTTCTTCTATGTCGAATTCAGCTTCTTCCACTTCTTGCGTCGTTAGATGTTTAATGGTAACAAGAATTTTTGTAACTTTAACACGATCACCAAATTTCCATTTCATTACTGGATTTTCATCAGACACCTCTAAAATTTTAATTTTCATCTGTTTTTTCCCAAAAGCATCACGACTGATGAGTGCTCTTTCATCAGTGAATTCTTCAAAACTTATTCTTGAATTAACTTCTGCATCTGATACTGTCTCTAGTAATGATTCTGTTGTTGATTCAATTTGTTCATCTTTTGGATTTTCTTCAGACATACTATAGCCTCATCATTTATCCTTAATAATGATTTGAACTAATTATGTGGTTAGGCACTAGTCCTTTGTTTTGTTTTAAATGGCATTTTACATTCTTTTAAAAATAATTCTTCTTTTTTACCATTAATTTTTGAATAGATCTTTCCATCATATGTGCAAATACAGTCAGTAATCTCTAATTTATTATCCCAAATTTTAAAAAATTCTCTTAATTCTCTATTCTTGTACATTCCAACATCTACTCGTTTTTTTGATAGAAATTTGAATGCCAGTAAAACCTGTTTATTTTTGTAAATATCAAAAGTTTTAATCCAATCTAAACATCGTTGAATTTGATCTGCAGGTACTGGCAATGTTGTACTGGTACCGGATTTTGCTTCAATTGTAAAAATTGTGCTTATTTCTGTATTTACTGCCAATACATCCGGTAATGCAATGCTGGGAGATCCTAATCTGAAGGCTTTCCAATTTTCTGTTTTTTTAAATCTTTTAACAATTGTATCTTCCCATTGATATCCTCTTTGTCTACGTGTTTTTGCTGCATTTTGATGATTAGATTTTTTCATTTCATTTTTTTGTTTTGTTAATGTAATTGATTTCAAATTTTTATTCATAGGCATTTTCTATTAGTTTAGATTTAGTAGTCTTGGTAATTACACTATTACTCAACAATATCTATGATTTCAGTCATACAAATTACTCATTTAACAAAAACATGTTATTTATGATCTAATTGTATATACTTGAAAAAATTATTCTTTTTAATGTCTGAATTTAATGTTGAAAAATTATTTGAAAAACGTGATTCTTATCTAAATATTTTGAAACATCTTAGTTTTGAATTAATGATGGAACCAACTGATGATGAAATCAAAAAAATTAATGAATTGGAAAAAAATACCTTACATGAATTAGATTTAATTCAAAAAGAAATATCGGACATTTTATCCAAAAATGATAATTCGATACAATGAGTTTATCATACCCATTATTTTAGAAATTTTATGATTGAAGAGATAGTTGATAATTTAATTAAGATTAAGCAAAATTTTGCACAAAATTATACCGGTAATGCACATATTCAAGAAATTCTACCTTTAGAATCTTCAAAAGAATTTCCTATCAACCCACAACATTTAGAACAATTACATATTTTTGCACAGAAAAACCCCATCTATTTAAACTCCTTTGAGGAAAAAATTCTTGAATTTCCTTGTATGGTCTATGAAGGGGATATCAACGAATATTGGTTAAACAGTATCAAACATGGTTCAAGTTGTCAACCCTTCTATCCGACATGGATAATGTCTGCATATGTTATGTCTTTAGTTGCAAAAAAAATTGGTTATTCTGAACTTGTAGATATTGGATCCGGGGATGGCCGAATTGCATATTGTGGAAAAATATTGGATTTTAATTCTCACAGTATTGAAATTGATAATGTATTGGTAGATTTACAAAATACAATTTGCATGAACACAAAACAAAATTTTAATCCAAAATGTGATGATGCATTAGAATTCAATTACTCCAAATTAAATTTACAAAACCCTGTATTCTTTATAGGTGGACTAGCTCAAATGGGCGGAGATATTTTGGCTACTAGTATTATCAAAAAAATCAATTTAATTGATAATTTAAAAAATAAAACTGGAGTTGTTTTTGCAGGTAGTAATACTAAAAGACAATTATCTGGAAATTTGTCTGATGGTGGTTGGAGTTCTCTTATTGAAGAAAATCAATTATCTGTCATTGAAACTGTTTCATTGCCAACTGTATGGACTTTTGATCAAAATGTTGAAACTCCGTATATTTTCACAAAATTCAAATAATTTGAAAAAAATATGTACCATTTAAAATTCCGCATTTTAAAATTTTAACAATTTGTCCATTTTCTGGTTTTTCTTTCATTTTTGCTATTAATCTAAAAGTATCTAAAAATTCTACCACGCAAAAATATTCGTCATTTTGCTTTGAATATTCTATAATTTTACCTGAAAATTGTCCAGATTTTAGGCATGTTTCATTATAACAAACATCACAAAATTCACTAGGCGGCCAAATAATTTTCTTACATGATGTACACTCTGGAATAGTGAAATTACCTCTAGTTAATTCATCTTCAAAATTCATTTTTCTAGAACCAAAACTGTTGATGATGTAGCTGCAGCTGACATGTTATGAACTAAACCTACTTCTGGATCCTTTAATTGTCTGTTATCTGCAGATTGTTGTAATTGTTTTACAATTTCTATAGTTTGAGATACTCCTGTTGCTCCTAATGGATGCCCACAACCAATTAACCCTCCACGTGGATTTATCTTAAAATTATTAGTTTCATGTAATTTTTTAATCAAATTCATTCCTTCACCTGTTTTTGAAAATCCTAAAGCCTCTAATGCCATTGGTTCACATACTGAAAATGCATCATGTATCTCTGCAACATCTACTTGTGAGATATTTTTATTTGCCATTTTTAATGCAGATTCACCTGCATGTTTAGTAGACGTCATTGAAAATAATGATTCGTTTTTTGTAAATCCTGCAGATGTTGTTTTTTGTCCTATTCCACTAATCCAAATTGGTTCATCTGTAATCTTCTTTGACATTTCTTCTGATGCTAAAAGAATAGATGCTCCACCAGAACATGGTCTTGAACAATCTAATAATCTTAAATCTTCTGTTAATTTTTTAGAGTTTAGTACATCTTCAACAGAGTATGTTTTTTTAGATAATGCATTGGGATTTTTCTGTGCTTGTTTGTGATTTTTAACTGAAACAATTGCTAGATCTTCTTCTGAGATGTTGAATTTTTGTTTATATGATTTTGAAAAAATTGATGCCCAAAATATCGGATGCTTAAATTCTCCTCGGGAATTATCCCATTCTAGAATTTGACCTGGACTATCATATCTTTCTGCACCTGAAACAAGAACTATGTCTGCTAGCCCTGATGAAATATATGAAAATGCTGAAACTATTGAATTTGTTCCTGAATTGCATAAACTCTCTATGGAATGAGCGATTTTTGGTTGAATTCCAACCATTTCTGAGAGAATTGCTGACAAATATTTTGAATTATTATTTGTTGAAACAAGTACTGCATCTATTAGATTTTTATTAATTTCTGAATTTGTTTTAAAAAGTTGATTTGTACAATTATGTAAAATTGATTCAATTTTTTGATCTTCTTTTGTAAATGCGGTATTTCCATAACCTACAATTCCAACTTTATTCATATCTAATTCTCCAGCAATGTTTTTTTTAACAATGAAAATGATTCTTTGGTATCTCCAATCGGGTTAAATTGAATTATGGGTAAATCTATTCCTACGTCTCTAAATTTTTGTAATTGTTTTTTAATATCGCTTGGATTTCCAGCAATACATAATGAATTTAACATTGAATCTGTAACTAATTCGTGATTTGATTTAAATCCTGAATTTTTAAATTCTTCATAAATATTTTTTGTTTCATTTTGAAATCCATTTTTAGATAAAAATTCTCTATAGATACTACCTACGGAAACATAAAACGCAAGTGTCTTTTTTGCTCTTAAGATGGCCTCTTCTGCATTTTCAGATACACAAGTTATAATTTGACATGTAACATCAATTCTTTTTTTTGATTGCATTTTTGTAATTGTTTTTTTCATTTCTTCTAATGGTCTCAAATAGAAAATTACTCCATCTGCCATCTCCCATGTTAAATTAACCATTTTTTCATTTATTGCTGCAAGATAAATTGGGATTGCATTTCTTTTTGGTTCAATTAGCAATGTAAAATTATTTAACTGAAAAATTTTGCCGGAATAATTGATTTGTTTTTTTGATAACGCCATTCGAATAATTTCTACATATTCTTTCATTCTTTGAACTGGACTGTCAAATTTTGCTCCGTGAAAATCTTCTACAATTGGGACACTGCTTGTACCTAATCCCAAAATAATTCTCCCATCTGATAATGTATCTGTTGTAGCAGCACCCATTGCAATTGTGGCTGGACTTCTAGAGTAAATGTTGATTATTGATGAGCCTATTTTTTGATTTTTTGTATTATTTGCTACTGCCGACATAATTGAAAAATTTTCCATCCCCCAAGTTTCTGGAATCCAAATTGAATCTATTTTTGAATCTGATAGGGATTTTGAACAATGTAATACCTCCTCAACAGACAGTAACGAGCCTAAACTACATGCTATACGCATGAATTTAGTATGAATTATGCATATTCTAGTGTATCTGTTTTAGTAATAGGTGAATTTTGATTGAGGTAATTAATTATCCAATCAATTATCCAATAACATCATGGCAGAACAGATTGTAAAAGAATCTAACAAAAATGAAAAATTTTGGAAAAATGCAACAAAATATGCTTCTGCTAGTAATGATGAATTATTTGTCGAAGAAGTTGCATACATGATGGTAACGCTACACCGAACTGGTGCCTAATCTAATATTTTATTTAATTATTTTTTCTACTCTGGTTGAGCATTCTTCCATATCTTTGAATGAATCAACAGAAAACCATTCTACATTTTTGAATTTGATTGTATTTAGTAATCCTTTCTTTGCATAATCTGGAAAAACTGTCTTTTCTATATCTCCTTTTACTGGCAATTTTTTTAAAATTTCTTTTTGAAGATGATAAATACCTGCATTCATCCATGT
Organism: Nitrosopumilus sp. Nsub; assembly: GCF_001541925.1. Classification (GTDB taxonomy): domain Archaea; phylum Thermoproteota; class Nitrososphaeria; order Nitrososphaerales; family Nitrosopumilaceae; genus Nitrosopumilus. The sequence goes on from NZ_LQMW01000023.1 coordinate 62,097, forward strand.
GTCTGTAATTTCTTTTTTCTCTTTAAAATTAACAATTTTTTCTGATTCAGTTTCTAAAATACCGTATTTTGTTCTTAATTCAATTGCAGCAATGGTGTTTGTTTTACTTGCCAATTTATGTAAATCAATATTTGTTATTGTATCTCCATTAATTACAAAAAAAGATTTTTCATTGATCATTTTTCCTGCTTTTTTAATTGCACCTCCTGTACCTAGTGGGGATTTTTCTATTGAAAATTTAATTTTAATTCCTAATTCTTTCATATTCAAATAACTTTCAATCATATCTGCTTTGTAACCTGTACAAATTATTACTTCTTTAACATCGAATTTCTTCAAATATTTTATTTGCCATTCAATAATTGGAATATTGTTTATTGGAACTAGTGGTTTTGGAACATAATCTGTTATCGGTTTTAGTCTTTTTCCTCTACCTCCTGCCAAAATTATTGCTTTCATTGCTAAATTTTCCATATTCAACTATTCAAATTTTTCCTATTTTTTGTTAATTTCATTTATTTCAGAATCATTAACAATTTCATCCATTTTCTTTGCAAATTCATTGTAAATGGTTTCTAATTCTTCTAATGGCATTTCAATTCCTAATTGTTTCAATGTTTTATTCCATGATTCAATGTATTTTTCATCATCCATTCCTTTTCCAAGTGTTTCTGCAAGTGAATTCACTCCTTCTGTTTTACCTAGTGCATAAATTGCAATTTCTCTAGCAGTTAACATCTTCGTCTTTATTATTCTCCGTTATGTAGTAGTGAAGTTCTGTATAGCATTCCACACAATAATCTTCAAATTTTGTATGATCACAATCATAAACTTTTTTCACCTCATTACTACATTTGGTACAAATTGGCATGGTTCTTAGTTTTTAGATGATTTTTTTATTTCTATTGCACCTAAAGCTGCAATAATAGCTCCAATTCCTATTAATCCACCACCTTCGCCAATCATTCGAGCAGCATGTTCAGATTCAGCTGCACTTGCCAATGACAATCCGCCACCGATAATAATTAAAATTCCAGTAACAATTAACATCATACCTAATCCCTTGAATCTAGGCCTTCTTGGTATGAAAAATGCAATGAATGATAAAATTATTGGAGGCATTCCAAATCCAATTCCTCTAGTCATTCCATCAAATGGCAAGAATCCTGCTCCGCCTTCGCCACCACCAATAATAACATCAGCACCATAAATTACTAAAAGAATTATTGAAATTCCAGATAATATGTGGGGAACAGACGTCATTACTATGATTACTATGAATTAATTAATAAACGTATTTTGAAAATGTTCTGATCTTTGTATACGATCATTCTATGCGAATGGTTTTTACATTTTCTTTTAATGAGTTAATTTTTTCTAGTAATTGTTCTACTGATTCTCCTTTTTTTGCAACTAAATTAAAATGACCTAATTTTCGTAACGGTTTTGAAATTTTTTTACCATACATTTTTAAAAATAGATTTGGTTCTAAAATGGATATTGGTCTGTATTCGCCTTCAAATCCCACAGAGCCTAACACATTATACATTATAGTAGGAGAAATTAATTTAGTACTTCCTAATTCTAATCCCAAGATTGCTCGCAAGTGTTGTTCAAATTGAGATGTTTTACTTGATTGTAATGTATGATGTCCTGAATTGTGAACTCTAGGTGCAATTTCATTAATTACTATTTCATCATCTTGTGTGACAAACATTTCAATTCCAAAAACACCTGCACCTTTTAAAACATCCATTGTATCACTAGCAATTTTTCCTGCTTTTTTTGATACATCATCAGATGTTCTTGCAGGGGCAATTGTTTCACGTAAAATATTGTGTTCATGTATATTCTCAACTAATGGATATGTCTTAATTTCTCCTTTAGTGTTTCTTGAAGCTATTACTGATACTTCCATTTTGAATGGTACAAATTTTTCTAACATGAGTTTTTGTCCTTTAAAATAATCATATGCTGTTTGAATCTCATTTTCTGAATCTATTTTGAAATTTCCTTTTCCATCATATGCATCTCTTCTTGCTTTTAATAATGCAGGATACCCATATTTTTTCAATCCTTCTTTGACTTCATCAATGTTCTCAACTTTGATAAATTCTGGGACTGGAATATTGTGATTTTGTAAAAATGTTTTTTGTAAAAATTTATCTTGAATAGTTTTTAGAGTTTCTGGAGATGGGTTGATTTCAGCCTTATTTTCAACGGATTTTAACACATCACTATCTCCTGATTCGATTTCATATGTGATAATATCCACTTGGTTTGCCAGGTTGATAATTGAGTCTTTGTCTTTAAAATCTGCCACTATTTGCTCTGCTCCAACTAGTGATGCAGAACAATTTTCATTTGGATCTAAAACTATTACTTTTGATATGTGTTCAGACATGTTTTTTGCAGCTTCAGTAAGCATCATCCCTAATTGACCTCCGCCTATGATGCCCAAAATTTTTGCCATTAAATGAGTTCATTAAAATGCACTAAAAATATCTAATGTAATGTGTCTAAAATTATTAAAATTCTTTTAGGATCTGCATTGTTGGGAGTTGTTTTTCTAATACAGTTAATTGTTTTAGGTATAGAATTAAATTTTTAGATTTTATTAATATCGAAATGAATCTTTTGTCCCGTCTGTATCTGGAATGGATTTAACCCATTTTTTATAATCTTCTTGCGATGAATTGAATTCATCTGTTTTTGCATCTCTAACTATGAAATCATTGGAATCTACAAAATTTTTACATTTTTCACATAACCATAATGTGATATTTGCAGGTTTTACTGACTTTGGTAATCTTCTTTCATTGCATTGTTTACAAAATAGAGGCATCAGTAGAAAATTTTTAGGTCAATAATTTGAATTTTACATTCTTTTCTTCTAGAGATTTTATCAAAGATTCTGCTTGATCCTTGCCTTGTGTTTCTAAATTAAGTGTAACAGATGCTGAACCTGCATTTACATCTGAACTTAATCTATCATGTACTACCTCTACAATGTTGGCATTTGCTAATGTGATGATATCTACAATTTCTTTAAAAGCCCCAGGTCTGTCTGGCAATAATACTGATAATTTTAACAATCGGCTCATTGCTGCCAATCCTTTATCCACGATTTGACCTAAAAGATACATGTCAACATTACCTCCTGCCAATACTGCTACCACTTTTTTTCCAGGTGATGGTTTTTTCGAAATTAGATGTGCAAGACCTACGGCACCAGCTGGCTCAACAACAAATTTCATTCTTTCCATAAGTAGAAACATTGCTTTTGTTATTTCATCATCATCAACTAATACAATCTCATCCATCAATTCTTTGATTATGTTAAAAGTTATTTCTCCAGGCATTTTAACAGATATACCATCAGCTATCGTTCTATCTCCCCCACATAATTTCCTTGTATTTTCTTTAACTGATTCATACATTGAAGGAAATGATTTAGATTGTACTCCAATTACTTTGACATTTGGATTCTTTTCTTTAATTGCAAGAACAATTCCTGCAGCAAGGCCCCCACCACCAATTGGTAGATAGATTTCTTCAACATCTGGCAAATCTTCTAATATTTCTAAACCGATAACCCCTTGCGCTGCTATTATTTGAGGATCGTCAAAAGCTTGTATTAGCATAGCCCCAGTTTGTTGAGAAAGTTCTTTTGCTTTGGAATATGATTCATCATAATTTACTCCTTCTAAAATTACATTTGCCCCGTATCCTCTAGTTGCAGCAACTTTAGCTGGCGATGCATTTTTTGGCATTACAATTGTACAAGAAATCTTCTCCAGAGATGATGCAAGTGCAACTCCTTGTGCATGGTTACCTGCAGATGCTGCAACAACCCCAAATTTTTTTTCTTCTTGAGATAGTGATTTAATTTTATAATATGCTCCTCGGATTTTAAATGAACCTGTTTTTTGTCTAAATTCTGCTTTTAGATATATTTCTGAATTTGTTAAATCACTAAATGTAGGTGAATGGATTAACGGTGTTTTTTTGATCTCATTACCTCTTAATGAATTTGCTTTTAGTATTTCATCATATGTTGGATTCATTGGAGATGTTGCTCAATTTTTGAGGTATTTGAGTTAATCGATATGATTCCATTTTGCTCTATTTTTTCATGCGTAATTTACATGAATTTCAGCCATATTACATGCCTGTGAATATTTTAGTAATGTTATGTAAATTTCATTTTAAATTAATTTGCTCTTGTAGTTGTTCTAATTTTTTTAAAATATTATCTTTAACACTGTTTGACATCTTTCTAGGATCAAATAATCCTTCACGATTGTTGTTTTTAATAAATTCGATATCTAGTGTGCATAAACACCCTTCTTCTCCTGCCACCAATCTAGTATCGTCAATTAATACTGAGCTTGTTTGATATGTTTCAATCAATAAAGAATCTAATTCTTTAATTAGTTCATTTTTTTTCTGTGTTAATTTTTTAAATTCTTCACTAGATTCTTTTTCTATTTCTGCATAAACTCTTTTACTAAATTCTTCATCTTCATAAAATATTTCAAATAATTTTTGATGATCGAAATCTTTGTATCCCATTTCTTTTAATTTATTTAAAACAAATTGATCACTGTTATTTGATAAATCTTCTTCTTGTTTTTTTATATAATCTAATATTTCTGCTAATTCTTTTTGACTATCAATTACTCTTTGAACCGGTTTGTAAAATAACAATACGTGAAATTGTAATGATAAATGACCTGATATCAAATAATTTCCTTCAGTAATTTCAAATTTAGTGAAAATTCTTCTCAAATCCTCATTATTTGTAATTGATACATTTTGTAACGACCATTCATCTAATTTTTGAATCATGTTTTCTAGATAATTTGTCACTTCATTAGGATCAAATGTTTTTTGTTCTGTAATAGTAGAATCGCCCATCATTACTTTAACATTTACAAGCTTAGTTTTTTCTAGTATTTTTGCTAGAAAATTTTGTTGGATTTCTTCATTTTTTTTATTCAATAATTGGATAAATTCATCGGGTGATCTTGAACCTAGTCTCACATTTTTGCTAAAAAAATACTATCCTTAAACCTTCATTTTGAAATAATTGAAAATATGCATTTTGGTAAATATCAATAATACTCAACAATATCTAAATACATTAAATATTATTTTTAGTCATGGGCGAATCAAAAATTCTATGTCACCATTGTCATTTAATAATAATTGAATATTATGATGAACAGTATAGAGGCAATAGAGGTAAATGTGACAATTGTAAAATTGATTTTCCATTGGAATAATTGAATAAAATGACTGAAAATATTGATAAAAAAAATGACACTAGTGTAGTAGATATGCTTCTAAGTAGAACTGCGGATACAACTGTTGATTCAGATACTATGATTTTAGAAACCCAAAAACGTGTTTGGGGAGCTTTGAAAAAAGGTTATGAATATTCAGGAGTCCATGATGAATCTGAAGATTTTCTTCGAAAAAATGTATTTTCAAAATTAGATATGATTGTATTGTATGTGGATTTAGTCGGTTCTACAAAAATGGCTTTGGAAATGCCTTCTGAAAAAATTGCCACTATAATGAGCTCTTTTGCTCAAGAAATGGCTTCAGTCATTCGACAATATCATGGATATGTGTTAAAATTTGTTGGGGATGCAGTTATTGGATACTTTGTTGCAGAATCAAATTCCTTACTGACTGCAGATAATGCAGTAAATTGTGCAAAATCTATGAATACTATTATCCAAAAAGGAATTAATCCAATTCTTGATCAATATGATTATCCTGATTTAATGATAAAAATTGGACTTGATTTTGGACAAAATATCGTAGTCAGATATGGTGCTGATGAACAAAATTCTCACGTGGATCTAATGGGACCTGCAATGAACATAGCTGCCAAAATCCAATCCATGGCAAAACCTCATCAAATTTTAATTGGTGATGATGTTTACAAAAGACTACACCCAAAGTCTCAAAAAGATTTTCAACAAAAAATTTGGGAAAGTACCGAATGGAATTATCGTTCTAGACATACAGGGGAAATTTATCAAGTTTTTGAATATCGAGAATAATTGATTTTTAAAATTTCCCTTAAACTGTAAATTTATCAGGACACTCAACGTGTTCATAATGATGTTCTGTGAACTCATTTTGAACTACATACATTACAATTTTGTGTAATTCTTCTTGTTTGATGTCTTTTTTACATCTTAAACAGACTTTTTTTTCTTGTGTCATGATCATGATCGTTTGATTGTGGGAATCTATAAGGATCTGCGATCAGCTGAATTTGAGTAAAAACGACTGAAATTAAACTAGTGGGTATATCAAATGCCCAAAGTAAGCCACAAATATAGCAAATTAAGACAAAACTTATGGATAATATGGTAATGAGACACCTCCAGGACCTTTATGGCCTAAATCCCAACATTCCTCACATGGCATTTCAGTTTCCTAGATTGCCGCCAGGATTGAATCATCCATTATCACCAATGCATCAAAATCAAATGAAATCACAATTATCTCAACACGATGAAACTCTTAATCAAAAGCTTCAAGGGTTTCAAAAATTGTATCAACAATATGCTTCTGGTTTAATTTCTCCAGAATCTCCTGTTATTCCACCTGGACATCCATTGTTTAGTGGTAGAAATTCAATTCAAACATTAAAAACTGAAAATGAGAAATTAATTAAAGAGAATTTAGAATTAAAGAAAAAATTAGATAATAGACCTAAAGACAAACATAATCCTTAGAAAATTAATTATAAAATTGACAAGCCTTATTAGATTCTGAGTTTGTTTTTTTAGTATGGTTAAAACCCCTTCAGATAAGTGGAAAAAAAATATTTTAAAATATAAAAAACAATGTCAAACAATTCTTGGAATTTCTACAAACATTCGTTATGCTGGAGTCATTAATAATTATGGTCGAACATTAGTGGGCGTAATTAAACCTAGTCTTAAACCATTGTTAAAATCTGAAGATGTTAAACAAGAATTTTTTATAACATCTACATTTCTGTCTTTAAGAAAAAACAATAATTCTTTTGGTAAATTAGATCACATATTGTTGAAACATTCAAAAGTCAATATACTGATTTTACAAAAAAACAATGTTTCTTTTTACATCTCAATTAATTCAAAAGAAAAAAACTTGGAGAAGATTATCTCTTTGATTAAACAGACAATCTAAGCTGGGGTAAATCCAACATATCCGCTGGTTTGTTGATCTTTGTCTATAAAATTGGGTTCAAACAACGATATCATGTATTGGTCTGGATCCAATATTACTGCATTTTTGCCCACGTCTTTTTCAACAATATCTCGATGAACTGTAACACCTTTTGTTTTTAGTTCTTCTAAGGCAGATTTCAAATCACCTACTAGAAATCCAATACTTATTCCGTTATCTATGGACCCCCCTACATGTTCTGTAGTTGATGATGCAGGATGTAAACTCAACAAAGCTCCCGATGTACCTAAATCTACCCATGTTTTTCTTTGGTCTTTTATTGGAAGACCTATTATTTCATTGTAGAATTGTATTGACTTGTCTAAATCTTGAACTGCCAATATTACATTTCCAACTTTTTTGATATTCACAAAGAATATGGGCGAAAGTTGCTTAAATCAATTACCATTTTAATTTTATTTTTTTAAATTATTTTAAAATCAGAATTGTTGTAAATCAAAAATTATCAATGTTTTAGTCACTGTCACAAATTGTAGCGTAATGGAGGGGGTTTCTCTTTTTATTGAACTTCAACTAATGTTTCAGTTCTTTCAACACCACTAATTTTTTGAATTTGATTTGCAACTTCTTTTATTTCTATTAATTCTTGAACATCAATTATTGCAACTGCATCAAATTGTCCACTAGTTGGAAATGAATTTGTAACTTTTGAAAGTTTTCTTAATTTTACTGCAATCAATTTCTTTGGAGATTTAACTAAAATTATTGCTTTTACCAGCCTAAATCGACCTCCACTTCAATCAGAGTTTCTGTGGTTACAATATCTTTAATTTTTTTAAAATCTATTACCATTTGATTAATTTGATCAATTTTTCCTTGTAAAATTACACTGATATCTGCTCTTCCAGTAACTACCATTACTTGTTTTACAACTTTACGTTTTTTCTTTAAAATTTCAACTACGGAATCCACTTTTCCAGGCTTAACTGTAATCAAACATAATGCATACACAAATTCTATACGTGAATCAATTTGATAAATATTGCTAGTCTGTTGCTTCCTGTGATCTTGCTTCTTCAAGATATGCTCTTCTTTCTTCGTTAATTTTTTCTTGATCTATGACTAAATCATCATCCACAATAACTATTCCACTGTCTCCACTTGATTCATTGTTGATTTTTTTACTTTTTGATTTCTTACTTGTGCTCTTTTTTGCTTTAGTGGTCTTTGCTTTAGTGGTCTTTGCTTTAGTGGTCTTTGCTTTAGTGGTCTTTGCTTTAGTGGTTTTTTTTGCAGTCTTCTTTACTGCTGTTTTTTTTACAACTTTTTTTTCCGTCATTATTATCAAAAATCATGTGATTGAGTAGTTTTTAAGGATTTTGTAGTTTTTCTTCTTTTTTATGTCAATCTTCTTCAGTTTCTATCTCAATGGAGTCATTTGTGATCTCTGTAATCTCATCTAATACGATCTTTTTCACTTCATCGGGAGTTCCAATTTGATTTGAAACCATATAATTCAATTCATCTAAAATTGCATATTGAACACGTGCTCGCAATATTTCAATAATTTCAGTTTCAACTGTTGGATGAAATTCACTTATCCATTCATTCAATTCCTCTTCTTTTATCATACAAGTAAAATTTTTTTGTTAAATTTATTTTCTATGTTTTTGGCTTTTTTCTATGTTTTTGAAGACTCAAAATATTGAAAAAGTAGTATGTAATAGTCAATACTTTACTTTTGAATTACTTTATTTTTGTTTTATTTCATCTTATCGTGTTGGGAGGTGAATAAGATAGCAAAATTAGCAGATTATCAAGTAGTTAGCAATTCAGCATCACTGGCAAAAATAGATGGTCAATCTTTTACAATTACTCAAATTGAAGATTCTCATTATACACAAGGTGATGAAATTACTAAAGGCGTTAAATTAACCATGAAAGAATTTTTTTCAATTGATGGCAATCAAATGAATAAATTTCATACTACTCGTGTTGCTATTGTCAAGAAATTCTCTAATCAGAAACTTCGTGACGATATTAATTCAGGTAAAGAAACTCTTCATGTAAAATGCATTATGGAAAAATCAGCCTCTGGTAAAAATTTCTACAATTTAGTAGATGCATAAAAAATATTTTTAAGAAAATAATTTTTTATTTTTTATTTTCTTTTTATTTCGATAGGTGATCAAGTGATATGTTATGATATTTTTTAGATTCTCTTCAATTGATAAATCCTGTTCGATACAAATACTAAGAAAATCAAAATAATCTTTGTCCTTTAATTTAATTTCAATTTTTCTCAATGTAACACTTGAATTTTTATTTCTGTATCTTCATCTGCAATCATTTTGCCATGATTTTCACATACTCTCATGATTTCTTTTGCAAATGGAGTTTTAGATTTATGGTAATGAGAGTATAGTACTCTAAAATAAGATTCTGCATTACATCCTAAAATATTACAAATCATAAGATCATAAATTACTTTCAATTGAGCCTAAAAGAGAGGGTTATTCTATCATAATTGGAAATTTGATTAAAAAACCTGTTTTGACACAAAAATGATCAAATTCACAACATGCCAAATCTCTGAAAATTGAATCTACAAATTATCAACACTGATCGCCAAGAAAATTGATCAATATCATAATGATGTCATTGGATAATCATAGCATATGACATGTAAAGATGGGTTTGTTCACGATTTCACTTGGTTTGAGATATTATCTAAAACCATGTGTATTCATTGTGGAACTGAAAAGCAATGACAGATTTTGATTCATTCAGACAAGCATACAAGTTATGCCAAATGGGAAAATGGTCTGCAGCATTGAAGGTATATGAGAAAATATTGAAAAAAGACCCAACTAATGCATATCTTTGGTATACTATTGGAGACCTACATGAAATACTTGAAAACTACAAGGTAGCTGCAATGTGTTTTGATAAAGCAAAGTCGCTAGGATACGGCATAAGTGTGGAACATATTATGAATCAAAAAATTTGATTATTTTTTTACCTGCAGTAAATTGTGGATGAAATGCAGTATATGATTTATGATCACATTGTGTAGTTCCATCTTTAGAACAGATAAGATATGAACCTTCAACATGAATTCTAAATATTTCATCTTTTGATTAATGAATAATTGCAAATCCGTTTCCATCTAAATATTTTTCAAATTTGTAATCAGGGTAATTTTTTTAGATATTTCATCTTATCAAGTGCAGCACCCGTACAATCCATTAGTCAAATATTAAATATCTGCTCAATATCAAATTTTTCATAAAGTTTTTGATATTTTTCAACTCTCTTATGATTTACTAAAAGATTTGTAGAAGATCTATCTTTTGGTATGATGATCAGATATGCACATCTATTAAAAAATAGGGCAATTAGATAATCCTCATACTATTAAGAAACCATTAGGATCAATGAAATCTAAACATATCGACGATTCCTGCTGAAAGTACGAATTTGACATAACAATCGACTGTTGAAAAAATATAATTTTAATTTTCAAAACTACTGTAACGATCCATATCTGAAAACATTTTTTCTCGATAATCTTGACTTGATTTTTCACTGTCACCTTTCATTTTACTGTCAAGATCTTTCCTAATTGTTTTCTCGGTAAATTTTGTCAGTTCCTCATTGGTAGGATTTTCTGTTTTGACAAACTCTATGACTTGTTTCAAGTCATGAATCATCTGTATGCAATATTGTTGATTTTCAAATTCCTCTTCTACTTCTTTTTTGAGTTGCTCATCTTTCCACCCTGTAGCAACTAATTCTTTTACTTTGAATGCAATCATCTGTGGACTGTCATCTAGCATTTCGTAGTAACTTACTAACTCATCTTGCAATCTATCTAAATTATTTTCAAGATTCATAATTTTAGAAAATACCGGAATTACATAAAATTGTCTACAACCAGAATACAAAAAGGCTATTTTCAGAAATAATCTTGTAGGCACGAAATTACGATCAAATTTGGTCAGGCTCTTTGCAATAGTAAAAGTGCCGAGGGCATGATTTGAACAAGCGACAGCCCGGTCTTCAGCCGAGTGCTCTTCCAGGCTGAGCTACCTCGGCACTAAAAAAAATACTTTAGATGAGGCATTAAAGTTTGTCTTTTTATGGTTTCCAAATAATATCTTCAACATCGTTTCGTTTATTGATTAAACGACCCATTACAAACATCAGATCTGATAGTCGATTAAGATATTTGATACAATTAGAATTAATTTCATCCTTGTCGCTTAATTGAACTACCAGAGTCTCTGCTCTACGAATAATGGTTCGTACTTGATGAATTTGAGCAGCTGCAATACTTCCTCCAGGTAAAATAAAATTTGTGATAGGAGGCAATTCTAATTCAAATATATCTATGGTTTTTTCTAAATTTTCAACCATTTCTAATGAAATTCTATTCTTCAATTCATTGAGATTTTGATTTGATAAATCTGAACCTAGCAAAAATAATTCATTTTGAATCTTACTCAAAACTTTGCTTATATCGTCATCTAGTACATTGCTTAAAACAACTCCAATAGCAGCATTAACTTCATCTACTGTTCCATATGCAATAATACGTGGATGTGATTTTGCAATTCTAAAATCTCCTTGTAAACCAGTATTTCCATCATCACCAGTTTTTGTATAGATTTTCATAATTTTTTAATTCCTTCTTACCTATTATACGATTCGAAAAATCAAACATGAAAACTCATTAGGAGAAAATTAAATGTAATACCATGGAGATTTTGAACTTTTTAAAATATTCCTTGAATTTGAAAAATGTACAAAGACAAGGTTGGATTGATAAATTATCTATTCAAAACCCTGAATCTGTGGCTGATCATAGTTATTCCATGGCAATGATGGCCATGATAATATCGGATTTAGAAAATTATGATACTGAAAAAATTCTTAAAATGACCTTGCTGCATGATTTGGCAGAATCAAAAATTGGCGATATTACACCTGAACAAATGACTTGTGAAAATAAGAAAAAAATTGAAAATGAAGCATTTGAAAAAATAATTTGTCAATTACCGAACGTGCTAAAATCACAATATGTAGAAATTTGGAAAGAGTATCAAAATAATAATTCTAAAGAATCTCAACTTGTTCATCAAGTAGATAGATTAGAAATGGCGCTTCAAGCAAAGATGTATGAAAAAAACGGTAAATCTCTTGGAGATATTGAACCGTTTTTAGAATCTGCCAAATCCAACATTACTGATGAAAAATTAAAACAATTATTGAATCGAATTTTGCAAGATTAATCTAAATAAAAAAAATTTTTTATTTTAGAAAAATCGATAGGGGTTGATTAAAGAATGTTAGAAATTATTAATTTATTAACACTCAAAATTTACCTTGATTAGTTGAATCTATTTAAAAAAAAATCTAAAGAAATTACGGATACAGAGTGTAAAATATGTCATATGAAATTCTCTGATCCTGAAAGAACAATGAGACATATGGTAAAAGCACATTCAAAACCACAGAAAAATAATAGAAGTATAGGCAGTGCAAAATATCGTTAATTTTTTTAATTTACGATTTATCTAGTAAAATAACACAAAAGATACCCTCCAAAAGGAGTTAATTTTGATGAATTTGATGAAACTAGAAGAATTTTTTACGAAGATTATTGAAGAAGAATAAATGTCTGAAACTGAAAAAGATGAATTAATTGATGCCCAAAAACAAGTAATTGGAATATTATTTGAAGTGATTAAACGATTACAAACAAACAACAATCTAGATGAAGAATATTTTCAAATAATCACAGATTCGACAAAAAATGAAAAAAGAATTAAAGAAATTCTAGATGAAAGAAATGAAAATTCCAAAATTGTAGGCAGGTTATTGGAGCAATTAGAAATTTAATCAGATTCAGAATAACCAATTGTTTTCATACCAAAACAAGGTTTGTTTCCTTTACTCCAGCATTTACAAGAACATGAAACAGCTTTTCCCGTTTCTAAATCTTTTACAACTTTATGAAAAACCCCTTCTCTAACTTTTGATTCAATTGAGATTGTTTCATACCTATCTGAATCATTATTGTAATTTTCCAGTTTTATCAATTAGGTATCCCATGATTTAGTATTTGTTCTTTTGAATTTACTCTTGTCCCGTTTGGAATGTTTTGCTTTGTAATTTAGTAAAACTATGCCTAAAATCAATCCAATACCACTAATTATCAAAAGTGGAAATATCATATATTCAGGCAAAACATCCAGACCCAGTGTAATAATCCCAATAACTATTGAAGCAATAATTGATGACAATCCTATTTGCCTATTATTCAATAAATCTATAATTTTTGTGTGAACTTAAGCATATTGGCAAATATGCTATTTTAAATGGAAATACATCTATCAATCCAGATAAAAAATTGATTAATTCAAGAATTTTAATTAAAATCTAATTTCCACAACTACAATCATCATCAGAAATTATTCTCAGATGAGCTGTTTGTTGATGTTTATCTTGTACATAACTTGAAAGATTGGTAATTCTCACACGTGGTTCTTTAGTATTCCAACTCCCTTCATTTTCAAACCAGAATTCAATTTCATCCACATCGTATCTTTCTCCATTTTTTACTAATTCCTTGAAAATTTTCTTAATTTCTACAACTTCAACTTCGGTTAATTTTGATTTATCTTGAACAAAAGTAGTAATTTCATTGAGTTTGATGATAACAGGATTTGTTAGTGGCATCAAAGATATGAGGCATGGTTTCTATAACTATCTTTTGTGATGTTTTTATAACAATCAAATATTTTGATGGATATGCAGTATTTTCAAGCGCTAAAACTTGGACAAAAGAGAGTAGCAGAAGCTCGAGAGTATCTTAATACATTAACTGATGGAAAAGCAATGCCTGCATTGGCCTTAGCTGATTCAAAATCCAATATCTGGAAACCCGTAGGTGAAGAAAATCTGTATGCATTTGTTGATGAATCTGCAGGTTTTATCTTAACTGATAACAGTGGTTATATTTTGGCCTTAGTTGATAGTACCGGATCTTCAAAGACAATAGTTCAAGGAGTTACAAAATTACAAAAAGAAAATTTGGAAAAAGCATTTGTAAAAGACAATATTCCAAAATTTGAAGGAAAAGTCATACTACCTGTGTAAATTTTATAATTTAGACATGGATTTTAGAGCTGAAAGTCAATTCTAATATAATTATACAAAGAAAACCTTTAGTTATCATGATGAATTAGTATCAAAATGAGTAAATTTTCCCAAGAGATTGAGGTTAGTGGACATTTAATAGATTCATCCATTCTTACTAAGATTTTTGATAAGATTATGGATTTGAAAGGAGAGTTTAACGTTGATGAAATCAATATTGGTGTAAAGAAAAAAGATCACTCTTATGCAAAATTAACAATTACAGGTAAAAATCAAATACATTTGGATGAGATTCTAAAAACAGTTTATCGTGAAGGTGCAGTATCCAAAGTCCAAAAAGAAATTCAATTAAAAAAAGCACCAAAAAATTATGTCATGCCAGACAACTTTTACAGTACCACTAACAATCATACCCAAGTCTATCTTAAAGGAAAATGGATTTCAGTTGAAAACATGATGATGGACAAATGTATTGTTGTAAAAGGCAACAAGGCATTTTGTGTTCCTTTTAGAGATGTAAAAAAAGATGATCAAATTATTGTGGGAGAAGCAGGAATTAAAATAAATCCTCCAGAACGCCCAAGAGAAGGAGTTAACGTCTTTGAATTTATGGGTAGTGCCAGTTCTAGTGAAAGACCAACACAACACATTGCAAAACAAGTAGCTGATGATATCTACAATACAAAAAAGAAAGGCGGTAAAATTGTAATTGTTGGCGGTCCTGCAATTGTACATACAGGTGCTGATGATTCAGTTTCAGAATTAATCAGATCAGGGTATATTGACGGAGTTTTGGCAGGTAATGCATTAGCTGTTCATGATATTGAATATGCAACCCTTGGAACTTCATTGGGAATGAATGTAAAGGATGCCACATTGGCATTTCATGGTCACAGAAATCACATGGATACCATTAATGCAGTTTTCAAAGCAGGTTCAATTGCCAATATGGTAAAAACTAAAAAATTGACAAAAGGAATAATGTATGAATGTGTTAAAAATAAAGTTCCATTTGTTTTAGCAGGTTCAATTAGAGATGATGGGCCATTACCTGATGTAATTACTGATGTTGCAGAAGCTCAAAAACAATACAAAAAAGTTCTCAAAGGAGCAGATATGGTAATTATGATTTCTACAATGTTACACTCAATTGCAACTGGAAACATGTTACCCGCAAATGTCAAGGTAATTGTTGTAGATATCAGTCAACCAACAGTTACCAAATTAATGGATAGAGGTACATGGCAAGCACTTGGAATTGTCTCTGATGTGGGTGCATTTTTGCCAATGGTTGCCCAACAAATCAAAAAAAGATCAAAATAATTAATTTGGAATTTTTAGATTATTTTTTAATAACATCAATTCATCTACTGCATCTCTTTTGAGGACCCCGAAGAATTTTTCAAGCATCATTAGTCCTGCAACAATTTTTGGCGCATTGTTTTGAACAAATTCAGTTCTTTCTGAATGAGTTTTGGGGGTTTGTTGTTGATATGCATCAAAAACTTTAGCGCCATCATAATCAACATATGCAATTCTTGCACTAAAGTCAGTTCTTTCCAAAACTAAACTATCTCCACCCACTATTGCAGTGTGATATGGATGAACAATTAACGCTTCAGATAATTTTTGTGATGTAGTGATTTTTGCTTTTTGTAATTCTGGGGCATATGCATTAAAATCAGCTAAAAGATAAAACGTTGCTTCAGGTTTTGTAGCTTTAATTCCATCAATAGCAGTTAACGTATTGTAAGTATATTCACCCATAATTTTATGAATATTTCTTGTAACTTTGAAATATTCATCCATTTCATGACTTATTTCAAAACCTGCAACTGCAGCATGTTGGATTGGTGTAGATACTGCAGTATATTCAGTTGCAAGAATTTTTTTGAATTGAGCTTTAAGATCAACTGCATGTTGAGGAAATATTACATATCCTAATCGATATCCTCCTGCAGCATGAGATTTTGATAAACCATTTGTAACAAAAGTTCCTTCGGGATAGATTTTTCCCATACTGACAAATTTTGAAAAATCATATGTAGTTTGAGCATAGATTTCATCAGAAATTACTGTAATGTTTAATTCTCTACAAACATCTGCAATCTCTTCTAATTCAGATTTGTTGTAAAGCATTCCAGTTGGATTATGAGGGTTGTTTAAAATTAGAATTTTTTGTCTATCTTGTAATCTTAATGCTAAACGTTTAAGATCATTTGGGGCAATTTTTCCATTTGCTCTAGATGATAGCATATGAAAATTTTTTTTCAAAAATCTAATTTGAGGTAAATACCCTAGCCATGCAGGAGTAGGTAAAATTACAGTGCCATGTAAAATCTCTAAAAGATTGAAAATCAGTTCTTTTGTGCCAGGACCCACATAGATACGCTCAGGTGCTACATCTATTCCAAAATAATGCTTATTGTATTTTGAAATTGCATTTCGTAACTGTGGTATGCCTGGAACTGCTGCATATTCTCCTTTGTTTACATTTTGGATTAATGCTTCTTGAATTAATCTAGGCACAGGAAATGGAGATTGACCAAAAGCAAATCCATAAAATCCAAATCTACATTCAGGATGAGTGCAGTCTGAATGAAATTCTTGTAAAAATGTATTTAATTTTAAATTCTCAGGCATCTCAATATCCTCAACTTGTTGATCAACTATGAATCTCAATATTTCAAATTATGAAATTTTAATTATTATTCCAAAGTTAAAAAGAAGATATCAAAGGGGTTGATTTTCTAAACCCATATTTGATCTTTTACTAAGCATATTTTTCAATAATAATGCATTCATACATGAAATTATACATTGTTTTTACAAATGATAACTAGGACGTTTTAGTGTGTCACTTCCTTTCCATACCAATTCTTTTTTTTCTACAAATGCTAGTTGTTTTTGTATGCCTATTGAATCAATTTTCTTTTGAATATAGGAAATTTTTTCACTATCTATTGATGAAATCATCGCTATAATATAGCAATTAAAAGATATAAGATTTTTTAATTCTTATCAATTTTTTGAATTTCATTTAATATATTTGGATTTTCTAATGATGATAAATCTCCCAAAGGTTTTCCCAAAATCTTTGATTTCAATAGTCTGCGCATTATTTTTCCAGTTCGTGTTTTTGGTAAATCCGTTAATTGAATTACTAGTCGTGGTTTTGCAATTTTACCAATCTTTTTAGATATGTGTTCAATTATTTCATTTTCTAAATCTTCATCTCCTTTATTTTCAGGAACAAAAAATACCGCAATTGCCTCCCCTGTAATGTCATCAGGTATTGCAATGGATGCTGCATCAGATATTTTTTTATGAGAAATTACTGTGTGTTCAATTTCTGCAGTACTCATCCTATGGCCTGAGACGTTGATCACATCATCAGTTCTACCTTGCATATACCACAAGTTATCCTCATCTTTTAGTACATAATCGCCATGGAACCAGATGTTTTCAAATTTTGACCAGTATGTCTCAATGTATCTTTGATCATCATTTAACAGACCTCTAGTCATACCAGGCCACGGAGATTTGATAACCAAATACCCGTTTTGCCCTCTAACTGAATCCCCATCATCATTAACAATATCCAGATCCATTCCAGGAACTGGAATTCCAACTGTTGATGGTTTTAATTTCATTCCAGGAAATACAGACAACATTGCACCACCAATTTCAGTACCTCCCGATAAATTCATGATTGGGATTTTTTTATTTCCAACATTTTCAAATAACCACCACCACGAGTCCTCATCTAATGGTTCTCCAGTTGTAGGAATATTTTGTAAGGAATCTAAAGAATATTTGTTGAGATGATTTGAATTAATTTTTTTGAATAATCTTACAGCAGTTGGAGAGATTCCAAATATTGTTGCCTGATATTTTGACAGTATTTCCCAAACCCTATTAGAATTTGGAAAATCTAAAGCACCATCATAAATAATTGCACTAGACCCCACCAATAATAGTCCATATACGTTCCAAACTAGACCTGTTATCCAGCCAATATCTGCAGGCCAAAAAAGTCTATCCTCTTTACCCATATTCACCAAATATGATGCCTGATGACCCGCAAAAACAGAAAAACCGCCATGAGTGTGAACAACTCCTTTTGGTTTTCCAGTAGTTCCTGACGTATACAATATGAATAATGGATCTTCAGAATTCATTATTTCAGTATTACAAGTATCATTTTGATTTAAAATCAAATCACCGTAAAATTCAATTTTATCGGATTTTTCAAATTTATCAATGCCTTTGTAAGAAACAACAATAATTTTTTCAATGTCTGTATCCATTACTGCATTATCTACGATAGTTTTTTGGGATACGTCCTTGCCTTTCCTATGAAACCCATCGGAAGTTAGTAATATTTTTGCATGACAATCTCGTAATCTTGTTTTTAATGATTCTGAACTATATCCGGAAAATACAATAGTCTGTACAGCTCCAATTTTTGCTGCAGCAAGTATTGATATGATTGCTTCTTCAATCATTGGCAAGTATATTGCAACTACATCTCCCTTTTTGACCCCTAAAGATTTGAAAGCATTTGCAAGTTTTGATACCTTTTTGTTTAATTCAACATATGATAATTTTGTTTCAAGACCATCTTCTGAAATAAAATTATATGCAATTTTGTCAGGAGTTTGGTTTGTAAATTTTTCTACAGATGATTTATAGAGATTTGTCTTTCCGTCAACAAACCATTTTGCCCAAGGGATGCCATTTGAAACATCCAGTGTTTTTGTGTATGGTGTATCCCAAATAATTCCAATATCTTTTTCTACAGATTCCCAAAACCATTCCAAGTTATTTTTTGATTTTTCAGATAATTCTTCTAATGATGAAATGTTATGTTTTTTCATAAATTGGTAAATGTTTGAGTTTTGATATTGTTCTGGTTGTGGAATAAATTCAAAATTTGACAAGTTTCAATTTTTTCAGTGTTCTGGAGAGTAAAAAGATTTTTTTGGTTTTAGGAGATATCTATGCCTAATCGTCGAGCACAGGCAATAGCTGCTTTACCATCATCTTCTGTAATTCCACATTCCAATAATTTTTCAGTATATTTTGTGCCTAAATTTCGAGTATTTTCATGATAATATTCCCTTAAAATCATCCCTACTTGTTCATCTAATCGCTTTCTTGTAGCATCATTCATTCCTGCTTGTAAAATAGTCGCATCAGATGTTGCTAAAATTTTGATGAACTCTATGTCTTCAAGGGAGAAATTTATCATATGCCAATTTGTTTTTTCAACAAATTTAATGTTAGTGTAGGATCAGCTTTTCCTTTTGTAGCCTGCATAACTTTTCCTACTAGAAAGTTGATTGTTTGAGGGTTAGATTTTGCTTGTTCAACTGCTTGGGATTCATCAGAGATAATTTTATCAATAATTGTCAGCAGTTCTGATTCATCTGAAACATTACCCAAGTCTAATTCAGATATTATTTGTGAAACACTTTTTCCTGTTTTTAATATTTCATGTAATGCATTTTTTGAAGAGTTTCTTGACACCTTACCCGTTTGAATTGCGTCAGATAAATCTTTCAAATGGGTTGCAGAAAGTTTTGATGCTTCTCGTTTTTCTCGAGTATCTTCTAGACCCATTAATTCTGTGGTAATTATATTTGCAACTTCTTTTGCATTTGATTCTGTATGTGCTTCTTCAAACAAATCAGAATAAAATTTATCTGAAGATAAAACATCTGCAACTTGTTCTGGTATTTGATATTTAGAAACATATCTTTCTTTTTTAGAACTAATACTTTCAGGCATTTTTGATTTTAATTCAGTTCTTATTTCTGGATTAATTTTGACCCAAGGAATATCTCCTTCAAGAAAATAACGATAATCCAAATCTTCTTCTTTAGAACGTGATGATACAGTTATTTTTCTCCTATCATCCCAGTGACGTGTTTCTTGAACTATTGGGATATCTCTATCATGTAGACTTTCTTGTCGAGTAATCTCAAAATGTGCTGCCTTTTCTAAATCATGAAAAGAACCAATATTTTTAATTTCAACTTTATTTCCTCCACGAGTAGAGACGTTTGCATCTGCTCTCATTGCTCCCTCTAAACTAGGGTCTGCAACACCTAGGTTTTTGAGCAAATCTGACAATATGTTAAGAAAATCACGTACTTCTTTTGGGGTTTCAAAGTCGGGTTCAGTAACAATTTCAACTAATGGTGTGCCTGCACGATTGTAATCAACCAAGGTAATTTGATTTTTTGAAGAACTGCCCTCATAGATTAATCTCCCAGGATCTTCTTCTAATTGAATACGAGTGATTCTGATTTTTTTATCTCCAACAGAGATAGTACCAGAACCCCCAACACTGGTATCGCCATAAATGTTCAATTGAGTAATTTGAAAATTTTTAGGCAAATCAGGATAAAAATAATTTTTTCTAAAAAATGCAATTTTTTCAGGAGTTGAACAATTCAAAGCCATTGCAATCATTGTTGCTTTTTTTACTGCTTCTTGATTTAATCGGGGCAAACTACCAGGCATTCCTGCACAAACTGGACAGATGTTTTCATTTGGTTCAAACTCTCTATAATTTGCCTTACATGAACAAAATAGCTTACTTTCAAGATTGGTTAATTGACAGTGAATCTCCAAACCAATTTTGGTCATATTGGTACCTCCGGTAAAGTCACAGTTTGCTCTAATGCATATGCAGCTTTTAACAATAATTTGTCATTCATTGAATTTGCCAATAACTGAATTCCAATTGGCAATCCATTGACAATCTTAAACGGAATTGAAATTGCAGGTTTTCCTGTAAGATTTGCAGTAGCTGTATTGATGTCAATTAAAAATAGAGATACTGGATCATTAATTTTTCCTCCAATTTTAAATGGCTGAATTGGAACTGTTGGTGCAATCAAAAGATCAAATTTCTTAAATACCTCATTGATTTCTTTAGTTAATTTACTTTTAACTTTCATAGATTTAAGGAAGTATTTTCCTGTATGACCTGCAGATGGAACAAAACCTCCAATGATCATTCTTCGTGTTACTTCAGGTCCAAGATTTTTTCTTGCTTTTGAAATGTAAGAATTAAACTCATAACCTTCTACTGGAAAATCATATCCGTATCGTAAATTGTCATATCTTGCCAAATTACTTCCAGCTTCTGTTGCAGTGATTGTATAATATGCAGCAACAGAATATTTTACCATGTCCAATGACACTTCTTCACATACTGCACCTAATCCCTCAAGTTTTGAAATAGCTTCTTTTGTTGCTGTAAGTACCTCAGGATCAATTCCATCTCCTATCATGTCAGTAATTATTCCAATTTTTTTACCTTCAATTCCAGATTCAATTCCTTCCAAATAGTCTTCATTTTTGTTATCAATGGTGGTATTGTCATTTGGATCAATTCCTGCTATGAGATTTAAGATAAATGCAGTATCTTTTACAGTTCTAGTCAGAGGGCCTATCTGTTCAATACTATTTGCATATGAAATCAAACCATATCTGCTGACTAGTCCATAAGTTGGTTTGTAACCAACAGTTGAACAAAAACTGGCAGGATTTCTTACAGAACCCCCAGTATCAGAACCAAGTGATGCCACACATTCAAAGGCACTGACTGAAACTGCACTTCCTCCAGATGATCCTCCCGGAACATATTCAGTATTCCACGGATTTTTACTTGGACCAAACGCACTAAATTCAGTACTCAACCCCATAGCAAACTCATCCATGTTTACTTTACCGATTAAAATTGCATCTTGTTTTTTTAATTTTGAGATGACTGTTGCATCATAAGGCGCAACAAAATTTTCAAGCATTTTTGACGCACATGTTGTTTTACTATTTTTGATGCACACATTGTCTTTAATTGAAATAGGCATTCCATAACATGCACCTACACTTTCTCCTGACTTGATTTTCTTGTCAATGCTGCGTGCTTGATCAACTGCATCATTATTTACAGATAAAAACGCATGAAGTTTATCATCAACTTGATCAATTCTTTCAATTGTTTTTGCAGTAAATTCCTCAACAGTGATATTGCCACTTTTTACTTCTTCAACAAATTCAAGGGCAGAGATTTTTAGATTCATATCACATCTTTGGTGCTCTTACATAGGTTCCCTTGTAATGATTCATCTTTTCAATCAATTTTTCATCAAATGGAATGTATTCATCATTTCTTAATTGTTCAATTGGAATTTCTGGCATTGAAATTTCTTCGGATTCAACACCTGCAGAATCTAAGATATCAAAATAACTTATCATTGTTTGAACTTTTTCCAAATATTCACTATGGTCCTCAACATCAATTTTCATTAATTTTGAAACATGTTCTATTTCTTCTATTGCTACCATATTCGTTAACCTATGTGATTCTTCTATTCATCTTCCTATATTTACTACACATTTTTTCAAAAATTGGTAAATTTTACCTATGGATCGTTATTTGGACAGGTTTTCCATAGTCTTAGACATTGTAATTAGTTGGGGTTCTAGTTTCTTTGGACTTGCAACATAAAAGTCAGCATAAAAATGTCCATCATCTTCATATTTTTGCGTGTCAATACCTTTGCGGTCTAACAGAGAAAGGGTTTGATGTTGCTCACCATCATCTGAGAATTGTCTTTGAGGGATTGGTTCAATATCACTACTAATCAAAGAATAATCATAGGAGTCAAAAGTTTTTTTGATTTCTTCCATATCAAACATTCTCAAAACAGAAAATGCAAAGATAGGGGTAATGTTTTGGGATTCAGAAATAGGCGAATACGCCTTTTGATTTTTAATTACTTCAAAAAGATTTGAAAATGCCTTGTATCCGATATACCCAATACACCCAGTAGCAATTATTAGATCTACCTCAGGTAATTCTTGTGCGAGTCTAGAATTATCGGTTTCAAGATTTATGCATATTCCTTTTTCACACAAGCCCGAATTTTCTGAGAATACAAGAGCTGGGTTTGAGATATCTATTTGATAAAAGTTCAGATGATCGTTTTGTGATTGTTTCTCAAAGAATTGTTTTGTTTGTGTAATGGATGGTTCGTCTTTTGTTAAAAAGAAATCATCAAGATCTGACATTACTAAATCATGTTTCATTAATGCAGAATTAATTCCATAAGAACTTCCAATATCTAAAACATTGATTGGTCTTTGCAGTTTTTCATAAAGTTGTTCTGCAAGAGATAGGTACAGTGGTTTTGTATGATCTGCAATTCTATATTGTAAAATTTGCATTTCTTTCAAATATGAATATGGGGTTTTTTGTGTGTAGATGTTTGTAAAATCTTTTTTCACTTTTAATTCATCCATGTTGGAAAAAGGTTATCACGTCACCCATTATAAAACTTTGATCAATAATTTGTGTATGATAACAGTACATAACATTATAAACAAACTTTGTAAGAGTAAAATAATTGATTCAGTACAGGTGAAGACGAGTACAAATGTGCCGCTCTCTGTTACTAATCATTTTATTTTAATAAATTATAATTAAATATTATTTTGAATTATTTTTTAAAATTAATCGCAATGATAAAAAATATTTTAATAAAACGATCCATTTCAAGATTTTTTTCACATTGTGTTGTGAGGATGGATGTCAAATAATGTACATAAAAAAAAATTTAATCCAAGTTAAATAATTCAGAGATGATTGTTAAAAATTGAATCAAACTTTATCCGTCTTTTCAATAACATAACTAACGTAAAACAAAACAATACGGACAAGATTATCGAGTTGTCTATTCCATGGCTAGAGCCACAAGGTAGAGCGATAATTCCAAAAGATGCGTTAGTTTGAATTATCGCAGTCCAGCATTACCCATGGCAATATTTTAACTTGAAAAATTCTCATAAATAAAAAAATGAATAAAAAAATTGATCTTAACATCAATTTTCGTTAGTACAAAAGTTATGCCCAGATTACATGAATTCCGGTTCGGTTCAAATCCCCCTTCTTTTCATTTCCTTTGTAATCTTGGCTTGGTTTATCTCATAAATTTTTGTTAAAATTAAAAAAGTATGAAAAACTTGATTAGTAGATCAAAAATTATCTAAAAAACTATGCTTCCATGTCTGTGCCCAATGCATCAGCTATAATGTTTGCCCAATTGAAAGCAGCAACTACAGAGGTTATTTCTACAATTTGTTTATCATCATACCCTAATTCATGTAAAATTTTATGATCATTTGAGGTTGTTTTATTTGCAGAGTTGTTTATTTTTAGTGCATAATTTAATGCAGCTTTTTCCTTTTCTGGAAAATTTTCAAAATTATTTTTTAGTTCATTGATTTTATCATCATCAAATCCCATTAATTGTAACAACATTGAATGTGCTTGTGTGCAATAATTACAAGAATTTGCATTTGATACTACCACTGCAATGGATTCTTTCAAAGTTCTTGGAATGCATGATTCGCGCAATAAAATAATTTTAACACCTTCCCAAAACCATTTTGCA
This sequence comes from Nitrosopumilus sp. Nsub, assembly GCF_001541925.1. GTDB lineage: Archaea > Thermoproteota > Nitrososphaeria > Nitrososphaerales > Nitrosopumilaceae > Nitrosopumilus. Next base: position 86,933 of record NZ_LQMW01000023.1, read on the forward strand.
ATTTGTGGATCAATTGATGTAGTTTTTAATATATTTGGAATTTTACCAATTTGTAATTCTTCATCAATTTCTCTATACAATGATGAAACATCAGGATTTGATTCGTCTCCTTCTTTTACAAATGGCATAAATGGATTAAATACAATTCAAATAAAAATTTAGTTTAAAACAAATTTCAACATGATAAAGTATGCTGCAAATCCAGATAAAAACAAAATTCCACAGATGCTTAGAATTTTCAATAGCATTGAGGGCTGATCTGATTTTTCCAAATATTTTCCAGTAACTAATCTATAATTGAAAATGGCAATTACAGGAGCTATTACAAAGGACAGAATAGTGGCAAAATCAACTAACTCTTTGAGATTGTCTCCAAATTGCAATACTGTAACTAGTGAACCTGAGGCTAAAACAACAAGAAAAACAGAATATAGTTTTCTTGAACTTTTTGATTGATTTGTGTCATTTTTGCCAAATAGCAATTCAACTATTCTATTAAGAGCCCTAGAATATCCGTCAAACACTGCAAGAATTGTTCCAAACATCACAGTAAATGCAGATGCAGAAATTATGATATAGCTCCAATTACCCATCACACTGCTATACATTGTAATTATTGAATGGGCAAATTGTGAATTGTTATTTGGAAGTTCTTCTCCAGAACCATAAAAGATGAAAGTGCCCAAAGTTACAAACATTATTGCCATAATACCTGTAAGAAGATAAGAAATTCTAAATTCTAGCAAAGTAACTTTTAACTTTGGTCGGTAGTTTGATTGCTTTATTTTCTCTAGTGTCCATAAACTGTTCCAACTGGATAGATCAATTGCAGTAGGCATCCATCCCATTAACGCAAGTAAAAAGAAAATTCCAGTTGTAGTCCATAATTCTTTTGGAATAAAATTCTCCACTTGTTCTACTGGCCCATTAATTACTGTAAGTGTAAATGCAAGTACTGTGGAAATTACCAAGACTGTTACAATAATTTTTATCAAATTATCTAACAGGTGAAATTTCCCTATCCCTAAAATCAATACACATGAGATAAACAACAGTATGATTGACCATTCTCCTAGAAATTCTAAATTAAATAAATTCTCAAAAAATCCCGCAGCCACAAATCCTACAGCACCTGTAACAAAGAACATTGAACAAACTGTAATGATCAGATACAATACTAGAATCGGGGTTCCTAATTTTTTGTAACCGTCTATAATGCTTGTCTGAGTTGAATTTGCATATCTAGACCCGTACTCAAAAAAAGGATATTTTAACACACTAACCAGTATTACAAACCCAATTATCATCAATCCAAAATCAGCGCCGGCTCTAGTAGATTGAATTAAGTGAGATACCCCTATTGCGGTACTAGCAAATAGCAATCCAGGACCACTAATTTTAATTATTTTAGATATATTTTCATTCATTTTAATAAATTCAAAAAATCTTTGATAGTATTAAAATTAAAACACTATTTTGAATATTCATCATCATGGTTTTTTGATGGTTTTTTGCAAATCCTAAAACTATAGAATTGATGTTAGTTAACTCCCCGTGTAATTCGCCTATGCTTAAAGAAATCTCTGTTCTATCAGGGCCCTCATACGTAAATTCAAAATTATTGTTTATCCGCCAAGAGTCATTTTTTAATACATTTCTTAAATCCACATTGAAAAATGTTCTAAGACCTGCTTTATGAAATACAGTAACACTATCATTTTTGTAATCACCTAATTGATCAATCATTTCATTGTATCTTAGGTTTGATTTAGTTATTCCAAGTTTTTCAAAATTTAAAGAGAATTGTAAACATGATTTGCATATCTCAAAGTATGATAGTGTTGCTTGAACAAATATTGTAATTAAATCAAACAGTACAGATTTATCAAAATCTTTAAACTTATTTCCATTAGACATATGTTGTTTTAATTGTGATATTTTATTTTCAATTGATTGTTTTTGTAATTCTATTCTGTCCAGTATTTTTGTGAATTAATTAATTAGAGACTAATAATAGGAAGATCTCTCTCTATCAAATTTTTCTCGGTATTCTATCAATAATTCATCGTACGAACTCATACAAATCTAAGATATCCAAGAGGATGATAAATTACTTAGTTCTAAGAAATAATATTTCAGATTTCAGGAGTAAATTTTTAGAATCTTTTTCTAATTGCAATGATTCCAAATGCTGGCAGTCCGATGTACATTCCCAAGTTTAATGCAATTACAGATAATCCAAGTCCCAAGACTTCTGACTCAGTTTCAGCGCTTTCCATGATTGACAAAGTGCTAATCATTGGAGTTAGGCCAGCTTTTACAATTTCTTTGAACACTGGACTTTGTCGTTCCATGTCTGCAATGTATGGTGAGAATGAATAGTATGCTTCGTTAAATGTGCTCATAAATGCTGAACCTGATTGGGTATTCATTAATTGGTTGTCACGAATCTCTCTGAGCATTTGAACTTGTGGTGCTAGTTCTGAGCCATAAGTTGCTGTTGCAATTAAGCATCCACCACCTTCTTCAGATGATTCTTGAGATGTTGCTGTTGGAGTTAGTTCTGACTCTGCTTCTGCAGTTGGTACTGATGTTACTGCATCTTGTGCAGTTTCAAGGTCTGCAATTAAGAATAAGATTTGAGTATTTACTTCATTGGATGATGCACCTGATTTTATCATGTTTCTAAGTTCTTCTCTCATGTCATCTTCAATAGTTTTCATTAGAGCAGGATTAGTTTCTGCTAATGGGCCTTCTAGGAATTCATAGTTATCTAGATATGCCTCACTAACTAATTCAAATGCCAAGTCAGACTGACCAATAGAATATGCTGCTTGTGCGTTGAGTAACAATCTGTTAATTGTATCAAAGTAACCAGTAAGGTTAGAACCTGCTTCACCAGTATGTGCTTGCATTGACTTTACAACGGTAGTTGCATCATCTGCTGCATTGAGTACTTTGGATATGGATTCTTTGTCATCCACATCGCTAACAATTTGGGTTAAGATTGATTGTAATTCTGCAAGTTCACTTGATGAGATTGCGTTTAAGACTTCTGCGTTTTCTTCAGAGATTTCTAGTGCTCCTCCTGCAAATGCTACAGTCTCAGCATATTCCATATCATTGATGATATTTCCTGAACCATCAATTGCATCCACATATTCTACTTGGACTAAGTGTAATCTGTCAGCGATTCCTGCTAGTGCAAGTGCCTCAGGAGTTGCGTCAATTCCGTTGTGTTCCATGACGATTTTCTCTACTTCTTTCTTGGTCTCTTTCATTTGAGATGTCAAGTCTGCAACAGATACTCCGTCGTTTGCAGAGTCAGAAATGTCCATGGCTTTCTCCATCAAACCATATAGTTGGTCTGCTTTTGCTGGACCAATAGATTCAGTTAGGTATGGGTCTAGTGTTCTGTAATAGTAAAGTCCTTCATATGCGTATTTCTTTGCAGAGTATGTGTCATCTTCATCATATTTGATGAGTGCTTCTTCTAATTCTTCAACTGTTTTAAGTTCGAAAATATCTAGCATATTTTCTCTGATTACATCAGAGTATGTTGCTAATTTGGAATTATCACTGTTAATTGCTGTAAATAATGCTAATGTTGCGGGGTCTTTGTCAGCGACTTTGAATTTTGTTTGTACAATCGAAGACCATTGCAAATACTCATTTGCGTCATTATTAGAAATTGCATCTTCCATCATCACCATACCAAGGGTGTAAATTGATTTCTCTTGGCATTGAATCCATAGTTTTGCTTGTTTGTTATCGCCTGCTTTGTATGCATCTTCTGCTGCATCATAACATTCCAGGATTACATTGTGTGTTGCTGGATCATGCTCTTGTGCTGCAGATGCAAATACATTGTTGTAAATGGATTTGGCATCACCAAGTAGATTTAGTGACTCATCAGTGGTTTCTGCTTTGTATGCATTTCCAAGTGTTTTCTTAATTGAAGACCACTCATCACCATATGTTGCATCTGCTTGAGCAGCCATAGGAAGTAACAAAAATGCTGCCATAACCGGTGCAAGTAATAGTAGTTTATTCAACAAAATTCTACGCCTAACTTGGATATATAAAACATATTCTGAATTTTAAGGGTTATTCTATAAATCTAGAATAAATAAAGTTTTAAAAATACAAATTAATTTTTCACAAAATAATTTTTTATTTTTTGATCACAGTTCAACTACAACAATGACTTTATCAGATTCCTTAAATTCTTGGCCTATTGCATCGACAATACTAGAATTAGATGTTAAACTAGAATAATCTATTAGTTTCAAATCAGTCAACAAATGTACTTGAGGTGCAATATCATTATTTCTTGATTTCAAAAATTGTTGAACATTGTCTTTTGTTTCTTTTTCCTCTCCAGAAAAAATTTTTCCATTTTTTATTGAGAGTTTTAGTCTGCCAAATTTGTCCAATATTATTATTGGAGTAATCTTTTTCTTTACAAATAATTTCTTTTTTATAATATTTCCAGCAAATACAAAGTAATGTTCAGTTTCATGAATCAAATCAATTAATGATTCATCCACTTCTAAGATTTCAGCGCATCTCATTTTTGATTCTTCTTGTGAAAAAACAGATTTTGATGTAGTTACACTATCTAGTTCAACATTTCCAGTAGCAGAAATTCTAAGAATTGCTTTATCAGATAAATATTCAGTATTTACTAAAATCGATTCAGGTGTTGCTCCTCTTTCTGTAAGGATGTTGTGAATTTTTTTGCATTCTTGAGATATTTTTTCAGGCGTTGGTTCAATCATACTAACTTCCGTTTCTTCTTGTAACATTGATGATGCAACACCTATTGAAGAAATTACTTCAGCATTGTCACATTTTGCATATTTTATTCCCATCTGCTTTGAAACAAATGGAACCAATACAGAAGCACCACCACCTGCACCAATAATTTGTGTGGACTGTGAAGATAGTTTGAATTCCTTTAGAATTTTACTTACTGTTTTAATTATTGTCAATGATGCTGTTTGAATAATTGAATTTGCAGCCTCAAAAAATGATACACCTAAATGCTCTCCAAGTATGGTAAGTGCAATTTTTGCTGATTCTTGATTTGCATAAGCATAATCACCTTGGTCAATGGAGTCAATTGCATTTGCAGCACACGTATTGGTAATTGCAAATGTTTTTCCATTATTTTCAATTGCTACATATTCATCATCATTTTCTTTAGGCTTTACAAAAATTATTTTTCCACCTTTCAGTTCTTCAGGTTCAGCATAACAGGAATATTTCAGACCTGCAATATGGGCACTACGCGGACCAACTTTGTCTATCTTATTATTTTTGAGTTGACACATGCTACCGCCTGCAACACCCAAAATCCTGACATCCATAGAACGAATACAAGTTGGATGCTCATTTATCGTAACATATCGAATTTCAGGTTTTCCGTTTTTTATAATACTGATGTTAGTACTGGTTCCACCTACCTCAACAAAGATTCCATTTGTAACTCTTTGATGCAATAGTCCGCCTGCAACACTAGCAGCAGGTCCAGAAAGAATTGTCAGGATAGGTTTTGTTCTAAATGTTTTCATGCTTGTAACTCCTCCATCCCCTTTCATGATCATTAAAGGTGCCTTTACACCAAAATCAGTAATTGCATTTTCAACATAATTTGCAACTTGAACTGTCTTAGGTAATACACTAGCATTAACAGCAGCAGTTAAAGTTCTGATTTCTAATCCATAAATTCCAGATATTTCATGTGATGCAGTTGATGGCAATTCTAATTTTGATGCCATATTCATTACAAATTTTTCATTTGAAGGATCGTCTACTCCAAATGCTTCTGTAGCAACAATTACTTTGGCTCCATCATCTTTTAATTCTTGAACTACTTGTTTTACCTGTTCTTCAGAAATTAATTCAGAAGTGTCTAAGAAATGATGTGATGTTTTAAGATCTTTCTTGGAATTGATTTTTGGATCAGATAAATCGGTACGTTTTACTACATCCTTTTTCGTTGGTCCAACCCCCATTGCTATTATCCCTACTTTGAATGTGTCACTTTCTAATAATGCATTAATTGCCTGAGTCGTACTATGTGAAATTAATTCTATAGAATCAAATGTAATTTCAGATGAATTCATAATATTTCCCAATACTGTAATGATTCCTTCTGAAACACCTTTTTCAGATGTATGTGTGGTAAGAACTGTAGATTTTCCCAAAATATCACCAGATTTAAGATCCAATGCAACAGCTTTTGTGAAAGTTCCACCTACATCTATGCCTACACGAACTCTATTTTTTTTATTCATTAACTTTTCTTGATTTTCTCATCTCGGCTATTTTATTCTCGCGTTTTGGTCTCAAAACCAAAACATAAGATGCAGCAGCAAGATAGATTCCAAGAAGAATTATCTGACCAACTACAGTTTCTAATGTCGGATATATTCCTGTCATCGCAGCTAGATTGATATCTAATCTAGGAATGATTCCAATCATTCCAGTATATGGCATAATTTCTATAACTTGAAGTTCTCTAATTGCATTGCCCAAAAATGCAATTGACAAATATGCGCCTACACCCATTGTGAGTCCAAATAATGCACGTAGTGGCAATCGTTTTCCAAGTTTTCTCATGATATAAAATAACAATAACAAGGAACCCATACCAACAATGAATCCTAATATGACATATACTTCCATATATTTTGCAAACGAAGACATTGCTTGATAGAATAAAACAGTCTCAAATCCCTCTCTATACACTGTAAAGAATGCTAATCCAACAAACACCATTACACTACCAGTAGTTGTGGCTTGCCAAACTTTTGCCTTGACAAATTCCATCCATTTTTTATGTTCAATTTTATTCAAAACCCAGAAACTTACGTAAAACAAAATTGCAGTTGCAGATAATGCAGCAATAGCTTCTATTAATTCACGATTAGCACCAGATATTTCAATTATGTATGATGCAATTACCCAAGTAATCCCTGTTGCACCAATTGCTGCAACTACTCCATAGTATAGATATTTTTTATATTTTGTATTTCGTGATGCTTCAAGATATGTAATAATTGCACCTAAAATTAATACTGATTCTAAGCCCTCTCTAAAGATAATTGCAAATGAAGAAGTAAATGCAATTGCAGGTGCAAGAGTACCAGTTCCACTAACTAGTCTTTCAGATTCATCTAAATTTCTTTTAATTTTAATTGTAACATCTTTAATTTCTTCAAAATCTGCTTGTTGTTTAATTAAACTTCTAAGTTCTGCAAATTGAAATTCTACTTCTAATGTGAAGTCAGGATCAATTGCTCTCAAGGGAATTTCTACAAATTCATAACTATCAAGATATGCAGTTCTTGCTGAATTATATGCTTCTGGATATTGTCCGTCCTGATATTGAACTAACACAAGTTGTAATGTATCTCTAATAAAATCAATTTCACCCCTAACTCCTGACTTTTGGGTATCAGTTGCATCGCCCATTTCTTTTAGTTCTCTATCCATTTTACTTTGTAAAATTGATTTGTCTGCTTTAGTTACTAGGTCCTGAGCATATGCTAAATCAGGTAAGATGGATTCTTCTAAGAATGCTCTAATCGCAGCAGGACTTTCTTTGAACTTGATCATTTTTCTAAGTTCTTCTCTCATGTCAATTTCTAATTTGTATAGATGTTCTGCATCAACTTTTTCAATGTCAGGTTCTAGGTATTCAAAATTTTCAAGATATGCTTCAATTCCTAATTCTTCTGCTTGAGCATAATCACCGTTATCTATTGCAACTAGTAATTCTTTGTAAAGTGCCCTTATGTTTTCATATAATTTTTCTTTTTCATAAGGAACTGCTTCAATACCTGTAAAGTCTCTATTAATTGCAGTAATTAACATCCCTACACTAGTAAATTTTTCTCTATTTTGTATATGGTTTTTTAAATCAACTAAAAAATCAGAGATTTCCAATGTTAGTCGTTCATCAAAATCAGTTTTTTCAAATAATACGATAACTCGTTCCAATAATTTTTCTGAAACTTCATACCTATATTCATCACCTTCTTTGTTTGCAATTTGATATTGCTCGTCAACAGTTGTTAAAATCATGGCGTTAGCCATTCCGTAGTCAGGGGAATTAATTTCATATTGTTTTAACAAATTTTTAATTGTGGCAACATTATTAGATATTAGATTTTCATTTCCAGATTTAATTTCATTATGCATGTCTAAAAGCAAGATATGGATTTCATCAGTTATTTCAGAATTTGATTCTCGTAAAGTTAGTACTTGTAATGAGAAAAATTCTGAGTTTTCTTTTGTCAATTGTTTGGCTTGTTCAAAATTTCCATTCTGAACATTATCATCTACCACATCTAATGATACTGCCAATATTTCCGTAGTACTTAGTACTACAGTATCCATGTTTGTTGTTTCAGCTAATACCTCAATATTGGGTGCAATTGATGCAAACATGAGAATTGCAAAAAATATTCTAATCAAATTATTTTTTTTTGACATTCCATTTTGAGATTTCCTTAAGAGTATTAATGCCTTATAATTCTATGATTATAGAATAAGATTTTAGAATAAAAAATAAACAAATTATTTTTAAGTTTTATGTACATTTTAGAAAAAATTTCAATATGAATAGAAATTTGATATTTAAAACAAGAGTAAGATTATGACAACATGTGAAAATTATGGAGTAAGGCGGTCTACATCTCTTGGATAAAATGTTGTATCTCTAATATTCTCAGTTCCAGTTAAAGCCATAATTAATCTCTCAAGGCCAATACCACAACCAGCGTGTGGCGGTACCCCATAATCAAATGCATTAAGATGATATTCAAAGGAATCAGTTTTCATGCCCTTGTTGCTCATTCGTTGAGCTAATTCATCACGTTTTTCAATTCTTGTGCTGCCTGATGATAATTCCAAATCTCCAAACATCAAATCAAATGATTCAGAAATTTTTGGATTGGATTTACTGTCTTTAACATAAAATGGCTTTGGACCTAAAGGCCAATCAGTAATAAAGTAAAATCCATCTAATCCAATTTTTTTAAGATTTGAGGGATACAAGTCATCACCCCATTCTGTTTTTGCCCCTGCCTTTTGCATTCTATCAACTAGATCATCGTAGGTATATCTTGGAATACTTTCAGGGACTGGAGTTGGAGTAAATTCAGAATCAGGATTATTTTTAATGTAGTCATTTACTGCATTTATTGAAACTTTAATGATATCTTCAATTCTGTTCATTACGTCGTTGTAATCAACAAAAGCTTCTTCCAAATCAATTGAAATTGCTTCAGCCAAGTGTCTGTTTGTCCTAGAAGGTTCTGCTCTAAAGATTGGGGCAATCTCAAAAACTTTTTCAAAACTCATCGTCAGTTGTTCTTTGTACAGTTGGGGACTTTGAGCCAAAAATGCTTCTTTGTTGTAATAAAATATTGGAAACAATGCAGCACCACCTTCAGTAGCTGTTGCAATCATTTTTGGAGTATTAATCTCAACAAAGTTTTGATCATTGAAATAATCTCTAATTGTCTTTAGAACTAAACTTCTAGTTTTGAAAACATGTTGTAATACATTTCGTCGCAAGTCAATTGGTCTGACTTCTAAACGAGTATCAATATTTTTTACAGTTTTCACAGTTGGCTCAAATGGAGGAACTTTTGTTACTTCAGAATAAACTCGCAATTCAGTTGGAATTATCTCATAACCGCCAGGAGCTTTTTCTGAAGACTTTACTTTTCCAGTTACGCCAATTGATGAATGAGCTTTTAGTGCGGATATTTTTTCACGTATTTCATCAGAACAATCTCCTTTTTTTGCAATAACTGAAAGACTTCCATTTTTATCTTTAATAGTTGCAAAGCTGATATTTCCGTGTCCTCTTACAGTCAAAACCCATCCCATGACAGTGACTTCACTACCGTCCATAGATGCGTTAATTTCATCAGAATAGTGAGATCTTCTCAAATTTCCCAGTTCAGTTTCAATCATAATTTATAATATTTCCATATTTTATGGTGTAATTAATTTTTTCAAAGGGATCTTTTCCAAAATGATTGATTTTCATAATGTTTTTACAGCCCTAAAGAGTCATTTAATGCAGTATGGCAAATATCTTGATTGCACTAGTAATTGCAATGTTTGTTGGCACTGCAGTATTTGTGGGATACAATTATTCTCAGAGTTATTCTGATGATGCAGGAGGCCATAGCATCCCAATAGATCTACATATTGTAGAAACAACTCCCGAATTACTACAAATTATTGAAAAACAAGATGGATTTCAAACAATAATCTAAATTTAGATTAAATAGACAAGGATTTTCAGATATTATCATGGCACTAACTAACAAAGAAAAGATGATTTCAATAATTTCAAATGGAATTGCAGTATTTTCATTATTGCAAGAACGAGAAGAATTGCCAAAAAATACAACAATGTATGATTTTGTGCTAAAAGTGATTCCTGAAGACATTAAATCCGAATTAAGTGTAGAGTTAATTGATGAGGTATTTCGATACGTCACATCTGCACACAGTTCATCAAAAAGTAATGAATCAAAACAATAATGGAATTTTCCAATTCTGAAAATAATGATGAAATTCTCAAGAGTTTAACTGCAATTGATTTTGTTGTTCTTGCTGCAATGCATGAAACAGATTTGAAAACTATGATCAAAATTAATGCATTTGAATTAATAAAAAGCTGTGAAAAATTCTTTGATTGTAAATTTATGCAAAAAATGAAACACCAGCCACCGCCAGAATTAAAAATTAAAATTCAGAATTGGCTAAATTCCATTGAATACAAACAATACACACAAAATACAAATCAAACATTAAGTGTTGAGCATAAAGAAAATATTAGAAAAATCTATTTAAAATTAGGATTAAAATCTCATGACTTGTCAGAATTAACTGATGATGGCAAACAGTTTCTGGAAAAAGCAAAAACAGACGTACAAGAACAGTGGATGACGCTAGTAAAATATCATGAAACAAACAATCCCACAAAACTAAAAGAAGAGATGGACAAATGTGGAAAGTTCATACCCATAATGTTTACTAGTAAAATTGCAACTCCGAGATTATTTTCTGAAATGTTTAAAATGATGAATTTAAACATGTATGACTATCTTTCAAAAGACAAAGAAATTCATCCAATCTTTTTAGAATATCTGAAATAAAAGAGATAAATTTTACGCAAATTTTTATTTCGTATGCACTGTGATGATAAAAGAACCCTGTTTGTATTAAAACAAGAGATAGAAAAAACATGGGACGAGTTAAAAAAAGCAGATTTTAGCAAAGAGGAACTCATCACAAAACTATCTCAAGAAATTGAGGAATATTTTAAATACAAAAATTCTTCATCAAACTAGTAAAATTCTGCATATGATAAAATTACCTTGGTTTCTTTAATTGACGATCAGTAACATCATAGTAGTCAGATGTTAATTCATGTACTCTAGGCACAAATCAACTCCGTACTTTTACTGCAAGAGTCATGAATTTTCATTATTTTATTGGTTATATCACTAAACCGCGATCTAAATATACTAGTACGATCTAAGATAGAGTATGTCTTGCTGAGATAAAGAACGTCGATACGTCATATCTCTTCAGGACATGAAATTAACACTTATTTCTATGAATTTCTCAATATTTGTTACACATGTCAGATAAAATTACGGCAAAAGAATTGGCTGCACAAAAAAATGATTTTGTGATTATTGATGTGAGAGAATCTGATGAATTGTCAGGCGGAATAATTGAGGACTCTATCCACATGCCTTTAGGTTTGTGCATTAGAAACGTAAAGAAAAGTCAAATTGATGATTTGAAAGATAAGAAAATTTGCACATATTGTGGGACTGGTTATAGAGGAAACATTGCAGCTGATGAGTTAATCAAAGGCGGATTCAATGCAGTAACCCTGGAAGGCGGTTATTTGGCATGGATGTAGATAATTCCATTGATGAAGAAAACAAAATGATAGATGAAGAAAATAGAAAAATTGATGAGTACAATCTCAAAGTTGACAAGTACAATAAAGCATTAGAAGACGGTGAAGACCCTGATGATAATTTTTAAGAGGATGTAAAATGAAAGAAGATTCTCAAATCCCCACAAAAGAGGAAATTATAAAAAACATGGCAAAGCACCTGCAAACTAATTTCGAAGATGGTGAAGAGGTACTAATTAGAACATATGACCTTGCTTTCATGAAGGGAAAGATGGAAGCCATTTCAGAGATGAAAAAAACAAAACAGTAAAAAAATTGATCATGTCTGAATCATCTATTTGACACTCTTACTATTGCAGAGCCTAACACAAAAAACCCTTTGACTGGTACTTTTTCTTGTGTTTTACGACTATACGAGGTATTGTGTGAATTTGATACAACAATCAACTGTTGAAAAAATTTGATTTACAAGTTCCTTTGATGCAGTTATGGCAATTCAAAATAATCAGAAAAATAATGATCTCTATTATCCATAAGCAACTTTGTTGTAAGAAATATTCTACGAGGAAATATTTTTGCTTATGATATTGTCATCCTTTTGAGAAAAAATCAATTAGATAAGATTGTCTGGGCATAGTCATATCTGACTAGTTTCTTTCTTTGTGTCAAAATTGATGATGATTATTCTCTAAAATTTACAAGTTCAAACTTTAGTTGTTTGATTTGTTGTCCTAGGATTTTCATCTCAATTCTATTCATATCGACTGATGTTTGCATCTCCATATTATTACAAAATTAGTATAAGAACACGTGAATAATCTTCATTATCATCACAATTACGTACTAAGATCCACGTATTGAGGTCTATCAGGATAAACATAGGCAACATCTCCGCCACTGGCTGCCATTATTGCACCTGTGATTAATCCAAGTACAATTGGAATGTCCTTTTTACAATATGAACAATTCATGATTTTAGTAAAATATGAGAATTAGATAAGACAGTCTAAATATTCTCAACACTGATTGTCAGTTTTTGTTATTTTATTTTCCTAATTCCAACAATTGCAATAGCTGGAAGCCCTAGATACATCCCCAAATTCAATGCAATTACTGAGATTCCAATTCCCAATATTTCTGATTCCGATTCAGCGTTCTCCATTAATGATAATGTGGAAATCATTGGTGTGATTGCAAGCTTGACTGCCTCTTTGAAATATGGACTTTCACGTTCCATGTCCGCAATTGTTGGACTAAATGAATAGTAAATGTCATTGAACGTACTCATGAATGCAGTTCCAGATTCGGTGTTTAGTAATTGAGTATCTCTTAACTCACGAAGTTGTTGTACTTGTGGTGCTAATTCAGAACCATATGTTGCAGTAGCTATGAGACAACCTCCACCATTGCCTGTTTTCACACTAGTTGTTTCTTTTGCAGGTACAGATAATCCAGTTTTAGTAAAAGTTGAAACGTCAGTCCATTCTTTTAAAGTATAATCATTAATGTGATTTGCAATCAACATTGTACCTTCCATGAAATCGTAATCATCATGATAAATGGTAAATTCACCAGTATCTGTATCTCCCAACACCGTTGCAACATCTCCATTGCTTACAGAAATTGTAACTTTGCCTGGAGATTCAATAAAAACCGTTAATGGGTTATCCGGAGTAGGAATTTCATAAACATCTTTATCTAAAAATACGAGTACCACGCCAAAAGCAGTTGATGACATTGTCATCATGATCATAATTCCGATAATGATAGGTATTTTCATAAATTTCAATTAGAAAAAGATGTTAAAAAGATTGAGAGTAGTTCATTTGTATAAATATAATCTTCCAAGGTCTTTTGTACATAGAAAACAAGGTATTCTCATAACAGAATTTTGTGAAAAATAATTAGATAAGACTGTCTGCAAATTCTCAACACTGATCGCCAACAAAATTGATCAACATCCTGATTACACCTTTTGAAACATCTAATGGTCTATGAGTTGCAAGGAAGGATTTGTTCACAATTACTCCTATTTT
>NZ_LQMW01000024.1 GCF_001541925.1 Nitrosopumilus sp. Nsub
ATTATAATGTTGAGAGGGCACAGCGCGGTATTGTGTATATTGATGAAGTTGATAAAATCAGCCGCAAGTCTGATAACCCGTCCATTACGCGTGATGTCTCCGGAGAAGGAGTGCAACAGGCATTGCTGAAAATTATGGAAGGTACCGTCGCTTCGGTGCCGCCTCAAGGCGGGCGGAAACATCCGCAACAGGAATTTTTACAGGTTGATACGACCAATATATTATTTGTCGTTGGTGGTGCTTTCACTGGCCTTGATAATGTAATAAGTCGGCGTGGTAAAAAATCATCCATTGGCTTTGGTGCCGATATTCGTGAAAAGGATAATCGTCGCTTGGGTGATATTTTAATGGATGTGGAGCCCGATGACCTTGTTAAGTTTGGCCTTATTCCTGAATTTGTCGGGCGATTACCGGTGATTGCCACTTTATGTGATCTTGATGAGTCGGCTTTGGTGACCATTCTTACGGAACCAAAAAATGCTTTGGTCAAGCAATATCAAGCCTTGTTTGCAATGGAAAGAGTACGCTTGAGTTTCACCGAAGATGCCTTGCATATGATTGCTAAAAAGGCCATTGCACGTAAAACCGGTGCGCGTGGATTACGTTCGATTATGGAAAATATATTGCTCGATACCATGTATGACTTGCCCAATTATGAACAGGTTGAGGAGGTGGTCATCAATAATGAAGTTGTCAACTGCCAGGCACAACCCCTATTGATTTATTCCGACCACCATCACGACAAAAACGCGGAAAAGGCCTCCTGAGCCGAGTTTCTGCATGCTTGGGCTTGAAAAATCAGGCCTGATATACCACATCAGGCTTACCCATTTATGGTTCAGGAAGATATATTATGACAAATACTCTGCTTTTACCTGTTTTACCTTTGCGTGATATTGTTGTATTTCCGCATATGGTTGTCCCGCTTTTTGTGGGCCGGGCGGCATCCATGAGTGCGCTTGAAGCGGCGATGGAGCAGGGCAAGCAGATTCTTTTAGTCACACAGAAAAACCCCGATTCTGAAACTCCGCGAACTGAAGAACTGTATACACATGGCTGTCAAGCTAACATATTGCAGCTTTTGAAACTGCCGGATGGGAATGTTCGAGTACTGGTAGAAGGGCAGCGGCGTGTTCAGTTAAGCAATGTTCGCATGGAGAGCGATTATCTGGTCGCTGAAAGTCATGTCCTGGTTGAGCAGGTTCTCGACAATGAAAAATTTAAGGCTTTACAGCAGACCGCTATAGAGCAGTTCAGCTTGTATGGTAAGCTGAGTGCCAAGATAACGGACGAAGTTGTGGCAACATCCCATAAGATGACAGATGGGCGTAAATTGGCTGATCTGATAGCAGTCCATCTGGATGTGGAGGTTTCTGAAAAACAGAAAATTTTAAGCTTGGCGGATCCTGTGGTACGATTGACACTTATCCTGGAATTCATGCAGGCACAGCTGGAACGAATGAAAATTGATAAGAAAATCCGTACCCGTGTCAAAAGTCAGATGGAAAAAACTCACCGGGAATATTATTTAAATGAACAGATAAAGGCTATCCAGACAGAGCTCGGACATGGTGAAGTTCCGGATGAGATGACGGAAATGGCTGAGCGTATCAAGGCTTGTAAATTTACACCGGAGGCGCGCCAGAAAGCAGAAACGGAATTGACCCGATTGCGAAAAATGAGCCCGATGGCCGCGGAAGCCGGGGTTGGGCGCAATTATTTGGACGTGTTGCTGGAAATAGGAGAGTGAAGGTTGCGTCTATACTCCGCCCGGCTATCGCCGTGGGCGGAGTGAGTAGAATTTAATGCGTTTACTGTGTCCATCTCCAGCTTTTGCAGATGATACAGTTTTTTTATCAAGTTGAAGTTGATGTATGTAACCTACTTTTCTTCCAGACATATTCATAAATGGAATTTTATGTTTTAAGTTACCAACATCAATCCGAACACCAAAAACTGCAGGATTGTTATTACGAAACACCATTCCTTTCATAAATGTAAATTTAGAAATTGGTGTCAGTTCAGCAAACATTGCATCCTCCTCATTTGCTGAATCTTCTTCTACCCAAGCATTGTAATTGTCGATAAGACTGTAAATTACTTTATCCTCAAATAATTTGATATGACTGATTTCAGATTCTTCTTGTGCATCAGGCAATACTTTGACATTAAATGCCAAAACAATTCCTAAATGTCTATCATTTTCTTTGATAGCTTTGGCTTCAATAATATCTCGTCTATTTACAGGTCCAATATCGGCTTTTGCAACAGGAACCTGAGAGCGTTTAAGCATTTCAACAATTGCTTCCAAAGAACCTATAGTATCACATTTCAAAATAACTCCATTAGTTTCAGTATCAATAAACATAGATTGCATCTCAGATTCTATGAGTTTAGTAAATTTTTCAATCTCTTCGTTATTTTGTGCGACATAAAGTGTACTACCAGGAAGGACACCTTCAAGTTCAGGTGACGCAATTTTCAAACCAGCTGCTGCATCAACTTGAGGAACTGGTTTGAATTTATCTCTAGGATCTCTCATCTCATCAAGAGGTTTTGGTAAAAGTAGTGCTTTAGGTTTGGTAACAATCACAGAATCACGTTTTGCCACAACAATACTATTTTCTTTTTTGATAGTTCCATCAATTAAAATAATATTTGCAGTTTGTCCTAATCCAACCTCATCTTTAACTTCCAGAACAATTCCACGTGGTTCTTTTTCTTCTTGGTCCAATCTTTTTTGTAAATATTGTTGAGTTAATCCAACTAAAACACTAAGTAATTCTGGAACTCCTACACCAGAACGTGCAGAAATTGGAACTATAGCAATTTCAGACTTGAAATCTTCAACGCGGTAAAACGCTTCTGACTTGTATCCTAAAATAGACAAGGTTCCAACTACATCATAAATTTTTTGATCTAAGTCAGTTTGAATCGATGCATCCTGTTCTTTAATTGCTTGTGAAATAAATTGAGTTTCAGATTTTCGCCAACCAGAAATTTGGTCACATTTGTTTAATGCAACTACAAATGGAACTTTTCTACTTTGTAAGATTTTTAGACTTTCATTTGTTTGTGGTTGAAATCCACGATTTACATCAACTACCAAAATTGCAATATCAGCAGCTGATCCTCCACGTGAACGTAGATTTGTAAAAACTTCGTGTCCAGGTGTATCAATTACCAATAATCCAGGAACTTTATTTTCAGATCGTTCTAATTTTTTGTATAAAGGTCCACATGTCTCTTTGATTGTTTCAGTTGGAAGAAAACTTGCACCAATATGTTGAGTAATTCCACCTGCTTCTCTTCCCTGTACACCAGTACCACGAATTCTATCTAATAGAGATGTTTTTCCAGAGTCTACGTGACCAAGAACTGCCACTATGGGCTGACGAATTTGCAAATCAGATCACTCAAATGCTACCCTCGATTCATGATCAAAACTTTCTTGGGAATCTGATGCATGAATAATATTTTCACTAAAACCTAAACCAAAATCACCTCTAATAGAACCAGGATCAGCTTCAAAAGATTTTGTTGCACCAATCATAATTCTAGTTGTAGCAATTGCATTATTTCCTTCAATTATTGCAGCAACAACAGGTCCAGATGTAATAAAAGATGTTAATTCACCAAAAAATGGTTTATCCTTGTGAACGCCATAGAAATTTTCTGCTTGTGCTTGAGTAAATGTAAACATCTTTAATTTTAAAAGTTTGAATCCTTTTCTTTCAAATCTAGACACTACTTCTCCAACTAAATTTCTAGCTACAGCATCAGGTTTTACAATGAATAATGATTGTTCAGTCAATTCTAATTCTTTCTAATTCCGCCTTTGACATGTTTTTTAGTCCATTTTAATTTTCTTGGATCACGTTTTAGAACTAATGCATTTTTTTTACATTTTGCTGAACAAAACCATAAAACAGTTCCATCATTTTTAGCAAACATTGTTCCAGAACCTTTTGCAACAGGCCTATCACAAAAACTGCATGGTTTAACTAAAAGACTCAATCATATCACCTATTTGATTTTCTTTGCTTCCCTTTCTGTTTCTCTTAGCATTAAAATTTCATTCATTCTAACAGAACCTTTTACATTTCTTGTAAGAATTCTTCCTTTATCTTTACCTGTAAGAACTTTAACTCTAACTTGAATAACTTCGCCGGCAATTCCAGTTCTACCAACAATTTGAATAATTTCAGATTCTACTACTTCTTCAGTTGCACTCATTGTTCAGATTTACCGCCTTTTAATTCAACAATTTTTGTTGTAACTTGGTCGACGATATGTTGTGCATCGCCAGCATCCAAAATTGCTGCAGCGGCTGAAGTAATATCAATACCTAATGATTTGCCTAATTCTTCTTTATTTGGAACGAAAGCATATGCTGCACCTTGTTCTTCACATAGAATTGGAAGATGTGCTACTACCTCTGGTGGTTCAACATCTTCAGCAATTACAATTAATTTACTAGTACCACGTTCAATAGCCTTTGTTGCTTCATTTGTTCCTTTTTTGACTTTACCGCTGGTTGATGCAACTCTAACGGCTTCCAAGATTGGACTTACCAATTCTTCTGGAGTTTCAAATTTAACGTAATAGGCTTTTCCCATAGTATTATCGAATCCTGTGTATGGTATTAAAAGTGTTATCTGGAAATGATTGACTTGACTTTTTCAAGAAATTTTGTCATTAAAACGTCTAAATTCTCCAAATCAGTAGATTCGGCATAAATTCTAATGATCGGTTCAGTTCCACTTGGCCTAATCATAACCCAATTTTTTGAGTCAAGAGTGATTTTAATTCCATCAGAAGTATCAGAGTTTGGAAATTCATCTTTTAACGAAGATATTATTTTATTTGCATTTTCTTCTGAACATTCAATTTTATCCTTGGTGGTAAAGGAAGGAGGCAATTGAGAAATTTCCTGAGACAATGAATTATCAGTAGTAGATAAAAAATCCAACATCAATCCCAAACTCATACAACCATCTCTGACTTGATTATGTTTTCCAAACATGAATCCACCATTTTCTTCAAATCCAATTAATGCATTTGTTGAAAGCATTTTTCTAGAAACCTCAACACTTCCTACTTTAGTACGTATGACTTTTGAATCATATTTTTCAGTCAACATTTCAGTGTTCGTACCAGAATTCAGACAAGTGACAACTAAAGAATTTGGATTTTTGTTTAGAATATGTTTAATGAGAATTAATGCAGATTTATCACCAGTCAAAACATTTCCAAGTTCATCACAAAAAATACTTCGATCACCATCACCATCAAAGGCAATTCCAAAATCAGCTTTATTGTCTAAAACTGTTTTTGAAAGAACAGAAAGGTTTTGTGGAGTAGGTTCTGAACCACGTCCTGGAAATTTACCATCTACTATTTCATTTACAAGAATTACTTCACAGTTTAATTTTTTACAAAAATCAGGTGCAGTAACAGCCTGTGCACCATTACCTAAATCTAAAACAACTTTGAAGGGTTTTGATTCTATAAGATTAGAATCAATATGTGTTATAATTCCATTAAGATATGTTTCAATTGTTTTAGTTTCTTCATCAGTAATTCCCCATTTTTCAGGTCTGGGTAACCAATTTTTTTTGGTATAGATATCTTCAATTAATAATTCATCTTCACGGGAAATTTCAACACCATCTTTTCCAGCAGGTTTAATCCCATTGTATTGAGGTGGATTATGTGAAGCTGTTATCATAATTCCACCAGAATAACCAAGAGATTTTACTGCATATTCAAGACAAGGTGTTGGGACAAGACCTGCCACATTACAATCAATTCCAATAGAATTAAGACTAGAAGAAATGATTTTACAAATTAATGGACTTGATTCTCGTCCATCATATCCAATCAAAATTGGTCCTTTCTCAAAATATGTTCCTATAGATAATGTCATTTCATGAATGAATTCTAAAGTGAAATCTTCATCAAAAACACCTCTAATTCCATTGGTTCCAAAAAATTTTGCCATGAATGTATTCAATAATAGATAAATTTGTGTTTAATGGCAAAGTCGTTGCGGGAGTCGCCCAGCCTGGTCAAAGGCGTAGGGCTTAGGACCCTATCTCTTAGGAGTTCGTGGGTTCAAATCCCACCTCCCGCACCATCTTAATTACTGTGAATGATTAATAATGAGAAAAACTTCACCATACAAAGTTATGAAAAAAACAGTAGTAGGAATTACAGTTGTAGGTAAGGACAGAGAAGGTATTGTAGCTGCATTTACTAATTTTGCATTTTCTAAAGGAGGAAATATTGAAAAAGTAAATCAAAATGTAATCAAAAATCTTTTTGGTATGTATCTAGAAGTTTCATTTTCAAAAAAATTAGATGTAAAAAAATTTGATATTGAAATTCAAAAATTAGCAAAAAAAGAAAAAATGGATGTAAATACACATCATGAAACAAATTCTGAGAAAAATATTGCAGTATTTGTTACTAAAGAACCACTTTGTCTTCAAACATTTATTGTAAATAGAAAATCATTGAAAGGAAAAATTTCAGTAATTATAGGTACAGAAAAATCATTAGAACCAATAGCAAAAAAAGCAAAAATTCCATTCATTACAATAGAAGAAAAAAATCAAATAAAAGCTGAAGAAAAAATTATCAATATTTGTAAGAAATATAATATTGATTTAATTTCTCTTGCAAGATATATGAGAATTCTCAGTCCAAATTTTGTATGGAGATATCCAAATAGAATTATTAACATTCACCCATCACTTTTACCTGCATTTCCAGGTGCATCAGCATATGCACAAGCTTATGAGAGAGGTACGAAGATAGTCGGCGTAACATCACACTACGTTACAGAAAATTTAGACCAAGGACCAATAATTTTTCAAGATTCTTTCAAAGTGGATCCAAATGACACATTAGAAAAAATTAAATCAAAAGGACAAAAACTTGAAGCAGATACATTGCTAAAGGCAACAAAAATGCATTTAGAAAATAAACTTGAAGTTCGTTGGAGAAAAGTTCACATTAAATCTAAGTGAATTAAATGACAAATCTTACATCTCAGTTTGATCCAATTTTAAGAAATTTAACTAAAAATAAGAAGAAAATTGCTGTTATTCCAATTGGTTCAATTGAACAACATGGTCCACACCTACCAATTTCAACAGATTCAGATATTGTATCAGAAGTAGCAAGAAAAATTACTGACAAAAATGGATATCTTCTTCTTCCAACAATTACTTATGGGGTTTCTTTTGAACATGCACCATTTTTTAATTTAAGTATTAGAGAATCAACATTACGAACAATACTCACAGATTTGTGTAAATCATTATCAGAGAATAATATCAAAACAATCTTCATAATTAATGGTCATCATGGAAATTTAAAATCAATCAAAAATTTTGATTTGAAAATTCAAAAAATGTTAAAAAATAAAGTCAGAGTATGCCCATTATCATATTGGCATTTTATGGAAAGAGACTTTGATCATGCTGGATTTGTAGAAACATCATTAATGTTAGCAATTTCAAAAAATGTTAAAATGAATTTGGCCAAAAAAGGATTAATCACAGATAAAATGACAAAACAAGAAATTGTAAAAATTAGCAAATTAGCTAATCAATCATTTCCAAAGGCTACTAAAAATGGAATTTGGGGAGATCCAAGAAAGGCTACTAAAAAAGATGGAATAAAAATTTTGAATGAAATTGTACAAAATTTATCTAAAAAGTGTCAAACTTACCTTACTGAAGATAGGTTATAGGTACATAATGATATTTTAATATAATCCCTCAATATTCAAGTCAATGAGTGATATAGATGTCCGTTGATATGGCAGTAAAAGTATTGGATGAGAGTATTAATCAAGTTGTATTAATAAAACTCAAAGGAAGTAAAACAATTAGAGGTAATCTTTTAGGTTTTGATCAACACATGAATCTGCTACTCGATTCTTCAGAAGAGATACCTACTGAAGGCGAGACAAAAAGCCTTGGTTCCATCGTAGTTAGAGGAGATAATGTTGTAATGATATCCCCTCCACCACCAAAAAATTAGGTGATTTGGAATGACAAAAGGTACTACTTCTATGGGAGGATTTACTAAAAAGAAGGTCCATATTAGATGTAGAAGATGTGGTAAAAATTCACTACACAAGCGTCATCACCAATGCGCAAGCTGTGGATTCCCAGAGGCTAAACGAAGAAAGTATTCCTGGATTAAATGGTATACATAGATGCAAGAGATTGCCTTAATTCTTAGTTCAATTGCAGGAGTTGCAACAGCAGCTGCTGTTAGAAAGATGCCAAGAGATAAAAATCAATTATTAAGTTTGGGTGCAAGTTCACATATCAAAAATCAAATTAATTCTTTAAAAATTGAGAAAGACATTCTAACAAAAACAATTTCAAGATTATATCAATCAGATGATGAATTTTCTAAAATTCAAAAGGATAAACTTCTTCTAAAGTATCAACATCAATTAGGAATAATTTTAGCTAAATTAGAAAAACTTGAACAAGCCAGTAAACATCCAGACTTAGGTCCAGTTGGAGATGGTTTGATAAGTTTGATGGATCAAAAATTATCCAAACTTGATGATAGATTATACGACTTGTCATCAAAAATGGCAAATTCAAAAATTCAATCACCGGAAGTAAAACAAGAAAAAGAGGAAATTAAAAAACATATTTCTAAATCAATTAAGGAATCATTTAATTTTGAAAAACCAAAGGAAACAAAAATAGATCCAATTGCAATACCACCATCAAAATCAAAACGTTCATTTGAATTAACAACATTAACAAATATTCCAAAAAGTGAACCAAAATTCCCACTATTTGAAAAGAAAGAAATTACAAAACCAATGCCAAAACCAAAGACAATTCAAACTGAATTAATTAAACCAAAAGAAGAAATTGTTAAAGAAATTGTTCAATCAAAACCCAAAATAGAAGACAAAGTAGAAATTGTTCAATCAATTACACCTAAACCAGAAATATTAATTGAAAATAAACCAGACTTAGATAAAGAAGTAGCAAAAATTACTGAGCATAAAGCACTTCCAGAACCAGAACAAAAACCAAAGACATCAACAATCGAGGATGATTTTGATGAAGATAGTGATGATTTAGATAAAATCAAGGGCGATATCATGAGAGTTTTATCAAAACTTGATCAAGCAGAGGTAGAATAATTGTCTTATGATGATGCCATGGAGGCATTATCAAATGATGCACTAAAATTAATTAAAAATAATCAAGTGATTGGATTGGGTAGTGGTAGGGCTGCAACTTCATTGGTAAAATCACTTGCAAAATTAATTAAATTAAAAAATTATAACATCAAAGGCATTCCAACATCATTACAAATTAAATTTGTTGCAGAAAAAGCTGGAATACAATTAATTGAATCTGATCAGGTAAATCACATAGATATTGTATTTGATGGAGCAGATCAAATTGATTCACAAAAATATGTAATCAAAGGTGGTGGCGGAGCATTACTTCGAGAAAATATTTTGTTTAGTCTTGCAAAAAAAGTCGTAGTGATGGCAGATAAAACAAAATTTGTTAAAGATTTTACAAGAACAGTACCAATAGAAATTCATCCATTAGCAAGAAACGGAGTCATAAATTATATAAAAAAATTAGGAGGAGAATCTAAAATTCGCTCTTTAGATAGAGGTTATCCATTTTTTACAGAAAATGGGAACATTATTTTAGATTCTGATTTTGGAACAATAAAAAATCCCAAAATATTAACACAAAAAATTAAACAAATTCCAGGAGTTTTAGAATCAGGTATCTTTCTTAGAAAGCCAGATATTATTTACAAGGCTAAAACAAAAGGTAAATTTGAAATTATTTAGTAATCACTGTTCTTGAAACATGTTTTCCATGACCAAGTTTTCCAATTATCTCAAAATCATCAGCAACTAATTCACCTCTAACTATTGTCTTTACAGGCCAACCTTTCAGATTTCGTCCCTCATATACAATATAATCAGAAAAGCTTCCAAATAATTCAGAAGTTACTTTTTTCTCTTTTTTCAAATCAATCATAGTTACATCAGCATCTGAATTCTTTTCAAGGGTTCCTTTTTGCGGATACATACCAAAAATTTGTGCTGCATTAAAACTAGTAAATTTAACAAATTGTTCAAGCGTAATTCTATTTTGATTTACTCCATCATTAAGCAATAATGGTAAAGAAGTTCCAATTCCAGGAAAACCAGCTAAAGCACCCCACACATCATCACCATCAAGTTTTAGTTTCAATTGATTTGCAACATGATCTGTTCCTATTGTATCAATTTGATTATTTGATAATGCAGTCCAAACAGATTTTTTATCATTTTCAGTTCGTATTGGAGGCATCACTTTTGCAAGATATCCATTTTGTTTTTCATATGATAAAGTAAGATAGTGTGGACAAGTTTCTACAAAAATTTTTGTTCCGAGTTTTTTTTCTTCTTGAATTTGTAATAGTGCTTGTTCAGAACCAATATGAACAAAATAAATCACACAATCATATTTTCTACCAAATTGACATACTGTTTTAATTGCTTTAGCTTCAAATTCAGGTGAACGACTAGATGACCATGCAGATAACCCATCTTGGTTTTTTTCTTTTGCTTTTTTAATTCCACAACCACATGACTCATAATCTTCTGCATGAACAAGTACAGGACAACCAAGTTGTGCCGCATTTTTTACAATTTTTTCTACAAGTTCATCTGTAACATTTACTTTTGACGCAACAAGTTCAGAAGAATTAGGAGGCATATCCATGTATACATGTCCAACTTCGCCACCAAGATTCATGTAAATTTTAAAAGATGTGATTCCTTTTTCAACACAAAAATTCATTTCGTCAATTTGTTGTTGTGTAAAAATTGAAGCATGTATAGCATAATCAACATAATGATGTTTAGATGCTGATGTTAATTGAGATTGTAACGAATTTGTGAAAGGGTTTTCTAATCGAAGCATACGCATCATAGTTGTAATACCACCAATTGCTGCAGCATGAGACTCAGTTTTTGCAGCTTCATTAATTGGTGAATAGACACCATAATGAACATGAGTATCAATTCCACCAGGAATTGAAATTAATCCATTACCATTAATTTTATGATTACATGTTGGAAGATCATTTGTAAGTCCTACAATTTTTCCATCATCAATTATAATATTTTTGTCAATCATTCCAGTAGGAAGAATTACGTGTGAATCAACTATTACAGTATCATATGTCATCAAAAAAATTTACATCATATTCTCTATTATACATTAAGGAATACGCTTAAGTTAATAAAACAAAATGAAAAGTCATGGACGATTCAGAAATTGTAAAACGTGATCATCAGAGAAATAAATCTGAAATTGTAAAATTAGTCAAAGAGATGTTTAATCAGGGAAAGTGGGGAGATGAAGAATATAAAGAAAAACTCCAAGAGTTGGTTACAAAAGATGAAGAATTAGTCAAGAATGTTATTAAAAAAATCAAATTAGAAAAAGGAATAAAGTGATATTAAGAATGATTAAAAGCCCAAATTAGCCAAAAATAGTTGAGGGCCGATAGTTTAGAGGCATAATGCTTCGTTCGCAACGAAGATGACGAGGGTTCGATTCCCTCTCGGTCCATTTTACCAGAAACTATTATACATAAATAAAAAATACCATCATCATGGAAGTTTTTGACGGCAAAAAGGCAGCACAAGATTATATGTCAAAACACACATTAGCATTTTCTACTCCAGAACTAACTCTAATGAGATTTGCATTTTGGATGGGAGATTCAGTACCAGATCCTAAGAATGAAGGGAAAGGAATTCCAAGAATGATGACATACTTAACTGAACAAGATTTTGAACCAGTTTTAATTGATGATGAAACATATGTTCCAACAGGTGCAGTAAAAAGTTCAGCAAGTGTAGGAAATGCATACAACGAAGTAAAAACAGATGGAAAATTCTGTTCTGAATGTGGTACTAGTTTATCAATGACCGCAAAGTTTTGTCCAGAATGCGGTACAACACAAGAATAAAAAAATTATATTTTTAATTTTATACTTTAGATCCACACTTTGTGCAGAATTTTGAATTTGATCTCAATTCAGCACCACAAGAAGCACATCCATTTCCAGATTGTGGTGGTGGTGCAGTTTGCCTTGGCATCAAAGCTGGATCAGGAGATGGTAAAGTTCCAACATCTCCAAATGCTTCTTGTGCAGAAACAATTCCAGGTGGACCTCCACCTACAGGATTTTGCGTAGTTCCAGATCTTGGTGGTTGACCCATTCCCCCTGCCATCATTCCAGGTTGTCCCATTCCCGGCATTAATCCAGGAGACGGAGTATTCCCAGAACTAGAACCTTGAGATTTTCTTAATTCAAAAATTACTTTGATAGCTAAAAATTCTAATGCTGAATATGCAACTGTATAATCACCTAATTTTTGAAAGAATTCTTTGTCACTGATTTGACCTTTTTTGTACATATTGTTAGTATCTAAAAATGATTCATAGTATCCTTGAGATTCATCAAACAAACTCTGTAGTTTATCAAAAAGCATTCCAAGTGTATCTACTTCACCAAAAGACATAATCTGAATCAAATATTGGAATATTAATTACTTTAGGAAGAAAAAACAAGAAAAACGTTTTTGGTATTTTATGCTAATGCTCTGTCAATCATACTTTGGTATGATTCTTTAGAAGCAGCACCAACTTGTTGACTAACTATTTCACCTTTGTTAAGGAGGATCAAAGTCGGAATACTAAACACATTGTATTTAGAAGCTAATTCATTAGCCTCGTCAACATTAACCTTGACAAATTTTACTTTGCCATCATAGTCGTTTGCAAGTTCTTCAACTACTGGGCCTACCATTCTACATGGACCACACCATTCTGCCCAAAAGTCTACAAATACAGGAATGTCAGAATTAATGACATCTACTTCCCAAGACTTTGCATCTGAAATTTGAGTAATTCCCATTATAATTGGGATTTAATCATCACACCTAAAAACGTTCACCAAATTTCAATATGTTATTTTTTGAATTTAGATCAAATTTCATATATACTTAAATGACGTTTTGATAAATCTGAATTATGAGTTCAGAACTTAGATTAAAAAAATTAAGAGGTTCTGGAGGCTATGTTATGGCCACAGTTACAGATGAACAACAAATGAAAGGGAATTTAGGAGGTCCAGACTTATTTTTAGCACCAATTGGCAGATTAGATGCAGATAAAATTACTAAACATTTTTGCAATACATGTGAAAAAGAATTTGAAGGTCCACCAAAAATAGAGTTTGAAAATCCAAATGAAGAAGTAGCAGAAAATTTAGTTTTAGCTGAAAGAGGTCAGTATATTTGTAATTCATGTAATGCATCTATTGCAGAATATAGAGAATTCAAAAAACCAAATGAAGAAGTAGAAGTAGGAAGTGCAAAACCATTAGATTCAAACGCTACAACACCTGCAGTAGAAGCTACAACACCTGCAGTAGAAGCTACAACACCTGCAGTAGAAGCTACAACACCTGCAGTAGAAGCTACAACACCTGCAGTAGAAGCTACAACACCAAGTTCTTCCACATCTGTTAGTTCAATAGAAGGAAGAGCAGTAATAGATGAAAATGCAAATAAAATTGGTACTGCAAAACAAGTTGGTATTGATGGCAATACACAATCAATGGTTTTGGTAATAATCAAAATTGATGGAACTGAAGGCAGTATTCCTTGGACAAGTATTAAAAAAGTTGGGGAAGTCGTTTTACTAGGAAAACCTGAAGAAACTGCTGCATCTCAGCCAGGAAAATGTTCTGAATGTGGATTTGTAAATAAAGATGGCTCAAGATTCTGTGAAGAATGTGGAAATAAAATCCAATAATTAACAAACTTAATGAAATATCAATAAGGAAATAATGTAATTGACTAAAAGATCTATCTCAAAAGGTGTTATCAAAGATATTGTAATCGTAGCAGTAGCAGTAGTAGTTATTTGGATTGGGTTAACAGCTGCATTTGGAACTCAAAATCCATTTTATGTTGTTGCAAGTGGAAGTATGATTCCAGCCTTAGAAGTTTATGACATCATAGTTATTCAAGGACATGAGCCATTTGAAGAAGTTCAAGTAGGAGACATAATTGTGTTTGATAGGCCTTCAGATCACAACAGGGTAATTGTTCATAGAGTTGAATCAATTCTTAGCGAAGATCCACTTACAGTCAGAACACAAGGTGATGCAAATCCATCATTCATCAGAGGTACAGATTATCCAATTACAGAAGAAGAATACATTGGTAAAGTAGCATACATCATTCCACAAGTAGGATACATTACACAAGTGTTGAAACCTCCAATGAATTATATCATTATTGCAATTGTCGTAGGGATTATGATCATTAAACAATTTACAGGTAAGAAAAAAGATGTGGAAGATATAGTAAGTAAAGAAACATTAGAAGAATTATCGGACATTGGTAAAATAGAAACAGATTCTGAATATTCAGCAGAAATAAACAAATCAGAAATTTCTGAAGAGAAAATTGAAGAATCTAAACAAGTTGAAGAGAAATCAGACGAAGATAAAGAAAATAAGCAATAAATTAATTTTCTAAATTAAAGTACAGAGTCTTTTGTTTTGAAAACACGTTTAAAGTAATCAGATGGTTCTGAAGGTTCTTCAATATCATTTGTGATACCAGCAAGGTTCTTTGCTAAATTTTTCTTGTATCCAACTTGCATTTGGCGTTGAATTTGGATTCTTTGAGCCTGTGGTGAACCGGCACCATGCATAGATTCTGTTAGATATCCAACTGCATTTCTACCAAGAGTCATATTTTCAATTAATCTTAAAATTCTCATTCTATTTTCTACATCTACACCTTTTCTTGCTGCAAGATATTTTTTTAACATTGGACCAGCTTCTGGATGTCTAAAATCTTGTTCAGATGGCAATGTTACCATTAATCCACCTGCAATATCTTGTGCAAGTCTACTAATTTCATAAGGGAATCTAGTTACATTGTGTTTACATACTTGTGCAAGCATATCGTCATTGAGAAATACACCAGATTTCATTTTTTGTCCTTGATATGAAGATGCAATGCCTGCAGCAAAAATGGTTTCATTAAGATGAGTCATCTCAATAATTTTATCTTTAATGTGAGAAACTTTTGGAACGCCATTATAGTCTGCAATTGTTGCAGCAGCACCAATTAGCACATCACCTAATCCAGTTTTACAAACATAACTACGTCTATGATAACAAGTAAAACGTTCAACTAACATAGATGCAAATTCAAATTCTCCATTCATGAAAACTTTTTCCCATGGAATAAACACCCTATCTAAAACTATCAAAGCTTCTTGTCCTCCAAATTTTGCGTTACCAGAATCAATGTCACCTTCTTCCATACTTCTAGTGTCACATGATTGTCTACCGTAAATGTAAGTAATTCCTTCTGCATCTGCCGGAACTGCACCTACAATTGCCCAATCTTTATCATTTTCAGTTAATCTAATTGTTGGCATCAAAATTATCCAATGAGAGTTAATACATCCTGTTTGATGTGCTTTAGCTCCTGAAACATAAACACCTTTTTCATCACTATCAACAATTCTAGTAAAAAGATCAGGATCCTCTTGTTCAGATGGCCCTTTACTTCTATCACCTTTAGGATCAGTCATTGCACCTCCAATAACGAGATTTCCTTTCTGAACCATTTTAATAAATTCTAAAAATCTTTTATGATAATCAGTTCCATGTTTTTCATCAATTTCAAATGTTGTGGAATGTAAAGAATTCATAGCATCCATTCCAACACATCGTTGGAAACAAGTACCAGTATTTTGACCTAATTTTCTTTGCATTTTATTTTGTAAAACTAAATCTTCTGCACTTTCTGCAATATGTAAAAATCGATTAACCTTCAATCCTGTTATTGATGAATCTGCTGAAGCAAGGGATTCTTCACGTATTGCAAGATCATAAGTTTCAGCTACTGCATTAATTGACGGTCTAATCACAGGATGATCTACAGGTTCTTTAACAAGTTCTCCAAAGAGGTAGACCTTTAGATTTCGATTTCTGAGACTTTCAATATAATCATCTCCAGATCTAATTACAGTAGACTCATTACTCATAATTCAATAAGGCTTAAGTTCTATAAATAGTCTAAATTCCAAAAAAGAGAATTTTATGAATAAAAATTAATTATAGGCCGATTCTAACGTCTAAAATTTTACAACCCTTTCCTTTTTCCATTACAAGTACAGGATTCATATCTAATTCTTTGATCTCTTTGAAATCAGTAACTAATTGTGAAAGTCGCTGAATACATTCAGATAATTTTGCAATATCAGAGGGTTTTTCGCCTCGAACTCCTTGAAGAAGTTTTTGAGTTTTAATTGAGGCAATCATATCATCAGATTCTTTGTCTGTGACAGGTGCAAGTTTGAATGTAACATCTTTTAGAACTTCAACGTAAATTCCACCCATTCCCAACATAATTACCGGTCCAAATCCAGGCTCTAATTTGGAGCCAATGATTAATTCCTTTCCTCCCTTAACCATTTCAACAATTAACACTCCCTTAATCTCAGCTTTTTTATCATAATTTTTAGCATTTTTAATAATTGTCTTAAAAGCAGCCTTTACCTCAGCATCATTAGTTAGATTAACTTTGACACCACCTGCATCAGATTTATGTATAATTTGAGGCGATGCAATTTTCATAACAACAGGATAGCCAATTTTCTTAGCAGTTTTTACTGCTTCAGATTCGTTTGTAGCAAGTGCACTAGCAGGAAGTGGTAAACCGTATGCTTTGAGAACTTCTTGTCCTTCTTCTTCTAAGAGGTTTGGTCTTTTTTCACTTTTTACTTTATCAAATATTTTTTGGGCTTTAGTTTTATTTACTTTGAATTTTGTAATTTTTCCTTGTGGAGATTTAACCCAATTTCTAAATCTAATCATTGCAGCAAGAGTTCGAATTGCACCTTCAGCATATGTATAATATGGAACATTTCCTTTTGCTAAAATTTCCCTATTAGTGATTCCTTCATCCAATCCCATTAAACTAGCAAGCATTGTTTTTTTATATTTTTTAGACATGTTAACAATTACCTCTGCTAATTTATCATAGTCTAAAGTTCCAGATGGAGTACACATTGAAATAACTGAACCAACTTTTGGATGAGCAAGTACTCTGTCTAAAACATTATTGAATCGATTAAAATCAGCATCACCTACAATGTCAACAGGATTTCTAGAGCTTCCCCAAGGCGGAATTACTTGATCAATTTTTTTTCTGACACTTGTAATATCAGCCATTTTGATATTCATTTTTGAACAAGCATCAGTTGAAATAATTGCAGGGCCACCTGCATTTGAAACAATTACTAGATCACCAGCTAATGGTAATGGTTGTTTAGAAAAGGCAGTTGCATAATCAAATAATTCTTCCATAGTATCAACTCTAATTGCACCTGATTGTTTTAGTAACGCATCATAAATTTCATCAGAACCCATTAATGCACCAGTATGGGACATTGCAGCCTTTGCACCTTCAGGACTACGCCCAGATTTGAGAACAAGAA
The DNA here is from genome assembly GCF_001541925.1 of Nitrosopumilus sp. Nsub. GTDB lineage: Archaea > Thermoproteota > Nitrososphaeria > Nitrososphaerales > Nitrosopumilaceae > Nitrosopumilus. The sequence continues at coordinate 17,616 of NZ_LQMW01000024.1, forward strand.
CTGGTTTTTTGAGTTTTTTAGTAATATTTTTACAAACTTTAAGAAATTCTTGTCCATCACCCATATCCTCAAGATACATTACAATAACTTCAGTTTGTTTGTGGTTAGCTAGAATTTTTAATACATCAACTTCACTCATTGCAGCTTTATTTCCAAGACTGACAACTGCTGAAAAACCAATTCCTTGAGCACTAGCATCTTCAACTAATGCAGCACATATTGCACCGCTTTGAGAAACAAGTGCAATTTTTCCAGATTTTGGTGTGATTTTAAGAAATGTAGAATTCATCATTGTTTTAGGATCGAGATTCATCACACCAAGACAGTTTGGTCCAATGATTTGGATTTTGTATTTTTTAGCTATATCTTTAATTTCTTGTTCACGTTTTGCACCCTCTTCATCTACTTCTTTGAAACCAGCTGTAATGATAATTACGCCTTTAATTTTTTTCTTACCACATTCTTCTAAAACAGGTGCAACTAGTGTGTTTTTAATTACAATAACTGCTAAATCAATTTGCTTTGGAACATCTAACACAGTTTTGTAAGCTTTTTTAGAAAATACTTTATCACGTGATGGACTAATCGGATAGACAATACCTTTGAAACCATTCATAATATTTGATGTAATGGTAGCACCTACACTACCAGCTTTATCTGATGCACCAATTACTGCAATTGATTTTGGAGATAAAAAGACAGATTCTGCCATGATAAAATGAATTTAAAATTTCTATAATAAAGTTATTCATAGAAATTTCTGATCTCTAATTCTAACTTCCTAACATCTTACCTGCAAGATTTTCTTTTCTAGGAATCCAAACTATAGATAAATGTGAGAATTTTCCAATAATTAGCCATGATTCACGAGCTAGATCACGAAGTTTTTCATTATTTATTGCAAATTCATGATTTAATTGATTTACAGTATTTTTAGAATCACTGAAAATAGTTATTTCATAATCAGTATCTACGAATTTCTTTAATGCAGAAATTATTGCCAAATATTCAGCTTGATTATTTGTAATTTCAGGTTTTTTTTCATAAAATGATTCTCCAGTTTCTTTTACAAAAAAACCAAATCCACCATTTGAACCACCAGATCCATCAACATAAACACTAATTTTCAATTTTTACTGACTATTATCAAAATAGAAAGTATAAAAAAGATAATCAAACAAAGTGAAATGAATAAAATGATGTTAAATTATGATCCACCACTATATAGACCACCATCAGAAGCTAGATCACTGATTTTTCAAGTTACGTTAGGTTGTTCATTTAATGAATGCTCATTTTGCGATATGTATAGATCAAAAGAATATTCTGAAAGATCATGGGATGATATTAAAGCTGAAATTGATATGATGGCAAAATATGTTCCAGATACAAGAAGAGTATTTCTTGCAGATGGGGATGCACTGAATCTTGATTCAGAATATATGATTAAAATTTTAAAATACATTAGAGAAAAATTTGCAAATATTGAAAGAATTTCATGTTATGCAATGCCAATGAATATTTTGAAAAAAACACCTGAAGAATTAAAGAAAATGAATGAAGCAGGACTGGACATGTTCTATTTAGGAATTGAAAGTGGTTCAGATATTGTTTTGAAAAAAGTAACTAAGGGTGCAGTTGCAAAAACAATCATCAAATCAGTTAACAAAGCAAAAGAGGCAGGCTACATAATGTCATGCATGGTAATTTTAGGATTAGGTGGAAAAAAATATTCAAAAGAACATATCAAAGGTACAGCTGAAGTAATTAGTGCCTGTTCACCAAATTATGTTGGTGCATTAACATTGTATTTAGAAAATGGAATCAAACAAGAATTTATCGATAAGTATGATGGAGAATTTGTTAGAATCAATGATGATGAGGGATTAGAAGAACTTTATGAATTAGTTAAGCAAATCAATACAAATGAAAAAATTGTATTTAGAGTAAATCATGGTTCAAATGCATATACTGTAAAAGGTACATTTCCACAAGATAAACAAGAAATGTTAGAAAAAGTTGAATGGATGAAAGAACATCCAGAAATTGTACGTCCTCAAGGAATCAGAGGATTTTAAATTATAAATTCTCAATAATAGATTTTAAATTTTCAGGAAGATCAGGTAATTCAGTATGACTTTCATTGTTTTGAAGAACTTCAGGACCGATTCGTCTAACTATTTGTGTTGCAATTAAAGTATCAATATTTCGTTGAATATCTTTTTCACTCATTACAGTTTTTAATTTTTCAAGAACAGTTTCCTCATGTTCATATTTTTTAATTCCATATTGAACCAAAATGGTTTTTTCATTAGAGGAAAATTCAGACATGAATATTATTAAAAAATAAAGGCTAAGAGTCTTTTGATATTAAAAAATGCTTAAAATATGATAGATTTTATTTTAAAAGTATGCAAACAAAATTCCAACTAATTTCTAATGTTTTGACAATAAGAAAATATGCCATGGTTGGAATAATTAGTGGAATTGGATTGGGAATAATTTATTATTTTTTGACTATGTCAATGTTACCGACTCACTTTGATGCAGCAGTAGAACTAGCACCACATTATCTTTTTACATCAATTGGTTTGACAGTAGTAATTTCATCCTTAGCAGGGATTAATTTTGCAATGATGGCATTTAAGATTAATCAAATGAAAAAAATAAATTCGGTAAAATCTAATTCAGTTAAAACAAATTCATCTGCACTTTTTGGAGGAGTCTTTGCTGCATTTACACCAGGATGTCCTGCATGTACTGCCCCATTAGCAGTAATTTTAGGAGCCGTTGGAGGATTGTCATTATTTCCAATGCAAGGGTTAGAATTGAAATTTATCTCAATAGGAGTATTGTTCTTTTCAATTTATTGGATTACTAGAGGATTACAAAGTAAAAGTTGTTGTAAAATTGGATAAGAAAATTATTTCTTTCTTTGAACTTGGAAGATTTTATATCCATATTTTTTATTGATTTCAGTTTCAGGTAATTGAGAAATATCATATACATCAAATTTCTTGAAAGCATGATACAAATTATTATCAACAATAAGACTATTCTCAGGGCAAAGTGAATTTATTTTAAAACATCTATTTACAGTTGGTCCAAAAATGTCACTAATTGTAGAAGTAGTACTTTGAGCTACTTTAACTGAGCCGTAACTGATACTAATTTTATAATTTAATGCAGGCATTCCTTCTTTTTCCAACTGTTTTGTTAAATCATCATGGGATTCAATCATATTCAAACAACATTCAATAATATTTTTTAGAATTTTACTATCATAAAGATCAATATTTGGAAATCTAAACATCAATGCATCACCAATATTTTTCACTACTTCACCATCATAACTTTTAACAATTTTAGCCATAAAATTTAGAAAGATTTCATATAATTTAGTAACATCATCATCTGATAAAATAGAAGAAATTTTTGTTGAATCTTTCATATCTATAACACAAACACAATCATTTTGAGTATGTTGAGAAAATTTTAGAAGAATATCTTCCTGTTGTTTGATAACTTCTTCTTTTTGTTTAATGGTAATTTCTGCTTCTTGTAATTTTTTTGCCATATTGTCAAAGGACTCAGAAAGATTGCCTATTTCATCACGAGATTTTATATTAGTTCTAACATCAAATTCACCACGAGAAATTTGATAAGTTGCTTCGCTAAGTTTTCTGAGTGGTTCAGAAAGACGTTTTGACAAAAAATATGTCAAGATACTTAATGAAATCATTAAAGAAATTCCAATTACGACGATATTTTCTTGTAGTTGAAATAATGAAATATTATCAAAATTAAGAAAAATTACAGTTGTAATAGATATTGAAATTAAAGTAGTCGATAAAACTAATACTAGTAATTTTTTTTGTAAACTAAAAAAAGTGAATGAAGACATTCTAATCAACCTAAGATGTTATTATTTATAGCATTACGTAATTCTCAGAGTTACTTGTGTAAAAATGGGCCCACGGTGATTTGAACACCGGATCTTCGCCGTGTAAGGGCGACGTCATAACCGAGCTAGACTATGAGCCCACTGAAACATTCCTCGTTGAAATCCATTTAAACTTTGAGACATGGTAAAATATAGAAATTTGGTAGAAAGTAATCAAGACTATGAATAATTGTGATTTTTTTTCCAGTCCAATTGGACTAGGTCATGTGACTAGAGATATTGCAATAGTCAATAATTTAGAAGATTTTTTAGTGAATTTCGTTACAGGTAGTGGAGCTGCTCAAATTTTAAAAAAATTAGATCATAATGTAGATAATGTCTATAATCCACCTTCTTTTTTTGTAGAAAATGGAGTGTTAAATAATCAAACAAAGTGGTTATGGAAATATTATCAATATTACAAAAATTGTAAAAACATATCAAATAAAATTATTGAAAAAAATAATTCAGAATTAGTAATTAGTGATGAAGATTTTGCATCATTGACTATTGCACAAGAATTGAAAATTCCAAATATTTTGATTACGGATGTATTAGAAACTAAATTTACAAAAGGAATAACATCATTTATTGAAAAAAAGATGAATAAATCAATGATGAAAATAATTAAAAATTGTGATATCGTTATAATTCCAGAAGACGGGGAGGATGTAGATAATATAAGAAGAATTGGGCCAATTGTTAGAAAAATAAATCATTCTAGAGAAGAATTAAGAAAGAAATTTTTATTTAATAAAAAAACAATTCTAATTTCAATTGGTGGCACAGATGCAGGATTGTTTTTAATCCATCAATCAATAAAATCAATGTTGAAATTAAATTTAGATGTTGAAATTATTCTAGTGACTGGTCCATCTATAACAAAAGAATTTGAAAATGTAAAAAATTTAGGATTTGTAGATAACTTACATGAATTAATTTATGCTGCAGATTTAGTAATTTCACTTGCAGGAAAATCAACAATTGATGAAGCAAAAGCGTATGGTACACCCGGTATATTTATCCCAATAAAAGGTCATTTTGAACAAGAGAATAATTCCAAAAATGAGGGATTTAGTTTTGATGACATAAACAGACTAGATAAATTAATTTTAGAAAAATTAGATGAAAAAAGAAATAAAATAAATACAAATGGTGCAGAATTAGCAGCTGAAATTATTAGAAAATTTACAAAATAGAATCAAATAGTTAATAGATGGCAATTTAGTTTTAAGACAATACCATGAATAATTTAATCATTGCAAAATTTGGAGGAAGTGCAATAGGTTCAGATGGAGAATCAATCCCACAAATTCTTGAAAGGATAAACAATTTAAAAAAAGATTCTAAATTAATTACTGTATTTTCAGCACCATTAACCACTCATAATGGAAAAAGACGTTCTCTTACAGATGTCATATTAGAACAAGGAAAAAATGCAGAAAATGGAATTAAACCATCATTAGACATTGTTAAAACATGTTATCAAAAAATTGTTCAATTAGTTAATGATGAAAATAAGGATAATTGTCAAAAAGATATCGACGTGCATTTAGAAAAATCACAAAAAGCTCTTGAAGATGCACTTGAAAATGGAGAATTTGTAGACGAAATAAGATCCAAAGCATTGGCATTTTCGGGAGAGATATTGATGTCTCATGTTATGAATCATATTCTACGAAGTAATGATATCAAAACTGATGCTGTAGAATTTGAGGATTGGCCAATTATTACAGATAACAACATAGAGTCAACAAATTTTTTGAAATTTGAATCAAATGAAAGAATAGGTAAAATTGAAGAATTAGTTAAAAATAACCAAGTAGTCACTATTGGTGGATTTATAGGAAAAACAGTAGATGGTGTAACAACTACCTATGAACGAGGGGGTTCAGATAGAACTGCAGCTGATTTAGGAATATTATTTCATAAAAAATATGAAACCAGTATAGATTTTGAAAAAGATAGTTCAGTAGTATCAGCTGATCCAAAAATTGTAAAAGAAGGATTAAGAGAAGTTATTCAATTATCTTACAATGAAGCAAGATTAGCTGGAATGTTTGGAATGAAGATTTTAGATCCAATTGCAATTAAAGAAATTGTAGAACATGGAGTAGACATGCCAATTAAAATTACCAATATTAAAAACCCTGAAAAAATTACCATAATTAAAAGACAATTAGATGAACAAAAAGGTCATCCAATTAAAATAGTTACAGGAAAAGAAAATTGTGCAATATTTAGAATAGAAACAAATTCTATACAAAAATTACTTACATCTTTAGAAAAAGACAAACGATATAGTGAATTTATTATTTTATCACCATTTACCAAAGATGGAGTAGAATTATCAAGAATATTATTTTTAGATGGAGATTATGTTAAAAGAAATGAGAAATATCTTTTAGGATTTGACTCACTTGCTACAATTACATACAATAGAGGAGTCATCACATTAATCGGAGATGAAATGTGGAGAGTTCAACAAGTTGCATCAAGAACTAGTGCAAAGATTGGTGAATCGGGATTAAATATTTTGAATATGGATGCACAAGAAGAAACATCAAGAATATTAATTGTTGTAGAAGATGCAGAAGAAAATATTCGAAAAGCAATCATAGCTGTACATGATGAAATATCAAAAATTAATTTTATTTAACTTAATGATGGCGTTACAGGTTTTCACCAGTAAACGCCATTAAGGGTTTGTTCTTGGACTCTTTATCTAGATTTAGTCCGGCGTTACCCACAACACGCTACTATAAGTAGAGCAAATTAGTATTTAATTCTAATCTATATAGATCAGAGTCGTTCTGCCACATACCAGCATGCAATACCAATTCCAATAATTGCATACCACTTGAAATTACTCTTATTTGTGAAAATATTTGGTGAGGCTAATTCCCCATCTGGATGATTTGCTAAACGAATTTTACGCATTTGAAATGCCTGACCAATCAAGCCTGCAGTAAGAAAAATTATTGCAATAAATCCTAAAGTCCACTCCATATCATCATACATAATTGATCAGATATGTATTTTCCATATTGAGAAATTTTCAAAAAATAACTCTTTAAATTACGAGGATTTTTTTCTCTTCCTATGATAGAAACTGGAAAAATATGGATGAATGGAAAATTAGTTCCTTTCAAAGATGCCAAAGTTCACGTATTAACACATGCATTACATTATTCAACATCAATTTTTGAGGGGATAAGATGTTATGACACCCCAAATGGTTCAGCAATTTTCAGATTACCAGAACATGTTGAAAGATTATTCAAATCTGCAAAATTATATTCAATGAAAATGCAATTTACTCAAAAAGAAATTTCAGAAGCAATTGTAAAAACGATTAAAGCCAGTGGATTAAAAGAAGCTTACATTCGACCATTAGCATATTATGGATATGGAACAATGGGATTAACTCCTACAACAAACAAAGTAGATATGTCAATTTCATGTTGGGAATGGAAAATGGGAGAATCAAAAGCTGGAAAATTTTCTGGAGCAAAATGTAAAGTTTCTAGTTGGGTAAAAATTGATTCAAGATCACAACCAATGCAAGCAAAAGCAGCATCAAATTATGCTAATGCTGCTTTAGCAAGAATGGAAGCATTAGATAACGGATATGATGAAGCAATTATGTTAAATTCGCAAGGAAAAGTTGCAGAAGGAAGTGCTGAGAATATTTTCATTATAAAAGATGACATCATACAAACACCACCATTATCAGCTGGTGGACTAGAAGGAATTACTAGAGATAGCATTATACAAATAATTGAAGAAAATGGCGGATTTGTAATTGAGCGAGATTTAGAAAGAGATGATCTATACAATGCAGATGAAATATTCATGACAGGAACTGCTGCAGAAGTAAAATCAGTTACACAAATCGATAAAGTCAAAATTGGAACAGGAAAGATGGGCAGTGTAACTAAAGCATTACAAAAATCATTTAGTGATGTAGTGATGGGTAAAGATGAAAGATTTTTGCCATGGTTAACCTTTATCTGATTTCAAATAACTTTTTTACCCAAAAAAAATATGAAAAATTATGGATTTATGTGCAACAGGTGACACTCCTGAAGTTTGTTGGTTCTGTAGAAAAGGACGTCACGAAGATTGTATGAAAAATATTCCAAAACAAGGAAAATCAGATGGGCCACACGATTGCACTTTTGATACACAATTAATTCCATGTAAATGCCAACATTAAGAAAGAGAAATAATAACAAATACAGCTTTAATTAAAAAATTTTATGAAATATAATGAAGAATTTTGGAATAAATATGCAGATGAAAACGAATCAAGATATAATAAAGAATTTTCAAAATACATCAGAGATTTAGCTAGTTCTTTACCAGGGGTACAAAGTATTTTGGAGATTGGTTGTGGAACAGGTATTGACTTGAGATTATTTTCAGAATCATTTCAGTTACACGGAATTGATCTAAATGACTATGCATTAGACATTGCAAAAAAACAATTACCAAATGTGAATTTTCAAAAAGGTGACATTACCAAATTACCATTTGAAGATTCTTCAATAGATTTTGTATTTACACATGGATTAATGAACTATCTTGATGATGACGTTTTAGAAAATGGAATTAAAGAGATGTTTAGAGTTTCAAAAAAATGGATTATGCATTGTGAGAAATATGAAAAAAATGAAAAAGAAATTGATGAGAATCACAAATTTCGCAACATGGGTGAAAAATGGGTAGATTATAAAATTAAATTTGTAAGTGACGTAGATTTACATGAAGATTACGGACAAGATCAAACTAGATTTACTTTATTAAAAAAAATTTAATCTTTATTCTTAATTTAAAAAATATAATTTAAAGCGGGTCTAGAGGGATTCGGACCCTCGACAACCGGATTAAGAGTCCGGTGCGCTACCTGGCTGCGCCATAAACCCACACTGAATAAAAATGCCTAGAGTTGTTATTAATCTTAAGATTTTAAAATAAATGAAAATTTAGTTTTGTGCTTTAGCTTCGATTTCACTGTACTTTTCTAAAATTGCTGTAAGTGCAGTTGAAACTGGAACATTATTCATCTTCTTCTTTTCTGCAAGAAGTTTTTGATATGCATCTAGTGTAATGTACACTGGAATTGAACCGTTTCCTTCTAGTAATCCTCTAACGTTGTAAAGTGCAGTCTCCATTCCTCTTTCAGCTGATTTTGCAAATTTTGCTTTATCCATAATTGCTCCTAATGGACCAAATGGCATTTCATACTCAACTGACATGGTTATTCTAGTAAGATTATCACCTAATGATTTGAACTCATTTGTGATTGCCCAATTTTTGAAAGGACCTTCAATTTGTTTTGCAACGATTTTTTCATTTCTGATAAATTCAGTTGTTTCACAATCCCACTCTAAACGTTTTCCGCTAAAGTCACCGATAATTCTAAAGGTTGTTCCAACACCCATTCCTTCTTTGATATCCATTGGGATGACTGTCATTCCAACAGAATCATTTTTGATTTGATCAGAAACATGTTCTGGTCTTGCGAAGTAAGTGAAGACACTGTCAACAGGTGTTTTAATATCGATTGATTTTCTTACGAGGGTCAACATTTTGATTTCTAGATAATAAGGATTTAAAGGTTGTGAAGATTTCCTCGAAGGAAATTGATTTACAATATATTCATCTCTCATTAAGTATATCGTATGATTAAGATGCGATCAACATTATTGATCTTCATTATAATTTTTTCAGCAACTTCAGCCATGAATTCTGCATATGCACATTCATTGTTTAATTCAGCAGAAGAATTCTATGGAGGATATAGAGTTCAAGTAGCCACAACGCCTGAATTTCCACAATTAAATGAACCATCTCAATTTTTGGTCAGAGTTACTGATGCAGACTTTGAAGAAGTTGATAATTTCACAATGGGGATCAGAGTGTTCTATAACGATCAACAAGTAAATGCAATTCCTCCAACATCCATACAAGATGGGCATTGGGATATAGACTATGTTTGGAAAAATCCTGGAAACCATATTGTCTATATTGATTTGTACGATATGGAGGGGACAAAAGGAACATTAACTTATTCATTTAATATGGGAACTCAAAGTCCATTTGGAGTAATTTTCATAGTTGCAATCACCGTAGGTGCATTAACTTTTGCAGTTGTAATGGGTTACATTTACTTGCCAAAATATTTTAAAAAATCTAAATCTTAGATTTCATTGGCATTTTTGCAATACGGAATGCAAATAATGTTGTTAACAGTACCATTGAAAACAAAAAGATTCCAATACCTAAATGAATTGAAACTAAAACCGCATGTAACTTTAAGTCAATAACTAAAGCACCCAAAGTAATTTGTGTAACAACTAATGCAGTTGCAAGTGAGCTAGTGACTTTAATTTTCAAATCAGCATTTTTGTTGATCAAACTTGCAACCATTGTAGAGATTACTAAGATACCAACACTTGCAGCAATTAATCTGTGAGTCCATTCAACAAAATATTCAGCTGATGGCATGAAACCGTTTGGACATTCAGGCCATTCAGGACAAGTTAATCCCAATCCAGCTGCAGAAATATATCCACCAATAAACATCAGTGAATACAATACTACTAAAGTTGATAATGCTAGATATTGAATTGCCAAAATTATTCTACAATAAATTCGCCGATCATTCCTTGTAATGCATGTCCAGGAACAGTACAAATGTAGTAGTAAGTTCCAGGTGCACCAGCAATAAAGGTCGTACTACCAGATTCACCAGGTTTTAATGGGTTTGTTGCTGCTGCAATTTCTGAATCAAAAACAACACTGTTAAAATCATCAGGGTTTGAGACTACACCAAATGCATGAAATGACATTCCAGCATTGAGTGAAGTGATTGTTACTTCATCACCAGAGCTTACAGTTATTGAAGGATTATTTCCTTCTTCTCCAGGTAATGCGTTAAATGCTAGAGTTCTAAAATCATCAGACTCTACAAAGTCAAGTGTAAAGTCATGAGATACACCAGTTGGGGCTGCTGCAACTGCTGGTCCACTTGAACCAGAAATAATAATTTCACCAACCATACCTTGATCTCTATGTCCTGGAACAGTACAAATGTAGTAGTAAGTTCCTTCCTCACCTGCAATGAATTCAGAAGTACCAGATTCACCAGGTTTTAATGGGTTTGTTGGTGCTGCAACTTCACTTCCAGGAATAATTCCTGCAAAGCCTTCAGTGTCTTTTGTTACACCAAATGAATGGAATGACATCCCATCATTTACAACATTAAAGATAACTTTGTCACCAACACTCATCTCAATTGTTGGATTGACTCCAGGTTCATCAATCATAGCATTAAACGTCAAAGATCTAAAGTCAGGTGATTCAAGAAATGAAAGATCTTGTGTAATTGTTATTCCAGTTGCTTCAGCAGGTGCTGAATGATCAACATCTCCTGCCATTACTGCAACGACATTAGGTGTTTCTGAAATCCAATAATCCCACATTCCAAAGAAAATTGCTCCACCTACAATACAAATTCCTAACATAATAGCTAGCATCTTTCCAACTCTAGACGAAGTTGTTCTGTAAAGTTCTGGGGAATATTCTTGGTTCATTTCATATATCTCCTAATGTGATGGGTTCTTTGCCTCAAATGGATAGTAGTATTTGCCTCCAAGACCAAATGGATCGTCTGTGTCTGCAATCTTTCCTTTTCCAGCGCTGTGAATCATGTTTGCTAAGAATATTGCCATACTAATACCAATAATCATAGCACCAATAGTGGTTATTTGATTCATTGCAATCCATTCTGGAATTGGCGGATAATCATAAATTCTTCTTGGCATTCCATACAATCCAAGTATGTGTTGTGTAAAGAATACTAGAACAGTTCCTATGAAAGACAAGGTAAAGTGAATTTTACCTAATGCCTCATTATACATTCTACCAGTTACATATGGGAACATGTAGTAAAGGAACCCAATTGAACCAAATGCAATTGTTCCCATTACAAATAGGTGGAAGTGTCCAACAACCCAATAGGTATCGTGTGTTGTAAAGTCTAATGGCATTGCACTGTTAACTACACCACCTGCACCCGCAGAGAAGAATAATGCAATTCCTCCAACAGACCACATCATTGGTGTTGAGAATTTAATTCTTGCATTCCACATTGTTGCAACAAAATTGAATACGTGCATTGCAGATGCGGGTACAGCAGCTAATGTACCGACCATAAAGACTGTTTTTTCAGTAAATGACATACCGGTTGCATACATGTGGTGTGCCCATGATGAGAAACCGACAATGGATAACAAAACAAATGCAAAGATTCCAGAATTATAACTGTAAATTGGTTTTCTAGAGAATCTAGGAATAATTTCATACATCATACCAATTGCTGGAATGACTAAAACATAGACTTCAGGATGGAATGTAAACCAAAACAAGTGTGCATATGAAATTGGATCACCACCCATTGCTGGATTGAAAAATCCACTTGCTCCAAGTCTATCAGTTAACAGCATTAACAATGCTGCAGCAAATGTCGGAATTGCTACAAGAATAATCAACGATGAGGATAAGAATGACCATGCCAATAATGGGACTTGTCCAATAGACATGTCAGGATGTTTACACTTCAAAATTGTAACTATAAAGTTAAGTGCACCCAAAACTGAAGAAACACCCAAAATCTTTAAGCCAAAAATCCACATGTCGGCGGCAGGACCCGGGGCACTAATTATAGAATAAGGAGGTGTTGCATACCATGTAAAATCTGCAAATCCTAACCAGATAAGAACACCTGCTGGAGGAATCATCCAAAATGCAATTGCATTAAGTTTTGGATAAGCCATATCCTTGTATCTAACCATAATTGGAACATAGTAGTTACCAACTGCAGATGCAAAAGGAATAATGAATAAGAAGATTAACGTTGTTCCGTGAACAGTAAAGATTCTGTTAAATGTCATTGCATCTGTTATAATTTGAGAACCTGGTAAGAATAGTTCAGCTCTAATTCCAAGTGCCAATGATCCACCTAAGAATAAGAATGTGAGTGAACTGATCAAATAAAGTAATCCAACATCAGTGTGATGTGTTGAAAACATAATTTGCCAAATTGGACGTGGTTTTTGTAATTCTAAAGTCATTAGTTAATCTCCTCGAAAATAATTTGGGATAAAAGCGTTGTTAAGATTGTCAATGTGATGGCTCCTCAACATATAGTGTTCCTCTCATGTTATAGTGGATTAATCCACAATATTCTCTACATTGAATATCATGTACACCAGGTGCATCTGGTGCAAACCATACAGTATTTACTCTACCAGGAATTGCATCCAATAAAACTACATAATCGTGAATATTAAAAGAATGATTAACATCTGTAGAAACTATTTCAAATTTGTAGGCTTTTCCCACTTCAACATGTAATTCGCCAATTTCTTTTGTTCCATCTTCATGTTCAAAAGTCCAGAACCACTGCTGCCCAGTTACAATAATTGTTTCAGCATCTTCAGGAATGTGTTCAACAAGTCTTTCAGCTTCCCATGCTTCGGCACCTACCCAAGCCATTAATGCAATAACTACTGCAACATAAATCCATTCAGGCCAGTTAGAGTGTCCACCCATTTCTACCAGTCAGTCCCCTCATAGCTAGTTGGTTTTGCTTTAGGATGAGATTCTCTGAATCTCCAAACTTGCCAAATAATTGTTCCAGAAACTACAGAACCAACAATAAATGCTACTGTCATCATCTTATAGAATAAGTTCCAAATTACAGCTCTACGATCAAGATATTCACCAGGTTCGTCACCTGCTGCAAATGCGAAATCTGCAGCTGGTAAAGCTACCAATATTGCCATTATCAAGAAGAATCCATAGATTGATTTCATTAGCGATTATTTGATTTCGGCTTCAATTTCTTTATAAGGGTTTTCAAGATTCGCATTTACCAATTCTGATCGAACCTTGTAGGATGCATTACGTTAACTCCAGTTAAAGAGAATTTGCGATCTTTTTCTCTAAATAGATTTAGAGAAGCATTTGCGATAATCAGTTCAAATAGGTTTGTAGGAGACAAATCAACTACAGTGGATAACATTGCTTTGATGGGATCCATATGAGTAACTAATACAATATTTTCATCAGAATGTTTTTCAATTATTTCATCAACAATTGATAAGACTCGTTTTTTCACATCAGTAAAAGTTTCTACTCCATTATGAGCAATTTCTAATTCATCATTATAGAATTTCATAAAGACATTACCATGACTTGAAAAAATTTCATCATATGGAACACCAGTAAATTTACCCATATCAAGTTCAATTAGTCGGTCATCAATTTCTACATCAATGGAATTATGTTTGCCAACAATTTCAGCAGTATGTTTTGCTCTTTGAATTGGACTTGAATAAATTGCAGAAATATTCATGTGTTTAAGTAATTCAGCAGTTTGTTGAGCTTGTGTAATACCCTTATCAGTTAAAGGAACTCCAGGAGTTCTACCAGACAATACTCTTTCAGTATTGTTTTTTGCCTGACCATGTCTAAGAAAAATTATTTGGCCCACTATGTTCAAAAGATCAAATAGAGATAATAATAACATTATCAGGTAATAAAATATGAAAGTTGGAATAATTGGAGGAACAGGTGGAATGGGTAAAGGTTTTGCCTTAAGATGGTCACAAAACTATGACGTTATTATTGGTTCAAGAGATGCAACAAGAGCATCTGAATCAGCAGCAGAGATTACAAATATTGCAAAAGAAGCATTTGGAGAAATTAAAGGAACGATTTCAGGAAACGATAATCTTTCTGTAGCAAAAAATAGTGATGTTTTAATTTTATCAATTCCTTATGAGAATATTGATTCAGTATGTTCTGGAATTTTATCTGAGATTAAAGATAGTTGTGTAGTAGTCTCACCAATTGTACCAATGACTAAAACAGATGTTGGTTTTGAATGTGTTTCAATTAAAGACAACAAACCATTTTCATACAAACTTATTTCAAATCACATGAAAGATAAATCAAAGCTAGTTTCAGCATTTCATGTAATTTCTGAGAAAAAATTGATTAATCCCACATTAGAATTAGATTACGATATCTTTGTTTGTGGTGATGATAAAGAATCAGTTCAAGTTGTCAATACCCTAATTGATGAAATTAAAGGATTGAGATCAATTTACTTAGGACCAATAGAATTATCATATCTTGCAGAAATGTCTACACCATTGTTACTTAATGCAATGATTAGAAATAAAATTAAAAATCCAGGCATCAAAATCATTTGAGTCTGCATTTCATTAATCATGAGTCACGAATATCATAGAAGAGGTAAAAATTGGTTTACTGCAATTGGTTTGATGTTTTGCGTTATGGCAACAATTGTTTTTATTCAACAATTGTTAATTTGGGGGCCAGAATTCGTAGGAGATTTTTTATTTAATCAAGAAGTCACAAATGAAAAAGTATCAATGGGAATGCTAGCATTTGGGATTTTTATGATAGCATTAGGATTTAGAAAACATGAACAAAAGGGATGAATTTCTAAAAAAACAAAAAATTTTACGATTATGTACTATAGACAAAAATAATTTTCCACACATTACACCTGTATGGTATAGATATAGTAGTGGAAAAATACACATTGGAACAAATACTAAAACTCAAAAAATTAAAAATATTCAAAAAAATAATCACGTATCATTTTGTGTAGATGTAGGAATTAGTGCTCCTAGCATTTATGGAGTAATGTCTAAAGGAATTGCCAGCATAATTGTAGAAATGCCAAAAACAAAAACTCTTGCAAAAAAAATTCTCTTAAAATATTTTAAAACATTGGAAAATAAATCAGCAAGACAATTACTTGATGATACAGATTGTGTTATAGAAATTGTTCCAGAAAAATTTTCAACATGGAATTATTGAGAGACAAATTCTTCAATTTTATTCATTGCAGAATCTAAAATTTCAAGACTTGGAAGATAAACTAGTCTAAAATGTCCAGTTCCATATTGTTCTCCAAAACCAGAACCATGAACAGTTAGAACACCTTTCGATTCCAATAATTTTGTAACAAATTCTTTATCGCTACCAAATCTATTATCCTCAATTTTTGGAAATGCATAAAATGCACCCTTTGGATTTGGGCAAGAAAGTCCAGGCATTTCATTGAGACGTTTAACAACTAAATCTCGATGTTTTTTCATTTCTGAAACAAAATCATTGATGTAATTTTGTGGTCCACGTAGAGACTCTAAAGCTGCATGTTGAACTGGAAGACTTGTTGCAATTCTCACTCGGGCTAATTTAGGAAGATGTTCACGTATTGCCTCAAGTTGAGGCGATTGATTAAATGCAATATAACCAATTCTCCAACCGGACATTAAATGAACTTTAGAAAAACCATTTAGAATTATAACAGGTGAATCACCAGCAACCTTTCCAATTCCTACAAATTTATCATCAAAAATTATTTGATCATAGATTTCATCACAAATTATGTAGAGATTATGTTCATTAGCAATATCAACTAATTCTTTGAGTGCATTTTCATTAAATACTACACCTGTCGGATTATTGGGACTGATTAAACAAATTGCAACAGTTTTCGATGTAATTTTAGATTTAATATCATCAATATCAGGAGTGGAGTTATTTAGATCCACAGAAAATTCTACAGGAATACCACCATGTAATCTAACATACGAAGCATATGGAGGATAATATGGTCCAGGTAAAAGCACTTCATCACCTTCTTCAACGATTGAAGAAATTACCATATCAAGTCCTTCAGAAACACCATTTGTAATTAGAACGTCATCAGCTGTAATAGAAAGTCCTTTCAGATTTTCTTTTTTTGCAATCTCTTCACGTAATTCTAAAAGACCTTCTGATGTAGAGTAATAATTTTCACCTTTATTGATAGAATTGATTAAAGCTTGTTTTACATTATCAGGAGGTTGAAATCCAAACTGTACAGGATCACCAATGTTTAGATAGTCAACAGTCATTCCAGATTGTTCAACTTTTCTTGCAGTTAGTACAATGTCTCTAATTGCATATTCAACACCCATGACTTTTTTTGAAACTTTCAATGTATCTAGACAGATATTTACACCCGTTAAAATCTTAATTGTTTGGACTCGTGGCTCAGCCTGGATAGAGCAAGCGGCTTCGAACCGCTAGGTCGAGGGTTCAAATCCCTTCGAGCCCTTTAGATTATTTTATTAACCAAATAATTTTCCAGAAAACTAAATGAAGATATCCGCATTCAAAATTGGATTTGTATTAGTAGTGATTGGAATGATTTGGGTTACAGTAATTTTCAATGAAACTGAAAAAAATCATGATTCAGCAATACTAAAAAAATATAGTTCGATGGAATCAAAATTAGAATTTACAGGAAAAGACATAGGATATTACAAAGTTTACATGCCTGAATTTACCAAAGAGAATGTATTTGTTCAAATTTTAGATAAAAATTTGAATGTAATACAAGAGCAAAAAGTCAATACAAAATTTTCAGTAGGTTATTTTGACTTTGATAAAGATGGATTTTATACAATGAAAGTATCAAATATTTCAGAAAATTCAATAATTTTACAAACAGAATTTGGAAATACTCATTCAGAAAAAATGGTTGCTCCTGGAATTATGATATTATTAGGTTCTCTGATAATTATGTTAAGTTCCTATTTAAAAATAAAAAATTACAATATAGAACATCCAGATGAAAATATTTCATAAATCTGAATACATTGAATAGTATGACCAAAAGTTAAGACAATATTAAAAATTAACCAAGTTGCAAAAAATAAAAATGCAATTATTGAGAAAGGTAAAAAGAATTTCAATTTTGTGTGTTCTCTATTTTTAATAATTAAAACTGCTCCAAATGATGCAAGAACTAAACCTAGCTCAAGAGGTTGATGAGACCACGAAATAAGTCCATCAATTCCAAAAAGATCATGAGATAATGAATCACCAAATCCAGAGATCATTTGGATTATAGAGCCTACAATAACAAATTTTATTCCAGTTTTCAGAGAACCATGAACTGATTTCCTTAAGAGTAACAAACAACCCATTGCTGCAGCAATAGTAGTCATAAACACACCAGAATAAACAACAATATGAGAAGGACTCCAAAAGAATTCAGGTTCTTTAAGAATGTGAGATATAGCATCCCAAAATCCAGCTGAAACTATTACAATAGGTCCAATAACTGCAAGGAGAGACACAAGAGAAACAAGAGTCGAGGATTTTAGAATGGAAGATTTTAGAATGAGTGATTTTGAAAACTTTTGAATTAATTTCATTTTATTTTTCTGATAAAAATAGACTATTTGAAATATTGGGATGATTATTTTTAATAGAATTACACATTATGCATAATTAAAAGAATTAACTATATTAGATGAGCAGCTCTGAATCAATCATGAGTCCAGGAATAGGATTAATGAAAAGAAGATTAGAAAAAGAAAAAGATGCCATAGCATTGGCAATTTCAGGAATTGCAAAACAATACGATAAAAAACCTGAAGATCTTAAAACATTAGAAACAAAATACCATAGTGATGCAGGAGATTGGTATGTAGCATTGGGATGGGATGATAAAAAAGCAATAGTAAAAATGGATTCAGTATTGGGAACCATAACTGAAATTAAAGAAATTTAATTAATTAAAAATAAGATTATAATTGGTTCATTATGGAGTACATCGATGGATATTACTATTGAGCCATGGAAAAAATTAATCATTCATGAAATTATCGAGTATCAATTTGATGATTGGGTTAAACAAATTGCATTTAGTACAAGATCATCAGGAGGAGGCATCCCCACAATGCAATGGACAAATGGAATTGTTTTTGCATCATCGAGCCTACCAACTACCAATGCAACTGTTGAAGAACAATTGAAAGGGATTTTACATTGGTCATCAGTATCATTTGCAATTAAAGAAAAATTTGAGAAGCAAATTGTGAAAGAAAATGCAACTATTAATCTAGTAGATGTTAGTGTAAATGAAATTTTTAATAAATTATCTATTGAATTAAAAGCACAATCAAAATATACAAATTCAAAATCTGGCAAAGATCAATGAATATTGAGGAAGAAATTAAAAAATGTGAAATTTTTTCAAAGCAAATTAAACAATATGATCCGGATCCATTTTATGTAAATTATTTTTTTATCAAATACCTTAATTCGATTGAAAATATAATAAATGGGATTTTTGAGGAAGCAAATTCAGATTTTGGGTTATTTGTTCTAGATAAAATCACTCAGAAAAAATTTAATGCTAAAGCAAAAATAAAACAAGATTTGGATGCATTAAAATTTTCTGAATGGTTTTCAAAAAAATATGAAGTAGAGCACAAAAATCCATATCCAAATTTTATGGATAAAATTCGTCAATTCAAAAATATGAATGAAAAATTACCAGAAATTAAGATAATGATTAGAGCTATTGAAAGATACAAAGATGATTTTTGTCAGGAAATTAAAGTAGATTTAAGAGATAAGAAAATTATTTCAAAAGAACAATTAGAAATTGAGATAAAAAGGCAATCTTCTGCATTTTTAGAAATAATTAATCAAAAAAGAAATAGTAAAGATGAACCAAAAATTACAAAAAAGAAAATCACATCTTCTGCATTTTTAGATTTAGAAAATGGACAAAATATCGAAATAATGTATTTATGTCAAATTTACACGCCTGTGATTAAACGATTACTTGATGAATCAAGAGAGACAATTAAAGAAATCAAAAATTCAACAATCTAAATAAAAATTATTTTTGTCGATTTTGTAATCGTCTTTCCATTCGGGATTTACCTTCATCAAACTTCATACGATCCTCATCTGTTTTTAGAGCTAAGGCTGGAACAGGCATAGGTTTTCCATTTTGACCTAGTGCAACAAATGTTACAAAAGCAGTTGCAGTAATAGTCCTAATCCCAGTTACAATATCTTCAGCTTCTGCTTTGACTTCAATTTCCATTGAAGAATTATGAATATAATTAATTCGGGCATTTAAGAAAAGTACATTTCCAACAAAAACAGGTTTCAAGAAATTCACACTGTCTAAAGACACAGTTACTGCATTAGATTGAGAATGGCGCTGTGCAACTATTCCTGCAACCATATCAATATTTTTTAAAATTTCACCACCAAACACATTTCCAGCTGGATTTGCATCAGATGGGAACATTCTAACTATAACTTCAGCATGAGATTCAGATGGAGTTTTTTCAGATTTAATAGAATTTTCAGAGGACATTTCTTATACAACCATATCTGTACATTCATCCAATTTAATTTGATCAGTCAATTAAAGATTATTTGAAATATTTTTTCAGGTTAATTTTATCAATTTTAGGTATTTTTGCCATCTCAAATCCTTCTGGACGTTTAGAAGTAGAACGTGTTGCATCAATACCCATTTTGGCAGTTTGTAATTTCTTTTGATCACTAGATGGGTCCAGACTAGAACCACGCACATTTTTAATAATTACTAAATCCTTATCAGCTTGGAATCTTGTTGCCATTGCATATTCAACAGATTCAGCATTGTTTGGATCAATATCCTCATCAACAACAGTTACTTGTTTTAATGAACGATGTGATTCGAATGTTTTTTTAATAATTTTTTTAGCGTCTGATTCGGTTTTCTTTTTAATTTGAACAACAGCATGTAACCAGTTTGAGCCACCATTTGTCATTGAGACTTGTTTTACTTGAGAAAAAGCCTTTTTCAATTCTCCATTTAGTTTAGATTCAATTGGCATTCCCATTAACAATCTATGTTCACCATAACCTGACAAAACATCATGGAAGATAGGATTATTTCTAAAAAACAAATTCTCGATTTCAAAAATTGGTTGTGATCTTTTATGATCATAAGTTTGAAGCATTTCAACCATCCATTCTGGATGCACTTTATCACGTAAAATTTTTCCCTCCATAACAATTTCCGAACCTGATGGCACATTTAGTCCAGAAAATGGAAGTTTTGTTAAGGTCAATTTTCCGCCCAAGAGAGAATTTGCAATATCAATTTCATCTTTTCCCCAATCAAATTGATAAGCACCGGCAATTGAGATTGCAGGATGAACACCAACAGTAATTGCTACTTTGAGATCTTCACCATGTTCTTTTGCATCAATAAAACAGCGATGTAAGTGACGACCTTCAACCATTCTAATTGAGAGATGAGTTTTATCAATGGGCATCATCCTATGAAAAGATGAATTTTGTTTTCCTGTTTCAGGATTTTTGGCATAAGCAACTGAAGAAGTAATAAAAGGTCCAGATTCTTTTTCAAAATGAGTAACAATTGGTAATAAATCGATATTTTTGGATTTATTTTCCATGAATTTTCCATTAGGCACGATTTTTGGGGCTTTTGAGTTTTTTATTGCTGAAATAACTTTTTGATGTATGTTATTTTCTGTGCCTTCAACTGCCAAAGCAAACCTATTTCGGGTTCCAACCAAGTTTGATACTAGTTTAAAATCACTTTCTTTGATATTTTCAAACAATACAGCATGTGATTGATCTACTTTTGCCGTAATACCAGCAATTTCATATTTTGTTGAAACTTTAGTTTTAATAGTTTTAAGCTCTTTAATTTTTTTAACTTTAGAAATATAATTTCTTAAATCACTCATTTTCAATCATTTCCATTATTTCAGACATTAAGGCTTTTGCGATTGGAGGTTCTAATTCATTTTTAACAAATGTTGACACTAGTGCAATTCCTTTCATTCTTGTACTAATACGTTCAGAAATTAATCTTAGAAATAAGGATTCATTTTTTGATGGAATAATTGTTGTTGTTGTGGGAGTAGGTCCAGTTGCCAAAGAAACAGTCATTGAACCAATCTTGTCATTATCTTCAGAAACAGATACAAAAAATCCATTTTCAAATTTTTGAATTCTTAAGGAAAAATTCCGATTTTCTAATTTAATAATTCTATTTAAAAATCCATTTGAAGAATTCAATAATTCCCAAATGAATCTTATGCTTTTATTGCTATTGATTCATTTTCTGGATTTTTTTTACAATTCTTCATATGTTTATCAATGAAGACATAAGATTTTCCACAAAATTCACATAATGTTTTTTCTTTACCTTTTGATGATTTTGCTTTTGTGGTTTTTGTTTTTCCTGCAGCTTCTGCAACTAATTCTTGTTCCATTGCAGCAATAGAATTGGTTTCAACTTCTTCTGCAGAATCAGCTTCAACTCTTGCACGAAGTTTTGCTTTGTATTTCAAATTACGTGGTTTTGTTCTTAGTCTATATCCACAGCAAGGACACCACAATCCTTCCCATTTAATGAAAATTTCACAAATCTGACATCGTCTCTGACCTGATGCATAACGTCCTGTTCCAACAGGTTTTTGAGCTTTGTATCTAATACAGATGCCTTTGCATGTCATTAGTATTTTGTATAGAAATTGTAACTATATAAGGATGGATCGCAATAAATTATAAAAAATAAAAAATTAAATTGAAATTTTTACAAGAATTTTCATAAAAAAAATATTTTTTTCAAGAAAACCAAATTAAATTAACAATAAATATGTAGGGATAATTTTCTACTGTTATTTTCTAAATTAATTACAAAAATTTAAAATTTTTACACATAAAAAAATTATTTAAAAAATTATGGAATCATACAAGTGTTTGTTGTATCACCAAAGACAGTTCCAGGCCCACATTTAGAATTAGTATCAACATCAGATTCTATTGTTTCATCAATTGCTTCAACAGATGGTTGTACAGAATTATCAATTGAAGCAACTATTTTATCAAATCCATTATTTATTACCACTGCACCACCAACAATAGCTAAAATTGCTAAACCCCCTACAACTATGAAAATATTTTTTCTATTTCCATTGTTAGATTTTATCTCAATAGTTTTGTCAGGTGCTTTGTCAGCATCATCATCTTTTACTTTGGGATTTTTAACATCACTACCACATTCAAGACAAAATTTAGAATTTACAGGAATGGATTTTCCACATTTCCAACAATAAAGATACTGCATCTCAATAATATCACCTTTCTTTTCATCATCGATGTTCTCTTCAGAAGGCATATTTTCAGAATCTTCTTCAAATGGATTTTCTCCACGTATTTTTACTAATTTTTTTTTTGAGTCTTAACTTGCTCAATATATTCATGTATTAATTTATCAAGATATGCTCTGTCAGAACCATATACAGTTCTTTTTTGTTTTAACATGAGTTTGATATGTTCTAATCTATATGGGTTCCCACGTTCATTTTGAGTAAAATATTTACTTGATCAAGTAGAGACTGTTAATTCATCAGTAAAATATCTTAAATTTAAAATTGATCAATATTTGGGATTGTGATAAGATTATGCTTTCAAAATTGTAGAAACGACATGTTTTACCATATCATCAAAATTGGCATTTACATTTGATTCTATTTCGGCTAATTTAGAATCGCCGTCTTGTGCAATTTTTGCAGATTCAGAATTTGCTTTTTCTTTTGCTGCATTGATCATTACTTCAGATTCTTTAGTAGCCATCTCACGAGTTTTTTCTAATAATGTATCAATTTCACTCAAAGTTTTAACATTTAGTTGTTTTTTCATATCTCCAACTTTGCCAGTTAAAGAATCTAAATCATCTTCTAATCCGTTCAAAGATTTGATAATTCCTGTAACTTTTGATTCTGCAACATCTGCCATGTTATTCAGATTTCATTAATTCCATTTATTAAATCATTCATTTTTAGGACGTATTTTAGGCACAAAAAGCGAAATTATCCAGATGTGAGAAGTAAAATTGCTCGGGCTAGATCGCCATTGGCTTCTTCTAAAGCACTTTTTGCCTTTTCTTCATCAACGCCTGCTTGTTGACTAACTAATTGAATATCATCATCAGAGAAAATTGGAACTTCTAATTCAGCTTCCTCATAGCTGTCTGCAGTTACAGTGAATATGGAACTATCTTTTGCTTTCATTTCAGTCACAGAAGGCTTTGAAATGATTATCTCTTTTTTGTCAGTTTTAATAATTACTTCTTGAACATTTTGTAATTCATTCATATCAAGACCCATTTTATCCATCATTCTTCGCATTTCGCGATTGCCTCCTCGCATCATACCACTATCTTCTCCTTACGACTTTTTAAACTATCTCTAACTTTTACGGCTACACCCATTTTCAAATCAGATATCATTTTTGCAGATAAAATTGCCTTTCCAACTGCAATTACTTGATTTTCAAATAATATTGGAGTATCAGATGAAACTTTCACATTTTTACCACACCATGTTACATGTTTACAAAAAACTGATCTTCCTTCCATGACAAAAGGAGCAGCGTCTTTGTTAACTTCAATACAATTTTCTTTGAATATTTTATTTTTCAATAATATTTGAGCAAACCCAATACTAATTGCTAAACTACCATTGATTCTCAATGTACAAAGTAATTTTCCTTTATGTGAAACTGTTCTAATTCTACCAGTTTTTCTTGACAATTCAATTTCTATATCTTTTGGTAAAAATTTTGAAGTTCCTTTTCCAAATAATGCATCTAATGATTGTTGGAGTTTCACAAAATTTTCCATAACTCATAATGAATTATTGGAAATATTAGTTGTTGTTAATCTATAGCAATAATAAATAACTATATAGATAGTTTAAAAATTAATAGATTATGGAAGAACAAGGTGAAACAAGGAAAATTCAGTTTACTGGTAAATCATCATACATAGTTTCACTTCCAAAACAGTGGATTAATGAATTAGGGCTCAAACAAGGGGATCAAATTCGAATGGTTAGAAAGGGAACATCTACTTTAGAACTATATCCACCAAAATTTGAATCTCGCATACAAAAAAAAGAAGACGCAACAATTGAAATTACTGAAGATGAAAAAGCAGATTCCATAGTAAGAAAATTAATTTCATTATACTTTTTAGGATTTAAAACCATTAATCTAAAATCAAAAAAAGGAAGATTAAATCCAATTCAAAGAAACACTGTAAAAGAAGCTGTAAAAAGAATGTTAATGGGTTCTGAAATAATTTCAGATTCTAGTAATGGAATAACGATTCAAGTTTTAGTTAATTTATTAGAATTATCGATTGATGGTGCTTTCAAACGGATGATACATTTGGCAAAATCAATGTCAAATGATGCAATACTAGCTGTGAAAGAAAATAATTTAGATTTAGCACAAGAAGTTATCAATACAGATGATGAAGTGGATAGATTCGGATTTTATATAATTCGTCAACTAAAGATTGCAATACAAAATGAACATGTTTTAAAAGAAATGGGATTTAGAAATGCTAGAGATTGTTTAGGATATAGATTAGTTGTAAAAAATATAGAAAGAACAGGAGATCATGCAGCATTTATCGCAAAAGATTTTCTAGAATTTAAAAAACCGATCAAAAAAGAAATTTTAGACAAACTAAAAGATATGAATGATTTTTCATTGACTGTATTAGATGAATCATGTTTGGCTCTATTCAAAGAGGATTATTATCAAGCTGAGAAGACAATCAAAAAAATAGAAGAAATTACCAAATATGAGAAGAAAATTAGAGATTCCTCAAAATCATTAAAAGATGATGAAGAGATTTACAGAGTTAGAAGATTAGTCGAGAATATAAGAAGAATTTCAGAATATGCAAGCGATATAGCTGAAATTGTGTTAAATATGAATATCGAAAAGACATTAAAAAAAACGGATTAAACTATCAAAATGGATAAGGCAATTCTGATAACATATGATAAAGAGGATGCAATTAATGAAGCAAAGGGACTTTGTGAAGCAGCAGGATATGAAGTAGTTCACATAATTAAAGAGAGTTATCTTCAAAAACCAAAATACGGTATTGGTGTAGGAACACTTGAAAAACTACAAGAAATTGCAGATAAAATAAGACCAGATGTGATTGTATTTGATGAAATTCTAAAACCTAGTCAAAATTACAATCTAGCAACAGAGTTACAAAGAGAAATTTTAGATAGAGAAGGATTAATTCTAGAAATTTTTGAAAGTAGGGCATCCAGTGCCGAATCAAAATTACAAGTAAAATTAGCTCAATTAAGATATGAAATGGTAAGAGCGAAAGAAAAAGTTCGCTTAGCCAATATGGGAGAACAACCAGGATTTATGGGAATTGGAAAATTCGAAGTTGATGTTTACTATAACGATATCAAACATAGAATGCACACAGTCAAAATGAAATTAGAAAAAGCTGGTAAACAAAGAGAACTTCACAGACAAGGTAGAAAAAGAATGGGATTCACAATAGTCTCATTAGCAGGATATACATCAGCTGGAAAAACAACATTATTTAACAAAAGCACGGGTGAAACAAGAATTCAAAGTAATGAATTATTTACAACGCTCTCAACAACAACTAGAAGAATTATAATTAATCAAGAACCAGTTTTAATGTCGGATACAGTGGGATTCATCAGTAAATTACCAGCATATATGATAGATGCATTCAAATCTACATTAGAGGAATTAACTTATTCAGATATTATTATTTTAGTAATCGATATTAGTGATTCACAATTAGAATTAAAGAAAAAGTTTGCTAGTTGTATGAGAACATTAGATGAATTAGGAGTTAAAGAAGAAAAAATAATTTTTGTGTTAAATAAATTAGATTTAATTAAAAAAGATCAAATAAATAATAAAATAGAATTTTTGAATTTAATGGAAAATGAAAAAGTAATTACCGTTTCATCAAAAAGTGGTGAAAATATAGACGAATTAAAAAAAATAATAGAAAATACAATAATGATACAAAATCCACATAAATATAAAAAAAATGAATCAAAGGGAGTTGAAAAATATTGAATATTGAAGTGGTTAGAATTGGTCAACGTGTAATTCGAGATGACAGAGTTACTACACATGTTGCATTAGTTTCAAGGTCATTTGGAGCAAAAAAAATTTTCATGACAGAAGTAAATTCAGAAATTAAAGACACAATTGAAAAAATAAACAACACATGGGGAGGAGATTTTGTTGTCGAGTTTGTAGATAATTGGAAATCAGTTATAAAAAATAAAAAAAATGAAGGTTACAAAATAGTCCATTTATCGATGTATGGGGAAAAAATTAATCAAATTCAAAATCAGTTACGTTTAGAAGATAAAATGCTAATTGTGGTAGGAGCCGAAAAAGTCCCTAGAGAAATTTATGAATTAGCAGATTACAATGTAGGTGTTGGAAGTCAACCTCATTCAGAAATTAGTGCTTTAGCGATATTACTAGATAGAATTCAAAAGGGGGAACAATTTGAGAAAGTGTTCTCAAATGCAAAAAGAAAGATTATACCCACAAAAAATGGCAAAAATGTCCAAGTAAATGAGACAAGGGATTAATACTAGAAACTAAGGATGAATTAAGTTGGTAGACAAATACGAAGATCCTTTTGTTAGAATTGCATCAATGATTGGGGGAGATGAATATCTCAAAGTTGCAAGATCTTTACTAAAAGCTGAAGATGCAACCGATGAAGAAATCGCCAGTTCTACAGGTCTTAGAATCAACATGGTAAGAAAAGTACTATACGATCTTTTTGGAAAATCTTTGATTACAGGTATTAGAGTAAAGGATGAAAGAAAAGGTTGGTTTGTTTATAGATGGAGAACAAGACGAGAAGAAGTAGAACATTTTATTGAAAATCAAAAAAAGAAAATCGAGGAGAGACTACAACAAAGATTTGATTATGAAAATGCATCAGACTTCTATCATTGCGGAAATGAGGATTGTCCAAGAGTAACATTTGAAGACGCATTAGAGGGGATGTTCAAATGTCCATCATGTCAAGATGTATTAAATATTAAAAAGAATGAAAAATCTCGAAAAGCATATTCAAAAAAGATAGATGAAATCAAAAAAGATATGCAACAAACATTTTGATTAATTAAAAAATATCAAGTTAATAGAATTAAAAAATTGTTTTATTCATCTTCATACTCTTCATCATCTTCACATTGTTCTAATTCCAAATAACTTGGAAATCCATCATCTTGGAAGAAAATCTCAATACAAATATTGGTATCTAAAGTTGAGGCTAATGTTTCAGCCAAGTCTTTAGGAAAATTACCTAATCTACCAGGATCATTAGAATATCGATATTGGGTGATTTGCTCATCATGATAAAAATCAATTTCAAGATCACCATTGTTGAATTTTTTGACTTTAATTACCTCGCCAAAAACTGAATTAGTCAAGATTAATTTCCACGGTTAGAAACATCACGAGTAAGATTTTCAGCCAATTCCTCATAATGTTGTCTTGATTTACCTAATTCATTTAATTGAGTTTCTTCAATGCCAGAAAGTTCATTATCAACTTTTTCAGAAACATATTGTAATCTTGCTTCAGCCATCATGAATAATTTGTTATTTTCTTTCCACAAATGTTCTGTAATATGATCAACGTAAAGTTGCATATCTGAAATTAGATTCTCAGAATTTCCTGATGAAAGATATTCTTTGGCAGAATTTTCCATTGAATTTCCAATTTCTCTAGAGCGTTCGTGATCAATTAACATCATGGCAATAGGACCCATTTTACTAGGTAATCCAGCTTTTTCTAATGCAGGGAATAACGATTTTTCTTCTTTTGTATGATGACAAACATCAGTAAAATTTTTTGAAAAATCAATTACAGGAAGTAAAATTGATTCTGGAATTTGTTTACCATTATTTAATAATTCAATTGTAGATTGCATAGCTTTGATTACTTTTTCAATTAATTCATGATCACGTCTAAGTGATGTAGTTGACATGTTTTAAAAACATAAAATCCAATATCTATATCTTTTTAATTTTAAATAATTAAAATATAGAATTAGTTAACGAGTATTCGCTAACTGGATTAACGGTTAGATAGGCTTTTGGATTTAACAAATGCCCAGATCTTTTTGGTCATCTCACTAGGAGCGATTGGTTTCTTACCAAATACTTGTTCTACAGTTTCTTGACGACCTGCAAAACTAATTGCGTATCCTCCAAATGCTGGTTTCTTTGTTTTTGATTTAGTAGCGGCCTTTCTTTTAGGTGCAACTTTCTTTTTTGTTGCAACTTTCTTTTTTGTTGCAACTTTCTTTTTTGTTGCAACTTTCTTTTTTGTTGTAGTTTTCTTTTTTATTGCCAATTTCTTGTAATTTCATTTGAGATAAACTATAAGAACTTACACTTTGATGTAATTGATTACAAGATGATTTTTAAGCCTCTTAACAGATTTTAATTTCAAATTAGGAGAATTAACTATTCTGGCAAATCCTATTCCTTCAACTAGAGAAGTAGCATTCTTTCCTCCAATAAGATAAGGGGACAAAGTAATAATTAATTCATCAAAAACATTATTTTTAATAAATTCCCAATTTACAGTTCCTCCACCTTCAACTAAGAGAGTTTCAATTTTTTTAGTAGAAAGTTTTTTCATTAATGATTTTAAATTAATAGAAGTTTCTCCAGAAATAATTATTTCTACAGGAAATTTTTTTAATTTCAATAAATTTGTTTTACTAATTTTTTTTGAAACAGCAATTATAGTTGGAATTTTATCACTTGTCTTAATTATTTTAGAATTTTTTGATATTGTGCCTTTAGAATCTAAAATTATCCTTGTAGGGTTTTTTCCTTTTATGTGACGTACTGTTAGTAATGGATCATCACGTAACAAAGTATTTTTTCCTATAAGAATTGCATCCACATTTGATCTTAATTTATGTAATCTAATACTATCTTTGGTTGATGAGAGTTTTGAATCATTTGAACGTGTAGAAATTTTTCCATCAATTGATATTGCGGCACTCAAAATTACATGCATGTTAGATTTTTCCATGTACAATATTTCCTCCGATCATAACTGCTTTGATTGTTGATTCAGATGCTCTATGTACAATTGATGCATAAGGATTATGCATAGGTTCTAAATCCAATGCGTGTTTATCAAGAAAAATACAATCTGCTATTTTTTTTGTTTGGATAATACCAATTTCTTTTTTTAGAATTTTTCCAGCGTTTACTGTTGCCATTTTAAGAATTTCTTTTGGATCTATTCTCTTTTTTTTAATTCCCATTGTTACTTTCCAAAGATAATCCATTTCACGAAACATATCTGGAGAATTAATCATCACATTATCTGTACCTAATCCCAATAGACATCCAGCATTTTGCATTTTTTCAATGTCAGGAATTCCTTCAGATAGTGAAGAATTCGCTCTGGGGCAAACAATTATGCCTCTAGTTTTCTTAGATGTAGCCTCCATATCACTCTTAGAAGCATGAGTCATGTGAATTAAAAAATCAGGTTTCAATGATAGTGCTCTAAAGGTTTCAGATTTTCCAGTTATTCGTTTTGATTTTTGTACACTTTCTATAGTCTCAGAAGAATGAATTGCTCGTAATTTTTTTGTTTTGGAATACGACTTTAATACAGATTTACTATGTTCATTTGCACCACTAATACCAATCCCATCACAGATTTTTACTAAAGAAGGAAGTTCAAGAAGTTTTTCCTTTGGTAAAGGAGTGTTTTTTTTTATTTCTGATGTATTTTGGTGAAAATCTAGTCTTCCAAGAAGAATTGCACGAATTGGTAGATCATCAACCACTTTTTTAAGTAAATTTGCACCATCTAATCCCCCTTCTCTAAAATCAACAAATGTAGTAATCCCTTTTTGAATCATAGAATGACAAGTATTTTTCATAAATGTTGAGAGATATTCATTAGAAGTATTTTTTAAAATTTTAGATTTAATTCCATACATAGGATGAATTTTTTGATTTACTGTAGTGTTTAATGAGATATCTTTACCAATTGAATCTGCAATATGTGTATGGGAGTTGATGAATCCTGGAATCAACAATAAGCCTTCACAATCAATTGTATCTTTTTTTGATTTTGATTGTATGTTAGAATTAATTTTTTGAAATTTATCATTTTTAATTAGAATATCAACATTTGAAACAAAATCTAAATTTTCACCAATTAAAGCACTGATATTTTTTAATAACATTATAATTCATAAACATCAGGTTTTTGTTTTCCTGAATCTCGAATTTCACGGATTGTATCAAGAGATTTTGTAGCTAATTTCACTGCATCTCTACTAGTTTTAGCATTTCCAATTCCACAATTCAAAGAAATTTGTTCATCATTTTTAATCATGTCAATAAAATTTTGAACTGAATTTTTTGCGTCATCACTTGCAATAACCATATAATTATCACCACCCAAAAAAAATGAAAGAGAATTTTTTTTGATAAAATATCTACCAATTTTAGAATATAATTCAAAAATTTTTAATGAAATTTCATATGGAGAATTATCTTCTCTTTTTGATTTTAGATCATCAACATCCAAATGCATTAATGAAACACTGTATTCTAAACTGTTATCAATGAATCCATAGATATTATTTTCTTCGTTTAATATTATATTATTTTGTTTACCATTGTATGCTTTTAGATTAGCATCAAATGGAGATTCCCCATATCCTATTGAAATAGTTAAACCAACTTCAAATAATTCTTTAAGTGATTTTTGAATTTCAATATGATCATCTAAAGTTAAACCATTTGATACAACAAAAAATTCATCAGATTTATTTAAAAATACCAAACAATTTTTTGCAGAAAACAATTCTTGTATTTTTTTATAAAGAGAAGATTGTAACATTTGTAATTCATGTTCTCTATCGCTACCTAATGTTAAAGTCCAAGGCCCATATTCAGTAATTTTTAAAATACTTAATTGGATCATTGTTAAATTTTTTCCAATTCTTTAGAAATTGTAACAAGTGCTTCAATTGCTCGTTCTGCAACAGGTCTAATTCTGGCATAAGCATGTCTTTCTTGCATTCCAGGTCCAGTTATTCCTAGAGAAACAGGTTTTTGATATTTTAGTGATAAATCAGTTAGAGATCTAGCTGTTGCATGAGATATTACTTCATCATGTTTAGTTTGACCTGTGATAATAGCACCCAAAGTAGCAACACCATCAACATTTTGATTTTGTAACAATTTATCTACAATTATAGGCATATCATAGGCTCCAGGAACCTTACAAACATAAGATATTGTTAATTTCATCGAATCTGCCTTTTCTTTTGCAACGTCTAACATGCGGGATGTTACCTCCTCATTAAATTCTGAAACTACAATGGCTATATTCAAAATTAATTCACCTTGGTGTATTCTAAAAGTTCTTTTCCATCAATTAATGGAATGCCATGTTGTTTTCCAAATTTTTCTGCTTTATCTACAGATAATGCAGAATAAGTTTCAGCATCCATCATTTCACAAATAGCTGTTACAGGAGTCAAACCAGCAATCTGAGTTAAGTACACAGACATTTCTGTGTGCCCTTGACGTGATGCCAATAATCCTTCTGACGCAATCAATAATGGAACATGTCCAGGGGTTTTAAATGAAGATGTGAATTTTTTCTGTTTGTTTTCAACTTTGTAAATATTTGCCATTTCCAAAATAGTTAATGCTCTATCTTTATCGGTGATTCCAGTATAAGTTTGATAATGATTTACTGATAATGAAAAGGTTGGATAATCGCCATATGGAGCTAAACCCATAATCATTTCTTTATTTGACATAGATGAACTTGCAAGTGTATCATGCATATATTGTAATTCAAGAGATTTTGCAAAATTATTTTCAAGAGCAATACAAAGTAAACCTCCAGCATTCTGTCTCATTCTTGCAATATGTTCGGGAGTGATAAATTCTGCTGCAACAACCATATCAATTTCATTTTCACGTCCTGCTGAATCAAATAATAATACAAATTCACCACGTTTAAGGGATTCAAGTCCAGTTTCAAGTGACATATACAAAAATTATTTCAATCTAAGTATATAGTTTACTAAAAAATGGGTAATTACCACTACAATAGTAGATAATTAGCCTTGCTTTAAAATATACTTTCCAAGAATGTCAGTTTCAATATTAACCTTATCTCCAACTTTCTTGGTATGAAAATTTGTAATCTCGATCGTGTGTGGGATTAAAGAGACAGATGCTAATGTCTTTTTAACATCAACAACAGTTAAACTAATTCCGTCAATTGCAATAGAACCTTTCTTAACAACATATTTTGCTAAACTTTTTGGAACTTCAAAGTAAACTTGAACTTCCTTAGATTTTTTGATAATTTTTTTAATTATTCCAACACCATCAACATGTCCTAAAACAAAATGTCCTTCTAATCTATCACCTGCCTTCAAACTTCTTTCAATGTTTACTACTCCACCAACTTTCAAATTTCCAAGATCAGTTTTTTTTGTTGTTTCTTCAATCATTTCAAAAATACATTTAGATTTTGATATCTTTGTTGCAGTAAGACATACACCGTTTAGTGCAACACTTTGTCCAATTTTTAATCCCTTGACTTGTTTGCCTAAATCAATAGTCATTTCAATTGCGCTACGATTTTTTGTGATTTTTGAAATTTTATTTACTGTTCCAACGCCTTCAACAATACCGGTAAACATAAAAAAATTACAATATCTATGTATAAAATGATTTAGTTAATTCTCAACAAAAATTATTTTGAATCAGAATTTTGAAATTCATCATTACAAAATTGATGAAAAACAGTACAGTTATTCTCTTTAGCATCTGACATGATTTTTGTCATATCTTTGTTGAGTACACCCTGAGCAGCTAAAAATGATTCATCAGGCATGTTTAGCTTTTTATATAATTTTGATTTTGCTGGAGGTATTTCCCTTAAGCTTGAATCAATTCGTTGAGCTAAATCATAATAATCAATTGCATCTTGAAAATTACCTAAATGACTTAATGAAATGGCTTTATTCATTAACGCTGTTACATCATTAGGATCAATAACAAGTGAAGTATCATAATATCTAATTGCATCTTTATGACGATCTAATTGATTTAATGAAATACCCATACTATTTAGTGCCCAAATATCTTTTGGGTCAATTGACAAAAGGATATCACATAATTTTAGAACTTCATCATATTTTTTCAAACTTTCTAATGCAAAAATTTTATTTTTTAATGCATATGTATCAGTATTTTTGATTTCAAGAACTTTATCACAATATGTAATGGCTTCTTCAAAATTTTTTAGATATATCAAAGATAATGAGATATTTTGTAAAGCAAGCATGTCATTAGGATCTTTCTTTAGTAAATCCTTGCAATAATCGTATAATTGATCATATCTTTCACTATTAAAAAATCGAGTAATTACATTGGTTGGATCAAGAAGGTCAATCATTCTCTTATTCTACAATTTCTAAAAGTGCTTTTGCTTGTTTGTGATGAACTTCATCTATCATTTTTCCATCAACTGTTGTTGCGCCTTTACCTTTTTTTGTAGATTCCAAATACACTTTACAGACTTTTTTTGCCCACGAAATTTCAGTTTTATTTGGGTAAAATGATTTATGTACTGTAGAGATTTGATCTGGATGAATTACACTTTTACCAGAATATCCTAAGCTTTTTCCAAAATTGCAATCTTTTTTTAATCCTTTCAAATCATTTAGATCCTGCCAAATACCATCAATGGCAGATATTCCTGCAGCTGCAGCATCAACAGGTATTTTGTATCTGGAATATTTACCACCTGGTGCATCTTTTGTGTATTCAACACCTAAATCATTTAGTAAATCAAAGATACCAAAAACAATTGCAGTTACGCGCTTTCCAAATGATGCAATTTGATATGAATTTACTACACCTTCTGCAGATTCAATGGATGGAATGATTTGAATGGGTTTTAGTTTTTTAGATTTTTCTAAACTAGAGAGAAGTTTTTGGATTTTTTTAAGTTCAGAAACATTATTCACTTTAGGAATTACAATCCCATCAATTCCTTTTTGAACAATTTCCTTTAGATCAGATGGAATTTTTCCAGATAACGGAGAATTAGTTCTAACAAAAATAGATGAAGAATATTCTGAACGAGATTTAAGTGCATTTTTAATTAATTTTCTAGCACTGGTTTTTTCATCATCCGGAACAGAATCCTCTAAATCAAAACAAACAATATCAGCCTGAAGCTTTTTTGCTTTTTCTAGAAATCTATGATTATTTCCGGGAACAAAAATGAGACTTCTGAAGAGCTGAGTCATTAAATGACTATGCGCCTTCAGGCTTCAATATGATTTTGCCGAAGAATTTACCAGTTAACATTTTTGTGTGAGCCTCTGCTGCTTGCTCAAATGTATAAACTGAGTCAATTGCAGCTTTAATCTTTCCTTGACCCATCCAGTATAGACCTTGATCTAATTCAGCTTTTGTTCCTTGTGTTGAACCTAAAACATTGATTCCTTTAAAGAAGATGTGTCTAAGATCAATTTGTGCGTCATAACCTGTTGTTGCACCACATGAAACAAGAGATGCACCATATTTGAGTAATTGGAGTTGCTTGTTAAAGTGAGTTTGACCAATATGATCAAATGCAAGATCAATTCCAGGTGCTTCACCTTTTGTTTTTGCAATTTCTTTACTGATTTTGAAGACTTGTTTACTCCAGTCATCTTGTCTATGATCAACTGCATAATCAGCA
The DNA here is from genome assembly GCF_001541925.1 of Nitrosopumilus sp. Nsub. Classification (GTDB taxonomy): domain Archaea; phylum Thermoproteota; class Nitrososphaeria; order Nitrososphaerales; family Nitrosopumilaceae; genus Nitrosopumilus. The sequence goes on from NZ_LQMW01000024.1 coordinate 53,164, forward strand.
CCTAATTCTTTACATTTGTCTAATTTGTCTGGACTTGCAGTGGCAATAACATCACAGTTGTATAATTTAGCAATTTGAATTGCAAAACTTCCAACACCAGAACCACCACCCATAACAAGTACGGTTTGACCTGGAGTAATGTTGGCTCTGCCAACTAACATGTGCCATGAAGTAAGAATTGTCATTGATGCAGCTGCTGCATCTTCATATGATACTCCTTCTGGAATATGTGAAACATTAACTTCTGGTAGATGAACTTCTTCACTATATGCACCCCATAATGGACCAGTTTGGAAACCCCAAACTTGTCTTCTTGTACAATCAAATTCTCTTCCGGAAGTACAAGCACTACAAACTCTACATGCTAAATTAGAATGAGAAACAACTCTGTCTCCAACTTTGAAACCTTTTACATCTTCACCTACGGCAATTACATCTCCAGCTACATCTGAACCTGAAACGTGTGGTAGAGGAATTGCAATTGGAACTCCTCTCATTCCCCAAATATCATTATAATTTAGGGCAGATGCTTTGTTGGTAAAAACTACCTCATCTGGTTTTGGCTTCGGGGAATCAATATCTTCAACCTTGAGAATTTTTGCATAATTATCATCTGGTGCATATTCACGGTATACGACTGCTTTCATGATTTCAATCTAATTTTCCCCTAATTATATTTTATTGGGGATTATACTCGATTTATTTTAAAATCACGTTTTGGTTGTTGTGTAGAAATAAGGATTTGTTTTAATTGATCGTCAGTTATTTGTCCAGGCATTTTGCCTTGTGTAGCCATTCCAATTAGATATTGCTCGACTAGATCGGATAACTCAGGTTTGACCATTTTGATATTATTTAATCTCATTCTGGCTTCAGGAGTTAAAATTTGTTTTAGGATTTGCTCTTTTTGTGCTACTTGTTCATTATTTGCGTGATCTTGTGGCAAATCATTTGGTTCAGGAAAACTCATTTTGATCTAACGATAAATTTTCAATTCAGGTTTTTCTAAAATTAATTCATTAAGGATTTCTGTAGCAAGTCTATCTAGTTTTTGCATTCCAGTTTTAGAAACAACTCTACCTTTCTTTTCAATTATTTCCAAATAGCCAAGTTTTTCTAATCCATGAATTGCATTACGAACAATTGCACCGCTTGCGTCTCTATGATGGGCAGCTCCATATCCATATGGTTTACCTCCGCCATAATCTTTCTTTAATTCATTAACTCCAATTGGACCATTAAAGTAAATTTTTCTCATAATTGATGCACATCTAGTATGCCACCATTCACTGTCTTGGGGCGGTTTTTCTGCATGTGCTCCAGTTTTGACAAATGGAGTCCAAGAAGGAGCAGGAATATCTTCACTTTTTAGAATATTAGCTAATCTCTCAATTAACACATCTGCTGGTACATCATAGACTTTTGCCATAGACTGAAAAAATCGATAATCGTCTTATAAATCATTTTAAGAGAATACGTGTAACAATTTGAGAATTCAGGCAGAAAGGAATTTTAGATAGATCGCTAATTAAAGAAAAATTCTCAAATTAAAAGACAGGCTAAAAAGAAAATTAGTCTAGTAGAGACTCTTTTTAGAAAGTTATGCCATATAGTATACATAATGAAAAAAGATTGGCGTCAAGATGGAGAAGGTGGTAAAAATAGATGGTCAAAAGAAAAAGAAAGTGATACAGAAGAAGAATTAAAATAGATTGTATTGATTTATTGAATTTCTAAAATTCCTTCTTTAATTAAGAATTGAATTCCTTGAATGAAAGCATCATCATCAATTGCACCAGCTGCCCACCATTCTGCATTATTTTTGATCCAACTTGGAATTTCATTGCCAGAACTAGCTCCTTGTGTAGTTGATGGTATTTCTAAAATTCCTTCTTTAATTAAGAATTGAATTCCTTGAATGAAAGCATCATCATCAATTGCACCAGCTGCCCACCATTCTGCATTATTTTTGATCCAACTTGGAATTGTGTCGGCTATTTCTTTAGTTACAATTGATTGAGAATTAAATTCATAATTGGATGTAGATACAAGAAAGTTTTCAAAGTTATTAGAATATTGACCAGTTAAAATTAATTTAAATTCATACTGATCATCATTTGGGATGTAAATCGATTCTTGATAAATTCCATCTGGAGCTACAATACCAATATATTTTTCACCAGTTCCAATATTTGACCAGATTTCTTTCCCTGAAGAATCAGTAATACCATAAACAAACAATAGATCTTTTACAGAAATATTATTTTTATCATAGAAAGAAAATGTAAATGGAATATTTTTGCCAGTAATTAATTTAGAATCCCAATAAATTTCTCCATTCATATTATTTTCAAAAGAGAATTTAATATCATTAAAATTTATTTTTTCGCCAGATAAAATTTCTAATTTTATTGAATCATTGTTTGATGTTGAAAGTAATTCATTTTTTATTTCTAAAAGATCATTATGAGGAACCTCAATTTTTATTGAATTTTTATCCGGGTTTGAAATATTAAATTCATAAAATTCATTATCAATTTTTACATCATTAAGTGATATCAATAATTCACTATCTTCTGGAATAGACGAAAAATCTTTGTTAAATGAGATTATCTGATTGATACTTGAACTATGACTATGATCATTCCAGTCAAAGGGTATTTCATAGGATATTTTGTTGGATGTCTCATCAAATTTGAAATTAGAAATTTCATCATTGTGAGATTTTACTGATATTGGAAATTCTTCAGCTGATGCAGTTTTAATTTCAAAGATTTGTTTGTCTGGAAGATGTAAAAAAGTTTCAAAAAGTAAGTCTTGAGTAGTCAAAGTTTTTGGATTAGTTGCACCCACAATAGAGACTTGGACAGAATATTGTCCACTTTTATCAAAAATAGGTCCTTGGATAGTGGGGATTGAATCTCCTCTAGCATAGTATCCACCAGCTATGGCATGTTTTTCGCCATTGTATATAGTACATTTCCAAAGTTCTTTTTCTTGACATCCAGTTGTAGGTTTAATTTTTAGTTCTAATTTTCCATCTTCATCATAAAAATACTCATTTGCAACTAAAGTATCATCTTGAAAAATCTTAACACGATATGTTACACTTTGTATGTTAACATCAGTTTCACTATCAAAAAATCTTATTGATAAATTTGTAGATTTTGAATCACCAAAACTAAAATCTTCTGGGAAAAGAGTTGTGCTGACTGCAACTTTTAATCCATCAAGATCGATTGGAGGAGCTAGTGCACCAGAATGATGTTGAGCATATGCCGGAGTTATTGAAAATACAAAAAGAACCACAAATATGGCTAAGATAAATTTTAGAACCATAATTGTGTTGATTTTAAAGTTATTAAAATATAATTGCTAATAATCAGGAAATTAGTTTACGATATGTATGACCGCACAAATTACACGAGATTCTGATCGATTTAACAGATGTTCTTCCTAAACGAATTCTTGAATTAATTCCTGGAGCAATGAATGATTTACATTTTTTGCAAAAAACTATTCGAAGATCATATGGCATTCGAATTTTATACTTGCTACTAATTCTACGTGCAATAGATGCTTGTCTTTGTGATAATTCAGGATCGGTTCTAGCATTACTGATTGCATTATCAATTAAAATTTGCATCCTCTCCATAGCAATTTTGTAAACTATAGGCTTCACAATAATTTGTAAAAATACAGGTAAAAATTAGTTCTGATTAAAATTTTAGACTGCAGTCAGCGGGATTCGAACCCGCGTCACAGGGTTGGAAACCCCGAATACTAACCAGGCTATACTATGACTGCGCTGAAAATAAAACCAAAATTCCTACATAAAAATGGTTTTTTCGTACTCGTAAAGGATTCTAGATACAACCACGTGACCTTCAAAAGATTGACTTCCAACAGAATATAGATTTGTAATTTTATTTTGAATAGAGTCAGAAAAATGACCTTTTTGAAATCCACCAAGGACAATACATGAATTATCAGGTATTTCAGATGCAATTTTTGGATATGAACTCAATTCTCCTTCTGTAGAAAAACCAATAACGCTAGATGGATTAATTTGTTCAATTAGTTCTGAAAATGTTTGTTCTTTAACATCAAGTAATAATTCATTTTTTGACATAATTTTTTTCTCTTGAAATAATTTTTCAATTACACCTTCAAATCTATGATAAGATTTTGGAATATGAACATTTTTTCCAAAACGTATTACTTTATTATCAATTGTATGAACAAACAAATTTAATTTATTTTGGTAGTACAATGGAATTGTCGTAGCTTCAAGTATTGAAAAATGAACAAGATCCGGACGTCCACGTTTAATTTCATTTTTTATTCCCTTCATTGCAGCAAAATGCCATGAATTATCCAATAAAATTTCTGAAGGGTGTTTTCCTAATTTTTTGGCATGTGAAACTATCGATGGATGTTCTTCTAATTCATAGGGTACAAGTTCAAGTGCAGATTCAGATAAAATTAAAGAAATCATTTTAGTTTAACATTTGAATTTGAGTTTTAAATTCATTCCATCCAATTTTACCATTTTGATTAACATCTACAAGACCTGTATTGCAATTATACTGATTCAATCTTTCAATTACATGTTCACTAGTACCCATACTAGAACCACCACCTAAAGTAATGGTTTGATCACCAATTTTTTGCTCTTCTTTTACACAACTATTTACTTGTTGATCAATGTATCTATACCAGGTCATAAATTCAATATTTGATTCATTTTGGGCATAAAAATCAAATAATTTCTCTACAAATATTTTTTGAGAAACATCATCTCCTTGTACAAAATCAGAAGTACTCCAACTTATTTCAAAAAATCCAATTTTTTTATCTGGAACTATTTCAAAAATCTGATTTAAATCTTCTATAGATTCATCAGGATTTTTATCAATTTCATTTAACGAATCAGTTGGAGTATAAGAGAATGCAACAAAATCACCTAATGCTAATTCTTCAACAACATTTTCAAGATTTTTATTCAATACATTATGTAATGCAAATGAATTACCAAATTTCACATCAGGATGTTTTTCTTTTATTCTATCATATACATTAGAAAATAATTCTTGATATACAGGAATAAATCGTTCGTTGTATCTAAATTGGGATTCAGTTTCACCAGCAATTACTATAGAATCAATAATATGATAACGTGAAAGAACAGCATCCAAAACTGTAACTAATTCATCTTGATTAATTCCATTTAGTGTAGGTTTTCCAATCCATTGGGGAAACGGTCCCAATGTTTCTCCATTAATGATTGAAAAGTATAAAGTTACTTTGTGATCATTTTTTTCATTTAATCCCATCAAAATATCAGATTGTGACCAATCAAATTTTCCCTCTACAGGTTCTATCACATTCCAATAGAGGTAAACATTACTTCGACCAATTCCAGATGAAGATGCACCAGCAAAAATCTCATCTAATTGGTGTAATGTAACAGATGAAGATGGTGAATTGATTACCATTCCAATTGATTCGTTGTTTGATTGAGTTGAAATTTGAGTTGTCATGTTAGTAGTGTCAAATGTAAAATCATCAGATGAAATTAAAGCAAAAACTACTGCAATTACAACAAAAACAGGAATAATTGTGCTTACTTTCTTTTTATCCATGAGGATAACAAAATAAAAGAAAGTAAAAAAGTTGTGATTCTGTTATTTATCCAGAAGTACAACCACTGTATCCGCATTCAATACAGATACTACAACCTTCTACAAAGACAAGATTGTTTTTACATGTAGGGCACAGACGTTCCTCTGCAACTTCTTGTTTTGGAGCTTCAATCTTTATTTCTTCATCATGAACTTTTAGTGCCAGAGATGTAGCTACTTGTGTTTTGATGTAGTTGTTTGTAATATGTTCATTGATGTAATCAGTCATGTATTGACTAGGGGTTACTTCAAATGTTTTTTCTGCATTTTCACTTGTCATATGAAGAACTTGTTTGTGTCTGGAACCGTCACGGTATACAGTCATACCTTTTAGTCCAAGTTCATGAGCCAACAAGTATGATGATTTAACATCTTCAGCTGTTACATCATATGGCATATTGATTGTCTTTGCAATTGCATTTCCAATCCAATCTTGCCATACACTTTGAGCCATAAGGTGATCAGCCCAGTGGATATCCATTGCAGTAACAAAGACTTCTTGCATCCATTGTGGAATTTCATCAATTCCACTCAATGAACCATAGTTATCAGCAATTTTCTCAAGGATTGCATCAGTGTAAAGGCCTTCACTTCTAAGAGCTTCTTCAAGAATCTTATTTGTATAAAAGAATCTTCCAACAGTTACTCTTTTCTCAAATACAAGTGCAAATGCCGGTTCCATTCCATTGGAACAATCTGCAATCATAGAAAGTGTACCAGTTGGTGCCACAGTAGTAGTTAGTACATTTCTAATTCCATGTTTTTTGATCTTTTCAATTAATGGACCCCATTCAAATGAATGAGCATTTTTAGATTTTTCATAATATCCTGCTACTGGAATTTTACCTTCTGGATATTCTGTCTTGGAACATAACGGGAATTCACCACGAGATGTAGCAAGTGCAACACTTTCTTCCATAGAATAGTAAGTCAGGGCTTCAGAGAGTTTTGATTGGAGTTCATAACCTTCTTTGGAATTGTATGGGATTTTGAGTTTGTACAATAGATCTGCTACTCCCATTACTCCCAATCCAATTCTTCTAGACTCTTTTGAGGCTACATTGATTTCTGGAACAGGATAATGATTTACATCAATAATATTGTCCAAAAATCTTGTTGTTTTTCTAATGATTTCCTCGTATCCTTGCCAATCAAATTCATAAGAACCGTCTGCTTGTTTTTGGGCATAGTTTACTAAATTGATTGAACCTAGATTACAAGATTCGTATGGGTAAAGACTTTGTTCACCACAAGGATTTGTTGCTCTAAGTGGAGCTTGTCTTGCTTTAGCAAATACATTGTATTTGTTAATTTGATCAAAGAAGATCAAACCAGGTTCTGCACTTTTCCATGCAGATAATGCAATTAGATCAATTAATTGGTGTGCATTAATTTCTTTAACTGGTTTTCTGTCTCGTGGACTTCTTAAAACGTAATTTCCATCTTCAGTGTTTACAAGTGCATTCCAGAAATCTTCCCAAATACCAACACTGACGTTAAAGTTTTCTAAAACACCAGGTTCTGTTTTGTTTGTAATGAATTTTTCAACATCAGGATGCCATGCTTCAATAATTCCCATGTTTGCACCACGTCTTTTACCACCTTGTTTAACAACTTCAGTAACTGTATTGATGATGTTCATAAAAGATACTGGACCGGATGCAACACCAGAAGTTGATGCAACAATGTCTCCTTCTTCACGAAGATCAGAATAATTAATTCCTACTCCACCACCAGATTTGAAAATTAATGCAGCATCAGAAGTAGATTTCATAATCTCTTCCATACCATCATTCATTCCAAGAACAAAGCATGCAGATAGTTGTCCTAACCTTCCACCAGCATTCATCATTGTTGGTGAATTTGGCAAAAAGTTTTGTTCTGTCATCATTTCAAAGTATTCAGAAATCTTGTCAGCATAAGACTCAAGTTTTTTTGCTGCTAATAAGGTCAAAAGATCTTTGAAACTTATTTTCATGTGACCTTTGTTTGCAAGTGTTACATAGTGATTGATCAAAGATCTAAAATGCCACTTGTTGAAGAAATAATCTCCTACTTTGAATTTATAATCAAAAGCATCTAATTTTTCAAGATATAACTTTGCTTCATCTATGTCTTGTTTGTTATTACCAGATTTATCATATATTTGGGAATCATACAGCATATCACCAATTCCGACCAGAATTGCTACTCTCTCAAACATTTGTGTTGGAGTCTCAGTAATCTCATTTTTGGAGTTTTTAAAGAGGTATCTTGAGGCTAAAACTCTCAAACAATTGAGATCAAATTTCTTTGAAACTGGATCTAAGGACTTTAAGTTTAAAACTCTCATCTTTTCATCTCGAAGTTTTCGTCTTTCGTGTCTATATACTATGTAAGATTTTGCGATATCACTGTTACCACTATCAATCAAAGTTGACTCTACAATATCTTGAATATCTTCTACTGTAGGTGCCTTTTCACTAGTGAATCCCTGTTCAACAAGTTTGTTAAGCACATCTCCTGCTAGTTTCTCTGCAACACCACGGTCGGCTTTGGAGGTGGCGGCATATGCCTGGTATATGGCATTTGAAATTTTATCTATATCGAAAGCCGTAACTGTACCATTACGTTTACGGATCTCATTGATCGTATTTTCTATTTGTGAATTATCCATTATAATATCTCCTGTGGTAGTAAGAAAAGTAGTATCTATAAACTTTCAAGAGAATTTGTTTGAAATTTCAGTTGAACATTTTTTACAATACTCCAATGTTGATTGTAATGGTACAAATATTATAAAATGTTAAACGAGTATCGTATAATCAAAGAGACGACAACAAACAAGTTAATAGTTATCAGAACTTATTCTATACTCTCATTACGATGATCGCATTTAGAATTTGGACTTTATAGATAACTATACGACGTAAGGAGATTTACATTTTGGACATTTGTCTTCAAATGGTTCATCTTTAAATCCACATTCACCACAGATAGGAGTTTCTCTTGCAAGTTTAAAAGATGGCACTAGTTCTGCAGTTTTTTCAATTGATTTTTTGATTTCATCGACTTTCAAGTTTTTGTCAACATCTAAAGTAACTAGTAATCCACCATTGAGTAATTTTGATATTTTATTTGATTCAGAAATTATTTCAGACTTTGGAGTAAATTCATCAATTTCTGAAGCATTAATGACAGTACCTTGAGAATAAAAGTCACTTTCCATAGAATTAAGACTAGAATTTTTACCATATTTTTCACCATCTAGAGTAGCAAAACGAGATGAACCCTCAGTTTCAGTCATACAAATGGTCACTTTGTCGCCTAATTCTTTACCTTTTTTAGCACCAACATCAACTGCAGTTTCAATGACTTTGTGAAGCACAGCACGACCATCTTTATTGTCTTTAAAGCCTAAAACGTTGAAAACAGACTCTCTTAGACCAACTAGATTTATGACCAAAGAGACAGAACTTCTTTGCATATATTGAGTATTTTTAGCAAGAATAGGATTGAGTCCTCTTCGGGTTAAATCAGAGATTTCTTTTTTTCTTAGTGCCATTGATGCCAATGCAGGTTTCATCAACAAAGCTAATCTTGCTCTAAAGTAAGTCTCATCTTTGTTTGATTCAAATGCCAATCTAGGAAGATTAATTGAAACAGATTGTAAGTTGATTGCAAGTGAATTGGCAGATTTTGAAGAACCATTAGTTACTCCGCTACTTGCAGTTTGACCTTTTGCAATCATCACTTTACCACCAAGTAATAATATTTCAGAAAGTGATTGTGTTACATCAGTGATTTTTCCTTTTTCGTTATCAATTATCAAACCAATTTTTGGTATTGGTGTAATTGCAACATAATTTTTGTATGCATTAATAATTGAATGAATTATTTTTGTATCAGAGCCTAGTTGTAATCTAATTGATATGTTTGTACTAGTTTTATTATATTTAGAAGTAGTAGAAGCAGTTGCAAATGCATTAGTTAATTTTTCTTCAAGTTCTGGAAGGGATTTTGAATGTTTTGTAAATAGTGCAGTTAATCCATCCAATACAACTTCCTTTGAAGCTTCTTTTGATAAAAGTGAGATTAGAACAGATAAAGAACTTGTAAGTTCATTAAGTTGTTTTGAAACATTGATTCTTGATACATCAAGATATTTTCCTCCAAGATCAAGTCCATCATCAAGTAATTCTTTTGCATTAACAAATATTGTATCAGGAATCATAGACCAAACTCCAGGATTTGAAATATGGATATCACCAGATAAGTGATTATCAGCTACATCTTTTGGTAAAACATTTGTTAGTAGATGTTCGGCAAATATTTTTTGGCCGGTATTAAACAAAAGACCCTCAGCACCATTATCAACATTATCTAAATTAGAAACCATTTCTTGAACATCATAAACAGGCATGCCTAGGCGTGTAAGTTTATTCCTGTATTCTTCGTGACCGTGTTCTAAAAGAACTGAATTTACCATATCACGAATTATTGCGCCTGTAAGATAGGTAATTTGATACTTGTAAATTCTATTTTCAACTTCTTCAGTAATTTTTTGTGCTAATTCTAATGGAAGGCTACCTTCACGTACTAGAGATTGAATGATTTTATGGGAATTAAATTCTTCAATGGATTCATCTGAAGTTCTGACATACATTTTTCCACTTTCAATAATTGATCTTTCTTCAATCTGTCTGGCTAAACTTAAAACAAGTTTTCCAAGATTAGTGATAGTATAACGTCTTTCAGATTTGTTAAGTGCAACTAGTGATTGTCTAAGTAATTTTCTTAAATGGTATGCAAATTTTCCACTTTCTTTTTTAGATTTGAATCCAGCTAATGATTTGAGCTCAGAATAAGTTAATGGTCCTTTAGAATTTAAAATTCTAAGAATATCAATTCTGTTAGGACTTGCCATTACAGAGAAGATCATTCTAACACGTTTTGATGTAGATTGTAAAATTCCACCACGTTTTGGATCAGAGTCGTCGTCGATATCAGAATCCAAATCTGCATCTAGATCATCATCATCTGAATCTAAATCCATGTTCATTTCTAATTCTTCTTTACTCATTGTCATGACTAAGTTCAAGTGTAGGAGTAAATAAGACTTATGACTATAATGGTTTTTTTTAAAAAAATAAAAATTTAAGAAAAGAATAAAAAAATTAGAAAAAATTAACAAAAAAAGATCATGTATTGATCATTTTTCTTCAACATCAAGTGAAAATTCAGATGTAGAAAGCTTTTGTCCACAAAAGGGACACTTACCACTAGTTGGACTTAAAACATCTTTTAATGATTTTAGCATTTTCATATCCTTGATCTTTTCTCCACATTTTCCACATGTTATTTCTACAGACATAAAACAATGAGATTTTTAAAATAATTAAGAATCTATTCAGATTTTTTTTAATAATTCAAACAAATATTTTTACTGTTTTTCTATGATGATTCCTCTTTCATCAAAACCAGTAATTTTTGCTCTAGTTCCAACAGGTAAATCATCAGGAGTTGCAATTCCTCCCATAAATCCAGAAATTCTCAATTCTGAGTTGTCTAATTGAAGTACTGCAAAGGCATATGGAGTATATTTCTCAAAGCCTGCAGGCGGTACAGTGATGATAGTATAAGTAGCAATTGAACCTGTACCGTCTAAAATTGCATCCTCAAATCCTTTACTTCCACACTTTTGGCAGTAATATACAGTAGACAAATGCAAATGACCACAACTAGTACATTTGTGAGTTAAAACTTTGCCTTCTTTTGCATTTTCAATAATTTGTTCTTCTATAGACATCTTACACACTCTGGAAAACATGTACTGCACAACTTGCACCAGTTGCACCAAAATTATGAGTTAAACCAACTTTAGCATCTTTTACAGTTCTTTCACCAGCTTTACCAGTTAATTGATCATATACTTCAACTACTTGTCCAATTCCAGTTGCACCAATTGGATGTCCTTTTGATTTAAGACCACCTGAAGGATTAATTGAAATGTCAGAATTTAATTTTGTTCTACCTTCACGAATAGCTTGTATACCTTGTCCTTTATCAAAGAAACCTAAATCTTCTGTGTCAACAACTTCTGCAATTGTAAAACAATCATGTACTTCTGCAAAGTCTACATCTTTTGCAGTAACACCTGCCATCTTGTATGCAGCTTCTGATGCAATCTTTGTACTTGGGATAGTTGTCATCTGTTCACGTCCTTGTAATGCAGCTGGTGAGCCACCACGACCTGAACCAATTACTTCAACATAATCACCACCATGTTCTTTTGCAAACTTTTCAGAACATAAAATTACAGAACTTGCGCCGTCAGAGAAAGGACAGCAATCATAAAGTTTTAGAGGACTAGCAACAACTGCAGAGTTCATTACATCATCTACAGTAATTTTTTTCTGCATGTGTGCTTTTGGATTTAATACACCATTATCGTGATTCTTTACTGCAACTGCTGCAAAGTCTTCTTCAGTTGCATCAAACTCTGTCAAATAAGCTCTTGCCATAGATGCAAACAATCCCGGAAATGATGCACCTGCTTGACCTTCATAAAAGAAATCTGAACAATATGCAAAGTAAGTTGTTGTCCATTCAGTTCCAGTGTGAGTTACTTTTTCCACACCAGTTGCAATTAGACAATCATAAAATCCTGCTGCAATATTTGCATAGGCTTCTCTAAATGATACAGAACCACTTCCACAAGCTGATTCAATAGTTAATGATGGTTTATCTGGAATTCCCAATCTACTCATCAAAACAGGGCCAATGTGTACCTGTTTGTCTGCAATTCCAAAAACGTTAGAAATGTAAGATGCTCCAATTTCTTTAGGGTCAATTCCTGCACTTTCTATGGCGGCAACTGATGCCTGAGTAGTGATATCTGCTATACTATCGGCTAATTTTCCATATTTGGTGCTTCCAGCGCCAAGAACACAAACCTTTTCCACAAAACTCACTGACCCAAGTCCCTATAAAAATCGTTTTAGTAAATTTAACACAGTAAAATGCCACGAAGAAAAAGTAAACTAAAGACAGTACAAATTAAGAAGATCACTGCCAGACATATAATAAAAATTACAAAGTCAACAACAGAGATTTTCAAAAAAGAGATCGCTCAATATTTGGATAGCAATGGATTTCTATCATGGTCATCAAAAGAAAAAAAATACTTTCTTCTTGGAACAAATTCTCCAAAAAAGGGATTAGTTCAATGTCCACAATGTAAAGTTGGAGAATTAATGGTTATTCGATCAAGAACTACAAAAAAACGTTTCATGGGTTGTTCAAATTTTTATGATGGATGTAAAGCATCATCACCATTATTACAAAAAGCAAGAATGAGAGCTACAAAAAAACCATGTGAAGTATGTAAATGGCCAATGATTATTTTTCGTTATTCAAGAAATCAAAAATGGACTCATCAATGTTCAAATTTTAATTGTAAAAGTAGAATAACTAAATCTTCAAAGTAGAATAAGTATCTGCTCTTCGATTTTTTAGTAGTGGTAAAGATTTACGAATTTGTTTTACTTTCTTTAAATCAATGTCAACATAGCCAATTCCCTGTTTCTTTTTCATATCAAGTAAAATTTTTCCATATGGATCAACAACTAAACTTCTTCCACAATAAATATTTCCAACTTGGTCAGGGGAAATTACATAACATCCATTTTCAATTGCACGAGTTTTGTTAATTGTAATCCAATGATCTTCTTTCATAGGACCTTTAACCCATGCAGAAGGTGCAATCAAAACTTCAGAGCCTGCAAGTGTAAGAACTCTTGACATTTCTGGAAATCTTAAATCATAACAGATCATCATACCCGTTTTTCCTAGCGATGTAGATACAGGCTGGGATATTTTTGAGCCTGCCATCATTTTTTTAGATTCTTTAAATCCTAATGCATCATAAAGGTGAATTTTACGATATGTGGAAATTACTTTACCTGAATTATTAATTACAAATGACGTATCATAAACGCGATTATTTTTTTTAGATTTTTCATAAAATGAACCGACAACTTGAATATGATTTTCTTTTGCTGTTTGTGAAATAGAAGAAATAAAATTTCCTTTTATTGTTTCAGATAAATCTGCAAGTTCTTTTGGTGTTTGTGATGATTTTGTATAAAACATCATAAATTCAGGAAATGCACATAATGTAGCATTTTTAGAAGATGCCTTTTTGATGTATGAGATTATTTTTTTTAGATTTTCATCTTTATTTGTTGATGCTTTGAATTGTACTACTGCAACTTTCATAAAATAAAATAACATACTAAGAATAAAAGGTTAAAGTAATTTTTTTGTGAATGAATAAAAGATGTGAACAACTGATGGTACATTTTACGATTGAACCATTTTGTTATTATGTAAAATTGTTATAGTTAATTTGCTGTTTATGTGCTTGTCAGCTGACACAAGTCAGCAATTTTTTTTATTTTAAATTTTAGAAAAATTACATTTTAAAGAAATTATTTAGATATACTAATGAGCCAGTAAGTAGTACAATACCAAATACTACAAACAAACCACCTGAAATCTTTTCAATCCATACCATTTTTGATTTGATCTTTGTGAAAAATACTAGGAATCTATCAATTGCAATTGCTGAAACTAAAAATGGAATTGCCAATCCTAATGAATAAACTCCTAACAAACTGGCTCCAGTAACTACTGATGAGCTAGATGCTGCAATAGTCAAAATACCTGCCAAAATTGGGCCAATACAAGGAGTCCAGCCTGCACCAAATGCCATTCCTACAACTAAAGGACCAAATTTTCCAGAATTTCTCTTACCCATATCAAATCTCATTTGTTTTTCTAACTTTGGGATTTTAAAAAGTCCAATCATATGCAAACCTAAAACAATTAGAACTACACCACCAATTCTTTCAATCCATTGAATTGAATCAAAAAATAGATTTCCCATAAACGATACAGTTGTTCCCAATAACATGAAAATTATTGAAAATCCAATAACAAACATTATTCCTTTAACAGTTGCAGTTAATCTTAATTTACTTCTAGTAACTTGAGAAGTCTCTTGAGATAATTCTTTTGCACTCATACCAGTTATCAGTGATGCATAAACTGGGATTAAAGGTAAAACGCATGGAGAAAGAAAACTCAAAACTCCTGCACTAAATGCAATTACAAATCCTGCAATAAGTCCATCAGTTAAAATTTCTGGTTCAGAAGACTGGTAACTTGTTCCTTGAATTGTTGATTGGACTAAATTGATTGTGTCTTCAGAAACAGGATCAAATGCTCCTTTCCATTGATGAATTATTTGTCCATCTGCATCAATTAAAAATGATTCAGGAACCCCAATTGTTCTAAACGCAAATTGAAACCTATTTTCAGGATCTAACCAAACAGGATAAGTTAGATTGTCTTCAGCCATAGTTTGGATAATTGCTTGTTCAAAACCAGGATCGTCAATACTTACACCGATAATTTCAAAGTCAGAACGAGGAAACATACCATGTAATTCTCCTAATGCAGGCATTTCTTCTCTACATGGTTCACACCATGTAGCCCATAAATTTACAAGAATTACTTTACCTTGATAATCATTAATTGAAACAGGAATACCATCCAATGTAATAGCTTGGTAATTTGGTGCTTGTCGGAATTCTTGTGCATCAACTGGGATTAGTTGAGCATCAGAAAATGAAAATGCAAATAAGAAAACACCTGAAAATAAAATTAGTATACTTGGAATTTTTTTTGAATTTTTCAATTTAGTTCAAAACTAATTTTCTGATGTTGCAATTTTAACAGAATTATCAGTTTCTGTCCAAACAATTGATACCAATCCACTATCAGAATCTATGTTAGTCAGTGTTTTAGCATCACCTTCATTAATTGGATTATCTGCTCTGATTAGTTCACCATCTATTACTTGTGCAGTGAAAATCATTGCTTGTGTGTCACCATATCTCCATGCTTTATCATTTGTAGAAAGTCCTGTTGCATCTTCCCAAGTCAACCAAACTTTATCATCATTATCAACTGCAACAAAGATTCTTTGTGGGGGAACCCAATCACCAGTCAGGATTGGCATTGGTTCGCTAAAGCTTTGTCCGTTATCAGTTGAAGTAGCATAATACATTCCTTGACGGTCAGTTGCACCAGTATACCATGCAACATGCAAAGTTCCTTCAGAGTCTATTGCCATTGGTGCTCCAACGTGAACACATCCCTTAAACTGGAATCCATCATCGTGAATTTTTACTGGGGCGCCAAATGTTTTACCACCGTCAGTTGATGCTGCAACTACCATATCTCTAACTTGAGTATCACCAGATCCAAAGACTTTACGCCAAGAGACGTAAACATTGCCTTCACCATCTGCTGCAGTTTGAACGTTACAACATGGACAAGCATTTGCATCAATTAATTTACTAGTATCAAAAGTAGCTCCACCATCTAATGATTGTGTATATCTAACTCCTCTATCACGAGACTTGTCTTTTTCCATGTAGCCAGTTGAATTCATTTTAGTTGGACCATCTAACCATGCCATGTGAATTCCACCTTGTTCATCAATAGACATGTGTTGGAAGTATTTTCCTGAATGTAATTCATCGGCTCCAATTGTGATAGATGGTTCAAATGTTTTTCCATCATCAAGGGATGATGTAAAAATTAATTGCCTGTAATTACCCATCCACATATTTGGTTCATGTCGTGAATTGGCCCATGCAACATAGACTTCACCGTTATCACCAAGTTGAATTGTTGGTGCTACACGTCCATCTAAAGCAACATTGCCGTCAATTAAATTAACTCTAACTGGTTCTGAAAAGGATTTTGCATTATCAGTAGATGTTTTTAAGAAAATGTTTGTTTTTTCATCAACTGTATCTTGATATAAAACATAGATTTTACCATCATCACCAATTGTTACATTTGGTGCTGGTTGTGCTGCCATCATACTTTGAGCAATAGTAGTTGGGGCTGAAAATGAATTAGCATTTAGATCTGGAATTTCTTCTTCAACAATTTCTGGTTTCTCAGCTACAGGCTCTTGAATAATAGTTGCTTCTGAACCAGATTCTGTTGACATTAAAGCAAAAGCTGAGATCCCTGCTGCTGCAACAATTGCTACAGCTACAATAACTATTGCCTTATTCATGATTTTTTAATTTCAATTTAGATATTAAATAATCTGGTTTATTTATGAGATGTACCAATGTACATTTTATTAAAATAACCAAATATCAGTATTGGAGAATCAAGGAAAAATTTTACAATTTATTAAAGAAAATCCAGGATTAACACAAGCACAAATTACACATAGATTAGAAATACCACAATCTACAGTAAAATATCATTTATTGGTATTGGGAAAAGAAGAGAAAATTTTCTCTGAAAAATTATTTAAAATTCATTATTTTCCTATAGGAATTAGTGATAAATTAAAAATTAAATCATGTATTGAGAATAATTATAATTTAAAAATTATTTTTGAGAATTGTAGAAAAGAAAAATCACTTGAAGAAATTGCAGTTTCTTGTAATATTTCAAAGAGTATGGCATCAAAAAGATTACAAATTTTAGAATCACTTGGTGCAATAAAGAAAATTAAAGTAGAAAAGAAAATTAAATTTTGTAAAAATTAATTCAAAAAATTATTTTAATCTGTACTTACTTGTGTGAATGGGGCATTAGGCTGTAATTCACTATCTACCATAAATTTGAATTTTAATGGTTCAGTTGCTTCACCTATATCTGAAAGTAGTATCTCAATCAAACCATCATTTTCAATTGATAAATCAACTACATCTGTTCTAGTATGTTCATGTTGTTGTTCAATTAAAGAATCATCATCAAATAACACATTTAGTTTGTAAGAAACATTACTTACTGGTTTTTCAGTCATTGCATCTACAATTTCAATATTTACTGCGTTATCAGAATTTGCGGTTGGTTGATTAGTCCAATATTCCCAACTATCCCACCAGAGAGATACAAGATATTCTCCACCACTGGTATACTTTGTAAATGCAAATTGTTTTGCGTGGAGATTATCATTTTCGGTGACTGGCGGATTTACTACAATTACTCCAGTTTGTGGACCTTCTGTAATTGTTGCAATCGCATTTAGTTTTAGTTTGTCTTCAGTAGAATATGGTTTTGGTAATGTGCGGTCATAATATTCTGCATAAATATTATCTCCAGGAGATACTTTAAGTTCAACTTGAGAACCACCAGCAGAATAATATAATTCTCTAACAGTTGATTCACGTCTATCAGGATCTATGAATGTAACTTTTACAGGGTAATCACCATGCATTTGAGGTGTTCCTCTAAAGTTTGGTTTCCAATATGCATTAACCTCTACTCCACCTTTATCTGTGTCAGACCAAATATGCATTTGATATCCAGTTTTCTTATCAAATGGATAACGTAAGCCATCTAAGTCTTTGATAGTGATTGTTGCGGTATCATCCATCGTATATTCTTCTTTATCAAAATTAAAATCAGCAATTCTCCAAGTATGAGTTGCAGTTTTAGACATTATTTTATCCTCAGCATATTCAAAAGTCATTGTAATAGCACCATCTTGTCCTGATGCAACTCCAGCTACACCATCATCAAGTGTACCTTGACCATTTCTGTTATGGCTACCTTCACATCTATCACCACCATACATCCTTACACCATCATCATTTACTGTTGTAGAAAATCCACGAAGTTTGATTGAACCATAAAAGAGTCCATGATCTTTTCCTGTTTCAATAAATGGATTACATGTAGTTTTTGAATCTGAACGTATTGAACCATCTCTAGAATTAAGTGTGATTAAACCATCTGAACCTGTTGAATCAGTTCCTAATTCATCAATTTTATGTTCATCAGTATTAAATCCAGGAGCCCAAAGTAACACATAGATTCGACTTCCCCATGAATATCCATCTGTTCTTTCTTTACATTTTGACATGTAATCTTGTGGCTTCATGTGTGGTTTGTTATATTCTGTTTTTTTAATGGGATTATTTTCACAAAAGAAAATTTTATTCCCATTATCTTTTGTTTGTACTGCAGCATCTACAGTTGGTAAAATTTCTCCATCATTATTTGCGTTAAGTGGAAAACCGGAAGTCAATAAAACTAGCATAAAAAAAGGTACAAAATATTTAGCTTTAAGGAATCCCATTGTAATTTTTTTATTCATGTTTTTTTTAATATAAGATCTGGTACATCTCTAAGATGAGCTATGGTACATTTCTCAAATAATCTAAAAAAAGAAAATTAAAGTTGGTTTCCTGCTAAAAACCAATTTTCTTTAGGATTATCCTCAAAAACAACAATGACATGACTTTCTTTTGTTTTTAGAATTTCTACAGCAGATTTTGTGATTGCTTTTGCATATTCATCCTTTTGTTCCTGAGTTCTACCAGGATACATTGATACGGTTATCAACGGCATGAAAATTTTTAATTCATTGCAGAATTTATTCTTTCAAAAGTTATCTAAAATCAGATCCATAGCCATATCTTGTTCCATATGTGAAATCTGAACTGTGTGTTTTTTTGTACAAATATCCCGTAGCCAGTCCAATTACAAAACCACCAATATGAGCAAGATAAGCTACTCCTCCACCAGCTACACCAAATCCTCCAATAAAGAATGGAAGTAAATTCTGAAATACCAACCAAAATGGCAAAAACCAACGTGCCTGAATATGCATCATTCTCCAAATAAATCCCAACATCAAAAATGTCTGAATCCTAGTTTTAGGGAAAATTATCAAGTATGCACCCAAAACACCAGAAATTGCTCCAGATGCACCAACTGCAGGTGTTGCACTTGAGACATCGCCAAAAATATGAACTAAACCAGCAACAACTCCCCATATCAAATAAATTCCTAAAAATTTTATTTTTCCAAATTTTAATTCAATATTATCTCCAAAGATCCACAAAAATAGTAAATTACCACCAAGATGAAGTAAACCTCCATGCATGAATGTAGATGTTAACAAAGTTAATTCAGGAAAAGCTGGACAACTTTGTATTGTACCGCCCATATCGACTCCACTAAATGCACCTGTAATACAACCTGGAACTGCACCCCAATTGTAAAACATTACAAATGCACTTTGATTTGTGAAATCAAAAAATTGTCCAGTGTAAATAACTTCTAAGAAAAATACAATTACATTTACAATAATTAATCCAATAGTTACTTTAGGTTTGAATCCAGGTGGATGAGGATTTTCATCTCGTATTGGTAGCAGCATAGATAATCTAATTGATTAAAAATTGTATAATAACATTATTCAAATAATAAAAATATCATACAACAATAATTTCTCTTTCTATGAGATTTTTGATTATGATTAAGAATTCATCATCAGAAATTTGTTCTTCATTCCACCAACCTACAACAGTTTTGGTCCATGGTGGAATTTTCCAATCACTTTGTGAAGATGGTTCTAATGTTGGAATTTCAATTATCTGTGTATCAACTAAAAATTTTATTCCTTCAAGAAATTCTGAATCTATAATTTGACCAGTAGACCACCAATCTCCACTTTGTTTTATCCATATTGGGACTAAAGGCATATCAGGAGGCAATCCCTTATCAAACCCAGAAATTTCCAAAATCCCTTGGGATTGTGGCTCCACATCAAATGCTACGTGCCAATATCCCATTTGATCCATACTTTGGATAAAATCAATTGGTTTACCGTTGATAGTAACGGAGAATTTTTCATTTCCAGAGATTGGTGGAAATTCAAAATTAGCATATGTTGGAAAAGGATAGCTGTTAGTACTACGGATTGTTAAGTTAGTTCCTTGCTCATTGTATTTTGCATCATAAAAAAATGTACCAGGTGAATCATATCTTAAATCAAATTTTCCTTCATTCTTCTCTACGGATATTGGAACTACACTCGTATCAACTGGTCCAAAGCAACTATAGTAAAAAACATCATCAGTTATAGCAGGATCTGGATACATTGTAAAATCTAAAATTTCTCCTGGTTCAATTTTTTCAATGAATTCAATGTTTTGGACAATATCTAAAACTCTGTCATATCCATGAACTACGGCAAATAATTTTGGATAGTAGATTGTTTGATTTCCAGTGTTTTGAATTTTTCCAGTAATATGTCCATCATCATGTTTGATGAGTGTTTTATCATATAGAACTTGTATTGGAATTGCATCTTTGATTGTTTTTTCAAATGTCAATTCAGGGTTTACAAGAACAGGAGTATTTGATCTAATTTCAGGAAATTTAATTTTAAATGGAATTTCTGAACCAACTGCCAATGGAACATGTTTGATTGTTTTTGAGATTGTTTCTGAACCATCAATTACTGAAACAGTGATTGTAGGAATTACTGCAAAATCATTTTCATTTTTGACATTTCCCACTACGGTATAGATTCCATTTGAATCAAAGTAACCAAGATATTCATGTAATGGAACAAAAACTTCAGCAAAAGCAAAGTTAGGAATGAATAGAAGAATAGAAAAGAAACCCAACAATAGAATAGTTTGTGGTTGACAGATTCTAGAAAGAATTGATAATGTCTTCAAATCCGGATGTAGATTTTTCAAGTGAACCTGGTCTATGCTCTTCAACTAATTTATCTACAAGCTCTCTTACTTTAATATGATATCTTTTTTTCAAATCTACCATTTTAGTTTCAACTAATCCATCAGCAACAATTTGTGAAAGATAAAGTGAAACAGTTGAAGGAGATTTATTAACTTCCTGTACTAATTCTGAAAATTCTAATCCATCTTCTTTAATTAAAGCAAGTAAAAGATTTCGTGGAGTTTCTTTTCTTAGTGCCTTGATAACAATTGATTCGTCTTCAGTAATATTTGGAGAGTAAAATCTAACTTGTCTTGGACCACGCATTACTTTGACTAGTCCACCATCTTCAAGTTTTTTTAGATAATGAGATAAAACGCCATTTTTTAATCCAGAGGAACGCATAATTTCACGAAATTGAATTCCTGGATTATCATCAATTAGTTCCTGTAATTTTTGAGTTCGATCAATCATTTCTAAAGACTCCTAAAGCCAATAATCCTAATGTAATAAAAGTCAATAAATGTCCGACTTCATTTAAGGGTAAAATTCCAAGATCATACATAGTTGGCCAAGTGCTATCAACTAACAAAACAGATTCGGCACCAATAAAAGTACAAAATGCAATTGCACTAAGTAAAAGTCGTTTTGTGCGTAATCTAAAATATGCAGCCAATGCAAGTGTGGAAATAAACACAGCAAGTGTAATTCCACCTATATGCAAAAAGATATGGGCTAAATGATATCCATGAAGTAAATGAGGAATAATGATAGGTAAAGCCAAAATTGCGATTACTCCTGTAACTACAACAGAAAATAATGTAGATTTTCTTTCAACCAAGTTTTCGGGTTTAAACAAAGTGATCACAATATTGAATTATCTAAATTTAAACACAACTGGTTCAAACTTCGAATAAATTAAAACTAAATTGAAATAATTTGTTTTTGAACCAAAAATTCAAGACTTTGGAAGAATTTTTTATCATCAATTTGACCGTCTGTACATCATTCATGAAATACTTTCAATGACGTTTACTACACCTTTTCACCAAGCATTGCAGACATGCAAAGAGAACATCCATTATTGTAAGCAGTCAAGATTAGTTTAACACCAATGCTTTCATCATTGGCAATCATGGAAAATGTCAACTCTGAGTCAAAAGTTTTTGGATTAGGATTATCAGTTATTGCACTGAGTTTTGGAATGTATCTTGGAATTCCAGCTATTGTAATAATTGGAATTAGGAAAAAATTCTAACCCTGGACTTTTTTGAATCTCAATATTCTAGTCCCAGTCAAAATGTGATTTGTTGCAGATTCCACTCCTCCAATAGAGTATTGCTCAAGTACTATAATCAATGAATCATATGACATTTGGTTAATTTTTGAGATACACTGAGATACTTTATCAGATAGTTCTTTACTTTTTTGTGAATCTGATTGAATTTGTCTAGTTTTTTCAGTTCCAATATTTTTCAAAGTTTCATTACCAATGAATCTTCCAAATGACAAAATTTTATCCACATTACTGGTGTTAGAGGTAGTACCTTGATGTAAAATATCTAAAACTATTTTTCTTGCATTTTGAGTTAAAGTATTATCTGTATCTTTTGCAAGATGAATCAATTCATCTATGGAGTCATTGCTTTGCAAGATATTCTCGTAAAATATTTTGTAAATAATTGATATGTTTATTCATTCCAATTGGCACATGATGAGTCTTTTCCCAAATTAGTAGGGAATCAAACATGGACAGTAAACTGACATACACAGGAATTGTGTCTCCTTTGAGTTGTGTGATCATCAGATATAGCGGCATTAATGCCTGCATCTTTCCAATTTCAGTTGATGCATCTGATACCTTAGATAATAGTGATTCAAAGTCTGCTGTAATTTCTTTAAAGTTACTTTTTGCAGTATCAGTTGTTTGTTTCATCTCTTTTTGAGCAGTCTCATTAGTTGATACAATGGAATCTTTTGCTGATTTTGCAGTCAAATCAATGGCAGATACAGAAGAATCTTTGATTTTAGTGAGGGTAGATAGTGTAGTCTCTTTTGAAAATTTGATCTGGTCTTGAAGGGATTTGTTTTGTGCAGTTAATTGTTCTTTTTGTAGTTTTAACTCATCAATATCACTTTGAATTCTAGTCAATTCGTTTTGTTTTTGTTGTACAGTATTATCCATTTTATCAATGTCTTTTTGTAATAAATCAATTCGAGTCTCAAAGGAGGATTCTTTTTTGATGTATTGTATCACTTTGTAAGGATCAAAGTTTAGTT
This sequence comes from Nitrosopumilus sp. Nsub, assembly GCF_001541925.1. GTDB lineage: Archaea > Thermoproteota > Nitrososphaeria > Nitrososphaerales > Nitrosopumilaceae > Nitrosopumilus. The sequence continues at coordinate 76,689 of NZ_LQMW01000024.1, forward strand.
TAGATGATTCTTGTAGCATCACTACAAGGGAATCCAAATTATCAATGTCTATGTTAAATTCTCCTAGTCTTTTCTTTGTGACAGAATAGTCATTTAGTGATTCAATAGTGGTTTTCTCATGATGTAGTGATTCATCTAGCCTTGTCTTTGCTTCTTTTTGCTTTTTCTCAGAAGATGTGATGGAATTTTGTATTTCTTTATTTTTTTGAATCAATGAGAAATAGTGATTCTCTAATTGGGGCAATGGAATTTCAGAGGATTGAGATAACTCAAAAAGCATCATAGAATATTTTGTTAAATCATCTGGAGAAAAGTTTTGAGATTTGCACTGGAATACTATTTTATTTAGAAATTCTTGGACATATTCCTCATCAAGGGATAATTTTTTCAAAATTGCATAAACTCGTGTACCATTTAGAGTATCACTCATTGCGAGGTGATTCTTTTTCAATGATTTTGCAAAATTTAGTAAAAATTCGATATCATCTTCCCCAAATTTTGTTTTTAATTGTCGTACAACTTTTGTAATAGTACCCTTTGACGTTTGAATTAAATCAATAATTTCAGAATAACTATACCCTGAAAGTAGATAGTAAATGATTTCAGATTTGGTGTTTTCTGTAATTTCTTTTGGCAATACGAATCATAATGGTTTTGATGTTTAAATGGGTATTTGAGATGAATTCCTCAAAAATCGATGTAAAAATATTAGATTTATGATAATATTGGTTTTGTTCAAACGTAGTATCAAATTGTTCAAATAGAATCAAAATTGTTCAAATAGAATCAAAATTGTTCAAATGATCGTTTATTTGTTCAAATAGAATTACAAAAATGATTTAGGCTAGCGTAAAATATGATACATTATGCTAAAAACAAGAGCTAGATGCCCATGTTGTGGATTTCGTTTGAACGAAAATGCCCTAAATAGAGAAATTGACTTTACAGATGGCAGAGATGTAATTGAACAAGATATTGGAGGAAGAGGAAATATCAGTAGTGGTGGAGAATCATCATTTGAGAGTTATCCAGAGATTGCCAGATATTTTCTAAATAATGTGAATTTAGCAAAAGAGTATCTGGAAGAAATATTGGGAATTGAAGAGTCTGAGGATGATGAGGATGAGGATGATGAGGATGAGGATGATGAGGATGATGAGGATGAGGATGATGAGGATGATGAGGATGAGGATGAGGATGATGAGGATGAAGAATAGTATTTTGATCTCTAATTAATTTGAATTACACCAGTTTGAACTAAATATTCCATTCCATTCACAAAGGTTTCATCATCTATTGTACCATCAGTCCACCAGCCTGCATTGTTTTTGATCCAAGATGGGATTTGGTCTAAATTGGAACTTGTGTCAGATATAGTTGGAGAAATTATAATAACTTGATTTTGTATCAAGTATTCAATTCCATTCACAAAAGTTTCATCATCAATGACATTATCACTCCACAGACCTGCATTGTTTTTGATCCAAGATGGAATAAAGTAGTCATTTTGTATTTCTCTATCAATAACAATAGGAATCACAGTTTTTGCGAAATTATTATTGTCTAAATTATTGAAATTCAAATTTACTATACCTGAGACGTTAGATGGAATCATAAATTCTACAATATTATGATTTTCTTTTGAATTACTACTAATTCCATTTTTTTCAAAAATTACTCTGTCATTTTGAGTAATAGAGAATTCATAATTTGTAGAAACAGGTTTATTTTTTAAGAAAATGTCAGTAATATCAAAAAGAATTTTAGCATCGGAATTAGATTCGAGAATTTCAGGTTCCCAATGTACAAGAATTCGAAATTGTCCATTATCAGTAACGGAACTTAGATGAGTATAGTCACGATCGGGAGTAATGACAAAATTCATTCCATTTAGATTGGAACTATTTTCAAAAATATTTAACAATTCTTTTTGATAAATTATAAAATGCACTACACGACCTTCAGTAAAAAAATCATCTACATTTACTATGTCATCAGATAATTCAATTCCATTTACAGACATTGAGAATCCAGACAATAGTAACGCACCAAAGTCTTTTGGAATAATAATTTCTTCATGAACAACTGATGTTTGATTAATATTCTTTAAAGTCCATTCAAATGGCATAAAATAACTAATTTTTTTTAAATTTGGATCATATTGAAAATTAGAGATTTCATCATAATATGTGACTACTTGGATATTTTGATTTCCAAAATCTGGATCAACAAAATCATGAGTAGTTGTTTGTGCAATTGAAATTCCTGCATTAAAAACAAGAGGAGTTTCAAGTTTTTTTGAATATCCATCAGCAGTTATTATGCTAATATCTAACTTGTATAATCCTCCTTCGCTAAGTTTTGGACCTTTAACATCAATTAATCTACTCTGAAGACCCAATAACGAGCCGAAAAAATCCTCACCGCTGTCTTTTTCTTCAACAACTATTGAATCAGTGTCTTCAGAAATAAAATTGAAAACTAGAAATCCATGGTCAGCTTTGAATTCTTTTTCAAAAAGAAATTGTTCACCCCGTTCTGATTTAACTAAAAAAGTTACATCACGTAATGTAATTTTAGAATCAAAATCAATTAGAGAAATTGAGATTTGTTGATCATCATTTGTAAGATCATCTTTTGTAGAAGATGAAACTTCTACACTTACAAGTTTACCGTTTAACTCCACTGGTGGGAATATTTCACTTCCTACTCCATGACCATATGCATCATAAGAAGTAATTACTAATCCAGAAGAAAATATTAAAAATAAAATTAATAATAAATTCTTCAATCTATGTCCACTTGTTTGGATCTTTCTTTAGAATTTCTTTTCCATCAATTGTAATTGAATTTTTTTCTTCAAATACAGTATGCCATTTGCCATTATCTGGGAAAATTTTATTCATTTCCTCAAATTTTTTGTTAGTTGGAGGTTTGTTCATTAGAGCTCCCCATCTCATATTTGGTACTTTTGGCATGATATCATTGATGTCTTTCATGTTTATCTCTCTCAAATTTTATTTAAAAATCTATTAGTCGACCCTCAAAATTCCTTCTTTAATCAAAAATTGAATTCCTTGAATGAAAGCATCATCGTCAATTGTTCCATCTGCCCACCATCCTGCATTGTTTTTAACCCAGGATGGAACATCATTTCCAGAACTAGCTCCTTGTGCAGTATCTGGAATTTTTAAAATATTCTCTTTAACTAGGAATTGAATTCCTTGGATAAATGAATTATCATCAATTGTTCCATCTGCCCACCATCCTGCATTATTTTTAATCCATGAAGGGATTGCCGGAGTTTCTAAAATTTCTGGAGTTTCAACAACAGGTTTTGGGGATGAGAATCCAGGACCTAGTTCAATAATAGTAGAACCAATACCAGAATATGTTGGATCATAACTCAGTCCAGTTCCATAAACTAGAATATCAAATCTAATTGGACCTTCAGTTGGAATGTAAATATTTTGAATATCAATTCCTTCTGTGGACAATATGCCTGGATTTTCTGGATCATCTCCATTATAACGAGATATTTCATTTTCAAACTCATCAAATGCAACATAGGTATATCTTACATCTTTAATGAGATCCCCATTATCATTGAAGAATGTAAATTCAAAAGGAACATCTTGGTTTGCACCATACTTTCCATCCCATGAAATACTTACTGTTGTAGGAGTTTTTTCATAATTTTCAGTATCCACAAGATAAAATTCAGTTGAATTTCTTTCAACTTCATCTAATGGAACTAATTTGAAATCCATTTTTTTATTTTCATAATTGTCTGTTCCTAATGCTTCATTGATTCTTACTAATTCATTTTTTGTAATTAAGAAATGAACAATGCTAGCACCATCAGAAGTATATGGATCATTTAGTATTGCTCTTTGATCAACTTCAACACCATTAACATATCCCTTGAATTGTTTTCCTTCGCCATACGGTGCAAATGATTTTGGAACTCTAATTTCTTCATGTACAACTTGAACTAAATCAACATAATCAGGACTCCAATCAAAAGGCATGTCAAATGAAATTGAATTATCAGATGTGTCAAATGCAAAATTGTCTACTTCGTCATAATAGGTTTTGATTACAACTGGGATTTCTTCAGCACTTGCTGTTTTCAAAAAGAAATCTTGTTCTTGTGCAATACTGATAAAAGTTTCATAAGTTAATCTCTCAGCTAAAACAATTCTTGGACTAGTTGCAGCTTCAATATCTACAGTAATTTTATAGAGCCCACCTTGTACAAATATTGGACCAGTCATTGATGGTCTAGCACAAATATCCAAATTGTCATTAGTACATTCTGCACCTTGTACAAATAATGCTCCAGGTGCACTAACGTGTTCTGAACCACCATAAATTGTACATGTTTCAATAGGATCAGAATCACAACCAAGTTGTGGTTTAATTTTTACATCTAATCTTCCATCATTATCATAAAAGAGGTTTCTAGCTAAAAGTTCTCCACTTTGCCAAAGCTCTACGCGATATGTGACTTTATCAAGATTAGTGTCAGTTAATGTATCAAAGAAACGGATTTGCATATTTGCTGAATCAATATCTCCAACAGTAATATCAGATGGATCTAATTGTGTTCTAACAGTAACTTCCATATCTCCAAAGCTAATTGCAGGAGCTTGATCTCCACCTAAACCATGAGCAAACACATCAGGAATTATTGCTGGAATTGTAAAAATTCCTATTACAATAATTAACAACCCAATTGACTTAAACAATACAAAAATTCTACCAATTCCATATTTAAAGATGATATAGAATTTCTATGCGTGTTCAATTTTTTGAGAAGAAATTTGAGTATAATTTTTATTTGTTAGAATCAAACCTTGATTATGAAATTTTTGTTGGTTTTATTATTAATTCCACTTTTTACAATTCCTGCATTTGCTGAATCTCAGACTTTATCAACAGATCAAGGAACATTAGATATCAAAATATCTTATGATGATGTTAAACCTGGTCAATTAACAAAATTACCAATAGAATTCATTAATCCAATGACACAAAAAACACAAGTCCACATAGACTATAGAATTACAATTTCAGAATCTGGAAAAACATTGTTTCAAACTCCAAATTTAATTCATACATCTGAAGGAATCATAAACGGATTCAAATTTGAATTTCCACAAGATGGATTATACAATATACAGATAGATACTGAAGGAATTTTATTCACTCCAATTCCAAAAGAGTCTGCCACATTTGACATCTTAGTAGGTGAAGCAGCTGCTCAACCATCCACTCCAGCTAAAGAAGAAGGCGGCGGTTGTCTAATTGCAACAGCAGCATATGGCTCAGAACTAGCACCACAAGTCCAAATGCTCAGAGAGATTCGTGACAACCAATTAATGAATACCGAATCAGGTTCTGCATTTATGACCACATTTAACGAAGCATACTATTCATTCTCACCATACATTGCAGACATGGAAAGAGAGAATCCAGTGTTCAAAGAAATTGTAAAGGCTGGCTTGACTCCAATGATTAGCACTTTGTCAATC
>NZ_LQMW01000004.1 GCF_001541925.1 Nitrosopumilus sp. Nsub
ACTGATTTTTTTATTTTTTTAGACTTTGAAAATCTGATGTTAATTGTATTTGTTATTTTTAATTATACATTTTTTGACTCATGTATAATGTATTGAAAAATTATTTTTTTCATCTGTGTTGCGTATTGTTTTTTAACTTAATTCTACTTTGTGATTTGTTTTTTCAGCATAATTAAAATGCCTAATACATCAAACCCAAGTATGAAGAAAAAACTCAAAATTAATTCTGTTGCTGAATCTTTATTGATTTTTCTAGTTATGACTGCAATATTCTTACCTGTAAGACTGATATTTGTTTCATACTTTTCAGATGATTGGTTTGGCTCTTTTGGGATAATTTTTGTTATTTCAATTGTAATGATTGTTTTGATTAAAAAAAAGAAACTTGGTTGGTTTGGCAATCTTTTTGAAAGAAAATTAGCTAAAGTACAATATGGGAAAAAAGCCATTCTAGTATACGGCCAAGCAATTTTTTTTGTACTTATTTTAGGTTCACAAATATATACAGTTCAGATGGGTCATACACAATATTCAGATATAAAAAATTCCATGCTATCTCATCAAAACAATCTAAATGATTTGAATTACCTTGTAGACAATAGTGATCTTGATACTGCAAGTATTGTTAATTCTATTCTCTCAGTTCCTTCCACTATGGCAAACTCTTTTCCCATATATTCAGCATCCATGGCAATAGTTGACGATGCTTTTGATGGATGGTTAATACACATGTACACAGTAGGGTTTGCAGAATCTATTGAAATTATCGGCATTATGCTGTTTTATCGATTTGTTTTTGTTGACTCTATTCATTATGCAAAATTTTATTCTTTGTTAAATAAACTTCATTGTAAACCAGATTATATTTTGAGTGCAAAGCCTACAAAAGAGCAACTAGATGACCTTATCTCAGGATTGAAGAGATTAATGAAAAAATAATTTTATTTTTATTCATTTTCTACTCCATATCCATCAAATGGCGTTTCAAATTATTTTATGATACGAGATAATTTGTTGATCTGTATGTATGATATCAAATCTAGTCTAAATCATTGAAATATTATCAAAAAATATCTTTTACAATATGAAATTTAAATAAGAAATTCCACATCAAACATGATGAAATACACATCTGATGATATCGATTTGGTCAAAAAACATCATTTGGGCGATATGGGACGAATACAATACATTATTGAATCATTGTATTCTGGGAAAGATCTTCCAGAATCTGATGAATCATATTTTAATGAAGTGGTAAAAAGATCAAAATTACAAGAAATCAATCAAAATAACAAATTTGTTGAAACGGTAGATTTTCAAGAATCTGAGAAATTTGTTGATTCTACCAATGTAATTAATAATGAGATCAACTCATTTGACAATCTTGAAAACAACACCAAAAGTAACTCGGAAAATCCCTCAAAAAATGATAGTGTATTTGAAACAATTGATCCAGTTAAGCAAGATCATTATGAAAAAGAATTAAATGAAAAACACAGTTTGTATGATTCAACAAGAAAAGAATATGAAATCGTCACAAAAAAAGGAAGTGAGTCTGCTTTTACAATTTCTGAACTTGAGAGAGAAAAACATGAAAATGAACAAAAAATTTTGAAAACAAATGACGAATTAGATAATCTTGAAAAATTAAAACAATATACCGATGAACAAACAAGAAAGTTGATCAAATCATCTCACGATAATAAAAAATCTAGAAGTTCAAAAATAGATAAAGAACAATCGTCCTTAAAAATTGTAGAAAATTCTACAAAAAAAACACAGAGTAATTTAAACAAAAAAATAAACTCATTAAAATCTTCAAAAAATATTTTGCAACAATTGTTGAATTCAAGAAAAAAGAAAAAAGAAATAAAAACTCAAATTGATTTAGAAAAAAATTTAATAGATAAATCAAAAACCATACTTGAAAAACAAAAACATCTTGAGAAATTTGATTCTAAAATTAAATCTGTTTCAAATTCAAATGACGACGTCATAACTGAATTACACACTATGCAACAAAAACGAAATAACATTCACAAAAAAATATCAGATATTTTTGATCAAATTGACGATAAGATTAATGATGAACAGCATTCAATAGAAAATTCTAAAAAAGAACATCAAATGCTTGTTGAACATCAAAAGCAAGAAAATAAAAGAATAGATGAAAAAATCAACGAGTTTGGACAACAACAAATTGAACATAATAAAAAATTAGACAATATCCAAAAAGAGATTGATTTTATGAATGATTCTCGTAGGTCTTACGAAGATTTAATCATAGAAAATAAAAAAACGCAAAAAGAACTTGAAGACAAAGTTCAAACAAGAAAATTGGAGTTAGAAAGCATAGAAATTAAAAAAAATACCGCAGAAATGGAATTGTCAACTGCAAAAGCCCGTATGGAAAAGGCACAAGAACTTTATGATAAAGAACTACAAAAAAATAAAAAATTAACTGAAGACATTGAATTTAAAATTAGATCTGAACAGGAAATCCAAGAATCACTTTTAAAAGAAATTCAAAAAACTTTGAATGAAAAAAAACACATTGATGAAGAAATAGAATCTGAAAAAAATAAAATTATTCAACAAGAAAAGGAAATTAAAAAAATTTCTCAACATAAAAAAACTTTTGAGAAATCAAAAGAAGATTTTGAGGATCTTCTCGGATTTGTTTCCAAGAAACAAAATATGTTAAAATCACTTCAATCACGTAGGTTAGATATGGAAAAAAACATGAATCAAAAATCAAAACGTATGCAGGAGGATGAAATAAAACATAAAGATTATTTGAAAAAACTTAAAGATATTTTAGATGATCTCTAGTCCCATTTCAATGGCATGATTCATAATTGTAATTTCTAAAATTGCCCCTGTTAGTAACAAAATACATACTAGAAATATTTCTAGAATTGTTCTTTTGATTTGTTTTATAGGATTTTTCTTTTTTATTACATCTAGTAAAATCAAAGTTCCCCGAGACATTGCAATTCCATAGGATACTACTTCCATTAACCCAAATGGCGTTAAAAATAATGCCATTAGCGGATGAATATTAATTGATGTTTCTGCAGATAGTACAGAAAAAGCAGTACCTGTAGATATAGCAGATATTATTCCCCAAATAACCCCTGCTCCTGGAATGAACATTACAAACGTAATTCCCAAATTATGCAAAAAAATGCCCACAACATCAATATTTTCTGTAATTTTGTTAATTTCTTTGATCAGTTGTTCTTTTTCTAATTCATTTACATCCAAAAATGTCCCTACAAAAAATGAACTTCCATAAAGTGCTACAAATGTTAACAAATAGACTATTCTAATTTTTTGGATCATTTTATTTTCTAATTTATTGTATTTTAATAATTGTCAATATCCATCATAACCTTAGTTTTTTGTCAATATTGTTTATATTCAATACATCAACTTCTATTCCCTTAAATTCATGTTTCATACTACATTGAGGACATAGTTTTATTAAAAACATCTCACCTGAAAATGGACTTTTGATCAATTTTATTATGGTTTTCTTATTTTTATCCACACATTTAGACATTGGTGAATCTATACGAAATTTTGAGTGCTCTAAAAATCCAGATACCAAATTTTTATTTTTGTCAAACACACTTTTTTTAATCGTCTCCTTAATGGTATTTTTTGTGTTGTTCATTATGATCAAACTATATTCTATATTATGTTGGATTTTTATATTTTCATTGAAACATGTGTATTTAGCATTAGAATGTTCACGGGGAACTGAACATATTATTTGTAATAAAACCAGGAATATTTCAGGAGTTGTTAATGCAGAACAAGTACAGGGAATTTACACTGTATTGATCAATGTACAAGTGAATTCAGAACAATCCCTTAAGGACATAATTTCACGTATACGCAAAATCAAACAAATAATTACTTTGATTACGTTACAATGCTTAGTTAGTTAATCTAATTATCAACATCCATCAAACAAACATAGGTTATTTGTTGTATTATTAGTTCAATTTAATAAACATAATACAATTGAACGTTATGAATTATCAATATTTTTTTTAAGTGCCATTCGAAGCAGTATTTTTTGAGTCATTTTCTGTACCTCCAAGTTGGATGTGATGCCACAGGCACGAACAATATCTGTGACTGTAATTATACCAACTAATTTGTTTCCATCTCTTACTGGCATTCGTCTTACTTGTTTTTTGTTCATTTTATTTGCAACATCCCATGCAGTTTCAGTGGGTTTTGCATATTCTATTTGAGTCGACATTACTTCAGATACTGGAATATCTAAAGAAACATTTTCTGCAACTACCCGACGAACGAAATCTCTTTCTGTGATTACTCCGTCTGGAATTCCTTTATCTGTTAAAATGACACAACTAACAGATTTTTCTTTTAGAATCTTTGCAATTTCTTTAATCGACAAATCTTCTTCAGCTGAAATTACATCACTAGTCATAATATCCTTGACAACTAAATTCATGGAATGATATATTCCATCATTTCATTTATAGTTCTGTATGTTTATCCTAAACATACCAATTTGTTTTTTTAAATAAATGTATGATTCTATTTTATTGTAATACAGATTTACAAATGATATGATTTTCTAATCATAAATTAGTTTTTTCTGATGTAGGGTTTACTGTTTGGATTTTTATGAAATTATACCAATACTGAATAATTATTTACCACATCTAGCAATTTCTGCGTACTGTATTCAAGCATTGATGTTTGTTTTGAACTTGTAATCTGTGTGTACATTATAAACAAACGATCTGATATAATCTTTATTTGTAAATGATATTTAATGATACAAACATCAAGTACATTTGTAAACTATTTTGTTTTGAAAGGAGGAATCAGTAGCAATACTACCAGAGGATGTAAACATGTCTGAACTTTTAATAAAAAAAATAATGACTTTAGATGTATCTTACATTGATTGTTCAAAGACAGTGTTTGATGCTATGTGTTTGTTATCTGAAAAAAATACATCTCATCTCATAGTTACTAAAAAAGGACTTCCATATGGGATGTTTTCAAGCACAGATGTTTCCAAACATTGTGTTAAAAGCGATTCGTTGCTATGCGATGTTATGTCTACACCACTCATCATGACAAAACCTGAAGACAATATTTTGAATGTTTCAAAAACAATGACAACCAATAACATCTCTGCATTACCAGTATTTTCTGACGGATTGATGGTAGGCATTATAACTTTACAGAACATCGTTGAAGCATTTAGTGTTGCATCAGATTCATCAGTTAAGGACATTACACATAAAATGATGATTCGTCTGGCCATTTCTGATAAAATTAAAAATCATCAAGAAGAATCAGAACTCGTCATTTAATTGCATGAATTACAAATTTACAATAAATGAGATCATTGTGATTTAAAATATTCCATCTAAGGTTTATGATGCACAGTTTAAGTGTGTTAGACTTTAATGTTTACTGCAGAACTTTTGAACCAATCTAATTCATGTTTTACCATACTTTGTATGTACAACGATTTCCAATTAAACTAGAATAATCAATCAACTTAAAATCAGTTACAAGATAGACTTGTGGTAAAACATCACTATTTCAAAATTTTAAAATAATTCTGTTTATAAATTCAAAAAAGTTAGAAAATAATTCAAAACATATCAAAAATTTAAAGCGATAAATCACATACATGTATGAACAAACTGAACATACTAAACAAGATAAAGAACAAAGACAGATAACAAATAGACTAGTTAAATGTTCTTAGGTACAAAAATTTTTCTTGTACCAAACTATTTTTTTAATCAACATTGTAAAAAATATTATAAACAATTTACAAAACACAATAAACATCAGATACATAAAATTAAACAAGACATCATTGCAAAAAATAATTATCTATAAAACAATTTAACGTGTTTTAAATTTCTAAGGGATGGAGTTTGAAACATTATCAGTTAAAGGGAGTGAAACAATAAAAGTAGAACCAGAATCAGAATTATTAAAACCAGAAATAGAACCATTGTGAGCATTAACAATTTTTTTACAAATATACAATCCCAAACCCGATCCCCCTTCAGGACCCGATGTGGGGTTCATTGTGACAAATCTAGAAAATAATCTAGGGAGCATACGTTTTGGAATCCCATAACCAGAATCTATCACAGAAATATTAAAGAAAGAACCATTGATTTCAGATACAATTTTAATTTTATTCATATCAGATCCATACTTGATAGAATTTTCAATAATATTTGAAAAGACTAATTTGATTTTTTCAGAATCACAAGGAATTTGATAATCATCAACATCTACAGTTACAACAATGTTTTTTTGTTTTAGTAATGTTTTCTTTGACATTACTACAGATTGTATAATATTTTTGATATTATTATGATTCATAGAATACTTGAGAGAATTTGATTCAATCATACTGACTGTCAAAATATCATCAACTAGTAGTTTTAGTCGTGTAACGCTACGAGACATACCGTCAAGGGCATCATCTTGAGAAATTGTACCTGATTTTAATAATTTGACATAATTCATGAGTGGTTGTATAGGAGTTCTTAATTCATGAGCTGCCAAATCTATGAACTCTTTTTTTAGATTAAGATCTTCAATTTCTTGAGTGATATCTACACCGATTAACAGGTATCTTTGAGGAGAAGAATATCCATCAAATAAAGGTAAAACAGATACATTCATCCAAAAGGTCACAGGTAAATTAAATTTTAAAGTACCATGCCAAACTTCGCCACGATGAGCAGAAATAAGGATTGGGCTAAACAAAGAAGGATCATCTAAAAGATCACCAAGAAGACGTCCAACAAAATTTACCTGAGATGACCCAGATTTTTTCATGAATTGATGATTAAGAGACACAATATGCCCTGAAGAATCCAAAACTATAAGAAATGAAGAGGAGTCAAGAGATGAAATAATGTCATTGGATTCTTTTTGTTTAGATTCAATTACTGATTTTAATTCCGTTTCAGATTTCCAAAGTTTCTGACGCATAGAATTAAACGATTTTGTCAAATCCCCAATTTCATCAGATGATGACGTAGTAAGATTACTAGAATAATCACCAGACTCTAAAAGAAGTGCATTAGATTGTAATTTTTCAATTGGGTTTGAAAGAGACCTAGATAAAACAATTCCAAATAAAGCAACACCAATAAGCAAAATAAAGAAAATTATCAAGAATTTTATTTTGATAAAATCAATTTGTTTTAATTGGTCAGATTTTATAGTATTCACATAATTTTTGATTTGTGTGTTTTGATTTTTTAGATCAATATCGACGATATTTTGTAGATCTGATTTAGTTACAATATTCAGATCAGCATGGAAACGCATTTGCTGATGTTGAGACATAACATCAAACAAAAACAATAAAAATTTAGAATCATCCTTTGAAATGTCAAGAAATGAAAGTTCAGAGGCTACAGAATTTGCAAAAATTAAAGTTTTTTCAGAAGTCGTAGTATCAAATAAATCAGAAGGTAAAACATTTACAGAATTTGCAATTTTTGTAGTCATCAAAGGAAAAGAATTGGAAGAAATTTTTTGGGCAAGATCTTTTTGATTAGATATTACATCATAATGTGTAGAGGTATTAAACTCAGAAAGGTATTTTTTAAAGATATTATCAATTAAAGAACTAATTAACAAAAAAGATTCGTTATTTTTATTTTTAAATTCAACGTCAGATAAGACATCATTAGAATAAAGTAATGAATTCTCAATACTCAATGAAATTAAATAATTATTGATTATTTTATGTGAAGAGTCAGAGAATTTGCGATCATCAATGTATGACAAAACATTTTTGTTTTTTTCATCATAATCATTCAGAGATTGTTTTTGGATTTCTTTAAGATGCAATATGTTTTGATCACGAGAAACATCCAAAAAGCCATAAATTTTTAAATTTGATTGTTCAATTTTTTGAAAAGTTGAAATGTCTGAAAAACTTTTTTCTTTAAGAAATAAAATTTTATCGTCAATTAATTTATGGGTAGATAAAACAGTTGAAAAATCAACCGTATCATCTACAAATCCATCAAACAACAAAATTTCTTTGTCATATAATGAATTCAAATTATCAAGTTCTTGAATTATTTGTTGTTTTTCAAATAATTCATTAACAGAAATCCATACAAAAAACCCCATAACAAAATAAATTGAAAGAAAGCTAACCAAAACTTTAGTTTTAATTCTCATAGTATTATCAATTACAAACAGGGCAAAAATAAATATTTTTAAAAATATGAAAAATAAAAAATACTAAAACATTACAACATGCAATTGATTTCATCTATGATCATTCTAGAATCATAATTTAGATGTCTGGTTGTATGAAGCTCAGTTTCACCATTTTTGATAGATTGTTTGATTTGCTTTGATTCTAGTTTTGCTTGTTCTTTTAAACTAGATGTTCTAGAGGACACATCTGATAAATCACCACAAACAAGTTTTTGAACTGCAGCATCCAATGCCAATAAACAAGTCATATCAGCAGTGTTCTTAGCAGAATTGTCTAGATATTTTGCAGTCAATGATTGTGTTTTTTCCATGTTTTATCATCACATTAAGAGTACATGAATAAGTGTTTGTTTAAAATGAACAAAATTTATGGGAATTTAGAATTTTTATGAACAGACATGTTAGATTGATCAACTTTGATTGCAACAGTAGGACAAACTTGTACGCATTGCATACAAAATGAACAGTCCATCTCTCTAATTGGTTGAGCTTTATCAGTTCTATCTAAACGACCTGTTCGTTCAATCATACCACGACCTGAAAATGTACGTTTTGGGACATCAGTTGCAGGGATGTTTTTTTCAGTCCTATACCATTGAAAAACATCAGTAGGACAAACATCAAGACAATTACCTTGAGCAACGCATGAATCCCAATCAACTGCAACAATAGTACCATGAACTCCAATAGGCGTAATTGATTCATCATGATCCTTATACGCATTAATGACATCCTCATTTTGAGATGCTTCTTTATTTTCACCAGGGCCCCAAATATAGTAGAAATTTTTATCCAATATATCAGAAACACGACCAGTAATTTTATGGTTTTTTGGAAAATTTGGATCTATAGGCATTAAGACTATAAACAAATAAGGGATATCTAAACAGATGTTTGTTTAAATTACACACACAAGGTTTACAAGGTTTTTATTCCAAGTTTTGTTTTGACGTTAATCAAACCATCATCAACATTCAAAGTAACCCATCGGCCATTTTGATTCCCAATATCCTCAGAATGTAATTCTATATTATGAAAGGTTAATGACTGTTTTATAGATTCTACATTTCTTCGTCCTATGTTGTATATGTTATCATCATCCTCACATTCATACGAAAAAGTTTTTGCACCGCCAGCAATTTTTGCAACGATAGATTTTTTATCAGATCCTCTTCTTTCCATTTGTGAAATCATGTTAGGTATTGCTTCATCGGCAAATTTTCCTAGTCTTTTAGTATCAATATCAACATTATGAACATTAGTAGGTTGCATTACATGAGACATACTTGCAACCTTATTTTGAGGGTCATACATACAAACTGCAACACACGAGCCAACAAAAGTTGTTAAAATATGCGAAGATGAATTTGTTTTTAATCCACCTATAGGAACAAGTATTTTATCCATTAAAAAAAACTCCTGTAAATGTCAATTCAATGGTTTTTCCCTTTTTTGAAAAATTTTTTGTTTTAGATCAAACGGAGTAAATAAATTAGAAAAATTCTCATTTACAAAAACTTCATCCATTCCAGAAACAAGAAATCCACCAGGTTTCAATGAATCGTAAAAATTATTCACCACAACATCTTGTGCTTGTTTTTCAAAGTATATCATTACATTTCTACAAAAAATCATATCAAATTTTTTGGTTGTAGGTTTAGAAATATCTTCAAGTCTAAATGTAATTGGTTTTCGTATTTGAGGAGATACCTGATAAGAATCAGCATTAAATTTTGTAAAATATCTGGCCTTGAAAAGAGAGTCAATTTTTGATATGTCAGATTCTTTGTATATGCCATCTGATGCATGATCAAGGGCTTTTTGGTTTCTATCAGTGGCAAATATCTCATAATTTAGTGATGTACGACGTAATCGTTCATTAAGTAAAATAGATACAGAATAAGGTTCTTCGCCAGTAGCACATCCAGCACTCCAAACACGTAATACTCCAGATAAATTTGGTCTAGAAGCCAATACAGGAATAATTTTTCGCCCTATAGTATCAAAAGGGGAAACATCTCTAAAAAAAGAAGTGACATTTACAGAAATAGATTTTACAAACGCTTCAAACTCATCAGGTGTTTTTAAGAGTTGTAAATATTTAGAAACATCAGAAATTTTACATGCATTCATTCTCAAAACAATTCGTCTCTGAATGAAAGTTTTTTTGTATCTATTTAGAGAAAAACCATTGTTTTCCACAATGCGTATAACAGAAGGTATAATATCAGATTCAGTTTGCATTGCCATAAACCTACACCGAAGTTAATAATAATGAAGGATCAAGAATCAGAGCAACACCGCCATCAGGGAGAATTGTTGCATCTGAAAACAGTTGTGTTTCATAAAGATTAGTATCAAGTTTCTTAATCACAATTTCTTGTTTCTTGTCAAATGAATCAATTACCAATCCATGTTTTGCGCCATCACGTTCAACAATTACAATAGTTAAAACATCATCAGAATTGGATGATTTTATTCCAAGAATTTCGTCAATTTTTACAATTGGAATTATTTCATCATTTAATCTAAATACTTTAGATCCATTAATATCTAAAAGATCTTGGGGAGGAACTTTAACAGTAGTAACAATTGTAGAAATAGGGATGACAAATTTTTCTTGACCAATTTTAACTAACAACCCTCCAATTATTGCTAAACTGAGTGGGATTCCCAAAATGATCTTTGTGCCTTTCCCTTTTGTCGTTGAAATTTTAACATTGCCGCCAACTTTTTCAACCTGAGAAAATACAACATTCATTCCAACACCGCGACCAGAAACATCAGTTACTTCTTTTGCACTTGATAAACCAGGGGTTCCAAGTAATCCAACTACGTCCTTATCAGACATTTTTTGGGCATTATCTTCAGTGATGATTTGTTTTTCAATTGCTTTTTTCTTTATTGCTTCAACATCAATTCCACGGCCATCATCTTGAATAGTAATTTCAACACGATCACCAGAATGAGATGCAGTAAGAGAAAGATTACCAATCTCAGATTTTTTATTCTTTTTACGTTCTTGAGGGGTTTCTAATCCGTGATCAACGGAATTTCTAATCATATGCAATAACGGATCAGAAATAGCATCAAGAATAGTACGATCAAGTTCAATTCCCATACCATCCATTTTTAAATCGACTTTTTTATTTTGAGAATTAGATAAATCACGAATCATTCTAGGAAATCGATTAAATATATGATCAATTGGAACGAGACGAATTTTCATCATTTTATAATGCAAGTCGGTGATAATTTTGTCAAAACTCATCAAAACTTGACGTGATTCATCAGACATCATATTATCTAGAGTTTGAGATAAGCGCATTTTTGAAATCATCAATTCACCAATTAAATTAACTATAGAATCCAAGGAATCCATTTTTACGCGAATAGTTGAAGAAGATGTTGAGGCAGAATCATCTAAACTAGATAATGTAGAAGATTCTGGATTTTTTATTGCAGAAAGATATAACTCAAGATCAATAGTATGTTTTTCATCTGTAATTAATAATTTGATTGCATCAACACAAGAAAATAAAACACTTGCCATATCATTAGATAAAACAGATTCGTCTTTTCGAAATTTATCAAATTCATTTTCAATTGCCTTACAGAGTTCTTTGACTTGATCATATCCCATGGTAGCAGACATACCTTTCAAGGTATGCGCAGAACGAAATAAAATATCAATATGTTCTTTTACATTTGGTTCTTGTTCTAATTTTAGCAAATACTCATTTAGACTTTCTACATGTTCAGTTGCTTCTTGAACAAATAATTCACGATATTGTGAGTTATCAGACATTGTCATTTACCGTCCGTACTATTGCAGAACTAATATTTTCAAGGGAGACGAGTTTATCAACAGCTTTTAATTCGCAAGAGGATTTGGCCATGCCAAAAACTACTGAAGAGTCTTCATCTTGAGCAATAGTTTTTCCACCTCGTTTTTTAATTGACTTCATTCCAAATGCACCATCATGACCCATTCCAGTCATAATAACACCAATGGTATTAATTCCAAAATGTTCACAACCAGAAATCATTGTTTTGTTTACTGATGGTCTAACACCATAACGTTTTGTTTCAGAAACCAAAGATATTGTACCATCAGGATTTACAACCATATGAAAATCTCCAGGAGCAACAAGAACAGTACCGTCTCTAATTTTGTCACCTGTTTGTGCTTCTTTGATATGTAAAGGACATATTTTGTCAAGGCGTCTTGCAAAATCTAATGTGAATCCTTTGGACATATGTTGTACTAGTAAAATACAAGCAGGTAAATCATCAGGAAGTGTTTCAAATACCTTACTTACTGCACTAGGTCCACCAGTTGATGAACCAATTACTACAAGTGTTTTTGAAATTTCATCATTTAATACGACAGATGTTTTCTTTGGAAATGAATTGATTTTATTTGTGATCAATTTGACGGGATTTGAATTACTAGCTGTATTTATTTTATTTATTAATTCTTCAGAAAAAGATGTAATATCCATAATATTTTCAGGAATCAGAGCATAATCTACTGCACCAAATTCTAAAGCATCAAAAACAATTTTTGCACCCTCTTTAGCATAACTAGATACAACAATTATTGGAATCAAATTTTCTGCAAGAATATTTTGTATTAAAGATAAACCATCCATATGAGGCATTTCCAAGTCAGTCAAAATCACACGAGGTTTTTCTAATGGTATTTTAGCCATAGCTTCTTTTCCATCCATAGCAGTACCACATACATGCATTCCATCAGATGATTTGACAATATCAGATATCAGATTAGTCATATATGCAGAATCATTTACAACAAAGACAGGAATAGATGAACTCAAATCACACACACCATATCACTACAAAGTCAATTCATAGAATTGTGATTTGCTAAAAGTTTTTTTGCATTTTCAGTATTTAGTAAAATTATCACATGAATTTTTGTTCCGTCATCGCCAGATAACACCACATCAGAGACAATTACATCGCCAGTATCACTTGCAATTTCTGCAGCTGGTTGTTCTAAAAGACTACGATAATCATTTATGCCAGAACCGGGAACTCCACCATCTAACTGAAATCCTGTCTTGTCAGAAATTGCATTAAAAAATGAACCAGCCATAATATTTCCGACCTCATTTATTGAAGATTGTCCCAATTCAGTCAAGTCTTTCAAATCTTGTTCACCTAATAATTTTGAAGCAAGTTTTTTTGCACTATCAAGAGGCATGTAAAATAACAATCCTACATTAAGATCGCCTTGAGTATTCAAATGTACGCCATTCATAGTAATCATGTCTACAAAAGGTGGAACGATATCATCCAATTCAACAAGGTCTTTTTGAACTACAGAACGTAGTTTATGTTCAACATTTGTGCCAAGCATCATACTTAATGCAGAAGCTGTTTTCTCACTGATGTAAGAGGACAAAATTTTACCAAATTCATCTCGTTCAGTTTCATTCAGCAGACTAGGCATTTTAGGCACTCCTTGACACATTACTTAAAACAGACGACACCATTTCACGATCAAATGGTTTTGTTATGTAACCTTTGGCTCCAATTTTCATAGCATCATCGACAACATGTTTTTGTTCTACTGCAGTTACCATTACAACTTTTGCAGTAGGATCTATAGTCAAAATTGCTTTTAATGCCTGGATCCCATCAGCTTTTGGCATATTTACATCCATAGTCACTAAAGATGGTCGATTATCTTTGAAAGATTTTACAGCTTCTAATCCATCACCTGCTTCAAAGATAGCAGTAATTCCAGTATTCTTTAAAATATCTTTGAGTACAACACGCATAAAAGCTGCATCATCTACAACTAGGACGCTTTTAACAGAAGACAAAATCTTCTCCTAAACTGGTAAAAGTATTTTTCATATTCTGATTAATTTTAAGATAGATATAGATTTCAGTGTGTTTAAAATGGACAAACATCATGAAACTGTTTTAGAATTAAAATTATTTTAAATAAATAAATTATTTAATTGGTAAAATAAACAGGGATAGAAAAACCATTAAACTAAATTTTTAATGCTTAGACAGTACAAAACAACCAAATAACTTAATAGTTATTATTTTTAAAAAAGATAAATGCATGAAGCAATTAATTTATTGAAAAGAATCAATGAAGAGGATTTGCAAAAACCAAGAGATAGTTTGCAAAGACACGAATGGGCGTTAAGTTTTCTACCGGAGGCAATCAGACAATTAAAAGAGTTAGAAAAACGAGTAGAAAAACGAGGAGATGATGAAATGTTACAAAAAGTAAGAGAGTCCATTAAAAATGCAAATAACGTAAAAACAAATCTGCTGCAAGGAATAATAAATAAAAACAAAGAGTCCTGAAAACAGGTTATAAAAAAAATACAAATTAAAAAACAAATTTTGTTTAAAAGACTTTTGGTAAGAATCATAGTTTTAATTAAATCAAACTAGATTTTTTTCAAAATTTATTTTATGAATTTTTTATTATCTCGGAGATATTTTGATACCAGCCATTTGACAAAAACCATCCCATCATTTTTCATATAAGATGACTCTAATTTGTTAATGTATGTCTGTTTTTCCTTGGGTGTTATGTCTATCATCGGATAATTATTTTTGTGTAAAATAAAGATCATCAACAATCTTCCAATTCTTCCATTTCCATCAATGAATGGGTGAATTAGTTCAAAAGAGTTATGAAATCGTGCAGACAGTTCTACTGGGTTTAATTTCTTTTTTTCAGAGTTATACCACTTTATCAGAGAACGTAGTTTTTCTTGAACCTCACCCCATAAAACATATTCTGTCTTACCAAGATATGGTTGTACATCTTGTCTTCTAAAAGCACCAGCATTGTTTGTGTCTGTTTTTTCAAATAGCATTTCATGCCAGCATAAAATTAGTTTTTCGCCAATATCCTTAGTATAAGATAACATCAAATCAAATAGCGTGCCAAGCTGTTGTGCTTCAACTATATCTTTTATCGATGTATTTTGTGGAGACAGACCAAATTCAAGAAGTTTTCTGGTTTGACCCAATGTCATAGTACTGCCTTCAATTTTTTGGGTACTGTATGTGTGGTTTATCTTAAATCCATGATGTTCATTTTCAAGTATTTTTTTGTCCATTTTTTGAGTATAGAACAAGTAATTTTGATGAATTTTTTCCAACAAGTCATACTTGTCTTTTCGGTATGACTCTATTTCAAAAGATTTCATTTGTTCATTCAGATCTTTTGGAATTGTAGTTCCCAGATATTTCTGTGTAGAAATATTTCTAGAAGAATACTTTAGATAGTACTTTGTCTTTTCATTAACATTTCTTTTTATCAGGCTTACCATTAATGAATAAGGTCACCACAATTATATAAAATTTATAAATTGTATATAATTTGTAGTGACATAAAAAAATTAATTCATTTTAACATTTCAATATAAAAAATTCACATCTCTTGTGTTAGTATGATTTTTGGTCTGTCTGCAAATATCAAACAATCAACACAGGTAGGGTTTGAAATGAGTGCAATTTTCATGTCGGTATTTTTAGGAAACTCTGCAAATACTGAAAAAAATTAATCATATGCCAATGTCTGAGAACATTCCCTCAACCATTATTCCTACAGCATATCCTGTAACTGCACCAATTACACCCAATAATCCAACATTGAACCATACGGTGTGAAAAGAGCCACCTTGAGCGGCTTTAATTGCAAATGAATTAATGAATGTAAGAGTAACTATCATCACAGGCATCATTGTGTTTAATAATCCAGGATCAATGGGGGCAAAAGCTATGGCCATATTTTTGACTTCCACACCACTTAAAATAGTGTGAAAGAATTTTACCAATACATTCATCAAACCAAATACAGCAATTGCCAAAACATGTAACATGATAGTGATGTTCTCAAAAGTTTTTGAAACCATTTGTCGCTTTTCTTTCATGTCATTAATTTTTGAAGAAATTTCACCTATCATATTTGCAGTGTGGTTGATTTTTGCACCATGAGAAATACCTCGAGACATAATGGTATTTCCAGATTCTATACTAACGCTTTTGGTTTCTTCAGAAAACAAATCAAAGGCATCCTCAGTAGGAACCTTGTTTAAAATTCTATTATGTAGTCCCACAATATTTTTGTTAAGAGGTCCAAAATTTGAACGAAGAACAGTTTCAAGTGAAGCACTCATAGATCCTACAACAGAATAGATTTCACCAAAATGTCGAATGAATGTAGGATACCATTGTTCAAGTTTCTTAATTTCAGATTCTTTTCTTTTTGCAATAATACCAGGTAAAATAAAAGCACCAAGGGAAATGGCAGGAATTAATGGGGCAGGCATTAGTTCTGTAACCAATAAGACAATGCCAATTCCTGCACCAGCACCACCAATTCCTGCAAGAATCATTAATTGTTTTTTCTTGTCTTGTTTTGTTTCAATTGTGTTATTTTCTCGCGGATATAAGAAAAAAATCAAAAATACAAATGTGGCAAGGCCTCCCATGATTCCAAAAAAGGCACTCAAAAATTGTGATTCAGAATCACTAGAACCAGAGATCATAGACATAATAATTACAGAAGACAACATGAATACTGCACTGGACATCATAGTGTAATGCATTTCAAGGAGTTGTTTCATAGATTCAAGGGATTTCTCATATTCGATTTCAAATGTATGCATAACAGTTTTTAATTCATTTGTAAAAAATAAATTCAAATCATCACCTAGTCTAATAATTTGTCCCAACCTTACCAACATGTGTTTTAAAGGCAACAAGGAATCTGCTGTTTTTTGTGCAATTAACTCACATGCATGTGCTACACCATAACGCCATCCAACACCAAAACTATACACTTCATCAAATGTGTCAGTATACACACCATATTTTACAACTCCTGCAGTTTTGAATAAATCAATAGGACTTATTTCTCCAGAAGCTAAAGCAGATAAAAAAGTCACAAAGTAAACCATTTGTGTGTCAAGTTTACGAATAGATGAAATCTTATTTTTTGAGCCAAGGACTATTTGTTCACCTGAAGTTTCTTTCTTTTTTGAAAAAAGGTTCAAGCTATTTGTTCCTCCAACATGTAATTTTTCCATCCAAGTTTGAAAACTTTAGAAATTTCAGCATATACATCATAATAATTCAATATACCGTTTGCTGCCCAATGATCAAGGATTCTTGCACGGCCTTCCAATTCATCATACAGTAATGGTTCATCAGCTTTTGACATTCCTCTCATTTGTAATACTTTCATTGCAAATAACGCACTACTTCCACGTCCACGAAAAGACGTAGTGTCTGTAGCAGGATCCCACGTAAATAAAGGCACAAACATCACATTGTCATTTACAGAATCATATCCTACAATCTCATTGATGGATAAAACTCTACGAAGCATTCCACCATCAGGCCCTTGTACTGCACCTTGAAACAGAGCAATGTTGAGGTTCTCAGCATTAGCCTTTGGCACATTGATTGGTTCTGCAACAAGTCTTTGCATTAGTGATTTTACATTAGCTGCGTGGAAAGTACTAATTACTGGGTGTCCAGTTTGCATGGCCTGAAATGCAACATTTCCTTCAGCACCTCTGATTTCACCGATCATAATATAGTTAGGCCTCTGTCTTAATGCAGCTTTAAGTAAATCAAACATTCCAACACTGGATGCCTCAGAGCCAGTGTTTCGGGTCACCTCACTAATCCAGTTAGGGTGTGGCATTGTAATTTCAGGAGTATCTTCAGCAGACACAATTTTTGCAGAAGGTTTTACAAATGAACTAAGTGCCATGGTTGTGGTGGTTTTACCAGATGCAGTTTCTCCACAAATAAAACAACTCATACCAACTTCAAACATCATCCAGATGTATGCAGCTTGTAAGGAATTCAAAGTTTTAAAATTAAGAATTTCAGTAATAGAAATTGGAGTGGAAGCAAATCGTCTAATTGTAGCATTTGTTCCTTTTCTACTAATATCAGTTCCATATACAATGTTGATACGAGAACCTTCAGGTAATGTAGCATCAACTATAGGTCTTGCATGAGATATTGTTTTACCCATTTGTTCAGCCATTCCAATCATCAAATTATCAATTTCAGAATTAGTTAGCCATACAGGTGATTTTAATGGACCAAAAATTTTATGCTCTACAAACATATTTCCAGCACCTATTATTGAAATATCCTCCATATGTGGATCAGATAAAAATGGTTCAAGCAATCCAAGACCTACACGATTTCTTAAGAAATGATATTTCAAACTGTCAAAGAGGTCAGAAGTTACAGGTATTGTTTTTGATTTTCCGATTTCAAATTTAGAATAATCCACAGGTTCATCAGAAACTTGTAAAAGTTTTATCAAATACTCTTCAACCATCATGAATCGTTCGTTACGTTCTGAAGGTGGTTTCATGTCAGCTGCTGCTTTTCCAAACTGTACATCTACTAAATGAGTTAAATCAGGCTCAGCTGGTGGGGGATCAATTATTTTATACTCATTGTATCCATCAAGAACTGCAGGAAACGAATTGATGTGAATGTATAAATCATCATTGATAGGATAAATCAAACTAGGTTTATTGATTTTTTTAAATGAACGATCTATTTCATCGTAAAAATCAGGTATTTTGTTACCTAATTTTACAACAGATTCAAGGTATTCTCTGAGATATGTTTTTTTGTCAACATGTTTTTGAAGATTTGGATCAGTTATAGATAACGACATAATATCACCTAAGCTGCAGACAATGGAACTATCTTAATTCCAAAGTTTGGATCGACTTCATAACTGAATCTGTTTGTAATTTGCTGTTCAGTTCCTAAAAGTTTTACAACATTCATAGTTTTAACTTCTTTTCCAGCAACGGTAGTGGAGCCAAGTTTCATGTAACCATCACATGCAGCTTTGATTCGTAATGAGATATCAGAGTTTAAGGAGTCAGGATGTAAAGTGAGAATTACAGTGTGACCATCATTTACTAAATGTTTACACAATGTAAAAAATTCTAAAATTGAGCTATCATCAGCACCGGTTAAAAGTAAAGACATAGAATCAATTACAATACAATCGTTTTTTGGGGAATTTACAGTCATATATCTTTGAATGACAGGAAGGATCATTTTTGAATTGTTTTTTGACCACTGCATACCATAAACTTGGAGTGGAAGAATAGTCAGTTTATTTTGTAAAAAACTAAATGTAAAATTAAATGTAATTGATTTCATATTAGCAAGATAAGAACGTATAGTGGATTCAGTAATCAATAACACATTTTTTTTCCCCTTTAGAAGTCCGTCTATAAACAATCCAGAAAGAGAGGTCTTTCCAGTACCATGTTCACCTTCAATGAGCAAAAGTGATGGAAAAGGTAATCCTCCACTGATTTGTCTATCTACCTCTTCATTTCCAGTTGAAATTATTAAATGACTCATGAGATCACCTGCTGGGATTTTGTAGTAGTAATTCCCTTATCAGATGAGACAACTAAAATTAAATTACCTCCATCAATTACTGGGTTAGATAAAGCAATCTGAATATGTAATGTTTCATCAGGATTGAGCAATCCAGGATCTGCTATATCATCATCAATTTGAGAAACACACCAGTTTCCAGATGTAGGAATACATGAATCAACATAATTAAAAGAATGTATGGTACGTGAAGAAGTACCAGAAATATTGGCATCATAATCAACAAGAATTAAAAATTTTTCAAAGTTGTATAGTTTTGTAGAACCTGAGTTTTTTAGATATACATCAATAATGCTGCTTACTGGTGTTGCAGAAATTGAATCAATATCTAATGAAGTTTTTTGAATATGAGATAATGTAGATGACTTTTGTTTATATATTTGATCAAGTTCCTGACTGCTACTTAGAAAAGAAGGCATTGTCATCATCATACTCAACATAGCAAACAACATTATTCCACCAGCCATTGCAGTACTAAATCCCAATACATATCACCTAAGAAGCCGTAAAGATGTAATCACTGGACACACCATTTGGAGTAACTATACGAATGTTGTAGATAGTATCACTGGAAAGTGAGTAATCAGAAGATAATGTTAACTGAATAGTATCATCGACATTCCAAACAGACGTAGTTGAATAAAATACCCACTTTGGGGCTGAATTATCATCATAAGGAATTTTTTGCATTGAACCCATTTTGCCAAAATAAACATCAATAGAGTCTGGAGAGGTTACAGGTTGAATCCCTATATTTTTGACCCAAATATCAATTTGATTACTAGTAGGGTTTGATGCATAGACAATTGCAATATCTGTTAGAATAATCTCTTTTTGTTTATCAGAAGATGCAATAAATGCAGATTGAAAAGTGTTAGTTTTAGTTAGCATGACACCTGCAAGCGAGGATGCAATTACAACAGATGCAATTATTAAAATTGTTTCAGCAATTACTACAGATGCCAATGTTATGGAACCTCCAAAGAATCAGCATTATTTCTTGTTTTGTCAGATTTTAATTTAATTAATTCTTTGTCGTCAAAACCTAAAAATTCCTTGAGTCTAGTATATTTCATTAAGGAATTAGGAGTAACCACATTAGATTGTTTTTTGTTTTTCTTGTGGCGTTTAGAAGATTTAGAAACAGAATCCACATCATCATCATTTAAGAAACTTAGAAGATTTTCTATTTTCTTATTTGCATCTTGAAGTGATTGTGAAGAAAGTTGTTTTGAAGAGATCATAGTGTCGTTAAAATTTGCTGGAGCAGCATCTTGAGCTGGAGCAGCATCTTGAGCTGGAGCAGCATCTTGAGCTGGAGCAGCATCTTGAGCTGGAGCAGCATCTTGAGCTGGAGCAGCATCTTGAGCTGGAGCAGCATCTTGTAACGGTGAATGAGTGTTATCAGTAGAATTTGGAATATTGTCTTGATTAGATGTGTTAACAAGAGAAACATCTTCAGACGGATTTACATCATCAGATATGGATACAGTTTCAATTCCAGGTAAAGGTCGTGTAGGATCAGATAATGTTTTGATATCCATAGTATCAAAATATTTTCTCATAAAGTTTAATGGATTTGAAATTTCAGATTGAAATGATTTGAAATCAGTTAAAGTAGTTTCAAAAGAATTTGTCAATCCATCAACAGTTTCCTTAATACCATCAATATCATTTTTTACGAGGTTTACAGTTTTTTCTACAGGTTCGAATTTATCTGTGACCATTTCTTCAATTTTAGATTCGTCAAATGCAGGAGGAGCTACAGAAGGAGAAATCACAGTAGTTGCAGCAGGGATTACTAAAGATGAAGAATCAGACACAGTAGCAGATGACGAATCAGGTGAAGGTGATGGATTGCCAGTAGCTTCTGCTACAAGAGCATCAAGTTCTGCATTTTGTCCACCATACTCTTGTTCATCATCAGACTCAGTTTCTTTTTTAGTTTCTTTTTTAGTTTCTTTTTTAGTTTCTTTTTTAGTTTCTTTTTTAGAACCATTAGAGGTTTTTAGTTCAAATGAAGACGGTAAAAATTTAGATAATGCAACTAGTCCACCAAATACACTAACTGTTGGAATCATCAAATACATAATAATATTAATTTCATCAGATAGTAATTCAGGAAAATAATCATAAACTACAAGTGCATAAATCAAAAGTCCAGCACCAGCTACAAACAATCTCATTTTTTGTTTACCATCAGAAAGAAAAGACATTTGTGCCACTTTACACATCCACCTTTGAGAAATCACATAACACATTGCACATATTTACAAATGGCAATAATACATTATGAATGATTAACATGATTTTATTGATTCAAATTATTCTATATGCGTAAGTGTGATCATTATGAACAACGTTTGAAACAAAATGAAAGAACAATACAAAATAAATTAAAAATCATTAAAAAAATAAAAAAAGGAAAAAAATCTATAACTATCTCAAGTCATAGTATTTGTCGCCTGAAACTAATGATGGGATAAATCGGTCAATAGAGAGTACTGCACCTTGTTCTCCAGATACTTCAACATGTATAGGTTCATTGTGTCCTGGACCTTCACCATCTGCAAAGACAATTGTGAGTACTGCGTTTTCACCTCTTTCTAGAAGAGAGTCATCATCAGCATTGCTACTAAAGGATATTAATCCAGCAGTTGTGTCGGAATTTAATGCAGTTGCTGCAAGAGGATTGCCTGTAAAGTGGGTACCTTCTGCTGCAGTCAATAATGCAGAAGTTGAAGTGTACATAGTACTACCAGGATAGGTATTTTTCAATATATCTGCATAAGACATTGCATTTGTTTGAACCTTAACTTGAGAATTTGCTTCATCTAAGTTAATTGGGTTACCAGCAGTTGCTATTTTTATTGGTATAGTTAATGCATTTAATTTTGCATTTCCATTACTGTCATCTACTGTGTAGATACCAGTAACGCTGCCAGACAACTGAATGCTGCTTCCTGACTCTTCTAGACCCGCCATAATAGTTTCTTTGGCCTGTTGTGTGGTTGAGAAACCTGTGTTAAGTACAACAAAGGCAAGACTTGCAGCTACAATTACAAATGCAATCATAACTATTGCAGACTCGACTCCGAGTACTCCACGACGTTTGGTCAATTTTGTCATGATGATGTGTGGGAATTATTAGACTATATGGTGTGGTGTGTTTAGTTTGAACATTTTACAGATCTGTTGTGTGTTTAGTTTGAACATTTTACAGATCTGTTGTGTGTTTAGTTTGAACATATGACTATGACATTGTGTGTTTAATACACACATACCATATACTATAACCCCAAAGACAAATAAAAATATGCCAGCATACTTGTTATGCACGTATGCTTCAAAGTGTTGTGATGATTTGGAGGCATGCCAGAAATGGTATGTCCGCCAAAATCATTTCATAATACAAAGGCATTTTTTTTTTATTTCAAATAAAAAAATAAAACAAGTTATTGACTATGCATCATATTTTGGTGAAGCAAGTTCAACTGCAGAATTTACTTTAACCAGTACAATGGTATTGATGTTTGTAACACCATTATCTTTGTACATTGAAACTGCCTTGTCTAGTTGTTCACCTTCAGTGTGAATTGTTGCATCTCCACTAAACTTGAATCCTTTTTGTTCTTGTGGATCAACTACATTAATCTCCACTTTAGGATTGGATTTCAGATTCGTCAACGTATTGTCAGAGTTTATCAATGAAAAAACCAAGGTTTCATCATCAAATGTAAGAGTGGTTCCCTTTGGTGATAGATTTGGAGATCCATCAGAAGAAACAGTTGCCACAAAACCCATTTTTTGAGTGTTGACTAAAGACTTCATATCTTCAGTTAATGTTGTCATGTCAGGTTAACATAAAAAGTATTATAAAATGATTTTGTATATAAATAAAAACACAGTAATCAAACTAAAAATATTCTGGAGGTATTTGGAGCAACATATTGAGACATGTAACAATTTAAAATGCAAGGAAAGTAAAAACAGGAGTAAAATAGATCATATTCCCAAATAATCTAAAAAACACAGGTACAAAAAAACAAGTGTAACAAAATAGAAATTTTTAACCTACACATAGATTAAAAAAAATTAAGAAATGTTAAAAAAATCACGTATTGGAAAAAAATATTAAGAAAAAGATCAGATACACATTATGGTATCCATTGGAGATGTTGCACCATCATTTGAGTTGTATGACACTGATTTAAAAATTAGAAAATCAGATGAATTTGGAGATAAATATGTAATATCATTTTTTGTTGCTGCAAGTTCACCTGTTTGTGAAACTGAAATGTGTACATTTAGAGATAAATGGTCAAAGATAAAAGATGCAGGAGCACAAATTATAGGGATAAGTAATGATGGCCCATTTGCAAATAAAGAATTTGCGACAAAACACAACATCACATACCCAATACTTGCAGATTTTACTCGCTCTGCAATTAATGCATACGGAGTATTAATGCCCGACTTGTTACATATTAAAAACTATAATGCTGCAAAACGTTCTGTATTTGTAATTAAAGATAACAAAATAGCATACTCTTGGATATCAGATGATCCACTAGTAGAACCAAAGTACGAAGAGATTTTCAATTCGTTAAATGATTAATTGTTAAAATTTAATTCTAAAACTAATTTAATATTTTAAATAAAAGTAGGTATCAAGTGCTTGGATGTATGTCTAGATTGTTTTGTAAAGTTTTGAGTTTCTTTCCAAATGATACCATGGAATCATTATATTTTAAAAGATAATACAATTACATCAATTATGAACTAAGATTTAAAAAATATTTGTATAAAATGAACATACAGTTTCTTTTAGTATAGGTTAAAGTAGTTAAAGTAAGCGTGTTTGAGGTAACGCCGAACTAAGCCTAGGTAAAGAGTTCAAGAACAAACCTTGTATATCATCGGAGAAACAGTATACATCTCCACATGATATAGTTTTTAATTATATCAAGAATTTAGTAAGATAAATTATTTATTTTATTTACATATGGAAAACAATTTTATGTTTTTTAGAGAGTGGTTTCAAGATGTTAAAAATAACAAATACAATTAACACCAGATTTTTTCAAAGTCTAAAAAAAATAAAAAAATCAGTCTATCTTGTTTGGTGACTATCCTAGATCATAGTATGTGTCACCAGCAATTAGTGCTGGGATGAATCGGTCAATAGAGAGTACTGCGCCTTGTTCACCAAGTAATTCGATGTGGATTGGCTCATTGTGTCCTGGTCCTTCACCATCTGCAAAGACGATTGTAAGGACTGCATTTTCACCTTTCTCTAAATGAGAGTCAGCATCTGAGTTACTTGTAAAGTAAATCATACCGGCAGTTGCACCAGCATGTACTGGAGCTGCAACATTATTTGCGCCTACAGCTAGAACATCACCAGTTGCATCAGTGTTTGCAACTATTGCTGCAGAAACATCTGTAGATGAAGTAAGTTCATTTGCTGCACCACCAGAAACAGTTTTGTCTAAAACATCTTCATAAGAAATGCTGTTAGTCAAAACTTTGACTTGGGTTACTTCATCGGCTAGATTCACAGGATTGCTTCCTGATGAGATTTTCAATGGAATTGAGATCATGTTTAATCTATCCTCAACTGCACCAGATGCACCACCTGTAGTTGAAGCAATTGAATAAACACCAGCTACGCTTCCTGAAATCTGAACGTTGCTTGCTGACTCTTCTAGACCTGACATTATGGTTTCTTTGGCCTGTTGTGTGGTTGAGAAACCTGTGTTAAGTACAACAAAGGCAAGAC
>NZ_LQMW01000005.1 GCF_001541925.1 Nitrosopumilus sp. Nsub
AAAGTGCTGAAACTGAGTCAGAAGTCTTGGGACTTGGACTCTCAGTAATTGCATTGAATTTGGGAATGTACATCGGACTGCCAGCATTTGGAATTGTAAAAGCAATTCAGTTTAGAAAAAATTAATTTTTTAAACAGAACTGATAGTTACTTAATTTTATGAGTTTATCATTTAATGAAATTAAAATTTTTTAATTATTGATTATAATGCAACCAACTTGATTGTATCCATTTTTTTATTAATTTGAAAATTTTTTGTAATTTCAGTAACCTTTTCTGATTCTCCTTTTAAGATGAAAAGTTCCATACATTTTTCTCCATCAATCTTATTGTGAAGATGCATAGTGATGAGGTCTTCATAGGAATGTTTGATTCCGTTTACTTCGTTATCATATTCATCATTATGCACTACTAATAAAATGGCATTAACTTCTCCTGAAAGATCTTGTTTTTGTTTCTCTTCAGAAACAAAGCTTCGTATCCCTGCTCTTATTGCATCTGATCTACCTGAAAATCCCATAGTAGATTGTAACTTATCAATTTGTTTGAGAATTTCATCATTTAATGAAATTGAAACAATTGGCATGTAGTTGCTTTTATTAAGAAACATAAAAATTTTAACAAAATATTATTAAGATTTTATAGATTTATTAATAATTAAAATATAGTTAGGTTGAAAATGAAATTAACACAAAAGAATAATGGTGAATTAAAAAATGGAGATTATGAACTCTTCAATGAGGTGCAGATTTTGATTAATGATAATTCAGATACATACAATCACAATATTTCAATTAGAATAACTGATGGTGAATGTAAAATCCATCCAGAGGAATTATCTAAGATAGCTATGCAACGAGCTTTAGAAGCAAGACAAATAGCTAAAAATCCAAAAATTACCAAAGTTAATGATTTGACAAATGGAGAGGGGTTATGCTAAATGCTGTTGAAATATCAAATCTTACTGTCAAATATCCAGAAGTAATTGCATTAGATGATGTAAGCTTTGTAGTCAAGCAAGGTGATTTTTTAGGAATCATTGGACCAAACGGTGCAGGTAAATCTACTCTTTTTGATTCTATGTTGGGTCTAAATACAACATATACGGGTACAATCAAATTTTTTGATGAGGATATAAAAAAATCAAAAACTTATCATAAATCAATTGGTTATGTTCCTCAAAGACCTGAATTTGAAAATAATTTTCCTGCAACAGTTAGTGATGTTGTAAGAATGGCTTTGGAAAAAAAATCTGATGAAAATAAAATAGATGAAGTATTACAACGATTATGGATACATGAACTTCGTAACAGAAGAATCGGTGAATTATCTGGAGGACAATTACAACGTGTATTTATTGCAAAAGCATTGGTTAATGATCCAAAAATTTTGATTTTAGATGAACCTATTACTGGAGTTGATCAACAAAACATAGATTTGTTCTTTAGTATTCTAAAAGAACTAAATTCTAAAAATGGAATTACAATCATTTGGTCATCACATGATTTGGATGCGGTAAATAAATTAGCAAATCATGTTGCATGTTTAAATCGTACACTCTTTTTTCATGGCGAATCTGAAAAATTCTTTTCTGATGATGAACTTGTTAAACAATATTCTGAAGCATCAATGCAGGAACACATGCATCATCATTAATCATGTCTTTTGAAGTCTTAACATATGGATTTATGCAAAGGGCCATACTTACTGGTGCCATAATAGCAATTTTATCTTCAGTTATAGGATTGTTTTTAGTTTTAAGACGTTATTCATTATTTGGTGATGCACTTGCACATTCCTCCTTTGGTGGAATTGCTCTTGGCTTATTTGCAGGAGTTTATCCCCTATGGACAGCCTATGGTGTATCAATACTTAGTGCATTAATTATTACAAAAATTAAAACTAGATACAATATTTCTGGTGATGCCTCAATTGCGGTACTTTTATCCTCAGGTATAGCAGCTGGGCTTGTAATCATTAGTTTTTCAGGTGGATTTACACTTGATATCTTTAGTTTTCTCTTTGGCAGTATTCTTCTTGTTAGTGTAAATGATACAGTAGTGATTGCAGCATTAGCTGGAGCAATTTTAATGGTAATTTTGTTATTCTTCAGACAAATTTTGTATTCCACATTTAATGAAAAGCAAGCTAAAGTTAGTGGAATTCCAGTAGAAAAAATAAATTATTTACTAATTATTTTGGCAGGGCTAACTGTAGTTACATCAATTCAACTTGTTGGAGTATTGTTAATTTCAGCATTATTTGTAATTCCAAATGTTACAGCAATAATGTATGGTAGAAGCTTTAAACAAACTATGTTTATCTCTATGAGTTTCTCTGTACTATCTGTTGTATCTGGAATTTTGATTTCATATGTATTTGATATTACTCCAGCTGGAACTATTGTGATATTTTCAGTTGCATTACTTGCGATAACTATGGGAATAAAGTCTGCTGGATTGTTATCTAAGAATTAATTAAAGAATTCAATCTTCGTTTATCATAAATACTCTTTACAAAGAATAATGATGTTACAATAATTCCTAATGCAATTAGTGGCGATGCAATTTCAGTATACTCCATTTCAATATTATTTTCAATATTGTCAATTGTTTTAACTTGTGAGAGATCTACTGGAAGTTCTATTGTGTTTATGGTGCCAATTTTATTTCCTTCTTGTTCAACAAACCATATTTTTCCATTTTTGTCTGATGTTACAAATTGAATAAAAGATCCTTCAGTTGGAATTGGAATTTCTTTCAAATCATTATTATCCGGATCATAAACTCCAATGGTATCTACAATATGCTGTGCAAACCAAATATTTCCATATCTGTCAAATGTCATTCCAAATGGAAGTGCTTCTTTATCTAATACTGAAATACTCTCAAAAGTCTCTAATACTGGATTGAACTTTGTGATTGCCGTGCCTGTATGCTCAGCAATCCATACGTCTCCATTTTTGTCAAAAAGGAAATATTCTGGACTCTGGAGAGGAATTTCTTTTGAATATTGAGTTAGTTTTCCTTCTTGCGGATCAATTTTTCCAAATTTCCCTGTACCTGTTGCAGTATACCAAATATTTCCATCACTATCTATGGACAATGCAAATGGCAATGAATCTTTTTCAGGTAATGATACATTTTGGAAAACATCCTCATCTGGCATATACTTCATGATTTTATTTTTGTTCACAATTGTAATCCAAATATTTCCATCAAAATCTGCTTGAATGAATATTGGTGTATTTGATACTGTTACTGGAGCTAGATTTGGAATTGTTTTAGTTGTAATTTCTTTTGTTGTTAAATCAATGTATCCAATTTGATTTCCTGGAGTATCTGTAAACCAAATTTTTCCAGAATTATCTCTAGTTAGAAATGTTGTAGCTGAACCATCAAATGAATAAGAAGAAAATTCTTGTGTATCAAGTGAAAATTCCCACAATCTTGGTGCAGATGGATCACTTACCCAAATAGAATTTTCTCCATCATATAATGGATAAAGTGGCTTTGCATCTTCTGGAAATTCATATTCAACTACTTGAGTTTGAATATTTTCTAATCTTGGTTTAACTAGTACATTTACTATTTTTGATTCATTTGCATTTTCAGTTCTTTGAGATTCAATTTCCATTTGCCATTGTCCAGAAAATCCAAACGTTAACTCACCTTGAAATTCAATTGGAATGTCGTTTTCTACATTAGTTACTTCCATTGGAATTTCAATTGGAGAAATATTTTTTGATGGATTTGACATTTTTACTTTAAGTTCATTTGCATCGTATATTGGATTATTATTAAAATCAGAAACTTTAACCAAAATTGTATTTACTCCACTTGAAAACGGCGTAATCTGAATCTCAAATTTTGCATTATCAGTAAATTCAATGGTTTTAAATCCATAAATAATTTCTTGAGCACTGGCATCTTTGAATTCACCTTCTGGTAAAGTACCATTTGTTAATACAGCTACTACACCTAATAGAATGACTCCTAGCGCTGCATCAACTTTTAATGATCTTTTTAATATTTTATGAACATTAATTTTTCCAGTATGGTAATTTTTTTCTGCTGTTTTTTGAACTCTGAATTGGAAAAATCCACCTAGCGCAACCATTACGCTTGCAATAGCAATTTTCAACATGATTAATTGACCATAAACGGATTCAGTGATTAATCCCACATCACTCTCTAAGAACCACATTAGCAATGGACCTGTAATTATTACAATTCCAACTGAAATAATAAATGCAATTGAAAATCTTGGAATTAATGCCAGGCTCATTTTTTCTCTGTTTTCTTCTTTTAGATTTGATAGTGAAGGCAATAATGTAAAAACAAAATAAAATATTCCGCCAATCCAAACTGCTGCAACTAAATTGTGAATATAATCTAAAATTAATGCAAACGTTTCACCACTTGCTGCACCATGACCAATAAGACTTGAAGTTGAAATTAATGCTAACATAGCAACAAGCATTGGAATTTGAACTTTTTTTGGTAGATTTTTTTTCCTGTCTAATGCAAACCATATTCCGAGCAAAATTATGGTAATTACCATTCTAGCTAACCAAATAGTTCCAAAGTACGTTTGAATTGCTTCTAATGGTGATGCTTCTAATCTAACACTTTGAACAGCAATCATCAGAATATTTGAAATAAAAATTAACATCAATCCTATTCCAGTAATGGACATGAATTTTTGATGATGTTTAATTTGGACTTGTTCTAATTCTTCTTTGATTGATTGTTTATTTTGAGTTCCCCAAATAATTAATGATGCAATAACAACTCCTAAAACAATTGTTTGACCTACAATTCCTGGAAATCTTGCACCAGCTTCTGGAAAAAATAGTAACTCAGTCGAATCTTGATTTTCTAATAACTTTGGATCAATGACAACATCTCCAACTGCAAACAAAAATGCACCAGGAACTAGATGGCCATCAACTTTTGATAATACTTTAGTGGTTACAGTGTATACTCCATCTTCTAAAGGACTAGTTGTAACGATTAATGATTTTTCATCTTCATAATAATTTGTATCCTTGTTATCAATTTGATTTCCATTATTATCTAAAACCTTAACTGTACTAAATTCTAGTTCAACTGGTTCTGAAAAAAATACAATTACTTCTGAAACTCCAGTTGGTGCGTTTGTTGATAAGTTGGGAATAGTTTCATCAGTGAATGGATGTGCAGAAACAAAGGGAATTGTTGAAATCGATAATACTAGTAATACTATGAGAATTTTTTTCATTTGCTAATCTAGACTAATTTGATAATTTAAAGAATCTTTCATCCATTCGAAGTTTGTACCACTCCACGTAAAGATAATAATGGTTGCAAGGTAACTATAGTCGTGAAAGTAGTAATTTTTGGTCTTATTGCATTATTGATTTCTTTTGGAATGGCCACGCAATCCTATGCACATACTACAGTTGAAGTTGAAAAATACAAAATCGAAGCAGGATGGAGCATAGAACCACCTGTTGTAGGAATTCGTAATTCTGTTGTTTTCAAAATTATAGAACCGGGAGAAAGAGAAGGCACCTATACGGGCATCACTAGTGCATTTCAAAATCTTGAATCTAACATAATGTATGGTGGTGCAAGTAAGTCTATTGAAATTAATTCAGATCCAAAACCTGGATATTATTTTTCACCAATCATTCCAACTAAAACTGGTAGTTATCTTGTGGATTTGCAAGGTGAAATACGTGGTGTTGTTGTTGATGTACAAATTCCTGTTGAAGATGTTGAAAGTACATCTGTTCTTGATTTTCCTCCAAAAGCTAGTGAAGGTTCTGCAGATGTCTCTGCTTTGAAAAATGCAATTTCTTCACTTCAACAAGATGTTTCTAAATTAAAGTCTGGTGAAACAACTACGCCTTCTAATGGTGGTGCAGCATATGACTTTGCAATTTTTGGATTGTCAATTGCAGCAGCAGCAATTATCTTAGCGATAATTAGTTTAATAAAAAGAAAATAGAAAAAGAGAAATTCCTAAAATCTTGGAACGACTCTAGATTTTGCAGTTACAGCTACGATGCTGATGATTGCTACAGCTAGTATCATCATTGCAATTGTTCCAAATTCTGGAACTACTTGTTTTGTTGCTACTTCACCGATAGGTCCTGTCTTTTCATCGTCAGGCATTCCGTATCCGTTAAATGTTACTTTAACTTCTACTGGTGTATCATCTGATGTTGCTGCTGGTAATGGTGCTGTCATATGTTCTACAACTCCATCATGATCGTGTACATCGCTTTCATCTAAAACAACTTCACCATTTTGTGTGGCTTCAATGTTGTAGTTGATGTGGCTAACACTTTCTCCAGACATTGTTGTAAATGTTACATCTACTACTAACATTTCACCTGCGTCTGCAGTGTTTGATGAAATCTCAATCATTAATGGTTCATCAGAATGAGACATTTCCATATCCATGCCACTGTGATCCATTTCTTTGTCACCGTGAGACATTTCTTTGTCACCGTGAGACATTTCTTTGTCATCACCGTGGTCATCTGCATGTTCTTCAGCTGCTACTTCTTGTACTATGATTTCTCCAACCATCCAGGTATGTAACATACAATAGTATGGCACTTCACCTGCTTCAGTTGGACTCCATTCAAATGACTCTCCAGACATTAGTACACCTGAATCAAATACACCATCTGGGGACGGAGTAAATCCATCAACAGTTCCTGATGTAAAGGTGTGAACTCCTGTTGTGTCTGTGTTTGTCATGGTTACAACACCACCGACGTCAACTGTTGCTGTACTTGGTGT
>NZ_LQMW01000025.1 GCF_001541925.1 Nitrosopumilus sp. Nsub
ATTACTAATTGTAATTTTGTGAAAGATTATGCTGGAACTTAAAACCAACACCGAATTAGGTACCTAGGTGAGTCCAAATTAAAATCAGTATGATCTAAACACAGTCATCATATCATTTCTACATTTTTTGCAGTTCATGCGAGACATGTGAATATAAAGATTAGTTCAATTTGGATTGAACTATTTTTTATTAATCTCATAATTTACGTAAATTTTAATGACGACAAAAAACATCAAAACGATATTGTTTGCTGGACTCATTGCTGCAATGATTCTGCCATTTAGTGTAATGGACTTTGCAGAGGCAGAAAGCAATGAACATAAAGAAAATATCGAGAAAATCAAAGAACAAAAGAAAGCTTTTCAGGAACAATTAGCTAAAGAAAAAGACACTGCAAAAAAAGATAAGCTCAGAAAATATATTGAGCGTGCAGATATGTTTGAAGAAGTCGAAACACTGTTAGACCAAAAACAAACTGAAAAAACACAAAAACAATTAGCTAAAATCTACAATAAATTATCAAAACATTATTCTTCTGATGAGAATGGTGTAAAAACCGATAAACCTGTAAACGTTGATGCTTTTGAAAATTCGCCAATACCACCAGCTTATGCAACTAGCACAGGAAACTATACTACAAGTCTGCAGTACAGAGCTGACTGTGATTGGAGTGGATATGG
This sequence comes from Nitrosopumilus sp. Nsub, assembly GCF_001541925.1. GTDB lineage: Archaea > Thermoproteota > Nitrososphaeria > Nitrososphaerales > Nitrosopumilaceae > Nitrosopumilus. The sequence goes on from NZ_LQMW01000025.1 coordinate 682, forward strand.
ATGGTCACAAGGATCATACACAGCATATTCCAGTTGGACTAACATTAGTAACACTTGGAATTATCCAACAATCATCAAAGATTCAAGTTGTAACACTTGGGATTTTGAGGACAATTGGATGACTGTATTTGGATATCAAATCTACTGCCCATACACTACAGTATTTCTAACTGCAAATTATTGGTGTGCAGCTGGTGAAGGTGATTATGTGACTATCTGGTCAAATGCTGATTATGATGGCCCATTAAATCCACCAGCACAACAAAGCTTTACACAATTCCCTGCGGTAACAACTAAAACCCTTTAATTTTTTTTATTGATTATGAATAAAATAATCAAGACTGTAATCATTTCAATCAGTATTGTTATTGTCTTGGGTTTTGTTTTCTCATTTGTTTTAGATTATTTCAATTCAACCATTCCAATACCTTTAGATCCAGAAAAAATCGAGAATTATATTAAACTAGGATGCACTCAAAAAGCCATAGATTTTATCAATAATGGACATGATGATACATTACAACCTGATTTTTCAGATGTTGAGATGTGTTTGGACATCATACGATTAAATTAATTCATAATATTGGTCATGAAAAATTCATACAACTATCTGTCAACTCAAGCAGAAGATGCAACTTACTAGCAACTCTTTTACATTTCTTTTTTTATTGAACTAAAATGAAATACAAATTCTCAATTGTCATTGGAGCATGCGTGTTGGTTGGAATTGTTATACTGCTTCAAGTTAGTTATTTTTCAAATCCTTCCCTTGACAAGTATTCCCAAACAATTACAGTGATTTATCAACCTGCTAAAATTGATAAAATACGACATGAGATATCATATGTGCCAACAAAACTTACCAGTGAGCATTTCATGGATTATCCGCAAATTCAGACTTTGTTTGATGTGGCGCTAATGCCAAGGAAAAATCTAATTGATGATGACTCAAAAATTGATACTTTTTTCTATGAACAAGGAACTAATCTGTACAGAATATCACAACCCGGACCATCTACAATCCGAACTGATTTTTTTATGACCGCCTTTAATCAAAATGAATACATACATTGGATCGAAACAGAACTCACAGGTATTCCAATTTATGAATCAAATGAGATGCATTTTGTTGAATATAAAAATGAGATTTTTATTTTAACTTTTGAAGATGTAAAAGAAATTGATTAAAAAAATAATTTTAATTTTTGTGGCAAGTATAGCATTGGCATTTTACATTGGATTTTTAGTTAGTTCATTTGAAAATGAAAAACAATTTGAAATAACTACTGACAGAGAATTATCATTAGCTCTTAATGACTTACGAGATAGAATCAAGGAAAAAATTCCGATAACCGTAGACCATGTTTTGTTTTTGGCAAATGAAAACGTTGAGAGATTTTACGTTTTAGAGCCAAACAAGATGATCGATAGAACATATTCCCAGAATTATCAAGAACATTATGACACATTCTTTTATGAAAATGGAACTAGGAGTTTTGTTGAAAAGCAAAAGGATGGCGCCATTCTCAAAGAAATCGTCATACACGACAACCCAAAAAATCCAGTCATGATACTAATTTTGGAAGATTAAAAAGTGAAAACTAGATTCAAAATTGGTATAGTAATTGCTTGCTTTGTTGTCTTTTATGTGGGATTGATTCCAGTCTTGCAGGTATGTAATGCATCTCTCGTAGTCTCTATGTAATCTAGCAATGCCTTTGATCTATTTGATTTCTTATTGATTTCATGCATGAATACCTTACTGCTTTTACGAGTTCTTCTGACCAATTCCTCTTTTACCAAAAAGGGGAGATCTTCTGCAACGTTCTTGGTGAAACTCCTGCTAATTTACTAATATCTGATTCAGAATAATCGAATGTTTGGTTTGTTAGCAGGAAATCCAAAATCTTCAAGGAAATCTACGAATAGCATGTGTAAAGATTTGGAACAAAAATAACTAAACTATTCAATCTTGGCTGAAATTTTTGATATGCGTTCAGACTCACTCTCAATTATCCCAATAACATATGCCACTCCAATTTTATCGAGGTATAACACTGCCATGCTTTTTCCATCATCTGAAAGTAATTTACGTTTTACAAGTTTTTGAGCTACTGATTTGAATCTTTTTTTTATTCTGTATGCTGATGAGATTTTTTTCCAGTTTACCATTTTTGAAAATTTTTCAATGGCAACATAGTTTGGCATCCCAATTATTCCCTTGTTATATGCCTGCAATATTATGGCGATCTCATAGTCATCCATACTGTACAGTTATACAATAAATATTATATAATCATATTGTACAATTATACATGATGACTAGAACGGATCTTACCAGTGCAACTCTGCAAATAATGAAAACCCTTCAAAACGGTGAACAATACACGTTAAACAAAATAAGCGAAAAAACAGAATTAAATTTCAGAACTGTGCAAAAGGTATTCAAACTGATAGAGGCATGTCAAACACAATTGGAATCAAAAAAGATCAACATAACTCACTTGAATAATGCAGTACACATTCAAATGAAACCAAAAAGTGGAATAACATCTATACCTGCTGCCATACAAAAAATGTTAATTCGCACATCATACTATCCAACACCTGACAGAAATGATGAACTGCTTGTATATCTGTTACAAAACAATGCAACAAAAGAAACTTTTGCAATACAAATGGATTCAAGCAAACTGCTTGATGAATTGGTTGCAGCAGAACATATAATCAAGAAAGGGAAAAAATATTACTTGTCAGAGATGGGATTAATCACCGCAAAAGGTGCAATGTCTCTATATCCAGAATTAACACAATAAACTCTGAAAACATTTTATCTTTATACTGCCCAAATTGTAGGGCTATTACACATCAAAACCCAATTCTTTGCAGTTCATGCGAGACACGTGAATATAAAGATTAGTTCAATTTGGATTGAACTATTTTTTATTAACATCATAATTTACGTAAATTCCAATGACGACAAAAAACATCAAAACAATATTGTTTGTATCTCTAGCTGCAATCATGGTGCTCTCCATTTCTGGATTGAGTATGGTTGATGCAGCTCCAAATGAGAATGCAAGTGATGTAGCA
>NZ_LQMW01000026.1 GCF_001541925.1 Nitrosopumilus sp. Nsub
TATGCAAATCAAAATTATGTGATTTTTCAATTATGAAAATGAGTGAAAAAGTATTCAAATCATTTTTAGATAAAAAGACAGAATTTATTCATTAGATTTCAATTCAATTAATTGTAAGATTTTTTTAATTATTTTATCATGTTCTGCTTCAATTTCAGTTCCCACCACGAGCAATTTATGACTATCCAACGGAAATGTAATTCTTTTAATTTTTTCATATTCAGTTAGAGAATATTTTCCAAATCCTAAGAAAGGGTACAATAATTCACGAGTGTTCCAACGTAAAATCGTGTTATGTGCAGATTTTGATAATTCCTCTGAAGGTAAATAAGATTGAACACCATTCTGCATACCACCAGTTAACAAATCACCATTACTATTATAAACAAATACACCTCTAATTTGGGTTTCAATTCCCAATACTAATGAACATAATTTTGCATAATCCATGATTTATGAAATATTTGATTTCTGTTTCAAAGTCAACGATTCTCACACCTAGGACATTTCAAACTATTTGTTTTATCTCCACAATGTCTACATCTTATATGAAATTGAACATACTCATTTTTTGATGTACTAGTGAATTCCAAAATTAATACAAAAATCAAAATTATTCCAATGACTAGTCCCACAAATAAAATTACCATAGCAACATAAGGATATACAAAATGAAATTTAATCTTCTATGCGAATAATCATTACAAATGTAAAGAAAAATTTAAAAAATTTAAAAATTTTTAAGGGTCAAATATACACATAATTTAAGAAATGATTTTTAAAGCAGATTTCAAAATATTGTTAATTTAGTTCAAGTCGATGTATTTACCATATTCTTTGTAATGATTACGAATTGTTACTGTTGAAATTCCAGAAATGTCAGATATTTTTTTGAGATATGTTTTCAGATGTCAAAATGCTTTCCATATAGATTACTACAGATGTGACACCTTCAGGATTTTTACCAGAAACTAAATCACATTTTTTCAATCTATCAAAAATTTTAATAGATTCTCTTTTTGTATTTTCAGATAATTCTAAATTGTTTGTAATTTTAAAAATTCTTTGAGATTCTATAAAAATAATCTTAGATAGTATGGAAACATATTGATTGTGTGAGTCTATTAAAAACAACAAGATTAACACAGCAAGAAAATAAATTTGAAATAGAAATTCCACAAGAATGCATGAAAGAATTAGGATGTAAGAAAGGATACATTTTAGAAATAGATGTTAAAGACTCAAAGGCCATTATTAAAAAACGGCATGGTTTTGTTGGAAAATAGATATTCAATTTTAAAAAACAGTATGAGTTAAAATTAGTACAATATTTTTTAAAAAATATTTTAATACTTTACTTACGTACTTAATTATAACGAGGAAATGCTATCAATTGCAGAACAGATTGATAGAACATATTGGATTTTTATCCATTCATATCCTCGTTGTAAAACATTAAAAAAACATACAAAAACTTTTTGTAAATATTTTACATTACAAGTATTTTAAAAATGAAATACAGATTTAATTCAAAAAAAATAAAAATAAAAATAATCTCAGTCTTGTTCTGAGATAATATTTAGAGTCATGCTAGTTTTGATGTGAGGTAGTGCTCTAATTGCTTTTGTGATTACAGTTTCCAGAGATTCATAGTCTTGTGATTCAATTTTACACAAAACATCATAGAATCCAAACACAACGTCTGCTTCTTTTACTTCTGGAATGTGGCTGAGATTTCGCAACACCTCATATTCTTCACCTTTTTCAGCATGGATCACAACATAAGCTTGAGAAGAATTTTTTCCAAGCATTACATTGACAAGTTTATCTGCAGGTTTGAAGAGTTCTTCACATTCAGAGCGAGTAAGGGTCATCGTAGAATGTATTTCAGGCATTTTACGAATAGTTCCAGTTACAATTCTTTGAATTCCTGCCTCATCATCATCGGATTCAACTTTTGCCAAGATGTCATAGAGTCCAAAAGTTCCATGAGATTCAGTTACTCCATCAATTGCATTTAATGCAGATATGATATTTTTTTCAGCACCCAAATCACAATTCATCAAGACGTATGCTTTTGCCAATGGTATCACCGATTATTCTTGACCCTGAATTCCCATCAGTGTCAATGTAGAGCGAATTTTTGGAATTTTTCGAATCTTCCAGGTAATGGTTTCACGTAATGCCTCTACTTGGTTGGATTCAACTTTTGCCAAGATGTCATATGCTCCAAAGGTGCCGTGTACTTCAGTTACACCTTCAATAGATTTTAGCTCTGAGATTACTGCTTCTTCAGAACCTAGCTCACAGTTTATGAGGACATAAGCTGTTGCCATTATTGTGTGACTCCTATTTTCATAGATTCAATACAATGTTGATACATATAAGTAATAATCAAAATTTACTGAATAATTATGATATAGAATCAATTATTTCTCAATAAATGTTTAGTAAATTCATTTATTTTTTAAAAAAAGTTATCAAATTTTTAATTAAATAAATCAAAATTTAACTTAAAAAATTCAAGATAATTTTAGTCGTGTAATATGATGGATACCTAGTTTACACTAGGGAGTGATTAAAAATAAAATCATCGTACAAGTCGTGGATATTCCACTTAGATGATAGAAATGAATCCTCGCGCATAGTCTCTATGTAAGTGGCTGAACCGTTATGTTGGTCTATTAGTAAAGGCTGGCTCACCACTCGCCGAAGCTTGTGATCTACACCACCTTCCTATCAACGCAGTCTTCTGCTGCCGACCTTCATCTTACGAAAGAATAACTTGTCTCGGGATGGGATTCGTGCTTAGATGCTTTCAGCACTTAGCCCAAACGGCTTAGCTGCCCGGCCTGCCTTATCAGACAACCGGTAAACCAGTGGCCACGCTGCTCTGTTCCTCTCGTACTAGGAGCAACTTCCCCTCAGTTATTCACGCTTCCATTAGGCAGAGACCGACCTGTCTCACGACGGTCTAAACCCAGCTCATGTTCCCTTTTAATAGGCGAGCAGCCTCACCCTTGGCCCCTGCTGCAGGACCAGGATAGGAAAAGCCGACATCGAGGTACCAAACCGCGGGGTCGATAGGAGCTCTCGCCCGCGACGAGCCTGTTATCCCTGGGGTAATTTTTCTGTCACCTCCGGGCCCCAATAGTGGGCACACGAAGGATCGCTAAGCCAGACTTTCGTCTATGAATTCCGTGCGTTTGGAAATCCATTCAGTCGAGTTTTTGGCTTTGCCCTCTTCAACGGATTTCTGCCCCGTTTGAACTCAACTTTGGGCCCCTTTGATATCTTTTCAAAGGGGTGCCGCCCCAGCCGAACTGCCTACCTGCACATGTCTCCGGTCTTCACTGGATAAGTGGTACTGCAAAAAGAGTCTGGTGTTACATCGTTGCTTCATTAACATCCCAGAGAATGTTAAGCATGGCTCCCAGATACCCTGTGCAATTCTTACTATACCACAAGCACAAGCTGCAGTAAAACTCCACGGGGTCTTCTCTCCCCAATGGAAGTTGATGGACTGTTCGTCCACCTTATGTGGCTTCACCGGGTTGTAGGCGGGGACAGTGGGGCTCTCGTTGTTCCATTCATGCGCGTCGGAACTTACCCGACAAGGCATTTGGCTACCTTAAGAGAGTCAGAGTTACTCCCGGCGTTAACCGGCCCTTAGCTCGGTTGAACCCAAGTTTTAGGTACCGGCACCGGCCAGGATTCAGCGACTATACAAATCCTTTCGGACTAGCAGTCGCCTGTGTTTTTATTAAACAGTCGAAACCCCCTTGTCATTGCAACCTGCGATCCCCATTCCTCATGAAGACCGCAGGCATCCCTTATACCTAAGCTACAGGACTAATTTGCCGAATTCCCTCGCCATACGGTATACCCGTAGCACCTTAGCTTTCTAAGCCAGCGCACCTGTGTCGGTTCTGGGTACGAACTTGTATCTTTCTAACTACACAGTCTTTCATGGTCTCCTGGATTCGAGAAAACTTCGCTGACGCGAAGCCATTCCTACCTCGGGTGAGATCTCGTCATTACGACACTCCTTCACCCTTGAATAGTTAGATACAACGATAATTGTACACTCCCTATCCGGAAGCGAACCATATAGATCAAACGATCGATACAAGGTACTAGAATATTAACTAGTTTCCCATTCGATGAACTCTGTTGAGGTACATCTTAGGATCGACTACCTCCAGGCTGATAACGCATTGCCTGGAAACCCTTGCGCTTACGGTGGTATTGGTTCTCACAATACTATGCTGTTACTGCCGCCAAGATCTGCAATAGAAATCGGTCCACAGGACGTCATCGCCCTGCTTCGGCCCAATCACTACGCCAACCTACCACGAATTATTCATTAATAATTATCTAAAGTATCGGTACTTTGCTTTAGCCCCGTCCGTTTTTGAGGCATCCCCCCTCGGCAGGTAAGTTGTTACACACTTTTTAAAGGATAGCTGCTTCTGAGCTTACCTCCCTGCTGTCTTGGCGAGAACACGCTCTTTAGCTTGACACTTAGCAAAAATTTGGGGACCTTAACTTCAGTCTGGGTTAAACCCCTTTCGGTCATGAGCCTTACGCCACATGAACCCGTGTCCTTGCTTCTACAATGCGTATCCGTTCGGAGTTTGAATGAGAGGTGAGGGATTTCTCCCCCGCGCCTCTCTATCAGTGCTCTACCGGAAACGCTATCTCCACAAAGCACGCCCTGCGAGACGCTTCGGTTGGAACTAGCGAGCGCCAGTCTAGATTGGTTTTTGACCCCTATTCCCAAGTCACAACAACGATTTGCACGTCAGAACGTCTTAAGACCTCCAGAGGGCTTTCGCCCTCCTTCATCTAGCTCAGGAATAGATCGACTGGCTTCTAGCCTAGCCGCCATGACTCTACGCACTTTCACACGCCTCTCCTGACTTCTTGCGAAGCTGCGAGAGCTCGGTTTCCCTTCGCATCCACTTTTACAGTTTATGCTTGCCATGACAGTTAGCTCCTTGGCCCGTGTTTCGAGACGGAACGCGTGACACTGATGATTTGAACATCAAATCTTCAACTCTATTGCTAGAATCTCCAATCTGAAAAAATCACCTTCCATGCCACGCACGTCTGTAACCAATAGGTTTCATGCACTTTTCGCCCCCCTTCCGGGGTACTTTTCAGCTTTCCCTCACGGTACTAGTCCACTATCGGTCTTGAGAAATATTTAGCCTCAGATGCTACTTTCACCTGTATTCATTGCCCACTACCAAGGACAACTACTCGGGTATGAATAGGACCCTTCACACTTCGCTTACGGGGGTATCACCCTCTATTCCAGAACTTTTCAGATCATTTCAGCTGTGCTCCAGGATTCCACATTATCATACCAAAACACCACATCTCCCGAAGGATTCAGTTTGGGCTATTTCCGTTTCGTTCGCCACTACTTGGGAAATCTCTATTGATTTCTTTTCCTCGTGGTACTAAGATGCTTCAATTCCCACGGTTCGACTTCCAATACCATTGTACTGGAATACACAAAAGTGTAAGATTCTCATTCGGACATCTCGGGATCATAGGATGCGTGCGCCTACCCCGAGCTTATCGCAGCTTGCCACGTCCTTCATCTCTTCTCAAGCCTAGCAATCCACCTATTGGCGTCTTTACACCAGTAAATTCAGCCACATATTACACGACTATGCACGACGATCATTGCAAACCACCGGTAAATGGTCCGCTACATCCTTCATACACCACTTTCGTGATGCATTGCATCGATGATTCAATGTGAAGATTACGTACATCCGTACACTTTCCATGTCTAAGGAGGTGATCCGACCGCAGGTTCCCCTACGGTCACCTTGTTACGACTTTTCCCTTGTCACGAACCTCAAGTTCGATAACGCCAATTAGACGTCACCTCGCTAAAAGCTCACTTCAATGAAACGACGGGCGGTGTGTGCAAGGAGCAGGGACGTATTCACCGCGCGATAATGACACGCAGTTACTAGGGATTCCATATTCGTGAGGGCGAGTTGCAGCCCTCAGTCATAACTGTGGTAACGTTTGAGGATTACCTCATCCTTTCGGATTTGAAACCAATTGTCGTTACCATTGCAGCCCGCGTGTGGCCCCAGAGTTTCGGGGCATACTGACCTGCCGTGGCCCCTTCCTTCCTCCGCATTAACTGCGGCGGTCCCGCTAATTCGCCCCACTACTCCTGAGAGTAATGGTGGCAACTAGAGGCAGGGATCTCGCTCGTTACCTGACTTAACAGGACATCTCACGGCACGAGCTGGCGACGGCCATGCACCACCTCTCAGCTTGTCTGGTAAAGTCTTCAGCTTGACCTTCATTCTGCTGTCTCTCCGGGTAAGATTTCTGGCGTTGACTCCAATTGAACCGCAGGCTTCACCCCTTGTGGTGCTCCTCCGTCAATTCCTTTAAGTTTCATACTTGCGTACGTACTTCCCAGGCGGCAAACTTAACGGCTTCCCTGCAGCACTGCATTGGCCACAAGCCAATGCATCACTGAGTTTGCATAGTTTACAGCTGGGACTACCCGGGTATCTAATCCGGTTTGCTCCCCCAGCTTTCATCCCTCACCGTCGGACGTGTTCTGGTAGACCGCCTTCGCCACAGGTGGTCATCAATAGATCAAAGGATTTTACCCCTTCCTACCGAGTACCGTCTACCTCTCCCACTCCCTAGCTCTGCAGTATTCCCGGCAGCCTGTACGTTGAGCGTACAGATTTAACCGAAAACTTACAGAGCCGGCTACGGATGCTTTAGGCCCAATAATCATCCTGACCACTTGAGGTGCTGGTTTTACCGCGGCGGCTGACACCAGAACTTGCCCACCCCTTATTCATCAGTGTTTCTAGGACTGACAAAAGGTTCCTTTAGCAGAAACCACTCGGATTAACCTTGTCGTGCTTTCGCACATTGCAAAGTTTTCTCGCCTGCTGCGCCCCATAGGGCCTGGGTCCGTGTCTCAGTACCCATCTCCGGGCTACTCCTCTCAGAGCCCGTACCTGTAATAGTCTTGGTGGGCCATTACCTCACCAACAAACTGATAGGCCGCAGTCCCATCCTACGGCGATAAATCATTTGGAACATAAACCATTCCAGGCATAATGTTCTATCGGGCATTATTCTCAGTTTCCCGAGGTTATTCCCGTCCATAGGTTAGGTTGACTACGCGTTACTGAGCCGTATGCCTTGTATTGCTACAATGACTCGCATGGCTTAGTATCAATCCGATAGCAGTCAGGTCCGGCAGGATCAACCGGATTCTGAATTTTTTTCTTTTTGGTCTTGATTATTGAAGTACATTTGTACTTGTAAATTGGAATTGACGGATGCACATAATCTTCACATCTCAGAAATGATCTTTCAATCAAATCCTCATTTTTGTATGCGTAAATGGAGGCCCATGAATCACAAAATGGCATATTGCCATACTTCAACACGAGCGCCGCCTATTGCTTTACGTATGCAGAATCCGAAGAAGACAGAATCCATATAAACCATGCGTGAAATTATACCAGATCGCTTCAAAAATGATAAAATTTTCAACAAAAATTAGCCAAAACTAGGCTCAAAAAAAATAGTAACGATACAATTAGTCAGAATCTGGATGTTGATTAAAATGATAGAAGGAATTTGAATAGTTTGCTTTTGGATCAGATAAAAAATTACAAAAAGAAAACACCAACTTCTGCAAAAATTTTTGCAAAATCATCAAAACTTCACATTAATGGAGTTTCACATAATATTCGATATTTCGAACCACACCCATTTGTTGTAAAATCATCGTTAGGAAAAAATTTAGTTGATGTCGACAATAACAAGTACACAGATTATTGGATGGGGCATTGGTCTTTAATTCTAGGACATGGACAAAAAAATGTTAAAGAGTCAATCAAAAAACAAATTGAAAAAAGTTGGATGTATGGAACAGTTAACGAACAGACAATAAAATTATCAGAATTAATTTCAAAAGCAGTTCCAGTTGCAGAAAAAATTCGTTATGTAACATCAGGAACAGAAGCTACAATGTATGCTGTTAGATTAGCACGTTCAGTAACTGGGAAAAAAATTATCGCAAAAATAGATGGAGGATGGCATGGATATACATCAGATTTACTAAAAAGTGTTAACTGGCCATTTAAAGAATCAGAAAGTAGTGGAATTGTTAATGACGAAAAAATTATTTCCATTCCTTACAACGATTTGGAAAACTCTTTAAAAATATTAAAAAAATATTCTAAAAATCTTGCAGGTGTAATTATAGAACCAGTTTTAGGGGGAGGGGGCTGTATTCCAGCAACAAAAGAATATCTAAAAGGAATTCAAGAATTTGTTCATAAAAATAAATCATTATTTATTTTAGATGAAATTGTTACAGGATTCAGATTTAGATATGGTTGTTTGTATCCTACAATGAAATTAGATCCAGACATTGTTACATTAGGAAAAATTACTGGAGGAGGAATGGCAATAGGAATTATTTGCGGTAAAAAAGAAATAATGAATTATGCAGATACAACAGAAAAGAAAAAATCAGAGCGCTCATACATTGGAGGAGGCACATTTTCGGCCAATCCAGTATCAATGACATCAGGATATACCACATTAAATTATTTGAAAATAAGAAAAACAGTATACGATAAAATTAATTCATTAGGAGATTATGCTAGAAAAGAATTAGAAAAAGTATTTGATGGAAAAGTTGCAGTTTCAGGTAAAGGATCTTTATTCATGACTCATTTTCTTGAGGAGGGAGTTACAGAGATTCAAAATTCAGCAGATGTAGCAAAATGTAATTCAGAGAAATTACAAAAATATCATTTTAAAATGATTTCTGAAGATGGAATATTTTTCTTACCAGGCAAATTAGGTGCAATATCAAATAGTCATTCAAAAGAAGATATTAAAAAAATTATCAAAGCGTCAGAAAATTTCTAAAATTCAAAATCAATTTGAAAAATTATTTTTCCAAGACATTAATTGATTAAAAATATTCAAAAAATCATCAGATTTTGTAGTAATATGAATATGAGCAAAAATATTTTCAAATTGACCTTCAAAAATCATCCTACATTCATTTTTAAAAAAAGGGACAGAAACTCCAATTTTTTTTAGATTTGTTATTAGAAAATTTTCAATCAAAACAGTTTCAGAATCAACAATTATTTTTTTTAAATTTGAATTTTTATTGATAGAGACATCTAATTTTTTCTGTAAGGATTCATCCCATGCAGGAGAATCTTTAGGCCAGTGATGGACAAACACTTTTTCAGCAAAATATGAAATTTGTGATTCAGACATAATTAAAATAATTTTTAAATCAAATTAAGAGTTTGTCATCAAAATTGTCAACCTATTTTACAGCAATTCATGTTTTAACAATTAATAACAGAATATCACAAAACATTTCCAATTTTTAAAATAAGCATAATTTTGCCCATGTGAATTCAAACATTTCTGCATCATCACTTTTTTGCTGAAGTTCTTCTTTACGATTTTCTTTGTTTTTATTCATACATAATCTTAGGCAATTGTTTCTTTTATTATTGCTAAAAAAAATATTAAAAAATTAGTCAAAAATCAAACATTTTTTCAAAGTTATTCAGATTTTTATAAAATGACAATTTGTATTGGGTATGGATAAGAAAAAAGAAGAAAAAGAGGCATATGCAACAGATGATCCTACAGATACATCTGCAGAAAAACAAGAAGAGATGGCTAAAGAAGCAATTAAAAAATTCAAATCATTGAATTAAAGTAAACTTTCATTAGCAATTAAAATCTGATAAAATTATGGGATTATTTGGATCAAAAAAGAATCCAGAGGACTTGAGATATGACGCCATGTCAATGATGGAAAAAAACCAACCAAAAGCAGCAATTTCATTATTTAATAAAATTCTAAAAGAGAATGATTCAGATAGTGACGCATTACTAAACAAGGGTTTAGCACTAAATCAAATAAGAAAATACAGTGATGCAGTTACCTGTTTTGACAAATTATTAGAAATTGATCCAAAAAATGCACAAGCACTAAACAACAGAGGAATTTCAATGGCAGAGAATGGAAATATACAAGAGGCAGCAGAATGTTACGATAAAGCAATCGAAGTTGATCCAAAATATGCAGCATCTTATTTTAACAAAGGAGTTCTCTTAGACAAACTTCAGGAGCATGAGGAAGCACTAACTGCATTAGAAAAAGCAATTTCAGTAGATTCAAGAAAACCAAATGCAATGATATACAAAGGAATTGTTTTAGGAAAAATGAAAAGACATGAGGAAGCACTAAATTGTTTTCAAAATATTTGTAAAAAATATCCTAACAATCAAGATGCATTTTTTCAGAAGGGAGTACAGTTTGCAGAATTAGGAAAACATGAAAAAGCAATCGATGTATTTAATGAAATTCTAAAAAAATACAAAGATAATGTAAATGTAATTTACGCAAAATCTAGAAGTTGTGCAGCAATTGACAAAATTCCAGAATCAATGGAATTATTAAAACAAGCAATTGCAAGAAATCCAAAAATCATAAGAAACTGGGCAAAGGAAGAACCGGTTTTTACAAAATTACACAACAATGATAAGTTTAGAGCATTAGTGAAATTATAGGATTTTTTTTCTTACAGAATCGATTCGGATTATTCCAACTTTCTTTTTTGGTCCTATTAAACGAGCTTCATAAATTGGGACATATACTTCACTAATTTCTCTTAATACAAATTCTTCTTCAAGTTTACGAACTTCATCAACTAAAGGTTTTTTTAAAAACGATTGTAATTTTTTAATTGCATCATCATGAGTTAATTCAGAATTTTTCACATTGGAAGAATTTTGTTCTAATAAACGATTAGGATAATTTTCTGTGGTTTTAGAATTTAATTTAAATGGAAATTTGATTTCTCGACCATGATGATCAAAAGTTATTTCATCTTCATTTTCAACAAAAACGTGTTCCTCTAATTTTAAATCAACTTTATTTTTACCACGTTTTCCAACAATTGCTTTTTTGAAATTGGATTTTGTTCTAACTGGAAAAACACCATCACCTAAAAGAACTTCAGATACATTGGAAGAAACAGAAATAGAGTGAGTTGTTTTTCGAAAATAATTTGCCATATATTTCCCAGAAACAATTAGGATGCATTCATAGTATAATTTCACAGAATGAATGTGAATATCACTTTTTTTTGGGTGTGAAAATAAGGATTTGAATACACTAGTTTTTTTATCATCGATAATTTCTAAAGCTTCAGATTCCTCAAGTTTTTTCCGTAAAACGACTGTTTTGTGTTCGTGTGTTTTTTTCAAAACTATTAAAAATATGAAATTCATCATATTAAACCAATTCTGATTTAGATAAGCAGTCAGACAAAAATTCCAAACAAAGAAAAAGAAGTATTTTGATGAAAAATATGATGAATAAATCAAACATAAAAGGTTCAAATGATAAAAGAGACGTAAATTCCGAATGGTTTACTGGAAAAACATGGATGAAAGTACTTTCAGAAAAAATAAAATCAAAAGATCAAGATATCTATCATGTTCATTTTGAAAAAGGTTCAAGAACCAAACTACACTATCATGATGGAAATCAAGTGTTAATTGCAGTAAAAGGCAAAGGCAGTTTAGAAATTTTTAGGAAGTATGGAACAAAAAAATCGGATTTTAAAATTAAAAAGACGGAAAGGATTAGTTTGAATGAAGGAGATATTGTTCACATACCAGCTAAAACCCTCCATACACATGGTTCAATTAATAAAAACAAAGAATTTTCACACATAGCAATCAACATTTTACCAAAAAAGAACTCAATTTACAAAACAGTTTGGTATGAATCAGATTTTAAAAATAATGTAACAAATATCATTTAAAGATAATGTCCATCAAAGAGGATTCAAAAATCAGTTTTATTGAAGGTAATGAAAATGTGAAAATTAAACAATACTTCGATCCTAAAAATACATCAAACGGAATTAATTTTAGTCTTGCACAATTCTCATTGGGAATAGGAGAAAAAACTAAACTTCATAAAATCAAATCATCAGAAATATACTATATTTTAGAAGGCAATGGAAGATTGAGAATTAATAATAAAGAATATCAATTAAAAAAGAATGATTCAGCATACGTTCCCCCAAATTCAGAACAATTTTTTGAAAATATTGGAACTGAAGAATTAAGTTTTTTATGTATCGTGGAACCAGCATGGAAACCAGAAGATGATAAAATTTTAGAATGATTTGTCAAAATATGACAATGATTTTTAAAATATAAGGTATTAAAGATAATGTGAATAGAAGAGAGGCATTACTAACATTAAAAGTAAATCAAAATTCATCACAAGAAGAAATTAAGGCATCATATAGAAAAATGGCACTAGAATTACATCCAGATAAAAATAAAGAAAAAAATGAAGACTCGAAATTTAAAAAAATTACAGAGGCATATAATTTTCTAAAAAAGAATGAAAAAGACGATTCATCATACCAAGAAGCAAAGAAAAGTTCTGGAAATCAAAGAGTAAAACCAAAACCACAGTGGGGAGCTCCAAATGATGGAGGAATACCAGAACAGGATTGGAGCAAATACACAAGAGAGTTTGAAGAAGGTGATCCAACTTTTTGGAAAGAATATGAAAAAAAATTCTGGGAAGATTACAATGCAAAAGTTCGAGCAGATGGTAAAAATGGAGAATATGAAAAAGCCAAAGAGCCTACAAAACAACCGGATCTTCAGGTAAGTATAGACAAATCATTGTGTATCGGATGTTGTAGTTGTGAAATTATTGCGCCAGAAGTATTTGAAATTAATAAACAAACTCAAACAAATCCTAAATCAAAAGTAATTAACCAAAAAGGAGCAGGAGTGAATAAAATAATGAATGCAGCTGAAACATGTCCAACAAAAGCAATTAAAGTAGAGAATGTTATCACAAAAGAAAAATTGTTTCCGTATTAAATTTTTAATAGATTATAATATTTTTCAATTTCAGAGTCAGGCAATTGTAAAGAAGAGTCAAACATACTGTGAATAGGCCCACCAGTATCAGAAGAATCTCTAGGAACTAAATGCACATGTAAATGAGGAATTTCTTGTCCAGCTTCTTTACCATTATGAATTGCAATTAAAGTTGAACCAGTTATCGAATCAACTTTAGACATCATAACATGAACTAGAGAAAATAAATCAGCGTTTTCATCTACAGTCATGTCCTGAATTTTTTCACAATGATTTTTAGGAATTACTAGAACATGTCCTTTAGTTAACGGAAAAGCATCTAGAAAACAAATTGAATTAGTTGTTTCATGAAGAATTTTAGCAGGAATTGTCTTTGATATAATTTTACAAAAAATACAATCCATAATTATCAAATAAATTTTTAAAATATCAAAGTATCTATCAAGGTGTCACTATAGTAGCCCAAGCCAAATCCTTACCAAATTTTATTGTCGCTTTATCTCCTGTATTTAATTCACAATTTTCAATGATTTTAGGTACAGCATCAATAGTTTCAACATAACAAGTACCATCATCATTACTCAAGATAACAACATCTTCAAAAACATCTTCTCGGATTAAATGCCAAAAGGGAAAAATCATCGTAGATAAAACAACTCCCGCTGCTAAAAAGGCACAACCAAAAACCAAACCTTGTTGTTGACTAGAACTTAAATTCAATTTACCATGTGCCGCCGTCCCCACCATTCATATCCATTTTTTTGGCAGGTACGTTTCCATGTGCTTTTTTCATATGTTTTTTTAATCTCTCAGGATCATGAAGTTCAGTTCCACAAACATCACATTTTGTTTTAGTCTCATTTGACTTTTTACGATTAAACAGGCCCATAATATCACAAAGGTGAAGAAATACATTATAAAGGATACTGAATTTTTGTCAATTCATGTCAGTAAAAAATATCACAGTATTAGGATCAGGGGTAATGGGTCATGGAATTGCTCAAGTTTCAGCAACTGCAGGATATAATGTAGTTTTGAGAGATATCAAACAAGAATTTTTAGACAAAGCAATGGGAAAAATCAAATGGAGTTTGGACAAACTTGTTTCAAAAGAAAAGATTTCAAAAGAGGAAGGAGATGCAATTTTTGCAAGAATTACCCCAATCGTAGATTTGAACGAGGCAGTAAAAAATGCAGAATTGGTAATAGAAGTTGTTCCAGAGATTATGGATTTAAAAAAATCAGTTTATGCAGAATTAGATAAAGCAGCAGGACCTGAAGTAATTTTTGCATCAAACACAAGTACTTTGCCAATTACAGAAATTGCAAACACAACATCACGCCCTGAAAAATTTATAGGAATACATTTTTTCAACCCACCACAATTAATGAAATTAGTTGAAGTAATTCCTGGAGAAAAGACTGGAGAAGATATTACGGAACTAACTCAAGAATTTGTAAAATCAGTAAACAAACAAGCAGTTCTATGTAGAAAAGACGTTCCAGGATTTATCATCAACAGATTATTTATTCCAATGGTACATGAAGCATGTTTTGCACAAGACAGAACAAATGCAACATTAGAAGAAATAGATTCTGCAGTTAAATTCAAGTTAGGATTTCCTATGGGAATTTTTGAATTAGCTGATTTCACCGGAATGGATGTAATTCACAAAGCAACTACAGAAATGCATTTACGAGATAAAAAAGTAATCAATCCACATCCAACAGTTGAAAAAATGTTTGATAAAAAGAAACTGGGACAAAAATCAGGAGAAGGGTATTACAAATATTCCGATGACAAATATGAAAGAGTTACATTATCTGAAGAATTAGCAAAAAAATTTAATCCAATACAATTGGTTGCAAATATTGTTAACAATGCAGCTTGGTTAATTACTAATGGTGCAAGTGACATAGAAGAGATTGAAAAAGCAGCACAGTTAGGATTAGGATTAAGAAAACCTCTTTTTGAAACAGCAAAAGAAATTGGAATTAAAAACATTGTTGATGAATTAAATAAACTAGCAGAAGAACATGGAGAATTTTACAAACCAGACCCACTGTTAATCTCTATGCAGTAATCAATTCTATTATTTTATCAACAGCTTCTTTTGCAGTATCAACCCCAATGATTTTAACATTTTTTCGATGATCAACATATCCATCAATGTATGGAGAAATTGCACTATCAAAACCACGTATTGCAACCATTGGTTTTTTACTCATATATGCAGCACATACTTCAGATAGAGTTCCAGAGCCACCACCAACGATTATCACACCATCTGCAGATAAAGCATTAAGAAAATCTCGTGTAAATCCCATCCCAGAAGGAATAACAATATCACAAAATTCATTTGCAAATTTAGGATCATCTTGAGGGATTATTCCCATTGTTAGACCATTTGCATCTTTAGCACCATGAGAACAAGCATTCATTATTCCACCCAAGCCTCCTGTGATCAACAAAGAATCAGATTTTGCAATCTCTTGTCCTATATCATATGCCACTTTTTCATGTTCAGGGGTGCACCCAATGGTATTATTTCCAATAACTAAGATCTGTTTTTTCTTTACCATGATAGATCTTTTTGAATCGGTTTGAAAAAGGTTATCAGAGAAAAGGATATTAGTGAAATTATTCATATATTTAATATGAAAACACGATCAATGCCTGTTTGTTTTAGTGAAAAACAATACAAAATGATTGAAGAATTTGCCAAGAGAAATGGAATGTTAAATGCAAGTCAAGCTCTTGAAAAAATTCTTAACAAATAGATAGTTTTTCAAATTTTTAATTTATTTTATTTTTCAATACCAGTAGCAATAGGCTAATTCAGTTGTTTACATTTAATAATTAAATATTTTAAAATAAAATTAGAGATATGGGGTTATTTAGCAAAAAAGCAACTAATTGTACTATTTGTAATAAAGAATTAACACATAGACATAAGCCAAAAAGAGAATGGAATATCAAAGGTTCATTATGTGGTGATTGTCATTTTGAGAAATCCAAAGAATACTACGAAGGGAAAGTCAGACAGCCATGTGTCAAATGTGGAGTAACAGGAAAAATTACAGATTTATGGGAACCCAGATGGCAATGGGACATGGAAGGATTACTATGCAAAAACTGTTTTGATGAAAAAGAAAAAAGTCATGACCAAAAGAAAAATTTTTGTGCAGTATGTGAAACAAAAATGGGCCTAATTAGACACAATGCCAAAGGACATTGGAAAATAGATGGTCAATTATGTAGAAAATGCTGGGACAGTAAAAAAGCAGAGTTTGGATAAAGTGAATTTTTTAAAAAAACACTCATGCAATAAATGTGACAAAAAATTTTCAAAAGAAGAAGAGTTAATGAATCATCAACAAATCATACACGGAAAAAATTTAGAATATGATTGCAAAGAATGTAACAAGAATTTTTCAAATATGGAAGATATGAGAACTCATTTACAAAGAGAGCATAGTTACAAAAAAGATAGATAACTAAATTGCTTTTACAGTTTTAACTACTGGAGGTCGAACTTTGGTAAAGACTCTGAATCCACAAATACATTTGATTTCAGGCAAACGAGATAATTCAGTATTTGAAACAATTGTTCCACATCTTAAGCATGCATAATTTACTTCAAATGTCTCAACAGGAGTTTCTTCAATTTCTTCAGCCATATTTATCATCATTAATTTCTATAATTTAAGGATATCAAATTAAGTCAAAGATAATTCAATATAGACATCATCAGGAATTTTTAGTCTCATTAGTTGTCTAATTGCTTTATCGTCTGCATTAATATTGATTATTCTTCTATGCATTCGCATTTCCCATTTTTCATAAGTTTCAGTTCCGCTGCCACAAGGAGATTTTCTTGTAGCAACATGGAGTCTTTTAACAGGAAGTGGAGTTGGGCCTTTTACTTTAACACCGGTTTTTTTACCAATACCCAGAATCTCATTACAAACATCCCCTAATTTAGGGAGGCTTGTAGAAGTGAGTTTAACACGGGCGGTTTGTGTCATAAAAAACGCCTATGGTTTGTACTCTTCAGTAATTTCCTTAACAATACCTGCTGCGATTGTTGCACCCATATCTCTGAGAGCAAATCTACCCATTTCTGGGAATTCATTGAATGTCTCAATACAGGTTGGTCTTACTGGTCTAATCTTAACAATTGCGGCATCACCAACTTTAAGGAATTTTGGATTCTCTTCTTCAACTGCACCAGTTGCGGGGTTAATTTTTTGAAGGAATTCAGTAACAGTTGCTGCAACTTGTGTAGTGTGTGCGTGCATAACTGGAGTATAACCAGGTGCAATTGCTGTTGGATGGTGAATTACAATAATTTGGGCTTTGAATTCTTTTGCTACATTTGGTGGGTTATCAGGTTCACCAAGAACATCTCCTCTCTTGATATCCTTCTTTTCAATACCTCTAAGGTTGAAACCAATGTTATCACCTGCTTCTGCAGATGGCATTTCAGTGTGGTGAGTTTCAATTGATTTGATTTCACCTAATGCACCAGAAGGCATTACAATGATTTTTTGTCCTGCTTTCATAATACCAGTCTCAACTCTACCTACAGGTACAGTTCCGACACCAGTAATGGTATAAACGTCTTGAATTGGAGTTCTTAATGGTTTACCAGTTGGTTTTTCTTCTACTGTCAAATCATCAAATGCTTCTAGTAGTGTTTTTCCGGAATACCATGGCATGTTCTCAGTTTTCTTAACTAAGTTATCACCTTTCCATCCAGAAACTGGAATGAATGGTACGTCGTCAATTTTGTAACCAACAGATCTTACTAATTTTTCACCTTTCTCTTTTGCTGCTTTAAAGGCGTCTTCTTTGTATTCAACTGCATCCATCTTATTGATTGCGACAATAATCTGTTTTACACCTAATGTTTTAAGCAAGAATGCGTGTTCTCTTGCTTGTCCACCAGCTGCAGTTGCAGTATCTGTTTCACCTTCTTTAGCTGAAAGTACTAAGACAGCGGCATCTGCTTCAGAAGCGCCAGTAATCATATTTTTAATGAAGTCCCTGTGACCAGGTGCATCAATTAAAGTAAAGAAGAATTTGCTTGACTCAAATTTTTGGAATGCTAAGTCGATAGTAATTCCTCTTTCTCTTTCATCTTTTATGTTATCCATAACCCATGCATACTTGAAAGTATCACCTTTTCCGGTCTTCTCGGATTCGGCTCCGTGTGCTGCAATGGTTCTCTCATCTACAACTCCTAGATCCATTAAGAAATGACCCATAGTTGTGGATTTACCGTTATCAATATGACCTGTTACAATCATGTTTAAGTGTGGTTTATCTGCCATAACGAATTCGTTGTCGAGGGGATATATTACTGTAATGAATTTTTTTCAAAAAAAATTATTTTTTTTTGTAATATTTGGTTTTTGAGACTTTACTAAAAGCACATAAATCAAAGAAGAAAAAATCAGTATTATGAAAATTACAGTTTCAGTTATCAAAGCAGATGTCGGAGGGATCGGAGGACATACAAAACCTAGTGACGGCCTAATCAAAGCAATTAGAGATACCGTTGAGAATTCAGGAGATTTACTAATAGATCATTACATTGGTTATTGTGGTGATGACACTCATATTGTAATGTCACATACACATGGAACCAATAATGAAAAAATTCACAAATTAGCATGGGATGCATTCATGGCAGGTACAGAAGTTGCCAAGAAAGAAGGTCTCTATGGTGCAGGACAAGATCTACTAAGAGATTCATTTTCAGGAAATGTCAAAGGAATGGGTCCAGGTGTTGCAGAAATGGAATTTGAAGAAAGACCAAATGAAGCATTCACAGTTTTTGCAGCAGATAAAACTGAACCAGGTGCATTCAACTATCCAATCTATAGAATGTTCGTTGATACATTAAGCAATACAGCATTAATTGTAAACAAAAGTCTTGCAAAGGGAGTTAAGTTTAACATCATGGATGTTGAAAAAGCACAAATTGCAGAATTACAATTATGGGAAGACAAACCAACAATTGAAGCAGCATTAATGTATCCTGGAAGATATGTTGTTGATTCTGTTTACACTAGAGATGGAGAACCAATTTTAGATGCATCAACAGATAGACTTCACAATATTGCAGGAACATATGTTGGAAAAGATGATCCAATTTGTTTAGTTAGAACACAGAAAAATTTCCCAGCAACAGAAGAAGTTGGAAGCATGTTTAACAATCCACACTACGTTGCAGGCAACACTAGAGGAAGTCACAACATGCCACTTATGCCAGTGAAATTAAATTCAGCTGCATCAATTAACTTCTGCATTCCAATTGTAGAGGCATTGGTATTCAGTATGCATAATGGAAAATTCACTGGACCATTTGATGGATTCTCAACTCCAGATTGGGACTACATTAGAGAAATTGCAACAAAGAAAGCAATGGCGATTAGAAGTCAAGGATTCATTCATCCAGCAACATTAGTTCCATCAGAATTAGAATATGCTGAAGGATATAGAGCAAGAATGGATGTTCTTGAAAGTAAAATGAAACCAATGGAAGATGAACCAACAAATTCGGATAGAAAAGAAAATTACGAAGATCCAGATTAGGGATCATTCTTAATTTTACAAAATTACGAAATAGTTAAATCAAAAAAAGGAGTAATCTATTAAGGGATGAATGCCTTTCAGAGAATCTTTGATTGGAAAACATACATTTTCACAGTGTTAGCAGTAATTTCGTTTTCTAGTTTTGTTGCAGTATTATTTGGACAAACCATACCAGGTATAATTCTGACATTTTTCAAAGTGGCAGGAGAATATGTAATTCTAGGAACGGTCTTAATTTTTGCATTTTCA
This sequence comes from Nitrosopumilus sp. Nsub, assembly GCF_001541925.1. Lineage (GTDB taxonomy): Archaea > Thermoproteota > Nitrososphaeria > Nitrososphaerales > Nitrosopumilaceae > Nitrosopumilus. Next base: position 19,835 of record NZ_LQMW01000026.1, read on the forward strand.
TGGTTCTTACGTGTAAGACCACACAATCGTCCAAAAAGTTATAGAGTTGTTCCAATAGATGCATTAGGAGAACAAAGCGTTATTGCAGAAATTAGGACAGAATTCAAAACACACGATGTAGCATGGAGTTTCATGAAACAGTACAAGAAAACATACCCACTACACAATTTTGCATTAGTTTCAGATGTTAAAGATTCAGAGAAACCAACAATTTTCAAATACATCTAAATTCAAACTTTTATTCAGGATCAGTTAGAAACAGATTATGGAATATTCTATTTTAGCAGAATCTTTTGAAAAAATGGAATCAACCAGAAAAAGATTAGAGCTTACACAATTATTAGTTGAGTTATTTGAAAAAACACCACAAGAAGTAATTTCAAAAATAGTTTATTTGATTCAGGGAAAGTTAAGACCAGACTTTGAAGGTGTTGAATTAGGAGTTGCAGAAAAATTAGCAATTAGAGCAATTTCAAAATCATCAGGAATTGCAATTAAAAAAATTGAAGAAGAGTATACAAAAGGAGGAGACTTAGGACATGCTGCAGCTATAATTTTAGAACAAAAAACACAAACGACGTTTCTTGTTGAAGACATTACAGTAGAAAGAGTCTATGACACGTTGTTCAAGATTGCAAAATTAGAAGGGTCAAGATCTCAAGACATGAAAATAAAATACATTTCAAGTTTGTTAAATGATGCAAATCCATTAGAAGCAAGTTTTATTTTGAAAATTTTGTTGGGTACTCTAAGATTAGGCATAGCTGAAAACACAGTAATGGATGCACTGGCAGTGAGGTATTCAGGAAACAAAGAAAATAGGAAATTATTACAAAATGCATACAATGTCTCAAGTGATTTAGGAAAAGTAGCAGAGACAATTGCATCAGAAGGAATTCAAGGAATTGAAAAATTCAAAGTGAATTTGTTTAATCCAATTCGTCCAATGCTTGCAGACAGAGTAAAAAGTGAAAAAGAAGTTATTGAAAAAATGGGGGAAGAGTTTGCAATTGAATACAAATTGGATGGAGAAAGAGTTCAACTTCACATTGAAGGAGAGAAAATTGAATTATTCTCAAGAAGTTTGGAAAAAATTTCAAGTTATTATCCAGACATTATTGAAAAAATTCCAAAAATGATTCAAGCTGAAGATGCGATTATGGAAGCAGAGATTGTAGCAATTAATGAAAACACAGGAGATTTTTTACCGTTTCAGGAATTAATGCATAGAAGAAGAAAATACAAAATTGAAAAAGCAGTTACAGAATATCCAATTACAGTGAATTTTTTTGATTTACTTTATTGTAATGGAAAAGATTGTACAGATTTGAATTACATTGAAAGAAGAAAAAAATTAGAAAATATTATTCAGGAAAATGAATTTGCAAAATTTATTCCAATGACTTTAGCAAAAAATGAAAATGAAATTGAAGAATTTTTTGAAAATAGCATCAATGCAGGAAGTGAAGGATTGATGTTAAAGATGTTAGACAAACCATATCAAGCAGGCTCTAGAGGAAGTCACTGGTTAAAATTGAAAAGAGAATATAGAAATGAATTAGGAGATAGTTTAGATCTTGTAGTTGTAGGAGGATTTTTTGGAAAAGGTAGAAGAACTGGAAGTTATGGAACACTATTGCTTTCAACATATGATGAAAACACAGACACATTTCCCAGCATATGTAAAGTCGGCACAGGGTTTACTGATGAAAGTTTAGATCAATTATATCAAATTTTGAACCCAAAAACAACAATCAAAAAAAATCCTCGCATCAACAGTGAGATGAATGCAGACGTATGGTTTGAACCAGAATTAGTAATTGAAGTTGTTGCATCAGAAATAACATTGAGTCCAATTCACAAAGTAGCACGAGATGAAATAAGAAAAGATACAGGATTGGCATTGAGATTTCCAAAGTTTACAGGAAAAATTAGAGTTGAAAAAATGGCAGAAGATGCATCAACAGATGATGAAGTAATTTCACTATACAAAGGGCAGAATAAAGCTGCTCACGATAAAAATTTAATCTAACACGCTCAAAAAATATCAAAAATCATAGAGGATTTAAATTACCAACAGGCATCTGACTTTGTATTATGTATAGTGGAGAACTTGAAGTTCAAGCAAAAAGAAAGGCAATAGCAGTTTTACAAGATGAGATCAATAGAATTCTAAATGCATCAAGAGAACTTGCAACACTAACAGAAGCCTTAATGAAAAAGGACAAAAAAGGAATCAAAAACACATTAGAACAAATCTCAACAATTGAAGAAGAAGTAGAAAACTTGAGAAGAAAAATCACACGTGAAGTTGCAGACGTAGGAGGATTAATCATGAATAGAGAAAATCTTCTGAACACAGCTTATACGATGGATGAAATTGCAGGATATATCACAGGAATTGCATTCAAACTTTCTAATGTAAAAATTACTACATTAAAAAGTTCAAAACTTGACAAGGATATTGCAGAACTAATATCATTAGTAGTAGATGAAGTCTACAAACTTAATGAAATTATTAGAAGTCTCAATACAAACACTGCCAATGCAATTGAATTAGCTCAAGAAACTCAAACAATTGAAAGAGAGATAGACATCAAATACAGAGATGCAACAATTAAACTTCTCAACGAAGTTAAAGATCCAAAAGAATTGTTGTTAATCAAAGATGTTATTGAAGGAATTGAGGAGATGTCTGACAAATGTCAGAGAGTTTCAGACTCATTCATCCTATTAGCATTAAGCCTATAGCCAAAGAGAATTAAAATTTCTAGTTTATTTTTAATATAATTAACGTTAGTTGTAAAGTATAGAATTCATATACATTGAATATTCAATAACAATATGAAAAGTGAATTAATAGAAAATAGAATAATTGTATGGAATATTGAAGATTCAAAGAAACTTTTCAGTGAAGGATATTATGGGAAACCGATTGGAATGCCTAAACCAAAAATTGAAGAAATTGATGTCCCATTAATTTTGGATTTAATTGAAGGGTATTACTTGTTAGAAAAGAAAAAAATCACAATTACTAAATTAAAACAAAAAATTAAGACAGAAGAAATGATAGAGATTTGTAAAAACGAAGTACATGATTTTGAAAAAAAGTATATTGTTTACAAAGATTTTCGAGAGAAAGGATACATAATTAATCCAGGAATAAAATTCGGATTTGATTTTGCAGTATATGAAAAAGGTCCAGGAATTGATCATGCACCATTTTTAATTCAGGTGTATAACAGAAATGAACCAATTACATCTACAGGAATTGTTCTTGCAGGACGATTAGCTACGACAGTAAGGAAACAATTCATCTTAGCTATTCCAAAAGGAAAAGATAAAGTAGATTTTCTTGCTCTAGATTGGTGGAAAGCTTAAACAGATTTAATGTGACCAGCAATGCGGTCATAAATTTCAAATAATTCTTTGGTGATGCCAAATGAAATATGATTTTCCCATTTACCACGAATTCGAATTGCAGTATCTGTAGGTTCAACATAGATTGTTGCATCCTTTATAGTTTGTTTTGCAATCATTTCATTTAATTCAGAATCAGAATTCAATTTAGTAGCCAAATCACCATATCCGTTCCATTCTACTTTAGCAATTACTTTGGAACCAAAATGACCTTTAGTACTCAAAGATGTCTTTGCGATATAATTGATACCAGAAGAACCAGCGTTTTTTCTTACAATAAATTGTGCTTGAAATCTATCTAAGGCACCCCAAGGAAGTGGATTTGGATCTTGCATGATTATCCCTTTTGAATTATTTGTACGACGTCAATATTTGAATTTTTAATTTCAATGCACCCCTTATTTGTAACCATTCTAGGAGTTTGAGAAAAGTATCTGCTATAGTAATCATCATTTTCAACTTCATCAGTGGCGATTTCTTTAGATTCAGAATCCACACCGATCTCTTTTAACATATCACTGAATTTTTCAGGCCATGTTTGGTAAATGAAAGTATCAGATTCTGTATCATGCATAAAAAATCTCTGAACATACCCACAAATAAAGATATCAAGAAAAAATCCCTAGAGATCAATCCAAATAAATATGCAAAAGTTTTTTATTTTTTTAACTTGAAATTCCAAGGCAAAACTGCATTAATTACAGGTAGTGGTACAGGAATTGGTAAGGCCATAGCAACAAAATTTGTTGAAAATGGTGCAAGTGTGATTATTTTAGGTAGAAGAAAAGAACCATTAGAAGAAGCATCAAAAGATCTAGAACAAATTATTTCAAATAAAAATAGTGGTGCATCTGTTAAGATTTTTGCCGGAGTAGATGTTGCAGACGAATCAGCAATGACCTCAATGTTTGATGCGCTAAAAAATGACAATGTTAACGTAGATTATATTATTAACAATGCAGGAGTTTCAGGTCCTGTAACATGTTTTCCAAATTCACCATTAAAAGATTTCAAAAGTACAATTGCAATTCATCTAACAGGTACATTTTGGGGTTCAGTTCAAGCACTAAAAGTAATGAAAGAAGGTGGAAAAATTATCACAATTTCAACATTCTTTACAGAAGAAAGACCACTTGAACAAAGACCTTACAGATTTAGAAGTCCATATACAGCATCACAAGGAGCTAAAAACAGACTTGCTGAAGCAATGTCATGGGAATTAACTGATAAAGGAATCATATCAATTGCAACAAACCCAGGTCCAGTACATTCAGATAGAATTTACAAAACAGTATATCCAAAAGCTGCAGCTGAATTCATGAGAGTAAGTGGATTTGAAGACTTGAGTCCTACAGAAGTTGAAGAAGCAAAAGATGATTTGTTAGAATGTATTCTTGCAGATGGAATTGACAAAGAAGGAATTGCAAAAACTGCTGAGAAATTAGCAAATGGAAAAGATGTTGCAAAACTAACAGAGACATTTACAAATTTACTTACAAAAATTCAAACAATTGCTGAAAAAGTTCAAAACAATACATCACATATGATTGCTAACAGAGAATTTTTAGCTCAGACACAAGTATCAGAATCAGTTCTAAATTTGTGTGATGATGAAATTGCCAAAATCCTTAACGGAAAAGTTATTCCAGGAGATAGAGTATTTTATCCAGTAAAACCACATATTGGAACAACAGCTCCAGGAGTACATCAACCAGACTTTTCAGGTAAGTCAGTTGTATTTGCAATTGATGGCACTGATAAAACAGATGCAGAGAGAGTAGAATTCTTAGCACAGCATGTTGAGAAAAACGGAGGTAAAGTTGCATGTTTCATTTCACAATCAACTCCAACAGATGTTCAAGAACATATCAGCAGTAAATTCCATTCACATGTTGTAGATATTACAAATCCTGAAGAAATGGAGAGATGGTTTAATACCGCTAAGACAAATCTAGGAGAAATTTTAGGTGTAATTCATGTAACTGGAAAACTTCCAGAAATTGGTAAATTAACAGAATTGAATAGAGCAGGATGGGAAGAATTAGTTGCAAAATTCATTTCAACCCCAGCAACAGTTGCACAAAGAGCATTAGAACACTTTGTACCAGGCGGAGACAAAGATCCAAGATTATACAAAGATACCAAAGGAGCAATCATGATAATTGGGCCAGATTTACCAATAGGACGTAAAGTGACAGGAACTCAAAGAGCTCAAGTAGAGGTTTTCAGAGGAGCATTACGCCCATTCACTACAACAGTTAATCAAGAATTAAGTGATGTATTGAAATCAAAAATCAGAATGTTTACAGTTTTCCCAGGTTCAGTTACAGGTGCAGAACCAGATAATCAAAAAATTGCGGATGCATTCAACTTTTTAGTTTCAGAAAATTCAGATTCATCTGCAGAAGTAACATTCTGTGTTGATGAAACAAGATAAGAATGAAAAAATTTTCAGAATTTATTGTCGGTGAATCATTTTATTCAACATGCAGTATTTCAGATGATGAATTAGAAGAATATCTAAAATTCTCAAGAGTAAAAAATGTATTTTTGGAAAATAAAGTCAATGAAGGACGTCAATTAGTTTCAGGAAGAGCAATTTTATCAAGAATGGAAGGAGAATTTACAAGACTAAATCAAATTTATGGAAATCAAATAATATTTTTGGGAACAGATGGAGACTCAGAATGGGAAAATAGAAACACAAGATTTCTAAAACCATTGTATACAGATCAAGTTTTAAAATTAAAATTCACAATAGTTCAAAAAGAAGAAATAGATGAAAACTTTGGAAAAATAATAATTAATTTTGAAGGAACTACACAAGAAAATGAACTAATAATAATTGCCAAAAATAATATTTACAGAATTAAAAAGGAACCAGAAAATAATTAATTAAACTAAGGAGCCGACTAGTCTCCTCAGCCATCAGATCAAAAGATCTAACGAACACCTTTTATCAAAAAATTACTATAAAAATGCCAATAATTTTTTGAGGCTAGAATAAAGAACCACTGGTCAAAGAATCAAAAAATAATTTTACAGCTGTAATTACAAGTACCATAGAAATTAAAATTTTTAAATTTCGTTCCTTTACACTTAACGATAATTTTGCTCCCACTAGTCCTCCAAAAAAAGCACCTATTGCTAAAAATCCTGATTGTATAAAATCAGGATGTCCCAAAATACTATGAACAATTACTCCAGATAATGATGCAAATAATAAAATAAATTGTGAGGTAGGAGCAGCCTTTTTCATAGACATTCCCATTCCAACAATCATCAATGGGACAAATACAATCCCACCACCAATTCCAAAAAAGGAGGAAATAATCCCTGCAAAAAAGCTAGAACCAATTATTAGGAGAATTAATTGTTTTGAAATTATTTTTTCTTTAGATTCAACTTGTTTTCTTAAGAAAATGTAAACAGAAGATGCTATCAATACAAAACCAAATAAAATTTTAAAAATATCAGGGGCAACATCAGTAGAAATAACTGCACCAAGAATAGTACCAGGAATTGCAAGTAAACCAAGTTTCAATCCTAAAGAAAATTCAATTCTTTTTTGTTTTGAATAGGAAATTGTAGAAGCAATAGAATTACTAAATGCAGCAAAAAGACTATTACTTGCAGCAATAGTAGGAGGAATTCCCAAAAATGTTAAAACTGGAACAACAATTATTCCACCACCCAGACCAATCATAGATCCTAATATTCCAGCTGCAAATCCTAAAGGAATTAACCATAATTGATCAATCATTGTAATCGCCAATCAAATAATTTTATCATATATTAGACTACTTTAGAACAATTAAAGTCCACAAATAAGAGTCATTTTTGTAAGTAATTTCAAGAATCAATGTTTCATCGCCCAATCCAGTAACTGTAGACTTCAAAGGTACTGTTTGAGAAGATTCAACATATTTTATTTGAGCAGCATCTATCCAGGCAGTAATAGATTCAAAGCCCCCAGGTTGTTTTTCATCCCAACAATCACAAACTAAAGATTCAACCATAGTTTTAAAAACAATTTCAACTTCATCAGATTTTGAATTTACAAATGGTGAAGATTCAACTAGTGCAATAGCCATTATAGGATTATCAGGAACACCGCCCATGCTAATATTTCCTAGAGATCTACCATCAGGGCCTTGTATGGCAGTTGTTGTACAATAACTAATTTTGGATAAAATGTCATCACGAATAGCACAGTAGTTTCCAATAGTATGATCTGTGACAGGACTAGGGGTAGACATGAAAATATTTTCTTCAGATAATGATGTTTTTATTTTTTCAACATCATAAAATGTGAATCCATATTGATAGAGATTTTCTGAAGAAGGCATAGAAGGTTCTTCAGGGATTAAAAAGATAGCAGCAGTAGAGATAATTATTACGATTATAGGAATCATAATTTTAGAATTCAATAATTATTTAAAAATAGATTATAAGATAAGGTTTTGCAATTTTAGATAGAAATTATTTCCATAATAGAATCTTTGGTAATATTATTTTGTTCTACAAATCCGGATGTGACTTCAAGAATATATGTTGCTTCACCATCAGGTACAAAACTAGGACATCCAGCTGCAATTTCAACAGGAATTACACAAGGCGGCACATTTGTTTTAATATGTACAACCTTACCATCATTATCAAACCAAATCATATCTAATTCAAATTGCATGTTAAGCATCCATAATGAATACAACCCCTGTTCAGGAAATACAAAAAGCATTCCTTGATCTAAAGGTAATTGATCTTGAAACATCAATCCACGAACACGAGTTGGTTCAGTATCAGCTATTTGCACTTCAAGTATAGTTTCATCAACTTTAATCATACCTTTAGGAAATTTGACTTGTTCAAGCTTTATCTCACTGGGCAGAGTCAATAATCCAATGGAACCAATAATTACAGCAGCAATGAAAATGGGAATCAATGCCTGTGCCTTAGTAGTCATAATCTAGTTTAGTTCAATCCCATTAAAAACTCAGTGCGTTAACTTACAGTTTTTCTAAAATCACTAATCGTAGAAATAGTGCTTTTAGTATGATGACCAATATCATGTATAGTACTTCCGTTGTATTTTTTATCTAAATATCTTCCAGCAACTATCATTGGTCCACCTATAGCACAAGTGACACCAGTTGGTTCAGGAATCCATAACATCAAAAATCCAATTTTTTGAAGTTTTTTACCTGGAGCAGATGCTTTTTGTAAAGCCCCTAAGGAACGAGCTGTTTTAGAATCATCCATTTGTGCAATATCAGAGTAGAGATTAGCCCTACGCTTAGCAGATTCAGAAAATTTTTGTAATTTTGCTAGTCGTGCCTTTAATGGATCATTCATTTTAACATTAATTTAGAAAAAATTAGTTAAGATTCAAAGATAAACAATGATTACCCTCAAGTCAACAAAGAATAACTAATTCAGGTAGACACTAAATTATAGTAGATTATTGATCATAACAAGAATAGATGAAAAATAAAAACTCAAAGAGACTAGATTCAATTAAAGCGGCACATGAAGTGGAGAAAACACGTTCAAGTTCCAGAATGGAAGACTATCTAGAAATCATCGGAGAATTAGTAGAACTAAAAGGATATGCCACAACATTAGATATTTCAAGATACATGAACGTTAGTGCCCCAAGTGTTACTAAAATGCTACAAAGATTAGACGAGGGAGGGTTTTTAGAATATGAAAAATATCACGGAATTAATTTAACAAAAAAAGGAATTCAAGTTGCTGAAGGAATTAGACAAAACCACGGAATCTTATTAGAATTCTTCGAGATTTTAGGAGTAGGATATGATACTGCAAATCAAGATATCGAAGGAATTGAACATCATCTCAATCCAAAAACAATCAAACAATTAAGGAAATTCATTACTTTTCTAAAAGCAAATCCAAAAATTATTGATAATTTTAAAAATCTTTAAGATACAATTGAATATCATTTTGAGAAGAAGTTTGATTTAACAAATTCCTCCCAATATCAGAACGTTTTGGAATTTTGATTTGTCCTTTTTTACCAATTCTAACAGATGTGAAAAATTTACCATTAAGAAAAATATCAGCATGTAGAGAAGTAAATTCCCGATTTACAGTTAACAATAGTGCAGTTTTAGATTCTGAAAAACTAAAAGGAAGATCATTTGAAGTTAAAGATAATTCTTCAGAATCTTTGGCAACAACATCAATGTGAACTTTAAGGAATTTTTCAATTTCATCAATATTTGAGCCCCCTCTACCAATTATAGATGGAATGCAGTCTTCATGCACACTAACTTTTACACGATTATTGGACAAAATGTCAACTTGTGCATTAGAATCATATCTCTGAAAATAATCTTTAATTTTATCTTCAGCTAATTTTTCAATTCCAACTTTTTCATCACGTTGTTGTACAGGAACAATGACATTTTCTTCGCCAAAAGTGTAGATTTCATGTTCTAAATCATTATTTTCAAAATTTCTTATTTCAATCACAGGTCTTGCTAGATCAGATTCAGTCATACCTGTAGGAACTTTTACCTTTAATTCTAGATCATAGACTTTTTCGATATCACCATTATTAACAAATACAACAGTATCCAATACATTTGGTATTATACCAAGTTCAATTTTTCCAATAAATCTTTGAATTGCATCTAAAGGAGAATTTGCATGAATTACACCAACCATTCCAACTCCAGTTAATCGTAAATCAGAAAAAGTGGTGAAATCCTCTTTTCGACGTACTTCATCAAAAATAGTATAATCAGGTCTAACAAGTAATAAGATATCTGCAGTGTTATCAAAACTCCCATCTAATTTGCTGTACTGAGTAATTCCAGAATTTACTTGTAAATCTCTAGGAGATTCAAATGTTTTAACAATTTTTCCTTGTTGATGATAAAAATTTGCCAAACCAGATGCCAAAGTACTTTTTCCAGAACCAGGAGAACCAGAAATAACAATTCCTTCAGCCCTATCAGTTAAACGTTGCATTAATGATTCAGAAATGGAATAGTCATTAAGAGATAATTGAACAGTGGGATGAACTATTGTTATTTCATATGATTCAGAAAATGGAGGGTAAGTAATTGCAATACGATAATCATCATGTTGAATCACAGATGCACCAGTTTTAGAAATTTCAACAGTACTAGAGTCAGAAATATTTGTAGCAGATAGTATTTGGGAAGAAATCATTTTCAAATAATCCCTCGTTAATACTTCATCACTAATTTGAGTAAGCAAAAATTCCCCAGGTTTTCCTTTTTTAGCAAGAGGAAATTGGTTTTCTTTGAGATGAATACTCATTGTTGTGCTGTCAAAGAATTTTAAGAATTCAAGTTTTTCAAAAACTATCTTAGGTTTTAAAAATACAGTTTGGACATCTTCAGCTTTTGCAACTAAATGTTGGACCTTATCAGAGGTATAAAGAATTGCATCGTTTTGTTTTGCTATATCAATAATTAAAGCATCAATTCTGCCACTTGACGCAAATTTAATATCATTTATGTCAGGATGAGAACCCATTAACAGAATTTTTACTCCAGAGTCTTCAGATAATTTATTCAGTTTTTCAATTTGTTCTAACCCCACAAAACCCTGTTGTTTATGATTTGAAGCTTGAGATTGAAGTTCATCAAATACTGCCTGAGGGATGATCAAATCGGAATTTCTAATAGAACCAGATTCAATTTGTTGAGCAAGATTGCCATTAATGATTACACTAGTATCTGCAACAATAGTAGTCATAAAATATGATCAATGTTTGTATATAAAAAATATCCAATAGAATTAGTTAAAGAAAACCAACATCAAGGATCAAAATGACTCACTCTCATGAAAAAATTATCAAATTAATAACAAAATCATGAATCATGAAATGAAGAAAAATGATGAATTTTACAAAAATTGTACAGAGTACTTTGAATTTTTGAGAAAAAATAGCACAGTTGACTTTGAATTTGAAGATGAATACTATTTCACCATGCCTGCAATATCTAGTCACAAATAGTACAAGATTTAGAACTCATCATAATTAGTAGAATATGGATAAAAAATTACAGGAGTTAGCTGATAAAATAATTGAATATGCAGAACAATCAGGCGTGCAATATTGTGATGCCAGAGCAGAACAGCAGGTGAAAAAATCCACATTAATAGAAAATAATGAAATTGAACATGTTAGAAATAGTGAAGATAAAGGAATAGGAGTCAGATTAATTAAAAATGGTGCATGGAGTTTTTGTTCAATTAGCAATCCAAAATCATTTGATGAAATAAAAAATATTTTAGATGATACAATAAGAAATTCAGATTATACAAATTCAAATAAAAAAAATAAAATTAATCTTCATGACAATCCAATAAATAAAAAACAGATTGATTTTCCTGTATTAAAAAAACCAAAAATTGAAGAATTAACATCGATAGGATTAGAATGCAATAAAATAATTATGGATTCACCATCAATAATTAAATCAGTTACAAATCCATATTATGTAACTAGTTCAAAATATTTTGTTAATTCAGAAGGTTCAGAAATTTTACAAAATTTCACAGATGTAATTATTGAAATGATTGCAACTGCACATGAATCAGGATTAACACAATCAGTTAACATTACAGAAGGAGGAAGAGGAGGTTTAGAATTAATTCAAAATAAAGTTCAACAAAGTGCAAAAGAAATTGCAAACAAAGCATCAGAATTAATAAAGGCAAAACCAGTAAAAGAAGAAAAAACAACACTAGTAATGAATCCAGATTTTGTTTCCTTGCTTACTCATGAAATTTTAGGACATCCATCAGAAGCAGATAGAGTTCTAGGTAAAGAAATGGCTTGGGCAGGAGGAGCTTGGTGGAAAGGAAAAATTGGAGAAAAGATTGGTTCAGAAAATCTTAATGTGTTTGATGATCCGACAATAAAAGAAAGTCTAGGATGGTATTATTTTGACGATGAAGGAGTTGAAACTAAAAGAACAAACCTAGTAGAAAATGGAATTTTAAAAAATCATATGCAAAATAGAGAAACATCTGAAATATTCAATTCTACACCAACAGGCAATATGAGAGCAACAAATTATCGATATATGCCATTAATTAGAATGGCCTGCACCTGTATTGATAACGGAAACCAAAATGTAAGTGAAATAATCAAAGATGTAAAAAATGGATACTATATTTCAAATATGAAAGTCCCATCAATAGACATGAAACGATACAATTGGAGCATTTCATGTCAATACGCACAAAAAATCGAAAATGGGGAATTAACAGATTTGCAAAGAGATGTCATTGTAATGGGAACTGCACCTGAATTTTTTAATTCCATAGATGCATGTGGAAATGATTTTACAGTAAGACCAATAACTAATTGCGGAAAAGGAGATCCTATGCAATCAATGATTATGGGAAACGGAGGTCCTACAATCAGAGGAACTGCAACAGTAAAAAGTGTAAATTAGTATGGAAAAAAAATTAGAAAAAATAAAGCAACAAGTAATTGAATGCACAAAGTGTGAATTAAGTCAAACACGCAATAATTCAGTTGCAGGAAAAGGGAATTTCAAAGCAGATGTGATTTTTGTAGGTGAAGCACCAGGGAAAAATGAAGATTTGAAAGGAGAACCATTTATTGGAATTGCAGGAAAAAAATTATCAATTGCACTTGAAAGTGCAGGAATTACACGAGAGGAAGTGTACATTACAAATATTGTCAAATGCAGGCCACCAAAAAACAGAGTTCCAACACCAATTGAGAGAGAGATGTGTCAAAATTATCTTAAGAAAGAAATAGAGATCATTGAACCTAAAATAATTTGTATTTTAGGTAATACTGCATTTAGTTCATTATTAGATGGTAAGGAAATAACAAAATTTAGAGGAAAAGTAGTCAGCAAAAATAATCAACTATATTTTTTGACAGTACATCCAGCTGCAACAATTTACAATCAGAAATTGATTGATGTGTTAAAAAAAGATATGAAAAAATTGTTCAAAGTAATAAAAGAATTAAAAGATATGAAAAAAATTAAGATAGATATTGAATATACTTCCTAGAGAATTTTATCAAAAAGATACAGTAATTGTTGCAAAAAAGCTATTAGGAAAAAAACTAGTAAGGAAAATAGGAAATCAAGAAATTTCAGGAATCATTACTGAAACAGAGGCATATAGGCACAATGATGACCCTGCTAGTCACGCATTTAGAAAAATCACAGACAGGAATAAAGTAATGTTTGGAGATGTTGGAATTTCATATGTCTATTTTACGTATGGGATGCATTATTGTTTTAATGTTGTTGCAAAAAAATCAAAAGTTCCAGCAGGTGCAGTTTTAATTCGTTCAATAAAACCAGATAAAGGAATTAAAAAAATACAAGGAAATAGAAACCTAAAAGATCTAAAAAATCTTACAAATGGTCCAGCAAAACTAACACAGGCATTAAGAATTACAAAAGAACATTACGGAATGGATTTAACAAAGAAATCAGAAATATACATTACTGAAGGTAACAAAATAAAAAAAATTATTGAATCGCCCAGAATAGGAATTAAAAATGGGAAAGAATTTTTGTGGAATTTTAAAGTAATGGATTAATTTTTAGAGTTTTTATTATTTTCATCATCTAAAGAATCATCTAATGTCCAAGGTGCAAATTTCACCATAATTCTTTGCCAATCTAATTTTAGAACTAATACCACTACGCCAGTCATCATAGCACCAAAAATTAAAATTCCAACATAAACAGGAGTTGGATCAGATACATTTTCTAAAAATGGTTCAATAAATGACAATCCAACATAATGAGAAATAAACACAATGATGTAACTAAGTACAATTTTTCCAGTTAATGTAGCAACAAAAAATCTTTTTGGATTATATTTTGCAAGACCAAGAGGTATGAAAATAATATCATCAGGCATTGGAGTTGCAGCTGCAAAAAATGCGGCAGCTGCACCATATTTCTTTACTAATCTTTCAAAAGGTTTCATTCGTTTTCTTGTTTTGGGATTTAAGATTTTACGACCGCCAAAACTTAAGAAAAAGATAATTTGTTTTGCAACAGTGGCACTAATTGCAGAAACTAAAGCAAGAATATGCAAATCATATTCAGAGCCTACAGACATTGTTGCAAGTAGTAAAAATCCAGGAAGAGGTACAAATGGAACTAAAGAACCAATGAAATTGACCAATGCCAGAATAATATAACCATCATCAGGAGCAAACGGAAAGATGTCTGTCAACTCCATTATTCAAATGATAATTAGGCAATATTTAATCAAAACTAACAACAAAAAATCAAAGTGAATAATAATCACAAGAAAAAGGGGTATTCATGAGTTATAAATTAATCATAGAATATTATCAACAAATTCAAGAAATTTTATCAAATAATTATTTTCAAGAATATGGAGTAATCGGTTTATTTCTGAATTCATTATTATCAGCTACTGCAATTCCGATACCAACAGAAATTTTAACATCGGCATTATTAATCGGAGGAGAAAATATTTTTCTTGTTTCACTAGCATTAATTATAGGATCAGTGATCGGAGGAATTTTAAATTATTTCATAGGATTTGGAGGAAACAAATTATTTAAAAAAATCAAAAAAGAAACAGATATCGAAAAAAATGAAAAAAAACACAACAAAATATTAGATAAGTTTGGATGGAGTGCAATATTTTTTGCAGCATGGATTCCAGTGATTGGAGATCTAATTTTAATTTCAGCAGGAGTTAAGAAAATGAAACTTGTAAAATTTTCAATTTTCATGGTTTCAGGAAAAATAGTCAAAACAATAATCGTAGTAGTAGGACTAGGAACAATATTTTAAAAAACAACGTATGAATTCAATCTAAAATAGTTCAAGATCAAAGAGATGATTAAAATACATTTAAAATTAAGTGTGTGGTATGACATCTAAAAAATTCAAATTGATTTGTCAGGATATAGCCTCGATTAGCCCATTTATCAGATTTGTAGGAGTAATTGGAGAAAGAGGAGAATTATTGGCACATACTAGAAGACAAGAATTAACACCATTATTAGATGAAAAAAATACAAAATATCAATTTTCACATATTGCTATGAAAACCGATCTTGAAGGATTTTTTGACAAAAATTTAGGAGAAGTAGAATTTGTATGGGAAGAAAGAAAGAAAGTACAAACAATTTCCTTTGCAATTAAAAAAGCAATAGTATGGGTATCAATAGATAAAAAAGTCATCAGATCAGAAATGCTGAGAATCATTGACGCATGTCTACCAATAGTAAAAAAACATTCTTAAAATTTGAAATGCCCATTTTGTGAAATTGATTTGGATTCACTAAGTATGACAGATGGATTAAAACACATTTTAGAACATAAAAAAGAGAATCAAAATTAAAGTAGGAAATAAAAATTAGCAATACATGGAAGGCATCAAAGAATTAATTGAAGAGATTAATTCAAGAAAACCAAAAAATTATGAAAAAATGAACATAGAAGAAATCAGTGATGAACTTCATAGAGTTATGGAATTTGAACAAATAGTGTTAAAAAAATTGAAATTATTTGAAGATGACCACCAAGAACCAGATCTGATACAATACGCAAAAATGATTTATAAAAAAATCATAGAAAGAGAAACTCTATTAATTCAAGAAACATACTTGAAAAAAATAGATTCACAGTATCTAAATTCTAAAAATTAATTCTCTTCATAAAGCCAACATCTTACGTAACCAGTATTTATTTTAAATTTTGGAGGCAGTTTTTTACATTTTTCAATAGCTTGAGGACATCTGTCAATGAATCTACATTCAGTTGGAGGTTCAAGCAAACTAGGAGGAGTTCCACGAATATATTTTGGAATTTTCCCCTTAAGTGTAGGAATTGATTCTATGAGTCCTTGAGTGTAAGGATGCTTAGGATTTTCAAAAATTTCTTTAGAAGTTCCAAATTCAACCATTTGTCCACCATACATAATTCCTATTTTATCGGCAATTTCAGATAAAACGGCTAAATCATGTGTGATTAACATAAAAGACATTCCATCTTTTTTTAATTTTTTTAGTAAATTGATTATTTGTGCTTGAATTAAAACGTCTAATGCAGTTGTAGGCTCATCAGCTACAACAAATTGAGGTTTTAAAATTAAAGCCATAGCAATGATAACTCGTTGTTTCATACCACCGCTTAATTCATGAGGATATTTTTTTAAGACAGCCTCATCTAAATTAACAGAATTGATTGAATCTAAAATCAATTTATCGACATTTCCATCAAAATTATGTTGTTTCAGAATTTCATGGAATTGTTGAGAAATGGTAAAAACAGGATCCAAAGAATTCATGGCGCCTTGAAAAATCATAGATATTTTTTTCCAACGAAATTTTTCATCAAATTCAGAATCAGAAATATCCAAAATGGATTGATCGTCAAAAATTATTTTTCCAGTGCTTTTTCCTCCAGAAAGCATTCTAATAATTGATAATCCCAATGTGCTTTTTCCACATGCACTTTCACCTGCAATTCCTAACGACTCTCCAGCACCTAATTGAAAGTCCACATCATCTACAGCATAAACGGGGCCTTTAGATGTAGAATATCTAGAAAATAGCCCATCAACAGATAACAGAGTCATGTATTACTTAGATCCATCTAGAATTTTTATTTTGCACTAAGGGATATAAACAACATTATTAGAATTAAAAAAATCGATTCAAATGATATTTCCAATATGTGGCTTTGATGCAAAAAATGCAGTATTATGTCCTCAATGTGAGGCAAAAGTAGAAAGAGGAGAATTAACTAAAGCAGACGTAGATGCATCAATCACATTAGCAAAAATTGCCAAATCAAACAAAGAATTAGAAAATTTTACGTTATTTTCATGTAAAAACTTTGGAGGAAATTACATTTTATCACTATCAAAAAATGACATCATGGCAATTAGACAAAGTAGAACATTGTACAGACTAATTCAAGATCAGTTTAAAGAAAAAATTTGGTTAGTAGAAGCAGATGAAACTGATAAAAAATTTATAGAAGATTTGTTTTTTCCTACCAAAATTTTAACAATTAATTCTGTTTTTTCAGGAGGCAATCAAAAAACTAAAGCCGTAGTTTCGGGCAAATGGACTCCAAAATTCCCAATTGACACCAATAAAGTGGTGGAAATTGTCAAAAATGCCCGAAACCTTGACATTGAGATAGAATTTGAGGATAAATGAAATGGTTTTTGTTAAAACTCACGATATTTCTGAATTAAACCAGGAACTTATCGGAAAAGATGTAATTTTAGGAGGATGGATTGAGGATCTTAGAAAACTAGGGAAAATGTCATTTATCACACTTCGAGATATTTCAGGAATCTCACAAGTAATTGTAAAAGGTGAACTAAATGACAATCTGGGAGAAATTAATCGTCAAAGTGCTGTAAGAATAAAAGGAATTGTTCAAGAAACAAAAGCTAGAGATTTCGAATTTGAAATAAAGGCTGAAGAAATTGAAGTGTTAGCAAAAGCAATTCATCCATTACCAGTAGACCCAATTGGAAGATTAGAAAGTAACATTGACACAAGATTAAATCATCGTGCATTAGATATGAGAAATCAAAAAACAGCTTCAATTTTTAAATTGAGACATTATGTTCTACAAATATTACGAAAAACTTTAGCTGAAAAAAAATTTATTGAAATTACAACTCCAAAAATTATCGGTAGTGCAAGTGAAGGAGGAGCAGATTTATTTTCATTAGAATATTTTGGCAAAACAGCTTACCTTGCACAAAGTCCTCAACTTTACAAAGAACAAATGACAATTGGATTAGAAAGAGTATTTGAAATTTCAAATTTTTATCGAGCAGAAAATTCACATACAGGAAGACACCTAACTGAATTTACTAGCATAGACATTGAAGCAGCATTTATGGATTATGAAGACGTCATGGATGTTTTAGAAGCATTAGTTATTGCAGTTTACAAATTTACAGCAGAAAATTGTAAAAAAGAACAAGAATCAATTGGCCATACTATTGAGATTCCAACTGCACCATTTGAAAGAATTACTTACAGTCAATGCGTAGAAGAACTCAAACAAGCAGGAGAAAAAATTGAGTTTGGAGATGACTTGTTAGACTCACATTTGAGAATTATTGGAAACAATCATCCAGGATTTTACTTTTTAACTGACTGGCCAATGAAGCTTAAGCCATTTTACATTAGAGAAAAAGACGAAGATGCAACATTATCACGTTCTTTTGATTTGCAATATGGATATCTGGAATTGTCATCAGGAGGAACAAGACTCCATGATTCTGAATTGCTAAAAGCAAGATTAACAGAACAAGGATTGGATCCAGCACAATTTGCAGACCATCTTAAGACATATGATTGGGGAATGCCACCACATTCAGGTTGGGGTATGGGATTAGACAGACTCATGACAACATTGATTGGAATTGATAATGTTCGTGAGGTGGTTCTTTATCCAAGAGATCCAGACAGACTATCACCATAAACAATTCAAAATATTTACGCGTTAAAAAAATTAGATTCAATAATTTTTCAAAAGCCAACTAATCACACCCTTTACGTAATGTAGCAGGTAGGCTTACACCAGTAACACGATGGGGAATTCATGACAATGGGTACTGTGTTGGCTTTTAATTTAGTTTTCTAAACATGAAATAAAAGTAATCAGTCCATAATGTATTGCAATGTATGTACAAAATATTTTTTTAACAAAAAATTTTTGTAAAAAATTAGCACATATTAAAAAATATAAGATTTCAACAAGTTATCTTAACAACCAATGCCAATATCCACCGAGCATTGGTTTTTCACCATGAAATTTTATTCTAGCTTTACTCTTTTGTGTTTTGAAATAGTTTTGAATAATCTTTAGAATTGCTTTTTTATCTTTAATTTTAGGATCACGTGTGTGATTATATTCTACAAGTTTTTTGATAAAACCAATTCTTACATAAATTGTGTAAAACCACCACCCCATTGCAAATTCAGCTTCCAGACTAAATCTATAACCATCATTGCGATGAATCTGTTTTTCAAATTGTGAAAAAACTGTTTTCAATAATTTGATATCTCCTTCAAAATCTTGTGAAGATACATAAAAAATGGGAACCCAAGTCATAATGCTATTTAGCACAAACAGAATTTAAGGAAAATGTAATGAATGATTTCAGGAATAATTCTAGTTTTAGTGTTCACAAGAATCTGAAACAGAATCCATTTTTGACTTTACGTCTGTTTTTAAATGATAAGCAAGTTCAAGACCTTGTCTAACTTCTTCTTCAGAATATCCTTCTGCTTGTAATTCTTTAGTAATTTCAGCAATAATCTTTTGTTCCTCATCTTGGTCTAATTTTACAGATTTTTCACTCATTATGCATCATCAAAAATCAGTTATGGATAATATCTCCACATTTCACCAATAAAATCACATTCTCTGCAGACATAGATTAGATTTCCATATGCCTGAGTCATTTGTCTCTCCCATGCCATTAACCCTGAACATTTGGTACAAGGTTTTGTTGCGGGATGTATGTTTTTCACATGATCACGACATTCATCAAGACTATCAAATGGTTTGTTACAAGCATCACATCTTTCTTTCTTTTTTCCTAATAGACCCATAATAATACAATTCATATGCCACTAAAAAATCACACTATAGAAGATATTATTGATTCAAATATTTTTCAAATTCTTCTTTTGAAATTATTTGGTGATCTAACTCTTTTATTTCATTGAAACATTTTTTGCATGAATAAGTTACAAATTGATTTTCATCAACCGTACAAAGTGCATAAACAGATTGAGATGCCTCTATTCTAATTCCAGATACATCAATATGATTACACATCTTGATTTTCATATCTAATTTCCTATTTGATATCCACAGTCATTACAACGATTCGCTTTTTTATCAAATCGTACTTGATGACATGCAGGGCAAGAGGTAAAGGCCACATAATATTTACAAAACATCCACTAAAAAAAGTGACTCAAAAAGAGATTCTCAAATTTAACTACTTTGATTACAGATGTTCTCTAAATCTATTTTTTGTTGTTCTCCAACATAGATTTTAAGCAATGTTTTCCAAGCTCTTTGAAGATCAGAAGAGAATTTATTAAATCCAGATTTAGTGGAAAGAGAAATACTCATTTTTGGATTATACATTACTTCATCAATAGAAATACAATGTACAGCATCATTTCTTACTTCAAAAAGTCTAGACATATCACGTGTAAATTCAGGAGAAAAGACTTTCCAATCCAAAAATGTCCTTATCTTTCGATTAATTGGAACAAGATTTAACAGATATAGTAATTCGTCACTATCAGTCCCATTTGAGGACTGGACAATTCTTAATCGAATAATTTCATCAAACAAAAATGCCATTTTTGAATATGCAGAAAGTACACTATCACGATTTTTTACAATAGTTAATTTAGAATCAAATCCATTTTTTAAGACACCGTTATTGAAAAAGTAGTGTTTTTCCTTATCAATTAGATAAATTCTAACTTCTAAAGGCAATTTCTTATTTTTTTTTATTGTAGAGATAACTTTTGAAACACCCATGTGGCAAAAAAATCTATAACACAATTAAAGATTATGTAGATTTTCACGTCTATATAAAAAATTAAATTTTTTAAAAAATTACTCATAAGACATCATTAAAAGAGATTGTATTCAAAATAATGCAGTGTATTCCTGATTGTTATAACATATTTTAACATATTTTATTCATGGATACAATTCCTTTGATCATGGACATGGTCAGCATACTTTCTACAACTGCAGCAGGAATATTGGTAGTTTATTTTGTAAAATCAATTTTTGCAGATAAAAAAAGAACAATTCAAAATAATTTTTGAAGTGGGCATCAAAAATTAACATATGAATTTCCACATCATAAATTAAACAAAATAAAATATATTGTTTAAAATCTAAATTAAAAAATTAAATATATACTCGAAAGGAAACTTTTACGAGATCAAAGAGCGCTCTGTTCTTTTTGTAGGATTTCTAGTAATTGCAGATACAACAGTAATGCCAATCTCATGATTTTTTCTTTTTAAAATTCCCTAGTAAAACTATCAAAAATCAATAGAAAAAAGAATTCCAATATGATAAATAACAAAAATTCCAGGAATCGAATATGAAGGAGGCTTCACTCTCAAAATTAGACGATAAAGGAGTATTTACAATCATAAATGTACAAAAAGTTGAGCGTAAAGTTGGAAAAGAAATAATTTTTGAAATAGATCTTGAAACTGAGGAAGAATTTGAAGGAATTAAAAAATTCTATACGTCAAGAAAGATGATTATTGCAAAATTTTTTGATAATGGAAACCCAACCACTTTATGCCAAGACATTCAAAAAGGCAAAAAATACAGAGTGAAAATCATCACACAAAAATTCGGTAACGGTAAAGAAGATTATGATATTGCAAAATCATAAAACAATTAAAATTGAAAATAATCTTAAAAATCATGATCAGTCTTAAATATCATTTTGACATTGTATAATTAACAAGAAACCGCCATGTCTGCGTAGTAGAGTGGTGAGTAAGGAAAACAATTCATGTTAGGATTCGTTTACGTCTCCAATGTTTTCCAGTTTTTCTTGTTGTAAAAAAATTAGAGTTTTGAAATTATCTTTATTATTTAACAAAAAAACTATCCAAAACTCAAATCAGGGTTTTTGCAAAAAGTGCATTTTTCCATCAATCCAAACTCATTCATGAATTTTCCTTTTCCATCACATTGAAGACAATCCAAATTGATCTTTATTGTTGACGATAGAAATAAGTTTTTTGTAAAAACAATCACATTATCATTCTAGGCATAAATATTCAGCTTTTTATTATAACAAGTTAACTACAAAATATGATCGAAAAAGAAGATGCAAAAAAAGTAATCGAAGTGATTGGCAATAATTTGATAGGAGTATCACATGATTCAAACAGTTTTCAAAAATTACCTGATTCATTTTGGGGATATTTTGCACGAGGTCATGACAAAAAAGGCACGTTTGGAGTAATTGTCACATATTCTGAAGAAGGAAAAGATGTTGATGAGTTAATGAAAATGTATGAAAAATGGGCAATGCAAAACAAGCCTCAAGCTGAAAAATCTACCTGATTAGTATTTGGAAACATTGTAGAGGATGACAGAATTCTAGGCAGATCTGAACAAATCTAATTTTAAATGAGTCACCCTCACAAATTAAGTTAAAATTTTTAATAATTAAATATTGAACTTAAATCTCACAATTGAGATTTCATCATCTAACTGTAACTAATCCTACTCGCCATGGGTGTAATGAACAAAAGTAATTGTAAACACCTTCTTCAGTAAATTTGAATTCAAATGTTTCACCTGACTTTAGGGGTGCACTATTGAATAATCCAATAATTTCTCCAAACTCATCTTGACTTTGAACTGTATGTAAAACAATATCATTATTTATCCATTGGACTGTTGTCATAGGACGAATTTCCAAATTTAATGGTAAGTAAACATTTCCACCAGAAACAACATAATTTCCATTAGGAATTATAATTTGTTCCAATTGATTTCGTTTAATTGGCTCATTCTTTTCCAAAACAAGGATATCATTTTCAATCAAAAATTTAATTGAATTAAGAAATTCTGTTTCAGTAATATGTCCTTGACCATACCATAATGCATTATTTTTTATCCAGGCAGGCACATTTTCAGCATTTACAGAACTTGTGGATAAAGAAATTAGAATTAAAACTGAAATTGAAAAGAAGACTAATTTTAGATTCAAATTTTTCAAGATAAGCCTATTTCGTTATTTCGAAATATAACAAATTGGAATACATTGCAATACTTTGCAAACATCAGTATTATAACTAATTTGGAAATAGTTTATCCATGCTAGACTTAATTCAAACAAAAAAAATCACAGAAGAAGAAAGAAAGCAGGTAATTTTAGAAAGCCTTGCAGATAGATATTGTAAATTAATTTTAAAAAATACGCTTGAAAAGCCCAAATCAGCAATGAATATCTCCCAAGAAGAAGAAATTCCTCTAAGTACAGTTTATCGAAAATTACAAAAACTATATGATGGAAAATTGTTGGCAATCTCAGGGTCAATTAACAGAGATGGGAAAAGATATTTTCTTTATATGAGTAAAATTCGGGAAATAAACATACATTGTGATTTAATGGACACAAAAATTGATTGTGTTTTAAATAACACAAAACAAGAAGACATCAATTAATATCACAGAGTCATTACGTTGACTATAGAGGCATGGATTCATCAAAGAGGCAAATACATATGACTAAAAAAGATCCAACTAGAAGTATCACTTATCGATTATCAGAAAAATTAATTACAGAATTAGAAACTGAAGCAAATCAAAAAGGCATATCTCAAAACGTGTTAGTAAAACAAATTTTAGAAAAATATATTCAATGGGATAGATTTTCACAAAAAATTGGATTGATTCCAGTTCCAGTAGGAATTTTACAATCACTGGGAGATGATTTAGACGGACAAGAAATTGATGAAATAATTAATTTGATTTTTCCCACCATTAAAGATACGGTAATGTTCATCAAAGGCGGATATGATTTGAAGAGATGTGTTGAAACATTAGAAGATTACATGAAAGCGTCTGGAATGAATTCGGATCATAGGGTAAAGGGTAACATTCACACATTTCTAATTCAACATGATTTAGGAACAAAATGGTCAGTATTTACAGAACAATTACTAAAACAAGTATTCCGAAGTTTCTTACCAGATAAAGAATTAGATTTTCAAACTACAGACTCTACAGTAATTTTAAAAGTTTCATTAGGTTCAGATTTCAATGAACATGATTTTAATGAAGAATGATTTTCAATGTTGAAATTTGATTAACATATTGAAATAGTGTATGAATGAAGATATCAACAATGCAATTTGATCCATATCAAAAAAACAAAAAAATCAAAGATGTGATGAGTCCAACAATTGTTTCTTTAGAATCAACTGCCACGGCTTCAGATGCAGCAAAAATTATGGAAACATGTAATGCCGAAGCAGTAGTGGTAGTTGAAGATAAAAAATTAGTAGGAATAATTACAGATAGGGATTTTACGATTAAAATTGGCTCTCACGCATATCCAATTGATACGCCCATCAATAGATTGATGAGTTATCCATTAGTTGCAATTGATGAAAATGAAGATATATCCAATGCTAGAAAACTGATGGAAGAAAATAAAATCAAAAGATTACCAGTCATTGACGAGGACAAATTATTAGGAATTGTGACTATGAAAGATCTTAATATCTAAAAATCACTTTAAAGAACTAAAACACTTGATGAATTTTAAGAATCCTCATCTTTCTTTTTATTGAATTTATTATAGCCATCTTGATTATATCCTTCCACATCATAACCTAAATGATCATATCCTAGATTATCATATCCATGATTATCATATCCGTTTTCATCAAATCCGTCTAAATCATATCCATCTTTGTTGTAACCATTTTTGTCATATCCATGATTATCATAACCGTTTTCATCAAATCCGTCTAAATCATATCCATCTTTGTTGTAACCATTTTTGTTGAACCCATCTTTGTTGTAACCATTTTTGTCATATCCTTTTTTGTTGAATCCATCTTTGTCAAAAGCTATTTTCGTTTCAATATGAAGTCCATCTACAGAGAACCCTCGATTATCATATCCATTTTTGTCATATCCCTTTTTATCATATCCCTTTTTGTTGAATCCATCTTTGTTGTAACCTTTAAAATTAAATCCATCTTCATCATATCCTTCTTTGTAACCTTTTTTATCATATCCGTTTTTGTCAAATCCTTTTCGATTGTATCCTCTTTTATCATATCCCTTTTTGTCATATCCATTTCTATCAAATCCATTTTTGTCATATCCCTTTTTGTTGAACCCACTTTTAGAAAATCCATCTCGATCATACCCATCAAGATCATATCCCTGTTTGTCAAATGTATGACTAAATCTATCCAAAAATCCCATAATAGAATACCATGAGTCTGTTTACATAAGCATTTTTGTTCCCAATAAAGTCCCACATCACTTGGTTTCTTTCAAAAGTTTTCTATAACCTTCACATTCTTTACAAACAGGTTTTCCTTTATACTTTGGATTGCCATCTTTGATCTTTAATGTTCCAGGTGCAATTTTACAAATACAACAAACTGCCATGTTAAACAAGTAAAATTTGCAATTAATAAAATTTGGTAAATTTACAAATTATCAGTTATTTGTTTTGTGAATTCTGAAGTTGTTTTGTCACCACCAATATCTTTGGTTTTAATTCCAGATTTTACCAAATCAAAAATAGTAGATTCCAATTTTATTGCCATTTCAAAACATTTTTGATCATTATGTTTTGCACCTAACCAGTCAAGCATCATCTTAATTGAAAGTAAAAATGATGAAGGGTTTGCAATATTTTGTCCAGCAATGTCAAATGCTGCACCATGAACAGGTTCAAACAAGGCAAAATCATCACCAAGATTTGCAGCAGGTGCCATTCCCAAACCACCAACCACTTGAGAAGATTCATCAGACAAAATATCTCCAAAAAGATTTGTAGTAACCACAACATCAAATTTTTCAGGTTGACGAATTAAGTTCATTGCACATGCATCAACATACATTTCTTCAAATTCAATTTCAGGATAATCTTTTGAAACATCAACACATGCTTTTGCAAATAATCCATCAGTAACACGCATTACATTTGACTTATGAACACAAGTTACTTTATTCATTGAATTACGTTGCTTTGCGGTTTCAAAAGCATATTTAGCAATTCTTTTTGATGCATCTTCAGAAATGATTCTCAAAGCAACTGCAGAATTACCCAAACTGAATTCTTTTCCAGTGTAAAGATCTTCAGTATTTTCACGAACGATTACCATATCAATATCATCACGTAATGCAGGCATGTGAGGGTATGATTTTGAGGGTCGAATGTTTGCATATAGATCAAGCATTCTTCTTAACACAACAATCACATCAGCTGCACTCTCACCGACAGGGGCTTTTAGACACACATCAGAATTTTTGATAGTTTCAACAACATCATCAGGTAGTGCTTTTCCTGTTTGTTCAAGTGCCTTATCTCCAGCAATTAATTTAGAAATTTTAAATTCAATTCCATATTTTTCCTGAATTGTATTTAATATAGAAATTGCAGAATCAGATAATTCTGGACCTATGCCATCACCAGTGATTAAAGAAATCTTATACATTATATCACATCAATAATTAAATTCAGTTTAACTGTTTTTCCTTTAGCATATTTTTAAGCATAATTCTATTGATCCCATCAATTACAGCTTTAACGCTAGTAGTTACAATATCTTCTCCAACAGATTTTGCAGAAACAGAATTTCCTTGAGGATCTTCAACAGTTATTGTTACTTCACATAATGCTGTTGCACCACCAGAAATAGATGCCAATCTATAGTCTGTGATTTTTAATTCTGAAACCTTTCCAGTAATTTTTTGAATGGCATTTAATGCAGCATCGACAGGACCTACACCATAATCAGTTCCAATGAAATCTTCACCATCAATATTTAGTTTTACAAATGCATATGGCATAATTCCAATTCCAGTAGAAACTGAAAATGCAGACAATTGAACAATTCGTTTAATTCCTTTTTCACCTAAAACATCACTTGCAATTGATAACAATTCAACATCAGTAATTTGTTGTCCTTGATCACCCAATACTTTGATTTTTTCAAGAATTTGTTTGGATTGGTCTTCAGTAGTTTTTACTCCAAATTCTTCAAGCATGGCATTCATTCCATGAATTCCAGCATGTTTTCCTATTCGAAGTTGTCTCTTTCTTCCAACTAATTCAGGACTAATTGGTTCGTAAGTAAGAGGATTATTCAAAACACCGTGAGTATGAATACCAGATTCGTGCCCAAATGCATTATCACCAACTATAGCTTTGTTTGGTTGAACTTTGATACCAACTATTTTTGAAATGTATCTTGAAGCATCGTAAATTAATTCTGATTTGATATTTGTTTCATATTTTTGATCTTGTGGAAGACATTGTAATGCCATAGAAAGTTCTTCCAAAGAAGCATTTCCAGCACGTTCTCCAATACCATTAATTGTTACATGTGCACATGCTGCACCAGCATGAATGCCAGATAAAGCATTTGCAACTGCCAATCCAAAATCATTATGACAGTGAACACTAACTGGAAGTTGTGTTGCAGCAATTGCATCTTTTGTAATTTCTGCAATATATTCAGGAGTAGAATATCCCACTGTGTCAGGAATGTCAATTCTGTCAGCTCCAGATTTTGCAACATCACCAAAAACTTGTTTTAAGAAATCTCTATCAGTTCTAGTTGCATCTTCAGCTGAAAATTCAACTTGCAGTCCACGAGATTTTCCATATTCAACGGCTTCAATTGCTTTTTCAAGTGCTTGTTCTCTGGTCATTTGGAGTTTGTATTTTAAGTGAATATCAGAAGTTGCAATGAACGTATGAACATAATTTAATCCAGCATCAACTGCAGCATCAATATCACCTTTTATGGTTCTTGTCAAGCCTGCAATTTCACAAGATAAACCTTCACTAGTAATCATCTTTACTGCTTTAGATTCACCCTCAGAAATCACTGGAAAACCAGCTTCTATAGCATCAACTCCAAGTTCATCTAGTTTTTTTGCAATTGATAATTTCTGATCTGGAGATAAAGAAACGCCAACAGTTTGTTCTCCATCTCTTAATGTCGTATCAAAAATTCTTACTTTCAAGCTCCGCTCCTTTGCAAAGCAGTAACACCAGTTCTAGCAACATCAATGATTCCAAATGGTTTTGCCAGTTCTTCAAATGCTTTAATTTGATCTGGTGTAGAAGTTAACTCAACCATAAGTGAGTCCTTTTTCACATCATGTACTTTTGCACCATATGCATTTGCTAATTTGTTTACTTCCATGCTATCATTAGCATTACTAAGCTTTAACTTAAAAATACATAGTTCACGAAAAACTGTTTTGTGCTCATCTAGTTGTTTTACTTCAACAGTGTCAATCATTTTATCAAGTTGTTTTACAATTTGTTCGATTTGTTTTTCATCACCATAAGAAGTAATTGTCATTCTAGAGTAATTAGGATTATCAGTTATTCCAACAGAGATACTATCGATATTGAAATTTCTGGATCTAAAAAGATGAGTAATCTTAAACAAGACTCCAGGTCTATTTTCAACTAAAACAGAAAGAATAGCCCACATGATTATCACTAAGAAGGTAAAATCATATCCGATAACGAAGTTCCAGGAGCAACAAATGGTAACACATCTTCTTCAGGATCAATTGGAATATCAATTACTGTTGCAACATCACTGCTGATTGCAGATTTGATTGCCCTATCTAATTCATCCATGGATTGTGCTCTTATTCCTTGAGCCCCATAAGATTCTGCTAATTTAACATAATCAGGACAACCGCCTTGATCTACACCGACCATCCTTCTATCATAGAATGTTCTTTGCCATTGAGCTACCATTCCCAATGTAGAGTTATTCAAAACAAATACAATCACAGGAATATCTTCCAATACTGCTGTTGCAAGAGAATTTTCAGTCATACTAAAACTTCCATCTCCTGCTATATCAACAACTGGTACATCAGGTCTTGCAACTTTTGCCCCTATAGATGCAGGGAAACCCCAACCCATTGTACCAAGTCCTGTAGAACTAAAGAAAGTTCCAGGTTGAATTACATCATAAAATAATGAAGCCCACATTTGATGTTGGCCAACCTCAGTAGTGATAACGGATTCTTTTGGTAAAATTTCTCTTAATTTTCTAAGAATTTTTGCTGCACCCATTTCACCAGGATGAAGTTTCAAATTTTCTCGCCAATAATCTTTGGTTTCTTTAACATGTTTTAACCAAACAGATTCTTCAGTTTTTTTAATTGCTTTTTGTAAAAGTAATTTTACCATAATTCTAAGAGAAGTACGAACATCACCGACAACTGCCAAACTAGTTGTTTGATTTTTACCAATTTCAGCTGGGTCAACATCCATATGAATAATCTTTAATTGTTTTTCAAAAGCCTCAAAGGTTCCAACAGACCTATCAGAAAATCTAGTTCCAATTGCCAAAACACAATCAGCTTCAGCCATCATTTTATTTGCTTCAGCATGACCATGCATTCCAATTGGACCTAAAGACAAAGGATGGTTTTCAGGAAATGCACCTTTGCCTTTGAAAGTGGTAACTACAGGAAGCATAAGGGTTTCTGCAAGAGATTGTAATTCAGCAAATGCTGATGAAATAATAGTTCCACCACCAGCTAAGATTATTGGTTTTTCAGAATTAAGTAACATTTCAATTGCTTTTTCACAAGCAACAATATCAGGATCAGTCCAAGGATGATAACCTTGAATGTTAAACTCATCAGGAAATTCCATTGAAGCTTCATTTTGTTGAACATCTTTTGGAATATCAATTAGTACAGGACCAGGTCTACCGGTTTCAGCAATGTAAAATCCTTTTTTTACTACTTCAGGAACTTCTCCAGGAGTTCTAGGTTGAAAAGCATATTTGACAACAGGATTTGTCATTCCAATTATGTCACTTTCTTGAAATGCATCTTTCCCTATCATTGCAACAGGAACTTGTCCTGTTACTGCAATCATTGGAGATGAATCTGCTTGTGCAGTTGCTATCCCAGTTAAGATATTTGTAGCGCCAGGTCCAGAAGTTGCAAAACAAACTCCAGGTTTTCTACTAACACGACCAAACCCATCTGCCATGTGTGATGCAGATTGTTCATGACGTACCAAAATATGTCTAATATCACATCGTGAAAATTCATCATACATTGGAAGATTTGCTCCTCCAGGTAATCCAAATACCTCTTTGACACCTTCTTTTTCCATTGCAGTCATCAAGGCTTTTGCACCAGTCATACTTTCCATAATATTGATTAAATTTTTCTCCATAATTTAAAATGTATCAAAATTTTAGGCACAAATACAAAAAAACAAGCAATAATCAGCAATTACCCATTTTGATTATTAAAAAATAAAAATTCTTCATTGTCATTAAAATTATGAACTCTACAGTAGATTAAATTAGAATTATTACGGATTTCTTTCAATAGTTATTAAAACAATGGAATTTTTACTTCCTTTGACATGATTTTTTAATTTTTAGTGCAGTGCAATCATACCTTTTATCTTCAGTATTTTTTTCTGAAATTTATGACTTATTGTGTTGGAAAATGTAAAGAGTACAAGGCACTCAAACCCACAGGAGTGGGAAGATATGCAATGGGACAAAAAAGATGTAATTTTTGTGAAATTTTTATTGAAATTGATAATATTTTATGTCCTTGTTGCAATAGTCAATTGAGATGTCTCCCTAGAAGCAGAAAAGGAAAAGAGCAATACCATTTACATTTACAAAAAAATTAATCAAATTTTGGAATAAAGTAATTTTTATAACATTTCTTTGAACAAAATTTACTTCCGACAAATTCGTAGGATTGGCCACATGTAATGCATTTATTTTTTTTATCCACATCCCATTTTACATCATAAGCTATAATTTGCAGTTTTTCTGAATCTTTTATTTTACCCCATTCAAATTCATCATGCCCAATATTTTCACCATCATTTCTATTCCACGGGTTTTTTGGAATTTTATCAATATCCATAAATTTTCACAAAAAAAATAACTAATAAAAAAGAGGATTACAATGCACCCTTTTTATTAAATTCTAGAATATAGAATTGTTTAAAAAAATAATTAAAAGAAATGGGAATAACCTTTTAGATTATTGCCCTTTGTTTTTTTCATATTCAGCTCGTACTTCAGCTGCCATTTCTGCAAATGGGTCTTCATGCCATTGCTCTTTGTTTAAATCAGCTCCCAGCATACCTGTTTTAGGCAAAATGCCTTGCTCTGCGGCAGCAGCCTTTACTGAATCCTCTTGTACGTAATTTGCTTGATTTGCAGTTCCATATGCAATAGCACCTGCCATAGCAAGTACACCTACTGCAATTCCTGCAATCACTATCATTGTTCGTGACGCCATGAATTAATTTTCGTTTTTCAGTATTAATCATCTAAGACTCTATTGCAAGACAATGTATGCATATAATAGAAATCTCATGCAGTGTATTCTTACTAGATAAATAAATTAATTTAAAATTTTATTCATGACTGTAGAGGCACAATATGATCAGTTTATCGCAATTCTCAATCAAACAATAAAAAATGTAGATCCAGATTTACTTGTTAGAATGATGTATTTGGAACGAAAACTACCAGATGCCCCTCCTAGAGTTGAATTAAATATTCACTACAAACCAAATGTAGATGCTGAAAGAAAAAAAGAAATCTTAAGGAACAGATTTGGATTTCCAAATCAATCAAATGATCATGGAATTAATGTAGTAGGTAAAATGGATACGAGTGTTGTGGAACAATTTTCTCAAGATCCAGATGTGGAGTACATCACAGGCATTGCAACTCCTTCATCATATTAATAAAAAACTAATGAATTTACAATTCTTAAATGAATTAAAAAAAGAAGACAAAGAATTACGAAGACAACAAAATAAACGATATAGACAAAAACACAGAGAGATACTTAATTTAAAAAAACAACGTGCTTATCATAAAGTAAATTTAGAGAAAAAATATCAAAAAAAATAATTTTTGAAATAAATTTCATTAGACTAAATAAAAATAAGAAAAAAAATGTGCTAATGCACAATTTGTGTGTCTATGGGATGCTTCTACTGTACAATTTACCTTCTAAGGCCATCTTGTACATTTCTGCAACATGAGGATTCTCACCAGGGGTTTCTGCACCTAGTTCTACGAGTCGAGCATATACTCTGACTACGTATGCAAGTGCACCAATGAAAGCCACTACGACTCCCATGTTAAACATCCAGTGATTTGGTACTGCAAATACTTCTTCTACAAACCAGAAATGCCACATCTCATTGACCCCAATTGTAAACATTGTTGCTAAGTAAC
>NZ_LQMW01000006.1 GCF_001541925.1 Nitrosopumilus sp. Nsub
AAAATAGGAGTAATTGTGAACAAATCCTTCCTTGCAACTCATAGACCATTAGATGTTTCAAAAGGTGTAATCAGGATGTTGATCAATTTTGTTGGCGATCAGTGTTGAGAATTTGCAGACATGATCTAAATTACCTTTCAAGTATAAGAATTAAAATCGCCATTGAATTGCTTTATTTCAAAGGCGTGAGTGTTTGTTTTTTGCAAATGTGCCAGACTCACATATTTATAACGTTTTAAGAAAATTTTTGTACTTGTCCAGTCCGGAAGAACCACAATTAGCTACACCTGAAACAGAAATTTCTGAAGGTGAAGTAGATGCAAATTTAGGATTAAACAAAGCTCTAGATACTTATCGAAAATTAATTGAAAAAAAGGACGGGAAAGAACCACTCTCAGAAAAGGACCAAGCAAATCTAGAAGACAAAATTAAAGAAATTGAAGAAAGAGAAGTGGTAGAAAAAATTGATGATCATGATCCAGTTGAAATCCCTTGTGAAAAAGGAAAAATTACCATTGGACCGCCAACACTAACAAGATTTGAACAAGCAAGAATTATGGGCGCAAGAGCATTACAATTATCACTAGGAGCACCACCATTTATCACAATACCAAAGAATGCAAGAATTTCTCTAGATATTTCAATGGAAGAATTAGAACAAAAGGTGATCCCTATCACAATTAGAAGAGTTTTACCAAATGGAGATTATCAAAACATCCCCATTGATTATTTCGCATAAAGAACCAATCGTCGATAAAACTTAAAAGAACAGAAAATTTTTGAATGTTGTATAATGCTCATGGAAGACGCAAATGAACCGAAAGGTCAAGAGCAGACCGAAATAAACGTTGGAAACGATCCAGTAATGCTCACTGCAGTAGATGTAGTATCAAAACTCATGAATCAAAATCACATTGTTTTGAAGGCAAGAGGAAATTCAATTCCAAAGGCAGTTTCAGTAGCAAACATAATTACAGAAAAAATGTTAAAAGACGTTACAAAAATTGAAAAAATTAATTTAGACACTGTAGAAAAAGCAGGAATTGGGAAAATGACATCCACAGTGGAAATAACTATCAATAAAATTTAGTAAACGCTGCCAGGACCTTTTAGAAGCATGTTCTCACATTCTTTGCAAACTTGTTCATCAATATCAGATTCCAGATTATGATGAATTTCACAAATCAGCAAGCTTGATTTAATATAATTACACAGTCCAATGAACTTTGAAAGACTAGAAGGAGTGTAAGCTAAATCAGAAGCAAGATTTTGACATAATTCATCAATTAACTCTGCAACTTGTTTTTCAGATAATAATTTTGCAATAAGTGAAGGATCACCACGAGTTCCTCTAATGTAATTACTAATAGCAGCTTGAGTCACTCCAAGCATTTTTGAAATCTCCTCTTCTCTAATATCGTGTTCTTCAGCCAACTTTTTTGCCAAAATTGCCCTTAATGCAGGAATTAATGTTTTTGACTCAATTTCAGCAGGAAGTAACATGTTTTGAAACCCAAATATCTGAATTTAAAGTTTACAGCAATTAAAAAGATCAATGCAGATTCTAGGCATATCTATTTTAATTTCAAATCCTATCAAAAATATTGGAAGATTTTTCTACAAAAATATATCAAATTTTAGAAAAGTCTTGTGATTTGTCACAATCACAATTAATTGCATTGTCTGGCGGTTTAGACAGTTCAATTCTAGCACACTATATTAAAAAAAGAAAACCGCAAGGAATTGCAATAATTTCAGAAGATTTTGTCTCAACAGATCTGACATATTGTCAAATTATTTCAAAAGAAACAGGCATTCCACTGACAATTTACAACGTAACAACATCAGAGATTCTTGAAGCAGTTGAGAACACAATTAAAATTTTAAAAAATTTCAACGATATTGAAATTAGAAATAATGTCGTCATGTATTTGGCAATTAAATGGGCAAAAGAAAACAATTTCAAATCAATCATTACTGGGGACGGAGCAGACGAATTATTTGCAGGATATAACTTTCTTGTAAACAAACCTGAAAACGAATTAGATGCAGAAATTAAAAGAGTGTGTTCAATAATGCATTTTCCAAGCCAAAAAATTGGCCAAGAGTTGGGAGTAAAAATAGAATCGCCGTTTTTAGATGAAGAGTTAGTCAAAGTTGCAAGTGAAATTCCATCAAATTTAAAAATTAAACAAGAAAAAGAGACCAGATTTGGGAAATGGATTTTAAGAAAAACATTTGAAAATCACATACCGTCCCAAATAGCTTGGAGAAGAAAATCACCCATGCAAGATGGAGCTGGGACTGTTGGACTAACCAATTTATTTGAATCAATAATTGATGA
Source organism: Nitrosopumilus sp. Nsub (assembly GCF_001541925.1). GTDB lineage: Archaea > Thermoproteota > Nitrososphaeria > Nitrososphaerales > Nitrosopumilaceae > Nitrosopumilus. The sequence continues at coordinate 2,345 of NZ_LQMW01000006.1, forward strand.
AGAAAAATTTGTTGAAAAAAAATTAACTGTAAAAAAAGATGACGACGTAGTGATTAGAAGTAGAGAATCCATGTATTATTATGAAATTTTTAAAAAAGGATACGGCACTCCAGTCAATAATAAAGCAGAAACTCAATGTCCATACTGCAAGCATGAAGTTATGAGTTCAAAATTTTGTAGAATGTGCGGGGCATTTCCAATCTAAACATTATTTTTGTACTTTCGTGGCTTTTTGATGAAAATTTTTCTACAGCCATTACAACAAAAGTAGAAATTTTTGCCCTTATGATCATGAATTAAAGCTATATCCTCATCTAATTCAATTCCACAAACAGGATCAACTGGCACAAATTTTTTTGATTTTATTTTCTATTTATAGATTCAGTAACATAAAGCACCAATAGGCAAATTAAATTTCATGCAATAAACGGATTTTACAAAAATCTAACAACTAAAATTTCAAGAAGTCAGTTTTTTAACTAATTCAACAAAATCATCATTTGACAGAGGAGGGACATTCATAATTTCCAAATTCTCTGAAACATGTTGTGAAGATTTTTGACCAACTAATGGTGCCAGTACTCCAGGGGAAGAGCGAATGAATTGTAGTGCACGTAGTGAGGATTTCAAATCACCAAATTCAGGCATTACGCCAGGAGCTAACAATCTACCTTGCATAAATGGAACACTTGTAAAAACACCAACTCCCAAAGTGACAGCAGATTCTAAAATTGAAACAGTTTTGTTTTGAATTTTTTGGTTTTTTCCCAACAGAGCTTGGTCATAATTCATGTTGTAAGGCAATTGAATGAATTTGAATCCATGGTTTTCTCCACCAACATTTTTTGCCATTTGAACAACATCCTCTAAAGAAAGGTGTTGAGGGTTGTCGTCTTTTACTCTAAAACATTCCCATGTAGCCATTCCATAAAATTTGATTTTTCCTTCATCACGTTTTTGCTCGTACAATTCAAAAACAGATTTTAGTTTTTCTAAAAATTGTTCTTTGCTAATATCATTAATTTGTCCCTCAATACCATTATGCAGATACATCAAATCAATACATTCAAGATCTAAATTTTTTAGACTTCTATCTAATTGATCAGATAAATAAGCGGTAGTCATACAATGGTATCCAGAAGTAATGTCTCCTTCTTTGACAATACCGGGCTTGCCCAATTCTCTCATCACATATTGCATAAAATCTTCTTGAATGTCTGCATCATTTGTCACATACCCGTTTTTACTGCTTACAAAAATTTGATTTCGATTAATTTTTTGTTCTTGAATTAATTCAGAAATTGCCTTACCAACAGAGCGTTCAGCCTTTTGGGCACGATAATTTATGGCAGTGTCAATGACATTTACCCCAGATAAAACAGACTGTTTTACAGCATTTTTTACCAGTTCGTCAGTTTGACTGTCAGGATTGCCAAGATAGGTTCCAATTCCAACATTTGAGAGATGCAAGTCTTGAAAAATATTAAAATTGCCAGGATCAACTGAGGATTTTTTTGAAAAATCTTTAGTCCCTTCAGGCGTTGCAAACCCAGAAATCATGAACTTGTTAAAAATTCTGAAATTTATGTATGTTTAGAGAGGAATTAAAAAACCAATAACAAACAAAATTCCCGTTAGACGACTAAACTTTAAACTCAAAGACATGTAAGGTTCCAAATTATTAATTGATTCAAAATGTTTCTGCAACCCAATTCCAGATTTTATCATCAAAGGAAAGCTCAACAAACTGATCAGAGTCAAGACAGGCAAATAATTTAACATGACTCCAATTATGATCACGCCATAAGCAACTGATGGAAAAATCCAAAATAATTTTCTTGCCTTGTCCTTTCCAACTGCAATCACCAATGTTTTTCTTCCCTTAGATTTATCAGCATCATGATCAGGAAAAGAGGCAATAAACAAAACTAGTGAGGATAAAGTTCCAATAACAATTCCAGCTAAAATCGATTCAACGTTTACTTGGCCAGATTGAATGTAAAATGTTCCAATAACAATCATCGAACCTTTGACTGCAACAAAAAATTCACCTAAACCAGAATCAACAATCTTTGTGGAATAAAAATAAATTGAAACGATTGCAAAACCCAAAATTATTGCAATTAAAATCCCATATGTAATGACAAAGTAACTGCCAATTAAAGAACCAAGTACTAAGAAAACTACTCCAGCACGATAAACTGAAGATGGTTTGAGCAATCCTTCAGGCAATACACCGGTTCCACCACTCATTTTTGTTCGAGTTGTTTTGGTATCAATGCCTCTTTTAAAGTCCCAATAATCATTAAGCAAATCAACACTAGCATGTAATGCCATTACACCTGCAAATGTCAAAATAGCATCAAAGTAGCCAATAGAACCATTTTGCGACCAATTTAATGCCAATCCAGTCATTACTGCAATTACAGAGGCCAATAGGAAACGTACTCGAATTACGCGTAACCAGACTGAAATCATAAGTGATAAAGCCATTTTTTACTATAAAATTTGTTAGTTTCCACATTAACTAAATTTTATATGAAAATATTTCAAAAGACAGTCATGAGGTTTGGGGAGATTCAAGAAAATGAAAAAGTTGTCAAATTCAATTTAGAATTAAAATGCAACAGTTGTGAAAAAAAAGTTCCAGGAGGAATGAAGACAGGTGAAAAATTCTTTGAGACTGAACAATTTTTTAGAGAGTTAGAGGAATTCAAAGAAACGTATCTTTGTGGAATTTGCAGAGACAAGAAAAGAGTGGATAGTTAAATTTAGACCAAAGATTCATCATTGACTTCAATTGGCTTTCGGCCCATAAATCCAGATTCTTTGTCATGCCAAAATTTTATTTCAGTTTCACCATGTTTCCAACACAGGCAAACTTCATCATCAAATCTTTTTGAAGGAAAATCAAGCAGTCCTTGATCAATACTTTTAATCATTACTCCAGTACTTTCTAAAATTTCAACTGATTGATAAAATTTAGTTATTGCAGTGTTGAGTTTTTGTTTTAATTCCATATATTTTTCAAAAGAATTGGTAGTAGAAACAGTCAGCTGTAGTTCTTTCTCAATTTTTTTAATATCATTTTTTTTGGCAAGAGAGTATTCAAATTTTTTAATGACATCAGGCAATGCGTCATTAGCTTCTTTTGCAGTAAAAAATGAAAACATATTTCTTTTCAAAAAACCTTGATTAAAAATCTTAGGCGCAAATTTATTAATCATAGATTTTACATGATCATATGAGCGAAGATCCCTTAGAAGCAATAATCGTACAAACAATTAATGGCGCAATAGCAACAATTCCAGGATATCTTGAAGAAATTAAGCAAAGTAACGACACACTGAAAGTAAAAAATCCACAAGAATTTGTTTATGGCATTGTTATGGGCATGGCATTAGGAATGAGTGGCGCCATATTGAGTGCACAAGAAAAACCACCAACGCCAGAAGATCAAATAAGGGTCAGAGACATCATTTACAAGCACATTCCAGAAATCCGTGAAAGAATTTTTAATTGATAAAATTTACAGAGTCTGAAATTGATTTTTTAAAATCAATAGAAGAGGCAAGAATCGCCACATCAAAAAACAACATCCCACATGTCAAACCAGTTTCGTTCATATTTTATGAAAATACAATAATTGTTGCTACAGACTATAACACAAAATCATTTCAAAATATCAAAACCAATCCCCATACAAGCATTGTAATGGACAGATATGTTCCAGGAAGCCACAAGGCAGTATGCATTCAAGGACAAGTAAAAATTATCGAATCAGGAGTAAAATTTATAGAATTTTACAAAATATTTTATGAAAAATTTCAATGGGTGAGAAATGATCCATGGAAAGAAAATGAGGCCCCGTTTTTACAAATTATTCCAAAACATCACACGAGTTGGGGATTAAGTTAAAAAAATTATTTTATTTTATATCTTAAAATTGCCAAAACAGAATCATCAATTTCAAGTTTTTTAATAATTTTTGGAGACATAGCAAACTCAATTTTACACGAAGTGTTTTTTGCCTCTTCTAACATTTTAAGAATATTTTTGAACTGAGGTTTAGTGTGAAAAACAGTAGAGACAATCAGTGTCTCTACACTTCCAATTTTTAATGCACGGTGAATGACATTATTTTTTTTAGCAGTTAGACCTTCTTTGAATAATTTCTCATATTTTTGCATTAATTCTTCCATGTGTTTTTTCCTATGCTCATAAAGATGATGAATGATTATTTCATGGATGTCTTTAACAGAAGTGGTAAAAGACAAACCATCTACAAATCGACACTTTGAAGTTAATTCAGAATTTAATTCATCATAAAATTCTGTTTTTCCATTTCCACTGCCTCCCAAAAGAATCAATTCAGAATTATTAGACATTAGTCTAACTTTATTTGCAACCTTTTTGAAAAAGACATGAATTTTTGTTTGTCTAGCTCGTAAAAATCTTCCTTGACTTTGTCCACCTTTTTTATGCCTTCCTTGCAAATCAATTTTTAATTTAGATTCTTGAATTATTTGACTGCCAAGATATTTTTGTATTCGTGCAGTTTTTTGATCAATAGTTACTATCAAAATATTATAATTAGTTTTAAGAATATCAGAAAATGGTTTTACATATGGTTTTTTGTTAACCATGTAAACATAAGGTAATTTTTTAGATGTGCCAATTACTTTGAGATGAATTTTATCATCAACCATCCAACCAAAAAGACACAGTGTTTTAGTAAACTTGCCAACAGATACAGGATTGTTTTTTAACTCCAGTATCTTGCTTTCAATTTTCTTTTTGATTTTTTCAACAGATTCAGATCTTTTTGTTTCTTGTAATAATTGAATTGTGTTTTGTCCTTTTCCATACGGATAGTAAACAGATACACATGGACCTTGTATCTCCTTTAATTCAAGCACGAACTGATTAATGGATAACCATTCAGAAGGTTCAATTTCAGAAAATTCAAAAACAGACATAAAAATTGATAAAATTACTATTTTAATAAGAGTTTGAAAGTGAGATCAAAAATGCCAAATTCATCAAGTGGCGCTTAGTAAAACACTGAAAATATCGATATTTTGGATAAAAAAAGGCGTTTTTTTGAATAAATTTGAAATAGCTTATATACCAATAGCGTTGTGAAATACTGTATTATTTTGGTTCAAGAAGTTTCGAATATGGATACACTTTGTGGTCGTTGTGGAAAACACGGCATTACTACAGATACTGTAACTGGAGAAAGATTTTGTGGCAAATGTGGATATGTAATTACTGAGACTTTACAAGATGCAGGTCCAGAATGGAGATCATTTTCAAAAGACGGAGGAGCAGATCCAACAAGAACTGGTGCACCAACATCATTGACAATGCACGACAGAGGACTAGCAACAATTATCAATCCACTAAACAAAGATGCATCTGGAAAACCATTATCAACTTCAATGAAGAGTACTATTGAACGTCTCAGAACATGGGACAGCAGAAGTAAAGTAAATGCATCATCAGATAAGAACCTCAGACAGGCATTAAGCGAACTAGCAACTTTAAAAGACAAACTTTCACTTTCAGATTCAGTTATAGAAAAAGCAGCTTACATTTACAGAAAAGCCTTAGAAAAAGGATTAGTTAAAGGACGTTCGATTTCTGCACTAATTGCATCAGCATTGTATGCAGCATGCAGAGATACTGAAACGCCAAGAACACTAAAAGATGTAGCAGATGCAGGAAACATCAAGAAAAAAGATATTGCAAGATGCTACAGATTACTACATAGAGAATTAGAATTGAAGATGCCAGTAGTTGACCCAACACAATGTGTTGCAAAGATTGCAAGTAAATTACAAATTTCTGAAAAAACAAAACGTTATGGAATTAAAGTACTAAGAGAAGCACAAGAACACGAAGAATCTGCAGGTAAAGACCCAATGGGACTTGCAGCAGCAGCATTGTATTTATCATGTGTAAAAAACGGCGAAGACAGAACTCAAAGAGACATTGCAGAAGCTGCTAACGTAACAGAAGTAACAATTAGAAATAGATACAAAGGGCTAAGATTGGATCAGAGTATTGAGAGGTAAAATGAGATAATGACGCAAACAAAACCAGTAATTGCAATTGTAAATGTTGTTGCATCAGCAACTATTGATCAAAAATTAGACTTGGTAGAAATTACAAAAAAATTCCCAGATGTAGAATATCATCCTGAACAATTCCCAGGAGCAGTATTTAGATTAAAAAATCCAAAGACTGCAACATTGCTATTTAGTTCAGGTAAAATGGTATGTACAGGTGCCAAATCCCAAGAATTAGCTGAAACTGCAGTTGCAAATGTTGTAAAAATATTAAGAAAAGGCAAAATCAAAATCAAAAAAGACGCCGTAGTTTCAATTCAAAATATCGTATCCTCAATTAACCTTGGAGGTAAAGTCAACTTGGAACAAGCAGCAAGAACATTGCCAAGAAGCATGTACGAACCAGAGCAATTCCCAGGTTTGATTCACAGAATGCTTGACCCAAAAACAGTCATCTTGATTTTTGCATCAGGAAAACTTGTTTGTGTTGGAGCTAAACTTGAAAAAGAGATTCACCGTTCAGTACACCAAATTCACAGTCTATTAGAAGAAAAAGACTTGATGGTTTACGACTAATAAAAAATTATTTACTCAACATTAATAGAAATTTCAAACCACCTGCCAAACATTTGTTATGAATGCACATGACTTTTTGAAGAAACAGTTCAATTCACCAAGCCCAATTTTGTGATCAAGTAAAAATAAATTTTTAAAGTTACAAGTTTAAAAAAAATATCAAAGGTAAAACAAACCATTAGAATATGAATATAGAATCAAATTTATGCTTATAATGAAATAATTGCATTCAACAATCAGATGTGGAATGTGATAATATCACAATGTGAAAAGTGTCACAATATCTGCACTTGTAATTTGATAAAAAATACAAAGATATGTAGTCAGTGTAAACAATACTAGATTACTACAAATCATTATTAAAAAAAACAGATAATCCAAAGTCTGTTTTTTATTAAAAAATAATCAAAACAAATAAGAACTGATAAAACTTTACAAAAATATGTCAAACAAAGTCAAATGTTCACACATACTAGTTGAAAAACAAAGTCAAGCTCTCGAAATTTTAGAAGAAATCAAAAACGGCAAGAAATTTGGAGCAGCAGCCAAAGAAATTTCCACATGTCCTAGCAGTAAAAAAGAAGGAGATCTAGGATACTTTACAAAAGGAATGATGGTAAAAGAATTTGAAGATGTTGCATTCACATTAAACATCGGAGAAGTTTCTCAACCAGTAAAAACAGAATTTGGATATCACATCATTAAACGATTAGGGTAAAAATTCAAACACAATGACAGTTTTAACTGAACAGACATTAAATGATATTTTACAATATTTAGAAAAATCAATTAACAGTTTAGCTGCTGAAGGATTAGATAACTTAGAAATCAATAGCGCAGAAGAGATAAAAAATTTTCTAGAAAATCAATTTGACATACGTTTAGAAAATTTACTGATTTCAAAAAACAGCAGCATACATCACCTAGAATCAGGAATGAAAAATACAGTGATACAAAAAAAGCAAGAAATCATTGAAAAAATTTCAAAACAATTAAACAATTAGATAAAAGCGTCAAGACCAGTTTTTATTGAAGGATCTTTATTTTTTTCTAAAACTTTTGTCATTTTAGAACCCATAGATTTTGCTGCAGAAATTTTTCGTTTTCCAATCCAATAGTATGTTTCATCAATGGTATTCTTTGCAATTAACACAACTAATTTTCCAGTATCCTTTCTTCCAGTTCTCCCTCTTCTTTGAATAAATCTAATTGAGCTTGGAACATTATCATAAAAAATTACCTGATTTACTTCGGCAATATCCAACCCTTCCTCTCCAACACGAGTGGCAACTAGAACCTTAAATTCGCCATCTCTAAATTTCTGCACGACTTCAATCTGCTTCTTTTGTTTCAATCCAGTGTCGCCTGCTTTTCCAATGAGAATTCCTGCAGGAATATTCATTTTGCATAGTTCAGCATGAATCATGTCAACAGAGTCACGATAACTAGTAAAAATCAGTGCCTTTCCAGGAACAGAATTCAAAATTTCTTTTAATTTAGGAATTTTTGAATGTTCAATGCCTTTTGATTTTGCTTCTTTTGCCAACGATAATGCTTTTGTAAAATTAGGATCAAGTTCAAACAAATCCTTGACTCCAACACCCTTTTTGGCTTGAGCACGTTTACAAAATTGTAAAAATGGAGATACTCCATGGGCTTCAAGAATATTCAATGCATAGTGAATTCTAATTCCAGAAAACAATGGTTTTGCAGATTTTCTACTTTTTGATAAAACAAACGGACGTAATCTCAGCAATGAAGAAAGAGACTGTTGATCATTTAATGGCAAGCCATTTTTTTTGAGTAAATCATATCTTTCATCTAGTGCAGATTTCAATAATTTTTGAATAGTTTTTAATTCTGAGGGGAGTTCTACATTTATCCATTCAGTATTAGTTTCTTGAATGTACGGTTTAACATCAGGGCTAGTTTCATTTCGTTCAGCGACAACAGATATTTGCAATCTCGTTAAAATTTCAGTGGCTTTTTCTTGCTCACTAGGAAGAGTCGCAGTCATTCCCAAAATTCGAGTAGACGAATTCTCCAAATGCTCAGCAATGCTAGAATAAGCATAATCACCAGTGGTTCTGTGAACTTCATCAAATATTACTAGACTAAATTGATTAGATTTTACAAAATTGTTGTTCATGTCATTTCTTGCAACTTCAGGTGTTGCACAAATTATTCGGTGATTCCAAAGATCTGTGCGCTTTTCAACAGAATCTTCACCAGTAATCAATACAATATCATCAAGGGTTAAATTTTTTTTTAAGAAATCAAAATGTTGGTTCACTAAAACTCTTGTAGGAGCTAGAAACAAAATGGAATTAGACTCTTTAAGCAAATATTCAGAAATTACATGTAACGCAATTGTTGTTTTTCCAAGACCAGTAGGCAATACAACAATACAATTTTCATCAACAGCCTGACTAGCAAGATTGATTTGATAATCTCTTTTTTCAACAGAGTTTTTTTGGATAAATTTTTTTTCAATGTATTCAATCAAGGTTAAAGGAAAATTAGAATTTAGGAATTTTATGTTTACTGTATCAAAAATACTACGAATAGATCAATAAAAAATTCATAATCTTTAGGCATAAAAATCACAATTCAAATATCAAAATCAACAAGATAAGTTTAGATAATTAGTGATTTCAAAAAAAATATGATTTCTAAAGGACTCGTGCTAGGGATTGTTGCAATAATTGTAGGCGCAATTTTACTAGTAATTACAACATAAAATAAAATTTTTATCTCAATACCATTAAAATGCCACCAGCAATTGTTCCACAAATTACAATGATGATCATACTTTTTCCAGAGAAAACAGAACCAGAATGTTTAGACCAAGACATGTTAATTCATTTCACAGATTTTACTAAATAGAGGTTGCTTTCAACCAAAAACACTGAATCAGTACACATTTTACAAAAATTATACATATTTTATAATAAAATATTCAATTCATCAAGTTTTTGAATCATATCAGATTCTCATCAGAGATACTGGGATACAAATAGAAGTAAGATTACAGAAAATCATGCCATTATTATGCAAGGATTGTAACGAACGAAGATTTCCAATTGCATTTCCAGACCAAAGAGATGCATTATGGCTATGTGAAAAATGTAAAAATTTTGTAAATATCAAAGATGAATTTGTCAGAGATTGGACAAAAGAAGAGATGGAAGAAAATAGGAAAAAGTTAGAAAATTTTCAAAGAGGAGTCACCACAGAAAAAACTCCTGAGAAAAAAAGACGCAGTGGCGTAAACTAGAAAATGCATTGGAATAAATAATTTAATTTCTCACACAATTTGTGGTATCTCTAAACAAGAAAAGCATTATTAGAAATATAATGTTGGCAATAGGAGGAATAATTGCACTAGTGTTTTCTATTTTGCTGATTAATGATTTAGAATCAGAAACAATTACACAATGGACTGTAATGACATCATACTTTATGATCATTTTCCTAATCATTGGCGCAGTGCTTAGAATTACTCAAAAATAGGCTCAAATATCCTGACCAGTAATTACCCATTCAAGAGTTCTTAGTGCACCCTGATAATATTTCATGGCAGCATCAGGGTCTGGCAACTTAGAAACATCAATCAATCTTTGTTCAATTTCTTTTCGAAATTCTTCAACGTCCTTTTCAGTTTTCATAAATCATATGGAAATTTTTAAAGTATAAATTAATTGATCCTGAATTTCAGAATTTATTTTAAAAATTTTCTTTGAATTTTCATATTCAATTAATACCAGATTGTCTTCAATTAATTTTGAGACATATGTAGATACAGTAGACGGAGCTTTTTGTACTTCTTTTACTAAAGAAGTAAAAGAGTGGTTTTTACAAATTAACGCCAAAAGAATTCTTTTTGGAGTAATTTGCCTAGAACGTCTAAAAATTTTTTGAGATAATTCAGACAAAGATAAAGGGTAAAAACAACTTACACGAGGAGTCCTTACTGATTTGACATATCCATCAGATTCCAATTGTCGCAAGTAATAGGAAACAACTCCATTAGATAATCCTGTCAAACTCTTTAATTCAAGATAACGAATTCCAGGATTTTTGTTTATGAGATTAATAAAAAGGGATTCTCTACTTGATAAAGTAGAAGAATCATTTGAATTTTCAATTTGTTTGTTTTGCGTTACTGATTCTAAGATAGACATGGTTAACGTAGTGTTATGTATGGGTATCCAGACGTTGTAGCTGTAGTTGCAATGATATCTAATGTGTCAGACTTTGACCATTTTTCACCATTTGGGCCAATTGTAGGCAATGTGGTATCTACATACTCTACATAGAGTGTATCGCCTTCTTGGGCATACAAGTTATCACCATTTGATTCTTCACTGTCTTGTATGTTAAAGTGATACGGTTTCTTGTGTTTCCAGTTAGAATCTTGTGTTGCATCAATTAAGATTCCAGACATATCACTATCAGACCAAACTCTAAAGTTCAAATCAATTTTATCTTTAGGCATATCACCTAAATCTTTCTCTTTGAGTTTGAATTCGACCATACTGTTAATTGGATATTCATCTTCCAAAAATTCGATTGTAGCAACATTCCAACTATACGTCATAGTTTTTGTTACAACTTTATTGTTTTCAGGATTATATTCCCAGTTAACAGTTACAGCACCATCTCGTCCAGTCTCAATTTTTGCATATTCATCAAAAGGAGAATTTTTACAACTGGTTCCACCGAGTTTTGTGTCTACAACACCATCATTATTCATGTCATGATCCATTCCACTAAGTTTTAAACGGCCATAAAACACACCAGAATTTACTGCAGTTTCAATTAACCCTTCAGAATTACTGTCATTACAATAAGACAATTCTTGATTGTTAGTACCATCACCGCGTGCATAAATTTTCAATGGCGACTCAGAAGTATGACCAATGCTATCACGTGCATTATCATCAATATTCCAGCCCGGGGCATAAATCATGACAGTTACCTTACCAAACCAGCCAACATCACCTTTAACTTCTTTTTTCAAACAAGTTTCTAGATCCTTAGCGCTTCCACAAAAGAAGATTTTTGGTTCAGCATTGTAATTTTTCATAGCATATGAAATTCCGTTTTTAGATGATTTCTCATTTCCTACAGGGAATGTAAAATCAACTTGTTGGGGTGATGAATTAACATCAGTTAACAAGAGATTTACGAGTCCTGGTTTTTCAAAAGAAATTGTTTTTGTCAAAGTTCCAGATGATGATGCAGTATCAACAACGGTTCCATCTTTAACAACATCCAAACTAAATGAGGCGTCATCAATATTTTTCTGGCTCATGCCTTCTCTAATCTCAAAATTGAATAAATAATCAATTCCAGGTTGAAGCGGTCCAGCAGGTTGCCAAGACATTCCAATATCATACTGCCCATCAGAAGTAATTTTTCTCAAATTACCATCATCAACTCCAGCATATGCAGATAGAGGAACAAAAGCAACCATTACTGTTGCAAATAAAATCAGTAACGAAGTTTTCCAAGTCATTGAAGATTTCTAAGTATGTGAGTATTTGAATAGAAAGAGCATTTCTTCTATGAAAAACATATAGATATTTTAAAAAAATAGAACAAATTCTTGAAATTATCAATTTATAGAGCACATAATGAAAGTAAAAATACAAATGCCAATTCCATGTAAATTACCAATTCTAAAAAATATCAGCTATCTTAGTGGAGCAATGTTTGCATTTACATTATTTCTTCCGATGATTTCTGAAACGCCATCAGAAGCAAATACAAATACATTAACAATGTTATCCATCACTGGAATGATCATTTCATTTGCAATAGGGATGAGAATTAGGAAAAAGTTAGCAAAAAGAAGTTTTTAAAAAATATTGATCGCAAATCTATTTACAATTAACGAGATCCATATATGGAACATTTAGAGACAACTGATATGAGTAATTCTTTTGATAGACCAAATTGGGACGAATATTTCATGTTACAAGCAGAATTAGCAAAATTACGTTCAAATTGCATTACAAGAAATGTAGGGGCAGTAATAGTAAGAGATCACAGACAATTAGCAACAGGATATAACGGAACTCCACCTGGAGTCAAGAATTGTTTTGAGGGAGGATGTACAAGATGCCAACTTAGAATGGAAGGCAAAATTGAATCAGGAGCATCATTAGATCGTTGTTTGTGTAACCACGCAGAAGCCAACGCCATAATGCATTGTGCAATTTTGGGAATCGAGGCAGGAGTAAAAGGAGCCATTTTGTATACTACATTTGTTCCATGCCTAGAATGTACCAAAATGGCAATAACAATCGGAATCAAAAAATTTGTTTGCTTAGACAAATATCCGGAAACTGATTATAATTTGTTAAATGAGGCAGGAGTTGAAGTTATCCATTTAGATAAAGAAAAAATTGGCAAGTGGGCAAAAAAATTAGCAAGTAAATATGAGTGATTAGATGCAAGTTAAAGTAGCACAAGTTGAAAAAATTGAAACGATGCTACCATCTATGTTGGTATCTGCAACATACGATGGTCCAAGTAAATCAGCAATTTTAAAATTTTACGAACCGACACAACAAAAATTATTTTTGTGGAAAGATGAAATTGGGCACAGACCATATTGTTATTCAAAATTATCACCAGACGAATTAGATTTTTTACAAGAAAGAGAAGATGTTTTAGAAATTAAAACAGTAAAAAAACATGATTTCATTCACGATAAAGAAATTGATGTTTCAAAAATTATTGTAGATAATCCACTTTCAATTGGAGGAAATTATGGTGAAAGCATCAGAAACCAAATTGAGACATGGGAATCAGATATCAAGTATTATGAAACATATCTATACGATAGAGAATTTATTGTTGGAAAATATTACAAAGTAAAAGACGGATTACTAAAACCGCACAACATGGAAATATCAGATGAGGTAAAACTTGCTCTGAAAAGTTTGTTGTGGGATAAAGTCGACAGTCAAAGCATGATAGATGCCGAAGAGTTTAAAAAATTTATTTCAGAATGGGCAGATTTGCTAAATCAGCCAATTCCAAAAATAAAAAGACTTAGTGTTGATATTGAAGTAGAGTTTGATCCTGGAAGGTTTCCAGATCCAAAACTTGCAGAAAAAAGAGTTACAGCAATAGGACTCAAAGGAAGTGACGGATTTGATCAAATATTTGTGCTCAAAACAGAAGGAACAAGCCAAGGAAACAATGAATTAGATGAAAACATCAAAGTAACATTTTACGATTTAGATAAAGAAAAAGAAATGATTGCAGATGCATTCAAGATAATTGAAGAATTTCCATTTGTAGTCACATACAACGGAGATGAATTTGATTTACCATATTTGTACAATAGAGCAGAAAGGTTAGGAATTCCAAATGAGAATAATCCATTATACATGATGAGAGATTCTGCAACTCTAAAACACGGAGTGCATATTGACTTGTATAGAACATTATCAAATCGCTCATTTCAAATCTATGCATTTAGTCAGTCATATACAGATTTTTCACTAAACAGCGTATCAAAAGCACTACTTGGAAAAGAAAAAATTGATTACGGTTTAGACTTTGATAAATTAACCCTGTATCAAACTGCAAACTATTGTTATAATGATGCACAGTTGACTTACGAACTTACAAGTTTCAATGGAGATTTGTTGATGAACTTACTTGTAATCATTGCAAGAATTGGAAGAATGCCAATTGACGATATTGCAAGAATGGGAGTATCACAATGGATTAGAAGTTTGTTGTATTATGAACATAGAAAAAGAAATGCACTGATTCCAAAAAAAGAAGAATTGCAAAGAAGAACAGAGGGAGTGATGTCAGATGCAGTAATTAAAGACAAAAAGTATCGAGGAGGATTAGTTGTTGAGCCAAAAGAAGGAATACATTTCAAAGTAGTAGTAATGGATTTTGCAAGTCTGTATCCAAGCATAATCAAAGTAAGAAATCTATCGTATGAAACAGTTAGATGTCCACATGAGGAATGTAAAAAAAATACCATCCCACAAACAAACCATTGGACATGCTCCAAAAACAACGGCCTTACATCAATAATTATTGGCTCATTAAGAGATTTGAGGGTAAATTATTACAAAAGTTTATCAAAAAAAGATACGCTTACCGATGAACAAAGACAGCAATATACAGTAGTCAGTCAAGCGCTAAAAGTTATTTTAAATGCAAGTTACGGAGTAATGGGAGCAGAAATATTTCCACTGTACTTCCTACCTGCAGCTGAAGCAACAACCGCAGTAGGCAGGTATACAATTTTAGAGACAATTAAAAAATGTGAAGGGACTGGAATCGAGGTTCTGTACGGAGATACGGATTCATTATTTATTAAAAATCCAACAGAAGAACAAATTCAAAAACTCATAGAACAAGCCAAAACTGATCACGGAGTAGATTTAGAAATTGATAAGACATACAGGTATTGTGTACTAAGTAACAGAAAGAAAAATTATTTGGGAGTAACAGATTCAGGAAAAGTTGATGTTAAAGGATTAACAGGTAAAAAATCACACACACCAGGATTCATTAAAAAATTATTCTTTGAATTGTTAGATGTATTATCAGAAGTAAAGACAATGGAAGATTTTGTAAAGGCTAAAAAAGATATTTCCAAAAAAATTGCAGACTGTGGTAAAAAAGTAGAAGCAAAAGAAATTCCTTTAGAAGATTTAACGTTTAATGTGATGTTAAGTAAAGCACCGTCAGAATATGTAAAAACCATACCACAACACATCAGAGCAGCAAAACAATTAGAATCAATTAGAGAATTAAAAAAAGGCGACAAAATTTCATTTATCAAAATACTAAACAAGCCAGGAGTCAAACCAGTAGAATTAGCAAAAAAAGAAGAAATAGATTCTAAAAAATATATGGAATTTTTAGAATCAACATTAGAGCAAATTACATCATCCATGGATCTAGATTTTGATACAATTTTAGGAAAACCAAAGCAAACAGGGTTAGACGAATTCTTTTGGAGTTAAAGTATCATGGAAGTTGATCCAATATTATTAACAGTGTTAGGGGTTGCTGCAGGAATTTTGATTTTAACTGGATGGGTTGATCAAATTTACAAAGGTTACAAATCAAAAAGTCTAAAAGATGTTTCAAGTTTTTTGATGATTTTTATTTCTGCGGGAGCAATTTTGTGGTTAATTTATGGAATTATTGTCATGGATGTGTTTATCATAGGCACAAATATTGCAGCAATTGTATTAATGTTAATTGTTTTGACAATGAAAAGAAAATATGATAAAAACATAGTTGTATAATTCAATGAAGAATTAAATACAATATAGAAAATTCAAAATAACGTGTTTATAATTAATTGTAAAAATTATGAAGAAATTTCAGGAGATAAAATAATCAAGTTTGTAAAAACTGCAGAAAAAATTTCAAAAAAAAATAAAATTAAAATTGCAATTTGCCCGCCACAACATCTCATAGGTGTTGTTGCAAATAGTTCAATACCAATTTTGGCCCAACATGTAGATGATTCCAAAATTGGAAGTACAACAGGTTTTGTAATTCCAGAACTACTAAAAAAATCCAAAGTTAAAGGCTCATTGATCAATCATAGCGAACATAGAATTTCCAGTAATGAGATAAAAAAACTGGTAATAAAATTAAAAGAATTAAAGATGATCTCAGTTGTTTGTGTGAAAGATGTTGCAGAAGCAAGAAAATATGCAAAATTAAATCCAGACTATATCGCAATAGAACCTCCAGAATTAATTGGTTCAGGAAAAGCTGTTTCAACTGAAAAACCAGAATTAATTTCAAAAGCAGTGATTGCAGTAAAAAGTGCACAAAATAATACCAAGTTATTATGCGGTGCAGGAATAGTCTCTGGACAAGATGTGGAAAAAGCATCAGAATTAGGATCTAAGGGGATCTTGGTTGCAAGTGGCATCATAAAAGCAAAGAATTGGGACAAAATTATTTCAGAATTTGCAAAGGCATTAGTTTAAAAAGCCAAAAAAATTAGAATTTTTTGCATGGCAAAGAACAAACCAGTTTATGCATTTGAAGAAGCAGATAGCAAAAAAAGAATGCTTCTAGGAGGCAAAGGTGCAGGATTAAGTGAAATGACACGCCTAAAATTGCCAGTTCCGCCAGGATTTACAATCACAACAGAAGTTTGTAACAAGTATTATGATAACAATAGAAAACTTCCAAAGGACGTAATGCCAGCAGTTATGAAAAATATTGCAAAAATGGAAAAAAAGACAGGTAAGAAATGGAATTCAACTAAAAATCCACTACTTGTTTCAGTACGTTCAGGGGCAGCAATTTCAATGCCAGGAATGATGGACACAATTTTGAATTTAGGATTAAATGAGAAAACAGTAGAAGGTTTTGCAGAACAAACCAAAAATCCAAGATTTTCATGGGATTCTTACAGAAGATTCATCCAATTATTTGGAAAAGTAGTATTTGGAGTTAATGATGAAAAGTTTGATCATGTTTTAGATGCTGCAAAAGAAAAACAAGGTGTTACAGATGACAGTAAATTAAATGTCGAATCATTAAAAGAAATCGTCACAGAATACAAAAAAATCTGTGAGGAACACACTAAAAGAAAATTCCCAGATACACCAGATGAACAACTAGTATTATCAATTGAAGCAGTTTTCAAAAGTTGGATGGGAGAAAGAGCAATAGTCTATCGTGAAAAAAACAACATTACAAAAGATATTGCAAACGGTACTGCAGTAAATGTCGTAACTATGGTATTTGGAAACATGGGAGACGATAGTGCTACAGGCGTAGTATTTACAAGAAATGGACATAACGGTAAAAAAGAGATAGAAGGAGAATACCTCATCAACGCACAAGGTGAAGACGTAGTAGCAGGAGTTAGAACTGGAAAAAGCATAGAATTACTAAAAAAAGACATGCCAAAATCACACAAGGAACTTTCCAAGGCATGTGCCAAATTAGAAAAACATTTCAGAGAACCTCAAGATATCGAATTTACAATTGAACAAGGAAAATTCTACCTATTACAAACAAGAACAGCAAAAATGAGTGCTGCAGCATTAGTAAAAACATCTGTAGACATGGTAAAAGAAAAATTGATTAACAAAGATAAAGCACTTACAAGAATTCCAGCTCAACAATTAGAAGCACTATTGCACAGAACAATGGATGAATCAAAAATCAAAGAGTACAAACAATTAGCTAAAGGAATTGCCGCATCACCAGGAGCAGCAAGTGGCATTGTAGTATTTGATGTTAAAAAAGCAATAGAATTAGGAGATGCAGGTAAAAAAGTAATCCTAGTTAGAAAAGAAACTAAACCAGAAGATGTTCCGGCATTCTTCTCTTCAGAAGGAATTTTGACCAGCTTAGGTGGAAAATCATCTCATGCAGCAATTGTTTCAAGAGGAATGGGAAAACCATGCATAGTAGGATGTCCAGAATTAAAAATAGATTATGATAATAATGTAGGTACTGCAAATGGAATGACAATCAAAGAAGGGGAAACAATTACCATTGACGGAAGTGAAGGTACTGTCTTTATTGGAGAAATCCCAACAGTCGAACCTAAAGTAACAAAAGACTTTGAACAGATACTCACTTGGGCACAAAAAACAAAAACATTAGGAATTAGAGCTAATGCAGACACACCAGACATGGCAAAACTAGCAAGAAAGTTTGGAGGTCAAGGTATCGGATTATGCAGAACAGAAAGAATGTTCAACGGTAGCGACAGAATCAATTTATTTGTAGAAATGATTATGGCTGAGAATATTGAAGAAAGAAATAAAATTTTAGAAAAATTAGGCAAGTTGCAAAAAAGTGACTTTATTGAAATTTTAAAAGCTATGGAAGGTTACGAAGTAACAATTAGATTATTGGATCCACCATTACACGAATTCTTACCAAATCCAGAAGAATTAGTTGAAAAAATACAAAAATTAGAAGCAGATGGAAAAACAGATGAAATTTCTGAAGCAAAAGTGGTTCTCAAAAGAGCAAGAGAGTTGGCAGAAGTCAATCCAATGATGGGCCATAGAGGGGTAAGGGTAGGTGTAACATATCCAGAAATATATGAAATGCAGATTAGATCAGTGTTTGATGCACTAGTAGAATTAACTAAGAAGAAAGTTAAAGCACATCCACAAATAATGATTCCACAAATCAGCAGTATTGCAGAATTAAATCACATCAAGTCAATTTATGACAGAATCAAAAAAGAGACTGAAACAAAACACAAGATGAAATTAAAAATTAATTTCGGAACAATGATAGAAGTGGTTAGAGCAGCACTAACTGCAAATGAATTAGCAGATACAGCAGAATTTTTCAGTTTTGGAACAAACGACTTAACTCAAGGAACATTTAGTTTTAGTAGAGAAGACGTAGAAGGTAAATTCTTACCAGAATACATGGAAAAAGAATTACTTGAAAGAAATCCATTCCAATCAATAGATGTTAACGGTGTAGGTAGTTTAATCAGAATTGGAATTAGTGCAGGTCGTTCAATTAGAAAGAATATGGAAGTAGGCATATGTGGAGAACATGGAGGAGATCCAAGTTCTATCAAATTCTGCCACGGTGAAGGACTAAGCTATGTCAGTGCCTCACCACATAGAATTCCAATTGCCATAGTTGCAGCAGCACAAGCAGCAATTGAACAGCCAAAAAAAGCTAAAAAGAAGAAGAAATAAGACAATTTAAAACCAAATAAAGTTCACCATAATTGAATTGCTTCCTAGAATTGAATCAATAAAACAAATAAGACAAAAAATTGGCATTACTCAAAAAAAACTTGCCAGCATGACAGGGGTAAGTACCTCTATGATTAATCAAATTGAATCAGGAAGAAGCCAACCAAGTTACGATACTGCAAAAAAAATATTTGAGAATCTTGCAAAATTGGAAGGAGAGTCATCATCACATACAGCAGGAGATTTTTGTAGTGAAAATATCATAAAATTAAAACCTTCAAACACATTACATGACGCAATTAAAAAAATGCATGAATTATCAATTAGTCAAATTCCAGTTTTTGATAATTCAAAAATAGTAGGAGTCGTATCAGAAGATGGAATTGTAAAACATTTAGCAGATTTAGGCGAAGCAGAATTAAAAAAAGCAAAACTTGCAGATACAATGGATTCAGTCCCACCAATTGTTGATTGGGATACACCAGCAAATGTACTAGTTCCATTAATCAGATATTCAAAATGTATTTTGATTTCAAAAAAATCTAAAATTGTAGGAATCATAACAGCTTCTGATACATTAAAGATGATGGAATAAAAAATAATTTAAAAAAATAACATAAAAAAATTAGTTGCGTCTAATTAGTTGCGTCTAATTAGTTGCGTCTAATTAGTTGCGTCTAATTTTAACAGCATTTAATAGAATTAAAAAACAATGTAATGCATGAACATATGGAACAAGTTTTGGAATTGGTATGAAAATAAAATTCTAGGAAGTATTGTCATAATTGCAATTATACAATTCATTCAAGTACCACACATGGTATGGAATGCAGACATTATGTTGGAAGCTGGAATGATTTCAAGAGTTCATCCAGTCATTGACTGGTTTCTTTACGGCGTAGATTTAATTGAAATAATTTCAATTGTAAACGTTGGAATGATCATGTTTAGTTTAATTAAAAAAAGACGAAATAAAAAAAAGCAAGTTAAAACGAGTTAATCCTTGCCAGTCCAAATAACTCTTTGAGGGAAAGGGATTTCTATTCCAGATTTATCAAGAGCACGTTTTAGAGTATTCAAAAGAATAGGCTGAGTATTACTCCAGTCATCACGTGGATGCCAAACATAGACATGAATATTCACACTAGACTCACCCAATTCCTCAATACGAAATTCAGGTTCAGGGATTTGAAGAACAAATGGCATAGTTTGTAAAATTTCATTTTTCATTACCAAAATAGCATGATCTATTTCAGATTGATATGAAATTCCAACAGTTGCATCAGCCCTTCTGACAGTGGATAATGTTAATGATCGAATATTGGATGTAAAGAATTTCTCATTTGGAATTCGTGTTACAGTTCCATCAAATCGCCTAACTTTACTGGAAAAGGTACCAATGTCCAACAGAGTTCCGGAAATACCCATATCAGGCAATTCAATTGTATCGCCATGTTTTGCAGGTTTTTCAACAATTAAGAATAATCCAGAAATTAAATTTGAAACTACAGACTGGGTAGCAAAACCAATAACTACAGCAAATATTCCCCCAGCAACCATAATTCCAGATAGATCAATTCCCTGACTAGACGTAAAACCTAAAAATGAAATTATTAGAATTCCAAAATAAATTAATTTACTAATATTTTGTGCAGTATCCTTAGGTAATGAAGGGGCATAATATTTGTGAAATAATAATTTTGCAATTTTAGCAATGATAACACCGCCAGCCATTATAACACCACCAATTAACAAAGACAGCAAAGTTAATTCTCCGACAATTTGCATTTCAGACAAACTCTGAAGAAATTCCAAAATCATTATTCTAACCCCATCTCCATATGCGTACTTGCTGTTTTATCTTCCCATGTGGGAGATGCAGACCAATCAGTTTCAAGAGAAATAGTTTGAACATCAGCAATATTTACAGCAGCACGTTTTTTCATGGTAATTTTTAGTCCATCAATTATTGCCTTAGAATTTTGGTAATAGAGACTGTTGTCAGTAATTGGAAAAACAACCTTACTAATTGATTGACCAAATGACATAGTGTTTTCAACAACAATTTGCATTACAGCTTCAACATAAGGGTCAGAATCATCATAATCAGTAGCCATAGAGACTTTAGCATATTTGCACAAAGTGCCAGTATCAGGAGAACCATACAAACCGAATCTAGAATTTAATGGGTCACAAGTTACCCAATCAAGAGAATCATAATTTGAATCATGAACTAAAAAAACACCTATCTCAATAGGACAATTAACAAAAATACTGGCTGCAGAATTCTCACTAAGATAGATTTCTTTATCAAATTGTAAGAAGAGATGAGTAGTTCTCCTGGCAGGATAATTGAGCGGTCTAATAGGGGCCAATTCAATTTTAACGTCAGAAGATTTTACAGGAATTATTTTTTCAACAATTTTTCCTTCAGAGTTTTCACGATAATAAGAAAAAGCATTTTCACTGATCCGGTTGAATTTGATCATAGTGTTTGGCAAAGTTAACTCTATTTGATCGTCTAAATTATAGACACCAAAATTTGAAAAAGAGATTTCAGAATTATCACTCATGATTTTCATTTTTTAATAGAATGCGAGGATAGAATTGGTAGATTAACAACTTTCATTGTCAATAACATTAGAAATCATAGACAAAAAATGTGTCAAATTAGCTTCTTGTTCGCTTTTTTATGGTAGCAATTTTCTTTGATGATCTAGATTCTTTTGTTTTTGAAGAAGATTTTGTAACTTTACCTTCTGTTTTCATACTTTTTCCACTTCTTCGGGCGGCACGAGATTGTTTAGATCTAGTTTTTTGTTCTTTTTTTGCTTTTTCCTTTTGATCATCAGTCAATTTGGCTCTAACCATACAAGATTTAGAATATTGTCATAGATAAGGATTCTTAAGAAATTTTTGAAAATGAATTAACAGGAACAATCAGATCTCCAAATTTTTCAGGATGAATGATTTTTGCCAAAATTTCCAAACCATCAATTGTTCGAATGCTAGGTTTACTAAAAAATGAATTTGCATCTACAGCATAGATTTGATTGTTTTTTACAGCTTTTAGAGAATTCCAGGCAGGATTTTTCTTTAAAATTGATTCATATTCAGATAAAGTTCTCACAGTATCAAATCCACAAGGCATCAAAATAACAACATCAGGATCAGAAGTTTCAATTTCATCCATACTCATACGTCTTGAATGTTCCCCAATTTTACTAATTAAATTAATTCCACCAGCAAGTTCAATCATTTCAGGTATCCAATGACCAGCAGTAAAAAATGGTTCAATCCATTCAATTGCTAAAACACGAGGAGGTTTTTCATAATCAAGATTTTTTAATTTTTTAATTCTTGTTTGTAATGAATTAACAATTTCTATTGCCTTTTCTTCTTTTTTTAAAATTTCCCCTAACTCAGTTACGGATTGAAGAATTTCTTTCAAATTATGTGGATCCATTGAATATAACTGAGGTTTTTGAGGAAGAATTTCTAATGCAGATTGAATGTGATTTGTATATGCGGCACAAACTTTGCACGTTTCTTGTGAAATTATCAAATCAGGATTGGCAGTAATCAGATTTTTTTTATTTAATTCAAAAATATTTTTTCCTTCATTTAATAATGTACAAGTAATTGTATTGATTTCATTACTAGTTAAATTATCTGAATTTATTACAGAAGAAATTACTTGAGGTTTTAATTTTGCATTTTCAGGATATTTACATTCATGTGTTACTCCAAATAATTTATCTGCCACATCAAATTCATAAAGTAATTCAGTAGCACTAGGCAAAAATGAAACAATTCGTTTAACAGCCATATTTTTTCTAAATCATTCAAAGTTTAAACATTTTTTTAAAAATTGTAAATTTTTGAAATTAGTCAAGTTAATAGGCACATTTTAGGCACAAATTAGCATGTCATCAAACTCTCAAGATATCAGACGATCAATTTTATCTAAATGGCACGAATCATTATCAAAATATGGAAATTTATTTTCATCAGATGAAATTAGCGGTACCAGTCCACCATCAGTTTTTGTAGGTTCGCATAATTATCCCAAAGTGTTTGTAGGTCCACTTGTTCCTCCAATTCACGGAAATACAGAATTACTAGACAATCCTGAAAAATGGAAAGGAAAATCATTAGAAGAAATTGTAAATTTTCGTTTAAATTTGGTAAGAGGAATTCAAAAAATACCTATTGAGCAAACAGAAGGAAGGTACATTGAAAATCTTCAAGAAGTAACAATGTCATCAAAACCAACAGATTTGGATTTAATATTTAACAAAAAAGTGTCATCAAACATTTCAATTAATGGTGAAAGTGCACCATTTGGTCCAATTGGAGAAATAAAATCTGCAAAATTTTCAGGAAGCACTTCATCCAAACCAATTGAGAAAATATTTTATGATAAAGACATCAATGCATCTGATGCAGTTTTAAAATTATATAATTCAGGGATTGAAATTTCCAAAATACAAAAATGTTTCAGCATAGGAATGCTAGGTAAAAAAAGAAAGTTAGTTCCAACAAAGTGGAGTATTACTGCAACAGACGATATAATTTCAAAATCAATAGTAGAAAATATTTTAGAAAATAACATAATTGATGTTTGCAAAATATTTTCTTATGAACATTTAGGAAATATTTTTTCAGTTATTTTATTCCCACGTAGATGGATGTTTGAAATGATAGAAGCATGGTATTCAAATGGAATAATAGGATTTGGTTCAGATTATGAAGATGCACGTGGAATCAAGCATCCACCACGTATTGCAGGTGCCTATTTTGCTGCAAAATTAGCTGTGTCAGAGTATCTTTTGAAAAATAAGATTCAAGCAGGAGTCTTAATTTTTAGAGAAATAAGACCAGAATATTCAATTCCAGTAGGAGTATGGCAAGTTAGAGAAGGGATTAGAGAGGCAATGAAGCAAAAGCCAAAAATCATTACAAGTTTTAATGAAGCATTAGAAATCGCATCAACAAAAACAAGTGTAAGTAAAAATGAATGGATAAAAAACGGCAAAACTTTAGATGCAATTAGACAAAAATCAATTTTAGATTATTTTTAAATGATTTACAGATAGAATTAACTTTGAATTAACAATTAAACGCCGGGAAAGGGATTCGAACCCCTGCACGCTTTCACGTAGCTGTTTTCGAGACAGCCGCCTTACCACTTGGCTACCCCGGCAATAAATCTAAAATAATCTTCATAATAAAACAAATGGGTAAAATCAATACTAATTATCTATATCAAAAAGTTCATTTTGAAATCGTTTTTTGATCTGTTCCTTTGTTTTATTCCATTCTTCATCAGATACAGTGTCAGAAAATATAGAATTGAAGTTAGAAAAAGAATCTTGACCAGATATGGAATTAATCATGAGCCGTTCCTGTTCAGATAATGGAAAATATGAAATAATTTTTTCGACAGATTGATCAGAATTAAATTTTATTTGAAAAATTTTGTCAGTTAGTTCCAAGGGCACATCTGAAACTTTCATACAAGAAACAATTAGTTGATCGATATTAAAGGATAAAGACAAAATACTGCAAATAGATGAAATTCAAGTATGGGATTAAATCTAAAGGATTTAGTTATTCGAGAGAAAACAACACTTGAAGCATTTTCAAATAAAATCATAGCAATTGATGCGTATAACGCAATTTACCAATTTTTAGCAAGCATTAGAGGTCCAGATGGATTACAATTAACAGATTCAGAAGGCAGAATAACAAGCCATCTGAGCGGATTACTATACAGAAATGTAAATTTTCTATCACTAGGGATTAAACCAGTCTATGTTTTTGATGGAAAACCACCATCTCTAAAAACAGCAGAAATTGAACGCAGAAAACAAATCAAAAAAGATGCAACCATCAAATATGAAAAAGCAATCTCTGAAGGAAATCTAGAGGATGCAAGAAAATTTGCACAGCAAACTACCAGCATGAAAGATGGAATGGTAAAAGAATCAAAAGAATTTTTAACATATTTTGGAATTCCATTTATTGAAGCACCATCAGAAGGAGAAGCTACAGCAGCACATCTAACTAATACAGGACAAGCTTATGCTTCAGCAAGTCAAGATTATGATTCAATTTTATGTGGTGCAAAAAGATTAGTGAGAAATTTTACAAGTAGTGGAAGAAGAAAAATTCCAAATAGAAATACCTACATAGACATTGTTCCAGAAATAATTGAAACTCAAAAAACACTTGAGTCAATACAAATGAGTAGAGAAGAATTGGTTGACATAGGAATTTTGATTGGAACAGATTTTAATCCAAATGGTTTTGAAAGAATTGGTCCAAAAACAGCACTCAAAATGATTAAACAGCATAAAAGACTTGAAGACATACCCCAAATTCAAGAGCAATTAAATGAGATCGAGTTTGAGCAAATAAGAAAAATTTTCCTAGCCCCTGAAGTTGCCAAAGTTGATGAAATTAAATTCAACGAAGTGAATTATGAAGGAATTGTAAATTATTTAGTTAAAGAAAGAAGTTTTTCAGAAGACAGAATCCAATCAACTTTAAACAGATTAAAAAAAGCCCTTGAAAAAAAGAGTCAGAATCTAGATCAGTGGTTTTAGTTCACAAATTCAACTTTAATACTTTAGAGTTTGACTATTAGTTGTGGTAAAACAATAATTTAAGATTGTAAAGAAATTCAATCCACAAAAAGATTATGCAATCATAATTGTCCAACCATAAACAGGATTGTACATTTTTCCACCATTATGCCAAGATGATTTAATGGAATAGTGATCTGGGAGTTTAGCTTTAGATCTGCCTACTGAATCTGATTAATCATATGGTCAAAAATTGATGGTTTCTACACAGCCAATAATGTTATACACGCATTAATATAACATTATACATATTTACATACAATAGAGGAGAACTGAATGAATGAAAGCACATTAAGGACAATCGATATCCTATCCAGAAGAATTGGTAAACCAGTTTCAATCAACAAACTTGTTGAAAAAATACATGAAAAATATGGAACTGCATACTACAGACAGATTTATGATGAAATTAAAAAATTAAAAGAAAATAACGAGATAGACATGATACGATCAGGCAAATCTACATTACCATTTCTAAATTTTAATAATCCATTATTAATTGACAAACTTTCACAAATAGAATTAGAACGTAAAATACGATTTTTACATGACAGAAAAGAGTTAGAGTTAATAATTTTTGAATTGATGGAAAAATTAAGAAAGTATGAATTAATTTCTAGTATGGGCATTGTTAATCCAGAAAGAAATGCAAAACTAAATCGTATAGAATTAATTATAATGTTACGTAATTTTGAATCAGATAACGACTGGAAACCAACATTTACAATAAGAAAACGGATTGATGCAATATCTGCACTACATAATATTAGAATTGATCCATTACTCATACAAGAAAACAATTTTATCGAATTATTAAAAGACGATAATGCAAATATTGTAAAAAACATACTCTCAAATAAAATTATAATTTCAAATCCTCAGAATTTTTGGATGATAATAAAATCAATGTCAGATAACAAGATTCAATTCTCTACAGACAATGAAATAAATCCTGCAAAAATTACCGAAGATGAATTAATGTATAATTTAGCCAAATTTGGATATAAAGAATTTGGACATGTCATTACAAAAGAATCATCAATAAGAATAGAATACATAATTACAGCAATTCTTCTCAGAAAAGAAGTTAGAATGTTAGAAGCAATTCCCATTATTTTAATTAAGACAGAGACTAAAGTTAACTATAACTTGCTATTGTTTTTATCACAAAAATATGATACTGCTTCAAAATTATTAGGAGTTCTAAATGCAATAAGGGAATACAAGCACATACACGGAGTCAAAATTGCAATAAGGAATCTTAAAGCATTGAAAACAGAAGAAATCAAAGCCAATTTTGATGATCTAGAGCGAAAAATGAGGCTGTACCATGTCATTAGATAAAAGCCAACTAGTAGAATTTTTAGAAGTCTTAGGCGAGGAATTATTTCGAGAAATCACACTTGTGGCAGTAGGAGGAACCGCACTTACATTACTAGATTTAAAATCATCAACTATGGATGTAGATTTCACAATACCCCATGAAGATTATGAAGAATTTACTAAAGCAGAAAAAGCCACACCACATGGTTTTGAGATAGATAAATGGAAAGGAGGAATGGTTTTCAGTACAATGTTGCCAGAAGACTATCTAACAAATAGCATTCCATTAAAACTAAATTTAGAAAATATCAAACTATATGCACTTCATCCTCTAGATATAGTAATTACAAAAATAGGACGATTAAATGATAGAGACATACAAGATATAGAAACTTGTATAAAAAAACACAACATAACTAAAGAACAAATCAAACAAAGAGCATCGCAAATTGGACTTGCTGGATCCGAAAAAGCATATGATGTAAATCTACAAATTGTTTTGAATACAGATTTTAACTAGAATATATTTTTTTAAGAAAAAATCCTACACTATAAAGATTAGAACTTTGAACCACTTGCTGCCTCAAGTGGTGCAGTAATTAGAAAAAAATAAACTCAAAGAAAAAATCAAGAACAAGATAAAAAATTTGGAATTTTACTTTTCAATAATATTTTTTTCAATAACTCATAGTAATGCCAGACATAGAGCATCACAAACTATCTGACAAACCAAAAAAAGATTCAAAGGTTGGAAAAATTCCAAAGAACAAGATAACTACATATTCTAAACTAAAAGGAGATTCAGGATAATTATTTTTGTGGGTTTTCTGAAACTTTACGCCTAACTCATAGGTTTTATGAGTAATGGATAATTCTCTTAATCAACATCTATTAGATCGAAGCAAAATTACCAATTCCTAAAATTTTTAATTTATTCATGATAAAAAAGAAAATTAGAAACACCCACTTTCTTTAAGGACTTCAAAAGAGTCAACATAACCACTCATTCTTTCATCATTTTTGTGGCACGAATAATATATTACAATTGTTCTATCCCCCATCTGTTTGAAGGTAAGAGCAGTATTATCTTCAGATGAGAAGATACATGGTTCTGTAAGATAATTCTACCCAATATTTTGTCTCCACATTTTCACCAAATGTTTCTCGGAACAGTTTAGCTTCTGGAGTGTTCTCTATTGTTTCCCTAAACTCTTTTTCAGTACCAATGAAATCCAAAGTTGAAAGTATAGTATAGTCAGGAGCTGTAAAAAGTATAGAGCCAGTACCAAGTATAGGAGGAATTGCAACAATTGCCATGACAGCAATTATGCTAATTGTGATTATTTTTTTATTTTTTTTCATGTAATCAAAAAAAGAAATATGAGTAAAAAGATTATGCAATCATAATTGTCCAACCATAAACAGGATTGTACATTTTTCCACCATTATGCCAAGATGATTTAATGGAATAGTGATCTGGGAGTTTAGCTTTAGATCTGCTTATGGAATTTGATTAATCATGTTGTGAAAATTGATGGTTTCTACACAGCCACTTTGAACATCAATAAGAGGATGGATTTACGTCTGATCTTCAAAAACTATATTTAGACAATATGAGTTGCCATGGTATGGGAGTACATATTATTGATTCCAATTGATCCCAAAGTAATTGAAAAACTCTCTAATTTTGGTTTGGATGAGACAGAAGCTACTGTATATACAGGATTGCTTCATGTTGGTTCTGTAACTATTGGTACTTTATCTACAAAACTTGGAATTGATAGAGGAAAGACATACAGAATTGTTTCAAATTTAAAAAATAAAGGAGTTGTTAA
This sequence comes from Nitrosopumilus sp. Nsub, assembly GCF_001541925.1. Taxonomy (GTDB): domain Archaea; phylum Thermoproteota; class Nitrososphaeria; order Nitrososphaerales; family Nitrosopumilaceae; genus Nitrosopumilus. Next base: position 31,510 of record NZ_LQMW01000006.1, read on the forward strand.
AACTACATTTACAAATCCCACTTTATGTGATGCAATTCCTGCAAAAGAGGCGTTTGCGACGTTAATTGAAAAGAAGGAAAATGAGATAATCACAATGAAAAAAATATCCAAAGAAATTATTGAAGAGTTGGAAAAAATATCAAATCTTACTGTTGTTGATAACAGCACTTTGGATGTAGTTCAAGGTAGGGCAAATATTTACAATAGAATATCTGCTTTACTCAAAGATGCAAAAGAGACAGTGTATCTAATTGCACCAATTGACGATATTTTGAGAATGTACCATACATCTATTCCTGAAAAAATCACAGAATTCCAAAAAAGGGGCGGTGAAATCAGATTATTGACACAGACAAAAAGTGAGGATCTATATCCACACATAAAACGATTAAACATATCTCAAACTAGAATCGGTAAACTACCTTCAAAAAGTAGATTGATTTTAGAAAAAGGTACCAAAGTTATCATGTCAGGTTCAATTCAAGAAACGATGGATCTTAATGATGAAACGGATTCAGTCATTCAAACAAATTCTGAAGAGATGGTAAATATGCTATTTACTTTATGTCAGCATGTATGGTCTAAAGCCAAACCATTTGATGAAGTTGTTTTAGAGGTATGATTTGTGTTACCCTTTGACGGAAATGAATTACGAATAATCACAGTTATTGTAATTCTTGCAGTTGCATCATACTATGATGTTAAGAGCAGAGAGGTTCATGATATTTTATGGGTGATTGGAGGAGTTACAGGAGTTGTACTTTTAATATTTGAAGAAAATATTTTGTCCTTTGTAGTAGATATTGGCATTGCAATGATTGCAGCCCCTATTGCATTAGTATTATGGCGAACGGGTTTATTTGGAGGAGCAGACGCATTTGCAATAATTATTATCTCGTTTATTACTCCGGGATTGACTTTAAGTGGGAGCGATATTTTACCTACCACTATTTTGACCAATTCGGCACTACTTTTTGTATTACCGTTTATGATAAATTTTACACGAAATGGAATAAGGCTGCTAAGACACGATGTTATGTTTGAAGATTTCGATGAGAATATTCAAAGAAAAATTGTGGCAATGTTTATAGGCTTCAAGGCAAAAAATGCAAAATTTGCATTTTCTATTGAAACGGGGCAGAAACAAAAAAAATTTTCATTTTCTTTGCATAATGCAGACACTGCAAAATTTAATGAAAAAAATGACATTTGGGTAACTTTTGCCACTCCTTACATGTTGTTTATCTTATCTGGTTTTTTAATACAGATATTTTATGGTGATATCTTGTTTTCACACATATAGTTTTCAAAAAAAACAAACAACTCATTATATCATAAAATACATAATTCTAGTCATGAAAATGGCAGTTTCTGCGTTCCCAATAATTGTATTATTGTTAATATTCTCTCCCATTTCAAACTCTTTTGCTCAAACTGATGTTGCAGATGATGATGGTTTTTTGTTTGAAGATGCAATCGGCGATGAATTAAGTACCAGAATGGTTCCTGAAAAACTAGTAAAAGGTTCTGAGGCACTATTACATATTTACCCTACTGAGAAAGGCCCAACACCAAAACAGGTTAATAATTTACGGGCAGTATCTTCAGACACGGAAATAATATCTATTGGAGATATTGAAGATGGCGGCATAATTACAACGGTAAAAATTTTGGCTCACGATACAGGTGAGGCAAAAATTGCGCTAGTAGCTGATGGATTTGAACCTACTTCTTTTACGGTTATAGTATACGAAGTAAAAAACAGACCCACTCAAATTCTTCTCAATGCCGCACCTGATACTTTTGAAATGCACGGTCCAGGAACTGGATACTATACAGTACAGTTAACAGATGATTTTGGAGAACCAGTAATTGCAGATAAAGATATAAAAATTAATCTTTCTACATCTACGGATGTAATTTCTCTTGATACAAAACAGATGTACATTGATGAAGGAGAATATTATGGGATTGGAACTTTTAATGTTAATACTTCTGGCGATGTAATGATCTTTGCTGCATCAGATGGAATGGATACTAGAAACAAAAGAATCACCATATCTGGCCCTGTAGAAAAATCTTTAGAACTTTTTTTGTTTCCCGAAGTGATCTCCTCCCAAGCTAATCAACATTCGTATGCCGTAGTTGTAATGAAAGATGAAACTGGAAAACCAACCACTGCCGAAAAAGACACCATCATAACATTACATGCAGTTTTAGATTCAGAAAAAACACAAACAGGAGATTCTCAATACTCTACAGAGGAGGGAATTGACAGGTACGGTAATAAAAAGAAATGGACAGGTTCTCTTGAACGTGTTGATGAATCTCAACTGAGAAACGAGGCAAGTCGTGCATGGGATAATTATTCAGGAGATAAAACAAAATTAGATGTTTTGATCAATAAAGGCGATTCATACGGTTATTCCTTATTGTCATCTCCTGTAGGTATTGAAGGCACATATACCATTTATGCATCATCTCCAGATTTTTCGGGGATTCAGTCAAAACAGTTAACTGCAACTCATAATTTTTACATCGATGATTCCCCTGTACAAATCAAAACAATACCTAGCATATCTGCTGGAAAAAATGTATTGATTGGATCTGTGTATTTACAAGATGGCAATATTCCAGTTACATCAGATAAATCATTAAATGTACGAATTAATCCCTCAGATACGGATTCTGTAACAATAACTCCTCCAAAAATCATCAAGGGGTCATCAGTTGGATTGATGTTTGGAGATATGGGCTATACAATCAAAGAGCCTTCTACCTTGTCTGATAACTCATGTATCAGTACTGTTACTAATGGTGGAGAAGGGTCAACAACTTCAAACTGTGTTGCAACTGATTTGTATGTAGTTGGAGGATTTGGTTCAGATTCTGCAAAACTTGATGTGTTTGGACCGACAAAAGCAGATCTAAAATTTGTGGCAAAACCAATGATTTCCAAAGTCATACCAGATACAGATTTCCCAGTTGTTGCATACATGACACGTGATGAATCATCTGTATGGTATTTCCCTGAAAACATCTACATCTCAAAGTCTCCTAGTTCAGTTATCGATATTTTAGGTGGACAGATAAAATCTGGAGACTCTCCAAAATTATTCATGGCAAATGCAAAAGATTCAGGTGCAGATGTAATTACAATGACTGCAGGAGAATATGAAACCGACATGAATATTGAGGTAATTACTGCAAAAAAACCTGCAAAACTTACTTTATCTTCTCCTGATGACGTGTATACTTTTACTGAAAGTTTATTTTTGATTCAACTATTAGATGAATCAGATAATCCAGTATTTTCAGATAGGAATTTGTTGATCAATTTATTTGTAGATGACACTAGTAAAATTAGAATTCCTGAAAGTGTTGTAATTGAAAAAGGAACTGATCATGCCACATTTACTGCAAATGCTGCAAGTGCAGGATCTGTCAAATTATTGATGCTGGCAGAAAATTTGCCGGAATTTTCAAACAATATTGAAATTGTTTCAAAACCCATTGTCGAAAATCCCCTAGTAGATAACACAAACAGTACCAAAAACGATACCGAAACCATACCTGAAAAGAAACGAAGTTTAGAGTTTATGGGTGTTGATTTGTTATTAGTTATTGTACCTGGAATTTTAGCAGGAGTTGGTATCATGTTAAAGCGTAATGGGACTTTTGATAGTTCTGGAGAAAGACTAGAATAAATTTACATCAGATCATTATCTATTTTTTCAATTTGAATTTTTTACAATTAAACTACTTCCAACTCATTCCTGAATATGGAAGTTTTTGAGCAATTGTTTTTAAAATTTTATCAGTACCTTTCAATACATTTTCCAAGTTCAACATATGGATTGTTGTTCTATTTGTTTTTATGATACTGTTAAAGAGTTTGTCACTTTCAAACATGTTTGTTTTGAATTGAACGGATTTTGAACAATCAACCATTCTACAAATTGAGCTTACCTCAATTCCAACCTTGGTTCCAAATTTTTTAACAGTAATAATTGGATGTAAATAATCATATCTTGTTTTTGGATAACCCATATTTCTTGTAATATTAATAACGGGAATTACTGCCCCTTTCTCGTTTACCATAACTTTGATTTCAGAACCACTCTCAACTATAGGCTGCATATACTTTATGTCTAATATGTTCTTTAATGGAATTCCATATGTTAGTGAATCATTTATTTCAATTTTAAATGGGGCAACAATTTCTAACTCCATGTTATTTTCATACGTATAATTTGATGTTAATTTAACGTGTGATCATTTTAAACAAGCATATAATAAATTGATTTTTTTAAGTATTTTTATTGATTTTATTTTAAAATGCCATAGTTTTTTTGAAATTTTATTATTGAATTGGTAAAATTTTTTCAAAAAAAATCATTTAATTCTGAGTTTAAACAATTGATCACATATCTAATAAAATATTTTTTTGTAAAAAACCAAAACTCAAATTTTTCTTGGAAGCTATTTTTGAAAACAATTTATTTTTAAATTTGCAATATTGTTTTTCAATTACTAATGTACTTTATGACACTTACATAAACATCCATTTGCACATTTCATTTTGAAACAATCATCATACAAATTTCTATGTGTTTTAATCATAACATTGTAAAACATTTGTAATTAACAGAAGAACTGTATGTTTAACTCATACAAACAACTTTTAATGTATCATATGTTGGTAAAATAAATCGAAAGTCGACACAATATCCCATTGTCAAAATAACTCCCCGTCGTGTTACTGGCATAAGCCTACCTGCTATGCTACGTAAAGGATGTGAAACAGTTGACTTTCAAATATTTTCAAAAAAATTGTTCATTGTCAAATATCATTTTTATACATGCAGCATAGCAAGAAAACCATTATTCTGTGTTATAGAATAAAAGTATGAGAAGCAGTTCATGATAGACACATGTCCTAGAAAAATCATGTTTACCTTGTGTCTCGTTTATTTTAAACATTTAGTTTTTTATCAAAATCTTTTTTTTAAAATTATTATACATTAGTCTCATCAATAATACAATATACAGTTAACCTATTACTAATTCTACTATTGAATCAAACCTTCTATCATAATCATGATATCAATTCTGTTATACTCCATCACATAATCTAATGATTGGTATGTGTGTGTATTTTAAACAAACATAAATGTAATAAGTAATTGCAAATATGTAAGATACGAAATTTATTTCAAGGAAAACCACTCAATTAAAAGTTGGGCGGTTTGGATGAGTCAAAAACAAACAGTAAAAACAAACAGTGATGTTGAAAAAGATTCAACATTTACGTTAAACAAGATGGCAGATATTGGAAGTGATTTAGAAAAAAATGTCCAATCTGCAATTAAAGAAATTGATTTGTTTAATTCTCAAGCAAAATTAATCTCAATTAATGCACGAATTGAAGCAAGTAGAGTAGGTGAAGCAGGTAGAGCATTTTCAATTGTTGCAGAACAGATGAATGATTTAACAAATAAAATTGGAGAGGTAAATGAAAAGATGAAGGCTCAAAGTCAAACATCAATTAAAGGCATTCATGAATTAATAAAAAAACAAGCAGTAGATATGAGGGGAAATAGACTAGTAGACTTGTCAGTTACAAATATGGATTTAATCGACAGAAATCTCTATGAACGATCATGTGATGTTAGATGGTGGGCAACAGAAAATGCACTGATTACCGCATTAGAATCAAAATCAAAAAAAGATAGCATTTATGCATCTCAAAGACTGTATCAAATTTTAGAGTCATATACTGTCTATGTGGATTTGGTTTTAGCAGATACAGAAGGTAAAATAATTACAAACGGTAAATCACATACGTATGATATTAGTAATTCAAACGTGTCCTCAACAGAATGGTTCAGGACTGCAATGAGTTCAAAACAAGGACAGTTTGGAATGCAGTCAGTTGGACGTTGTCCTCTGGTAAATAATCAAATCGTTTCAATTTTTTCATGTCCTGTAAGATCTAAAAAAGACGGTAAAGTGTTGGGAGTTTTAGGAATCATTTTCAACTGGGATCATTTTGCACACCAGATAATTGAAGAAACACCAATTGAGAAATCAGAAAAACAAAACACTAGAATATGCATAACTGATGAATCAGGGGACATATTTGGAGATTCCCAAGGAGAATGTCTAATAAAAAAATTAGATGCGTCATTTTTAACAGGATTAAAAAATAATACATCAGGATTTACAATGATAAATAATGACAATCAAACAACATGTGTTGCAAAAGCCCATTCCAAAGGATATGAAACGTATAATTCAGGATGGAGTTGTTTTATAATACAAAAAGTCTGAATGAATCAAATAAATATCAAATGTGAAATAAATTATTAAAAATATGTCAAATGGTATGATTGATTAAAAAACATCATCATTGACATTGTATACCAGTAATTAAAAACATATCAAACAAAACGACAAGGTTATTTTTCATATTTACCTGTATTTGCAGTTTCTACAATGTCTTTTCGGATTGTATTTTCATTTGTTGTCAAACTAAAAAGACAAAGGTTGTTGTGACCAAGGTTATAGTTTTATGATGGGTGTGTGGACTTGCCGGTATTTCATGTACGTACTTTTATGAACAAAAACACGGATGCAGGTATCATGTTGGAATTATTCTTCCTCACTTTATTTCTTCTTGACTTTTTACAATACACAAACAAACTTTTGCGTACTAAAATCAACCAAGAATTAGCAATAACAATTACATCCAACAACCATATTCAATTGTGGTCTTTTGTATGTGATTTGCTTTATCATAAAGCCATAAACCAACTAAATCTATTTTAAGTAAATATTTATTTTTATTTTAAATTCAATGGATTAAATTATAATGACATTGATTTGAAAGTTTCTTTATGGGATGTAATGAAATATGTCAAACATACAAAGCTGTAAAACCTTTGAAAATATCTAGATATGAAAGTGGTCAAAAAAGATGTTCAAAATGTTCCATATTTCTAATCTGGGATGGGGCATACTGCCCTTGCTGTAATGCTTTGTTAAGAACAAAACCCAAAACTACACGTTCACGTCATCGTCTGATGATTGCAAATCATATAAAACGAATTTAGACAAAAATATTTGTTATATGTTTTATTGAATCAATTTATCCATTTCTTTGTCACTCTTTGCATTAGCATTAAATTGTTAAAAACAATATATGATTTTTCACATTCTCTTTTAGGTATAATTTTGACGGGGACATGTAAAAATCACAATGTATGTAGTATAACTTTCAAATGTGTTGAAAATAGAATAAAAACTTTTGAGAATTATGTGTCTTTGACCTTTTCTTTCTTATTTTTGCTAATTATTACTTGTTCTTTTATTTTTTGAAATCCTTTTCTATTTTCTTCATTTGTTGCATTCTCCAATGCCTTATCAAAACAAACTATTGCCTCCTCATACCTATCTAATTTTGATAATGCAAATCCCATACTATTCCAGGTGAACTCTTTTTTAGGATCAATTTCTAATGCCTTATCAAAACAAACTATTGCATCTTCGGTTTTACCCATTTTATACAGTAAATTTCCTTTAATATTCCAAACTAACGCATAGTCTGGATCAATTTCTATGGCCTTATTCCATTGCTCTATTGCTTCAGCATACATATCTAATTGAATTAATGAGTTGCCTTTGAAAATATGTGCATCTCTGTCTTTTGGATTAATCTTTATGGCATTGTTGTAACATGTTATTGCTTGTTCATGCTGGTTTGATTTAACAAACTCTATTCCTTTCAAAACTAATTTGTCAGCTTTTTTTACAGGATCTTCGGCATATTCCATGGATAATTGTAAAAATGATGATTTAGATAAATTTGTTTCATAAATTAATCCCTCACTATTGTTTGTAATATTATTTTGAGTAGGAAATACTTGTTTTATTGAGAATCTAACACGCATAATCCTTTTTGTCATTGAAATTTTAAAACACCATTAAATTTGATTTTTGTGTTTGTTTAAAATACACAAACAATATGTTTTGTATGATTAATGCTTTAGCTAAACATTGACATATGATAGTGAGTATGTGAAAAGGATTGCAAAGGCAATATATGATGAAATTGACAAGTTAGATAATGACTTGAATTCCTAGTGGCAGAGAATTTTTGCCATTTTTTAAAATATTTGTATTATAATTTATTTTTCTGTTTTACTGTGTGTTTAAATTGATCAAACATGTTTTTAACATCTTTATGTTTTGATACATTCCTTATGGCCATGATGAAAAACCCTGTTGTAAAGTTACAATGTAGTGATTATGGATATGACTGTGCTTATTTTTCTTCAGATAGAAATATGTCAGTTGTAATTAACAATTTTCAAAAACATGTGAGTGACAAACATTTTATTGATTATAGTTATGAGGCAGTATTACAATTTATTTTAAGGAAACGATAAAAAATTTCTTTATCTATTGATATGCAAGGTATTTTCTTCAAACAACTATGTGATCGTAGTTTGTGATTTATTTGCCGGACACGTTATCTTGTTGTTATTTTTCACGTGTACAATCCAACATATGTCATGTCTTGATTGGATATTTTGTCTCAAATTGTAAAATGCACCTGTAACTCCCATGGAATCTTTTCCAAGATAGTTTGTTCCTTTATGTCTACTAATACATTTAGTATTTTACAGACACATTTTTTACCGCATAATATTTGATAAATAGTTTAAATAATCCAATACCTGTGAAAATTATTTTTTATGATAATTTATGTCTGAGTGGTTTTTGGATTTATTGATGGGAATATTTTCATTATCAAGTTGTGTGCATGATTGAATATTAAAAAAAATAATCATCATGTTCATTTGGAACATCATCATCTGCTTCAATTTTTATGTTAAATATTTTGATATGCTATGTCATGTTTCTCATTAAAATTTTTTGGTGAATTGTCATTTTTATCTAAAAAGATAATTTGAAATTCGCCTGTGGAATAATTTAATACTTAAAACAACTCTAAAATATGAAAAAACACTGTAAATCCATTACAGTGAGTCTTCACATTTTATAACCAAACGTCGTAAAATACGACATAATAACTTTGTAATACTTGTTAATAAATATGATCAAAAATAGAGAGTTTGATACCTCTCTTTCAAGGTACCATTTTTACACTTAAGGCAAACTCAATCGGAGTTGATTTGAGGCGACAGTGTTTTTCTTCTCTGATGTTATTAGAGTAGTTGCAGTATGTAAGATTCTGTTTGTGTGAAATGATCAGATGGTACACAAAACAGTATTGTTCAAAGTGATCACACCACACCATATAGTCTAATAATTCCCACACATCATCATGACAAAAT
>NZ_LQMW01000001.1 GCF_001541925.1 Nitrosopumilus sp. Nsub
CTAACTTGCTTGCACTAAATGCCGCAATTGAAGCTGCACGTGCAGGTGATGCAGGTCGAGGATTTGCAGTGGTAGCCGACGAGGTAAGACGTCTAGCTGAGGGTTCATCCAAAGCTGCAGGCGAAATTGATGCCACCATCACACAAATTCAAACAGATGCAGAATCAACAGTTGACAAAATTGAACAAAATACAGTTCAGATTGCCCAAGGCAAGAAAATTGTAGACGGTGCACTAGAGTCACTTGATGACATGGTTGCAATGGTTCAAAAAGTAGTTACCAACCAGAATGTTGCAGATCAAAAATAATCTCGCACCTTTCTTTTTTATTTTTTTTATTTTTAATTAAATGACTGTGTATTTGCCTTGGAACATTACTGTTTTTGATTTGTTAAAAAATAATTCTTTAGATATTTTACCAAAATTTCTTTATCTGTTTTTATGAGAAATCTATCAAGTTCTTGACAAGTCTGTTTGATAGGATTGAAGCATCTGTTATTCGTTTTGATTCACTAGGGATTGCTTGCATGGATTGGGAAATAATGGAAATTAAAAAAAAACACAAAAATCCACAAAATGCACATTTATGTTTTAAATAATACATTTTTTAATATCTGCAAAATTCAATGAAATATTTATTTTACAATTTTAAAAAAATGATTGTTTTTGAGATGTGGTGTCTATTCTATGACTTGGAGATTTTGTAGTTATTTTGTATATTTTTGAATGCTAAATGGATAGAAAGTTTAGTCCTGAATACATCAATACTTCAAAAGTTCCAAATCCAATTGATCCAAATAATATTAAAGCTAGATTTCTATCCATTATCTTTTGGTAAACTAACGTATTGATTAGTTTTTCAGCCTTTTTTTAATTATAACTTTCAAGAACAATTGCTATTTCATGATTAGAAACAGTGTTACTTGTCTGTAAACCTCTAAAATTAAAAGAATCCCAAATTGATTTAGACATACATATTCCATTAATTACAGTATGTCCTTCTTTACAAATTTGCTCATCAATTAATTCATCAGAAGAAATGGTTTCTGCAAAAGATTCAGTTATTGTTGTAAATAAAATAAACATAAATATCATCAATAATTTATTTTTCAAATTTCTTACTCCATTGTTTAACTCACTTTTTGATAATAAATTAATTTCTTACCATTAGATTTTAAAAATTTTAATTGTTTTTCAAATGCTCAATTGAGATAATCACATCACCAGGGCAATTTTGTCTTCAGATACTCAAATTGCCAAATCTCAGTAAATGTAAATGCCAGTTGAGAGTTTAGAATTTTGAGATTTAGTGTGGACTTTTAACTTTGGTTTGCTTTTGGTTTTATGACCTTTTTTGGCTTTTAGATACATTTGTTAGCTAACCGATTTTGGCTTTTAGATGGTTTTGAAAAGTGACGTGTGATTTTTATCTAAATTAGGCACAAATTTGCTTTGGTTTGGTACCATGTCTGATTTTGGTTTAAGGTGGTTTTAAGGTGGTTTTTAGCTAAAATTACGCATTTTTTGTATCGTGCCTGTACTAAAATAGCCCAAAAGCACGTGGTTTGTAGTTGGTTTTTTGATACATTTAGGTCCTTTTGAGATTTTCCACAATTGTAACTTTGTTGGTTTGAAAGTTGTTGTAAATGCAAGAAAACTCTGAGGACCTGGACAAAACAAAACGTGCTTTCCAAGCAAACATGTCATCTCTAAATATGAAAACAGCTAGTGTTAGTTAATATTTCAAAATACACTATGCATTTTATGAAATTTAAAAATAGAGAGTTTGATACCTCTCTTTCAAGGTACCATTTTTACACTTAAGGCAAACTCAATCGGAGTTGATTTGAGGCGACAGTGTTTTTCTTCTCTGATGTTATGAGAGTAGTTGCAGTATGTAAGATTCTGTTTGTGTGAAATGATCAGATGGTACACAAAACAGTATTGTGGTTTTTGGTTAAAATTATGCCTTTTTTGTATCGTGCCTGTACTAAAATAGCCCAAAAGCACGTGGTTTGCAGTTGGTTTTTGTGGTTTTTTGCTGTTTTGTAATAAAGTTTCCAAAAGGTTTAATAACATAAGTACCGTAATTTACGGTACTATGGTTAACTTGAAAAAATACGTCTATTATTCTAAAAAGAATCCCTACATGAAGCATTACAAAAATGACTCATACTGTGTAACATGTAATGAACATTATGTTGGAAAGAGAGGCGGACAGTCACATAGCTCAAAAATTCATCATATGACTTTAGATGGCAAGAAATTAAATCCTAAAAAAGATAAAAAAATAATCTCTGAAATTAAAGCAGACAATCCCAAAACAATTTCAGTCAAAAGCGATTCTTCAAGTGAAGATGAGGCATTTCACACAACTATGAGAAAGGCCGATGTGATGATGGCCCTTAATTCAAAAATTGTTCAATTAGAAAAAATGGGGTTAGCAGAACATGCAGAAAAGTTAAGAAGACAACACGGCATATATTCACAACAAAAACCTGCTGACAAAATAACTGCATCTATGTTGCTTATGATGGGGAATAATGAGACTGACCCTGCTAGGCAAAATCTGTTTTATGCATTGTATGCAGCAAAATTAGATGGTGCATCTGATAGTACCATAATTGACATGGCATCAACGTTCCTTTTATGGTCCCCTGCAGAAAAGCCTGCTGAAAAATCTGAAATCATAAAACAAGCAGAATTGCTAGTCGGCAATACTATTAAAAATATGAATCGTGACCCCGTTGATGATGTAATTAGATATCAACAAGCCATATCCAAGACAAACAATAACAGTTTTGATGATGATTTTGTTTGGCGTGTGAAAAAATTCAAAGAACCAAAGATGACACATATTGATATTTTGCCTGCCTCTGCAACTGAGCCGGTATTGCCATCTGAAAAAAGGGCCATTCCAGTTACAATTACTCATAATCGCAAACTTCCTTCAGTCCGACAGGTATTTCCAATGGGTGAGACAAATTTTTCTAAAGACTCGCATGACATGTATTTTGATTTTGATGAATCTGAGTACAATGATGATGTGAATATGGCAAGTAATTTTGATACTCTTTTGGATTGTGCAGACATGTCAACTACACATGCCGCATCTAATTGAAAGAAAGTTGGATTGAAAATTTAGATTTGTTTATGATGTCTAAAGTGCTCCCATCGAGATTTAATCAAATTGCGTAAAGCCTGCAGACCAAATACTGGATTTAAATGAGAATTAATTTCAGGACAATAAGGAATTAAAATAATTATTCTTAAAATCTATTAAGATAGAAAAATTCTCCATAGTGTATGAGTAAAAAAGAAGCAAAAGATTATTTTAAAAAATTAATGGATGATACTCAAAATAAAATTGATGATGTAAATAATGAAAAATCAACAAATGAAGATGTGAAAATAGATAATAATGAGCAAATTCAGGAACAAAATATGAGTGAAAGTGAACCAAAAAAATCTAAAATTGCAATTGCAACTCTCAAAATGCCAGATGGAAAAGAAGTAGAGATCCCATTACCTCCAAAAGTTTTCAAAACAGGTCGTGAAGGATATTATGCACAAATTGCAGCATTTGTATACGATGATGAAGTATATGGTGGTCAAATACAAGTCTGGAAAAAAACACCCAAAAAAACTGAAGAATAAATATTATTTCTCCAAAATGAATAATTAAATACCAATAATAGATATTTTTGTAATCTCAAAATCTAAAGGTGATGTCAGAACTGAAATTAATCCGGCATATCTAAAAGCAGATTTTGTTTTTTCACCTGACAAAATAATTGATTCTCAAAAATCAGTTAGAGATATGACTCGGATTGGACATCACAGATATGGTAATTCTAAAATGACTCTTAAAAATAGGTCTGAAATTCCATATCTGATGTCATTAATTGAACAAGCATACACAAAATTATCTTAATACAAAACTAAATTCTAAATTCACAAACACTCTTCAAATTACATGCATCACATTTTTGCTTACTTTCATGATGTGCTGGCTCTGTAATATCTAGGGAAATTTGTGCAAATCTCTCCAATGATGTATGCAGATAATGTAGTGAAAAAGAGTCTTGAATCTCTGAATACACCTTGTATGGCTCTCTGCTTTTTCTATCGCAGATTCTAATCTGCCACTGTTTTTGGGTGTGAGGCATCTCAAAGATGTCCTCAGGCTTTTTGCTTCTTTTGGCTGAATATGTCGAGTTTAGATACGTCAAAACTTGGAGTAATTGACTAGGATATGGCTGGGTTTTATCATCATAAATTTGGGGTCTTCCTGCAAACTTGTCGTCTTGAACTATGAGAGTTCCATCTACTCGCATAATTTTATCAATTCTTCCAGATAGTGACACTAGAACATTATCTTGTGGAAACTCAAAGGGAATGGAAAGTGTAGAGTAAATGTTTTCTCGTGCAAACTCAATGTCTCTTTTCTCATCTTTGATTT
>NZ_LQMW01000007.1 GCF_001541925.1 Nitrosopumilus sp. Nsub
TGTTTACAATTTGGATTATCACAAACTACAGGGATTTTTGCATCCATTCCTTTTAGTTGTATTATTTTTGTGATATGTTCATCAGGACATACAAAAACTAATTCTTTTGCAAGAGGTTTGACTTCTGAAGCTCTAACAACCATTCCAGAAACACTTGTCATAGTTCCTATAGTTTCAGCATTAATTTGTCGCAAACTTCTTTCAAGAGGAAAATTTGCAATTCTTACACGAACTTCTTCTTTGATTTTTTCAGCATAATCTGGAAATCTTGTTTGTAGTGCTTCTTTGATTGCTCTTGCAAAAGCATCAAAAATTCTATCAGGATTTTCAGTAAATATTATTTCTATTTGAGGTTCTGTAACAAGATCATTGTAATCAACTACAATGTACTTTGCATTTTTTGGCATCATTGCATCAATTGCATCAACATACTTGTAATCACCATGTTTATCTTTGAATCTTGTTAGAAATTCTTTTACTTTGTCAGATAATGCAGAATCAGTAAATGAACTAGTTTGACTACTCATTTGAATTTCCTCTTACTTGATTTTCAAATTCTTTACTATTTTCGTAAATGGTTGTATAGAAAATATTTTCTTCTACAGTTAATTGATTGTAAATATCAGAGTTTAGTTTAATTGAATCAGCAAGTTTTACAATTTTTCCTCTTCTCATTCTAAACAATTCTAACAATATACTCTCAACATGATTAAAGTCATCACGGTTCAAATCTTTCATAGTTTGTTTTAATTTAATATAAAAATGAGGTTCCAATGTAGATAACTGGTATTCTCCAACCATTTTTTCTTTAGATAATGCTTGTTTTAATTCAGTAATCATATCAGGCATATCAACACTACCAACCCCACTATCATTCAAAATTTTTCCAATCCACTGAGGCATGTTATTAGTATCGCCTTGCGTACCCTCAATTTTGACTCCTGCCACATTATACTTAAAATCCTGATTTACAGTAACTTTAGCGTCTTTTAGGCGATATCCTATCGAATGTACTTTTTCTATTTCTTCAATTTTCATATGAGATCACTTATCGATTTTAGATCCTCAAGTATCGGATCGATCAATTCTGTTAACAATTTAGTGAGATCATTTGATCCTAATTAATCACAGGTTGAGGCTAGGAACCATAAGATAAATTTGAATTTTAATGAATTGGATTACAGAATAACCAATTCGGATTTATTAATGGGTTCAGACTTTCGATACTTGATGTCTGCAACAGGAATGTGGGTAGAGAAATATCGACCAAAAGAAATCTCGGAAATTGTTGGACAAAGTGAAATTATTGGTAGTTTATCTGCTTTAATCAAAGATCCAACAGATATGCCACATCTAATGTTTTCTGGATCTGCAGGAGTTGGAAAAACAACTACAGCGCTATGTATTACAAGACAAATTTTAGGAGACAATATCGAAGGAAATCTACTTGAACTAAATGCATCTGATGAAAGAGGCATTGGAATGGTCAGAGAAAAAGTAAAAAAGTTTTCAGGATTTGCAGGATTGTCAAATGTGCCTTTTAAAATCATAATTTTGGATGAGGCAGATGAAATGACATCTGATGCTCAAACAGCACTCAGGAGAATTATTGAAGATACTGCAAAAATTTGTCGATTTATTTTGATTGCAAATAATATTTCAAAAATTATTGATCCTATTCAAAGTAGATGTGCGACATTCAAATTTACAAGTGTTAAAGAAGATGACATTATTAGCAGATTAGAAATAATTGCAAAAAAAGAAAAAGTGAAATCAAATAAAAAAGGATTAAAAGCAATTTATGATTATTCTCAAGGAGATTTGAGACATGCAATTAATTTGTTACAAGCAACTGCAAGTTTAGGAGAAATAACAGAAGAAACAGTAACATCATCAGCAGGACTAACTAAAACAACTGATGTTGATGAAATATTAAAAATTGTATTATCTGGAAATGTTGTAGAATCCAGAGAAAAAATGATTGAATTGATTAAAGTTTATGGAATGTCAGAATCAGATTTTCTCAAATATTTCAATTCAGCAGTTTTTAAATCAAAACACAAAAAACTATCAGAAATTTTAGAAGTTATTGCAAAATATGATTATAGGATTTTAGTTGGGGCAAATTCTGAAATTCAATTATCAGCAATGCTTGCAGAAATTGCAAGAATAGAAAATTAAAAACGCCGAGAGAGGGATTTGAACCCCCGCGTGCTTGCGCACACAGGCTCTCAAGGCCCGCGCTCTACCGAACTAAGCGACCTCGGCAAAAAATGTTGAAAATAGTGATTAAAATCTGTTGATAATTAAATAGAAAAATAAGAAAAAAGAAAAAATTCTTTAATCGTGTGCGTGTGGATTTTCAGAACCAGATTTCATAATTACATATGTTCCGGCTGCTTTTTCGTGCCATTCTTGGTTAGCTGATTCGATACGAATAGCTCCTTCAGGACAAATTTCTTGACATGCCATACAAACAGTACAATCGTGTTCTCTGATTGGTTGTGATTTGTCGGTATAATCTAATCTTTCATCTTGTTCGGTTAAACCAGTACCTTCAAAGGTTGCTCCCAAAACATCTGCTGCTGGGACATCCTGTTCGGTTCTGTACCATTGGAATGTTTGAACTGGACATACACTCATGCATGAACCAGCTGCTACACATGAATCCCAATCGACTGCAACGCTAGTACCATGAATTCCAAGAGGAACTTGTTCTTCGCCTCTTTCTTCATAAGCTGCCTTTACATCATCGTTTGAGAATGCTGCACCATCAGTTCTTCCGTCACCCCAGATATAATGGAAATTTTCACCATCACTATGGCTTGTTTTTCCTTTTGGTTCTACATCGTTGTGACAAAAGTCTTCTGGTATTTGTAGATCTGCCATTGGATCATTTATTTGTAAATCTTATTTAAAGCTAAAGAAAGTTAGTCAAGACTAAATTAAAAATTAAAAGTTGAGAATCCAAAAAGATTTGATTTATAGCAATTTTGCTGCACTTTCGTGTTTTTCGACATTTGATTGATCGACTTTGATTGCTTGAGGTGGACAAACAGATACACATGCCATACACCAAATACAATCATGTTCACGAATAGGATCTGCTTTATCAGTTAGATCTTTTCGCTCATCTTTTACATCACTTCCAGTTCCAGCAAATGTTTGTCCAACAACATCTTTTGCAGGAATATCTTTTTCAGTTCTGTACCATTGAAAAACTTGAACAGGACATGCTTCAATACATGCACCATCTGCAACACAAGAATCCCAATCAACTGCAACCATTGTTCCACTTACACCAAGAGGAACTTGTTCTTCACCTCTTGCAGCATAAGCTGCTACAACATCAGTGTCTGCAAATACTTCAGCTTGTGAACCATCAGTGTTAGTTTTTTTACCAGGTCCCCACATAATATGGAAGTTACCATCATCTAGACTAATTTTTCCTGTTGGTTTTAGACCTTCAGGGAAATTTTCTGCTATTGGCATACGGGATTTCCATGATGTTATTATTTAAAGTTAGATGATTCTACCATACAGATTGAATTATTTTTGAAATAAATCGATCATTTAGGCAGGAATAATTTCCTTACGTTCATAACGTATAACGATCAATAGTTTGGATATGGATATAATCAAATATGATGTGTATAGAGGGCCAAACATTGGTGTTTACATTAGTGTAAACGATACAATTGGATTAGTTCCAATGGGATTTGCAGAAACTAAAGCAAAAAAATTAGAAGAATATTTGGATATTGAAATAATGTACACAGCAATTGCCAATACAAGATTAATCGGTTCCTTATCAGTAATGAATAACAAGGGATTTCTTTTACCACCTACTGCTTATCAAGATGAGTTTGATTATTTGAAAAATGAAACAGATTTGGAAGTTGGAGTTTTAGATACAAAACATAATGCACTTGGAAATATTATTTGTGCAAATGATAAAGGAGCAATTGTTTCACCAGCATTATCAAATGAAAATTGTAAAACAATATCAGATGTAATGGGAGTGGAAGTTCTACAAAAAAAGATTGCAGGTTCCCATTTATCAGGAGTTACATTAAGGGCAAACAACACAGGAGCTGCAATTCATCCAGAAGCAGAAGAAAAAGACATCACAGAAATCGCAGATGTATTAGGCGTAAATGTTGAAAAATGTTCAATTAATGGAGGTATTCCATATGTCTCATCAGGAATTTTAGCAAATGATCATTGTGTCGTAGTAGGCTCACTAACAAATGGTCCAGAAATTATGAATTTAACTAAAGCATTTCTAAATTAAGAACAGATTTTGGATCGTCTGTAAGTTTTTCTAAAGATACAGTTCCTTCAGTTCCACTTTTCATATCTTTTACCATTACATTTCCTTGCTCCAATTCTTGAGGCCCAACAATGATAGAAAATCTAGCATTATTTGCAATATCCATTTGTTTTTTTAGATTTCTTCCAGCCAAATCAATATCAGTTGGAATATTATTTAGTCTTAGTAAAGACGTAATTGAGTGTGCAACTTTTTGCATTTCATCATTAATGTAAAGAACTGAAACTCTAGATGGTTCAATTTCTGAAATAATATTTTGTTCTTGCATAGTTAAAATTATTCGTTCAACCCCTCCTGCAACACCGGTTGCACCAAGATCATTTCGATTAAATGCTTTAGTTAGTGTATCATATCTTCCTCCACCAGCCAATGCACCAAGTTTTGAATTTTTATCAAATACTTCAAAAACAATTCCAGAGTAATAATCTAATCCTCTAACAATTCCAAAATTAATTCTAACATTAGAGACACCCCGATTTTCTAAAGAATCAAATAGTAATTTGATATCATTCCAAGATTCTAATTGAGATACATCAAATTTTGATTCAACTTCTTTTATGGTTCCTTTAATTTGTGAAAATTCTAATATTTTTTCTAATTTTTCTTTAGGATATCTATCTTCAAATTCTTTAATAATATCTTCTTTTGATTTTTTTGCAATCTTATCAACTGCACGTAACATATCTCCAACTAATTGGGATTCGTTTGAATCAAAAATTTTGTTAATATAAGATTCAACTAGGTTTCTGTGATTGACATCTATTATGATATTTTTAAGCAATAATGAATCAAATAATCGAGATGTTAATTCAATAATTTCTGATTCAGATTCTAAATTTGATTTACCATAAATTTCAAGATCCCATTGGTGGAAATATCGATAACGGCCTTTTTGAGGTTCATCATATCTAAAAACACCTCCAAAACTAGAGATTTTTGCGGGCAGTTTCATAGATTTTTGGGAAGTTGCATATCTTGTTAGACCCATTGTAAAATCAAATCTTAATGCAATTTCTCTATCACCCTTATCTTTAAAATAATAAATTTCGTCTTTAATTGCAGGACCAGATTTTGTTTCAAGTGTTGAAAGTAATTCAATTGGTGAGGGGTCCATAAATGAAAATCCATACAAATTTGAAAGTTGTTTAAAATGAGATCTTATATGTTCAATATTGGCAGTTTCTGAACCTACAAAATCTTTCATTCCACGTGGTAATTCCAATGTAATTATCTGTTAGAGGATTGTGATTTAGATATTTCTATAACATTAATTGAAATTTTCTTCTAAATCTTGTTCAAGATCAGGAAAACCATTCCACCAATCACTAATTTCAATCATTTCTATTGAAAATAATTTTTCTTAGTTTATAGATCTTTGCAAAGTGGATTTATAGATGAACAATTTAGTTAAAAATAATATTATTATCGTATGAAGTTAAAATATGGAAATTAAAATTGGATGTACTGGATGGAGTTATCAAGGATGGTCTGGAACTTTTTATCCAAAAAAACTTAAAAGTTCTGAATGGCTAAAATATTATTCACAGATTTTTAGCATTACTGAAATTAATTCAACATTTTATAAAATTCCATCACAAGAAATTGTTAGAAGATGGAGTACTGATACACCCAGACATTTCAAATTTACAGCTAAATTTCCTTCAATTATCACCCATGAAAAAAGATTAGATAAGATAGATTCTGAAGTCTTTTCTTTTTTAACATCTCTTTTACCAATTCATGAAAAAATCACAGCACTAGTTTTACAATTACCACCATCATTAACATTTGATGAAGCAAAACCAAGATTAGATAGAATATTTGATATTTTACCTAGAGATTTTTTATATCCAATTGAAGGTAGGCATGAATCTTGGTTTACAAAAGAAGCATTAAATTATTTTAAAGAGAGGAAGCATTGCCTAGTTTGGAATTTAGTAGAGGGAATTAACAATCCAATGCCAATTACATCAAATTATCTTTATCTTAGATTAATTGGAGATAGAAGTATTCCAGATAATCAATTTGGTAAAATTAGAAAAGACAAGAGCCAATGGATTAAAAATTGGGCACAAAAATTGAGTAAAATTTCTGAAATTCCTCTAGCAATGGTAATGGCCAACAATCATTTTGAAGGATTCGGACCTGCAACTGCAAATACTTTGGGTAAAAATTTAGGAATGAGGGAATTGATTTGGGAAGAGAAAAAACAAAAGACGTTAGGAAAATTTTAAACTAAAATTAAATTATTTTGCAAGACCAATTGCCTCACCAAAATAATATCCTGCAAGAATAGTAATAGAGGACCATATGCAAGAACCAATAAACGTAAACAAGATAAATTTAGGAATTTTCATTTTTAATAATCCCGCAGGTACTGAAATCATTTCTCTCATTACAGGTACAATTCTACCAATTAAAACTGCCTTATCACCATATTTTTCAAACCAAATTTCTACTCGTTCCAATTTTTTTTCAGTGATTCTGAAATTTTTTAAATATCGTAGTAAAACTGTACGTCCAAGTTTCAATGCAATCAAATAGATTATAGAGGTTCCAATTGTAGAACCAATTCCACCAAGAAATATCATAGGAATAATTTCTAATAACGAAATGCCTTGTTGTGAAGCTAAAAATCCCGCTGTTGGAAAGACTGCAAGAGTAGGAATTGGAGGAATGACGGTTTCAATTAATGCTGCAAGGAAGATTCCTTCATAGAGATGCTCACCTAAAAAATCTGCAATAAATATAACAAATGAATCAAAGGGTTCCATTTCTTTTTTACAATGAAATCTCACTAAATTACCTTACGAGAGAAGAGTTAGACAAATCATGATTTTTTATGCCTAAATTTTTCAAATAAATAAATTAGAAATTTAACTCCAGACTTTTTCTTTGAATGTCCATCTTTTATTTAACAAAAAGTTGCCAAATGCAGCAACACCTACAGCTAAAACTAATGAAATAGGATAAGATACGCTCCATTGATCTACAAGATTGTAAACCATTCCAAGCTGAACTAATGCACCAATAGAACTGAATCCAACAAATTTTCCATACTGAATTATCGTTCGTTTTGGAGCAAAGTCTCTATCTTCAAATGTCCAATATTTGTTCAACAGAAAGTTACTGGAAATGGAGAAGATTATTCCAAAAGTAGTTGCATGAAGATACCACATGTCAGAATTTAATGCAAAAAGCATAGAAGCGAGATAATTTATTGCTAAACCAGAAGCCCCAACAGTGAAAAATCTAGCAGCTTTAGATAGAAACTTTACAGAAGTTCGTTTTTCGTCTTTTTCAACTGTTTTTCCATATTTATATAATTTCCAAACAGATTTGAAATAATCAAAAATAGTTGAAGAATCTAGTTTACTAGAACCTAATTCTCTATCAACAAATGTGTAAGGTACTTCCTCAATTTTTACACCCTTTGTTTTTACTAGAATTTCTAAAAGCATTTTGTAACCAAGTGCATCAAATTTTAATCCATCAAGAATATTTTTTTTGAATGCAAAAAACCCAGACATAGGATCATGAGATTCTATTCCTAATCCTTTTTTTGCAATTAAGGTTGCAACTTTGCTCATAATTTTTCTTTTAATGGGCCAACCTTGAATTGAACCACCATTAACATATCTTGATGCAATTGCAATATCACATCTAGTTTGTTTAATTGCATCAACTAATTTTGGAATGATATTTGGAGGATGTGAAAAATCACTATCCATTACTACAATTGTATTAGCAGAAGATTCTTGAATTCCATTTAAAATTGCGGAACTTAATCCATTTTTTGCTTTTCGTTTGATTACGTTGATTGTATGGCTTGATTTTTCTTTAATTGAATGAAAATAATCTTCAGCAATTTTTGCAGTGTTGTCAGGGGAATTATCATCAACAATAATAGTTTCTAATTTTAGATTAGATGGGAAAGATTTCTTAATATGATCTAAAATTCCACGAATATTCTTAGATTCATTATAAGTGGGCAAAATGATTGAAATCTCAGCGTTATTCAATATGTCTGATTTTTTCAAATTGAATTAAAATGTTTTATGTAAAAAATTTCACTTATTGAGCACGATTAGTCGTAATTAGTCACGATCATAAAATAAAATCAAAGTCAATTAAGGTTTTAAGAATACCTTCAGAGTATTAGGTTTTTTAGCATATGTAATAGCATCCTCAAATTTTTCTAAAGAAAAGGTTGAATCTATCATAGAATCAACTGATACTTTTCCTGTTGCTAATGCATCTATTGCGGGTTTAAACAATCCACATCTTGAACCAATTAAAGTAATTTCATTAATGATTGTAGGAGTTAAGTCAAGATTTTCTCTTGATGCAATAGTGGATTTTAAAACTACGGTTCCACGGGGTTTAACAAGTTTCATTGTATCAGTAAATCCTGAATTACTTCCTGTTGCTTCAACTACTAAATCAAATAATTGTTCATCGGTAGATTCAATGCCTAGTTTAATTTTAATTCCAGATTGAATCAAACTTTGAAGTTTAGTTTCATGTTTTCCAAAACAAGTAATGTTTGAACATGTTAATTTTATAACTTGAATAATTAATTGTGCTAATCGTCCATCACCCACTACTGCAACATTCCATTCAGGTTTTAAAGAAACTTGTTCATTAATTTCAAAAGCAGCAGCTAATGGTTCAACAAATACAGCTTGTTCATCACTAATAGAATCTGGAATTACATGTAGATTCTTTTCAGGTAAGGAGAGATATTCAGCAAAAGCACCATTACGTTTTAAAATTCCCAATACAGTTCTAGTAGAACAATGTCGTTCCATTCCATTAATACAAGAATCACATTTTCCGCAACCTGCATTAATTTCTCCAACCACTCGTTTGCCAATCATTTTAGGATTATCAGATTGTTTTACAGTTCCAACAAATTCATGTCCTAAAATTCCAGTATATTGCATATATCCATCTAAGATTTCTAAATCTGTTCCACAAATTCCAGCTAAATCTACATGAACTAATGTCTCATTAAAATCAGGATTAGGATAATTTTTATCTAAAATCATTTTTGTTCCATCAAAAAAAGTTGCTTTCATAAAATTATCAAAATAATTGTAATTTTAAAAGATTAGTATATGAAAAATATAATCTCACCATGTACATTTTATGACGTGATTATTAAAAATGAAGATTAAGTATACATGAAAGTCTTGCTTGACTTGTAAATTTTGTGAATAATTATTTGCTATAAACAGGAAAAAACTATGCTTATTTTTTAAAAGTCAAGTTTCAAATCAATAATATGGGAATTAAATTAGTGGGATTAGGCATATTATCATTATTTTTGATTATGTTAATTCCAGCAAATGCAGAAGTAACCGAATTTTCAATTGAAAAGAGTTTCTACACAATTGATGAAGGAATTGTATTTGTAGGTACTGCAGAAGAAGCAAATACAATGATTAATGTAATTATGGAAAGTCCATATGGAAAAGAAAGTATGCTTGTTGGAGCAATTTCAAATAACGAAGGAAAATTTAAAACAATGCCAAAAAGTGTTGATGAATTTTTTCAAGTAGTTGGAACATATCAATTTACAGCATTTACGGTTCAAAAAAATGATGGAACAAATTTATCTTTAGAATTTGATGGAAATAGGATTTTAGCAGAAACATTTTCTATTTTACAATTAAATTCAATTGAAAATAAAATTACTGAAATAGAAAAAACAATTTCATTTACTGCAAGTATAACAGATTCTACATTTACAAATCCAATTTACAGTTTAGAAAATGAACCAACAGGGGCTACAATTGATTCGACTACTGGACAATTTGTTTGGACTCCAACTGTATCACATGGAAATATTGAAGATGTGAATTATAATTTTAAAATAATTGTAAATGCAGACAATCAAGAAGATAGAGAAAACATAACAATTACTGTAAAAAAAGCATATGAACAACCAGTAGTTGAACCAGTAGTTGAACCAGTAGTTGAACCAGTAGTTGAACCAGTAGTTGAACCAGTAGTTGAACCAGTAGTTGTGTCTACAATTGCGTCATTTGTAGACCAATCAAAAGACCCACAAAGTTATGTTGACAGATACAACAATGAAGAATCATACAAAGAATGGTTTGACAGTAATTACTCACAATATTCTTCAATTTATCAAGCAGTTGGATTAGATG